>JBLIOE010000021.1:0-67574 GCA_047639555.1 Candidatus Aldehydirespiratoraceae bacterium
CGGAC
This sequence comes from Candidatus Aldehydirespiratoraceae bacterium, assembly GCA_047639555.1. Taxonomy (GTDB): domain Bacteria; phylum Actinomycetota; class Acidimicrobiia; order Acidimicrobiales; family Aldehydirespiratoraceae; genus JAJRXC01. The sequence continues at coordinate 6 of JBLIOE010000021.1, forward strand.
CGCTTCGCTCAAATCCTCCAACTCCGCCAACGCCATACCCACACCATACGAAGGGGGTATGACACTCAAATCACGTGAACGATTCGGCCTCGCCGGGCTTCGCGTCGGACCAGCGCCGGAGAACTTCGAAGGGGTAGATGCCGGTCGAGTGGCCGTCGTTCCACACGATGTTGAGGCCCCAGGCGCCGTGCAGACTCGCGTCGGTGATGGCGAGCGGGATCGGGCTACTCGGAAGGGGCCATGCCGCTTCCCCGCGACCGCGGAGGTCTCGACACGTCGCACACGGACACTCGGTACGGAGCTCAGTGAGCGTGAAGACCGCGACGTGCCCATCGCCGAACGTTGCGGTGACCGAACGCGCACGGTCGACGTCCAGATTTGTGAGGTCGAACTCTGGGGTCATGCCTGCAGCATGCCCGGGTTCAGCCCCAGCCAGCGTCGGGAAGCTCACTCGGACCGACATTTGTGTCGAGCCACTTGATGAGTGGCTTCGCCGCGGCCAGAAAGTCGGTGATTCGCTCGACCGGTGCCGCCGTGTCCAGCCAGCCGCCGATTTCCCATTCGCGCCAGGCGACACAGCCCTTCATACGTAGGAGTTCGATACGCGGATGATCCTTGGGGTAGCCACGTGGCGCGGTCTTGAGCGAGTCGCGGGACATGACCTTGAGGCCACCATCGGTGAGGTTGGTGATTGTTCGTTCGAGCTGGCGACCGGTCTTGTCTTCGTCGATCGCGGCCCGGAAGTTCGCGAGCTGATCTTTCGCCATCAAGTAATAGCCCGTGCCGAGGCTGAAAGCGTCGGCGCTCAAACTGATGTAGGCACCCTTCTCGCTGGTCGCCGCGATGTTCGTCTTGTACGGCGTCTTGTCTTTGCTGAAGCGCACGTCGCGGTAGGGGCGGAAAATCTTGCCCGGGCCGCATGTGCTCTCGAGGTCTTCGAGCAGCGCTGCCATCGGCGTCTTCACCGCTTGCTCGTAGACGTGCTTCTGCTCATTCCAGAACGATTTGGTGTTGTCATCCTCGAGTCGCTCGAAGAACTCGATTGCCTCGACCGGCCAGCCTGTGAATGCCATGGCCGCACGGTAGACGCCGAGGCCCGCACCGTCGCCCCACGCCCAGGGACTACCGTCGGCCCATGGATGTCGAGCCACATATCGGCACGCTGAACGAGGGTTCGCTCCACGCCGCGTTGAAGGCCAGCTACGCCGAACCGGGCGACGAGTTCGAGGTGCCCCTCGACGGGTTTGTCATCGACATTCGTCGCCCCGACCTGCTGGTGGAGATCCAGACGGGTTCGTTTGCCGCGATGGGAAGAAAGCTCGACTGCCTTCTGGCTGAGCATCAGATACTTCTTGTGTATCCGATTGCGATTGCGACGTATCTCGATCGGCCCGGGAAGTCAGTTCGAAAGTCGCCGAAGCGGGCAACGATTTACTCGCTGTTCGATGAGCTGGTGAGTATTCCAACACTGCTTGATCATCCGAACCTCACCCTGGAAACGGTGTTGGTCTCCGTTACGAAATCGCAGATCGATGACCCTAAGGCTCGTCGTGGTCGAGGCGGATATCGCACCACCGATCGAGTGCTGAGGGAGATACACGAGCGTCATCGGTTCGATACGCCTCGAGACCTGCTGCGCCTCCTGCCGAACGACCTCCCCGAAACCTTCACGACCGCCGACATGGCAAACCACGCCGACGTCGATCGTGATGTCGCCCAGAAGATGGCCTACTGCTTCCGAGCGCTCGAGATCTTCGTTGAAGAGGGACGTTCGAAGGCGGGGATTGTCTATTCGTGGCCGAATCGCCCCGCTGACTAGGTTCGGACGAACGGCCTGAAACGCGTCTAATCTGGCGTTATGGCAAACGCCGTCGCACCGCTGCGGATCGAGATCGTTGATCCGCTCACCGACGAGTTCTTGAATGGCGCGCCGGGCATGATCGCTGGCGACGTCACCGCTGTCAGGATCCAGGGCGCGGAAGTATTCGACCTGGTACGAGCCAACGTGGCGCGGGCGGCGGCCCCGTGGGTCGAAGCTGGTCGCCGTTGGGAATCTCGATTCAATCGAGTGCTGCACGGGATTGGTCGGCGCCGGGATCAGGTGATGTACGACGGCAATCCGCGTCACGATTCGCGAGTTCGCCAGCACCTCTTCCTCTCTTTCGGAGAGGTCGCTCGGGGGCTTCCTTCGCAGCCGACAACCTTCCCGGCCGGACGGGGGCAGCTCGAAACGCTCGCCCCGTTCGAAGCCTGGGCGAAAGACGGCCTTCGGGCGGCGGGCACACTTCGGCTGCCCCGGTCATGGCCGGGGGTGCCCGTGTGGATCACGGTCGAGCCGTGGTGGAGAGATCAGACCATCACCACGATCGAACTCCGCACCCACCGACGTTGGCGTTACCCCCGCCGTTACTTTCGTGCCGTTCATGGTGCGGCGCAACACCTACGCGATCACGCCCAGGAAAACGTGAGCGAACCGTCGCTACCAGAGTGAGGCCCAGAAAGTGTTGAGCGCCGCGGCGGCCAGGTCGGCATGGGTGGTCATCCACCAATGGCCGGCGTCGTCGAGTCGGACTGTTTCCCAGCCGATGCGCTCGGCGAGTTCGGCCGTTGCGCCTTCGCGGCGGTAGGCATCGAGGGTCGCTTCCACGACAAGGGTGGGCACGGTGATCTTGTCGATCCCGGGGCCCCAAGCAGGACCGATCTCGGTGGCCGAGCGGTAGAGGCGCAAGATCGAGTCCGACATGGTGGCGTCGACTTGTGCACCCATGGGCATCGCGACTGCTTCGCCAATCCCAAGACTCATCAGTAACGCGCCGCGGTCGGTCGGGCTCGCGCCGGTGATGCCGTCCATGAAGGCCTCACCGTCACCGGGGGTCTGCCAGATGCGGGCGGTGTCGTGCCATTCGAAGTCGTCGGTGAGGTTTCCCATGTCGGTCACCCACGAAGCGGCGAGCTGTGGGTGCTCGGCGAGAACCCGAAGCCCGAGGAGTGCACCCCAGTCATGGGTGACGAGATGGATCGGGCCGTCGATCGCGTTCAGCTGAGCGACGAGCCAGTCAGCGTATTCGTCCATCGTTGAACCGAAACCCTCAGGGCGGTCGCAACCGAACCCCGGGAGCTGCAACGTGATTGGATCGTCGACGCCAAGCGCATCGATGAGCGGACCCCACACAAGGGAGGTCTCCGGCACGCCATGAACAAAGACTGTGGACACGCGCGGACGGTACTACGAGGGGGCGAGCGCCGTAGCCTGCTCTCTCGTGAAGACGACGTTTACAGAGACGGGGAGAGATGGGGGTGCGCGCTCCGGCGTGGTCACCACCGCGCGGGGTGAGTTCACGACGCCTCGATTCATGCCGGTCGGCACGCGGGGCGCAGTCCGGCACCTGGCCAGCGATGACATCGAAGCGCTTGGCGCTCAGGTGATCCTGGCGAACACGTACCACCTCATGCTTCGGCCCGGGGCCGACGTGGTGGCGCGGTTGGGCGGCATTCACGGCTTTGCTGACTGGGACGGTCACTTTCTGACCGACAGCGGTGGCTACCAGATCTTCTCGCTCTCGCCGAAGCTCGATGACGAGGGTGCAACCTTCAAGTCGACCTACGACGGTTCCACTCACCTCCTCACCCCCGAGAGAGCGGTCGCCGTACAGGCATTGATCGGCGCCGATATTCAGATGGTGCTCGATGTGTGCCCGTCGTCGGTTGCCGACCTGTCGATCGTGAAGAGCGCCGTGGATCGCACCGCCCTATGGGCCGGGCGCGGTCGCCAGGCGTTCCTGGACCATGCTGATGCGCCGGGCCGGCAGAGCCAGTTCGGCATCGTGCAGGGAGGTACCGACGACACCCTGCGAAAGCAATCGGCCGAAGCCATCACTGCGCTCGACTTCGATGGCTACGCCGTCGGTGGCTTGTCAGTGGGGGAGGACCGCAGCGAAATGCTGCTTGGCCTCGACTCCTGCATGGACCTGCTGCCGCTCGACCAGCCCCGTTACTTCATGGGACTCGGCGACCCGGTCGGCATTGTTGAATCGGTCGCTCGCGGCGTCGATATGTTCGACTGTGTGCTGCCGACCCGACTCGCTCGGCACGGCACGATCCTGACCGACAGCGGCCGCTTCAACCTCTCCCGCGCCGAGTTCGCGACAAGCGACGACCCGCTCGACACCACCTGGGCCGACAGCCCGGCCAACCGCTGGAGCAAGGGTTATCTCCGGCACCTGCTCCAGACGAAAGAGCCGACCGGTGCACGGATCCTGACCCTGCACAACGTTGCCTGGTTGCTTCGTTTCATGGACCAGATGGGTGACGCAATCCGGGGCGGAACATTTGAGCAGTTCCGCGGGGGCGTCCATGAGGTGTGGGGCAGCTAGCCTCGTCGCTCATGCAGTCGTTTGTTCTCCTCGCCGTGATGGGTGGTGCGTTGTACGCATTCATCATCCTTCCGCAGCAAAAGCGTGTGAAGGCCCACCAAGCGCTCCTGCGCTCGCTCACCGAAGGTGACATTGTCGTCACTAACGCGGGAATCTATGGAGCGGTCGCCGAAGTCGAAGACGACGTCATCTGGCTTGAAGTCGCTCCTGATGTCGAGCTGAAGATTTCGAAGGCAGCGATTGCCGAGAGAGTCGCCGATGACGAAGTGGCGGACGACGAAGTCGACGCCGATGATGATGATGATGATGGCGACGGGGCTGACGACACCGAGTTGATTGACGTAGACACGGACGACAGCGACGCCTGAGAATGCGTCAACAGCTCAGTTTCTCGATTGGCATTTTTGTTCTGGCGCTTGCCGGAATCGTCTATACGTTTGCGGCGGGCAACGAGCCGTTGCTCGGTCTCGACCTGCAGGGCGGCGCTTCTGTCGTGTTGGAGCCCGAACCAAATCCTGACGGCTCGGCCGTCTCGGAAGACATTCTTGATCAAGCGATCGAAGTCATCCGCAACCGCATCGATGGTCTTGGTGTGCGCGAGCCGGAGATCACCCGTGAAGGAAGCACGATCCTCGTGCAGATCCCGGGCGTCGACGACCAGCAGCGGGCCATTGAGCTGGTTGGTCAAACGGCCGAACTCCGTTTCCGTCCGGTCGTCTCGGCACTCGGCCCAGAGCAGGCGCTCGCCTATGAGTCATCGCTGACGATCATCGAGGAAGCCGCGGCGGGGGACACCTCGATCACCGAGGACGTGCTCGCTCAGGCCCAGGCCTTCGTCGATCAGTGGGCGTTCACGCCCGACGCTGGCGCTGACGAATTCACCGTGCTGCCACCGGCCACCGAGAATCCTTTCGAATCGCGACTCGCCCTTGGTCCTGCTCCGTTGCTTGTCAACCAGGCTGCGTTCCCCGATGGCCGCGTGACCGGTGAAATCGTGTCGGGTGCCCGGGCCGAGTTTCGGGTCGGCGAAGGCTGGACCGTGGGTGTCGATCTCCGGGGTGGCAGCCCTGGTTCCGATGACTTCAACGGTCTCGCGACGTCGTGTTTTACGCGGCAAGCAGACTGCCCGAGCGGCCGTATCGCGATCGAGATTGATGGTCAGGTCGAAAGTGCGCCCAACGTCAACACCACCGACTTCGGTCTCGGCGTAACGATCTCCGGCAGTTTCACTGAAGGCGAAGCGAAGGATCTCGCTCTTGTGCTGCGCTTCGGCTCGCTGCCGGTTGAGCTCACCGCACAGGAAAGCCGCACGGTCTCGTCCACGCTGGGCGAGGATGCACTCGCGGCCGGTATCACTGCGGGTCTCATCGGATTCGGACTCGTTTCGCTCTATCTCATCCTCTACTACCGTCTTCTGGGGCTCGTCGCGATCGCTAGCCTCGCGATCTCCGGCGCGATGTTGTGGACCATGGTGGCGTGGCTCGGTGAGTCGCAAGGCCTCGCGCTCACTCTCGCCGGCGTGACCGGCCTTATTGTTTCTGTCGGTGTGTCCGTCGACTCGAATGTTGTTTATTTCGAGCATCTCAAGGAAGACGTACGAAGCGGCCGCACCGTGCGGTCGGCCGTCGAGCGGGCGTTCCCGATTGCCTACGCGACCATTGTGAAGGCCGACATCGCCAGCCTGATCGCGGCGGTTGTTCTCTACTTCCTCACCGTTGGTCAGGTAAAGGGCTTCGCCCTCTTCCTCGGCCTCGCCACCGTGCTCGACCTCGTGGCCACCTACTTCTTCATGGGTCCCGTGATCCGTCTAATGGCTCGACGTGAGGGAATGACGGCCCATCCTCGTCGATACGGAATCCCGAGCGGGGAGGTCCGGTCATGAGCATTCTTCGCAAGATGTACCGGGGCGAGCAGGAGTTCGACTTTCCGAAGCTGTGGCGCCCCGCGCTCATTGGTTCGCTTGTTCTGGTGCTGCTGAGTGTTGGTTCACTCGGCTTTCGTGGCCTGAATCTGGGCATTGATTTCGAAGGCGGCACCTCATGGGAGGTTGTCGCGCCCGAATCCTCTGTCTCCGATGCTCGCGACGCCCTCGCGGACACCGATGCCGCCGCCGGCAAGATCCAAACAGTCGGCGGCGACACCATCCGAGTGCGCGCCGATCTCGACGACGACGAGGCCATCAAGGCGGTCACTGCGGCAATGGCTGCGCTCGGCAACGCCGACACCACCGACGTGAGTGTCACCACCGTCGGACCGTCGTGGGGCGATCAGATCACCTCGAAGGCGCGCAACGCGTTGGTCTGGTTCATCATCATCGTGGCCGTGTACATCGCGGTCCGTCTTGAATGGAAGATGGCCGTGGGTGCCCTCGTGGCCGTGGCCCACGACATCGTGATCTCGGTTGGCGTCTACTCGATCTTCCAGTTCGAGGTCACACCCGCGACCGTGATCGCGTTCCTCACGATCATGGGCTATTCGCTCTACGACACGATCGTTGTTTACGACAAGGTAAGAGAGATCTCGGGCCGTCTTTCGGGCACCGGTCGTTACACCTACAACGAGATGATGAACCTGGCGCTCAACCGGGTGCTGATGCGTTCGATCAACACGTCCATCACGTCGATGCTTCCGGTTGCGTCGATGCTGATCGTGGGTTCGTTCATCCTGGGCGCTTTGACGCTCCAAGAGTTCGCGATTGCGCTACTCATCGGCATCCTGGTCGGCTCGTACTCCTCGATCTTCGTTGCATCGTCCGTCGTGGCGTTCATGAAGAGTCGCGAGGAATCGCACGCTGCGGTCGCCAAGAAGGTCGATGGTCGTGGCCTTACGGGTGATGGCACTCGTTCGGTTTCGGCCGAAGATGCCGCGCTGGGAACCACGCCGACACGGGCCACGGCCGATCGGCCGCGGGCTGGCAACGCACCGCCGAAGCCGAGGAAGAAAAAGAAGAAGGCGTAGGGGCGGTACCGTGGCGGGTATGTCCGCTGCTGCCGCTGAGCGTTTCATTCGAGATATCCCGGACTTTCCCGAACCCGGGATCGTCTACAAGGACATCACGCCGCTACTCGCCGATCCGACTGGGTTCGATGCGGCGCTGACTGCGATGACCACGCCATGGCATGACGCTGCGGTCGACGTGGTTGTGGGTATCGAAGCTCGTGGATTCATCTTCGGAGCGCCGATCGCTCGTGCGCTTGGGGTCAGCTTCGTGCCGGTCCGCAAGCCCGGCAAGCTGCCGTTCGCGACTGCCTCGGTCGACTACGGCCTGGAGTACGGCACCGACACCCTCGAGATGCACACCGATGCGGTCTCTGCCGGTCAGAAGGTCTTGGTGATCGACGATGTGCTGGCCACCGGTGGCACGGCGAGCGCGGCGGTCGAGCTCATTAACGGCCAGGGTGGCGATGTGGTCGGATTCGGATTCCTTCTCGAACTTGGTTTTCTCGCCGGCCGAAGCAAGCTCGGCGGCGCTCGCATCGAGTCGTTCATCCTTTATGGCGACATAGCTGGGTGCGAGTAGATGGCGACCGTCCAGCGGGTGATGCCCTGGCGGCGGGCACCTAATCGGTCCTCGTCGCTCGAGATCGCTGACCTGCTGGAGGCGTTTCACGAACATCACCCGAAGGCCGACACGTCTCTGATTGAGCGGGCCTTCGCCCTCGCGGCGTCGGCCCATGAGGGACAGTTCCGCAAGTCGGGAGAGCCCTACATCCGTCATCCGGTTGCCGTTGCCACCATCGTTGCCCGCCAGGGCATCGATGATGTCACGATCGCGGGAGCCCTCCTTCACGACGCGGTCGAAGACACACCGATCGGTTTGAAGGAGCTTGAGGATCAGTTCGGTGCCGACCTGGCTCGGATCGTCGATGGCGTCACCAAACTCGAACGTGTCAAGTACGACACGAAAGAAGAACAGCAAGCCGCCACGATGCGGAAGATGATCGTGGCGATCGCGTCCGACATGCGGGTGCTGATCATCAAGCTCGCCGATCGACTCCACAATCTCCGCACCGTCGCGGCGCTGCCCAGCTTCAAGCAAGAACGCACGGCTCGCGAAACACTCGACGTCTACGCCCCGCTCGCCCATCGCCTCGGCATGCAGGACATGAAGCAGCAGCTCGAAGACTTGTCTTTCGCTGCGCTGCATCCTCGCCGATATGCCGAGATCGACCAGATGCTCCAACAGCGGGCGCCGGAGCGCGACCTGTATCTGGCCCAGGTGTTGGGTGACGTACAGGCTCGCCTCGCCGAGCTTGGCATCGTGGCTCAGGTCGACGGCCGGCCGAAACATCTCTGGTCGATCTACGAAAAGATGGTGGTGAAGGGCCGCTCGTTCGATGAGATCTTCGACCTCGTCGGCATTCGTGTGATCGTCGACTCGGTGCGCGAGTGCTACGGCGCGCTGGGCTCGATCCATGCCACGTGGCGCCCGGTCCAAGGCCGGTTCAAGGACTACATCGCTATGCCGAAGTTCAACCTCTACCAGTCGCTTCACACGACGGTGGTGGGGCCGCAGGGAAAGCCGATCGAGGTGCAGATCCGCACCCGGGAGATGCACAATCGTGCGGAGTTCGGTGTGGCCGCTCACGCCGAATACAAAGACGGCGAGTCTCGCAACGAGGCGGCCTGGCTGAACCGAATCGTCGAATGGACCCAGGAGACGTCGGACAACAACGTCTTCATGAACAATCTGAAGTTGGATCTCGATCAAGACGAGGTCTACTGCTTCAGCCCCAAGGGTCGAGTTGTTGAGCTGCCGGTTGGGGCCACACCGGTCGACTTCGCCTACTCGATTCACACCGATGTCGGTCATGCCTGTATCGGGTCGAAGGTCAACGGCCGGCTTGTCCCCCTCCACAGCCGGCTCGAGTCGGGCGACAGCGTCGAGATCTTCACGTCGAAGGTGGAGGGCGCAGGCCCGAGCCGAGACTGGCTGAAGTTCGTCGCTAGCCGGCGGGCCGCCAACAAGATCCGCCAGTGGTACACCCGGGAGCGGCGTGAAGACGCGATCGAACATGGTCGCGAAGATCTGATCTCCTCCCTGCGGAGAGCGGGGCTTCCGGCCCAGCGCGTGCTCAAGGAAGATGTCTTCAACGATGTCAGCGAACAGCTGAACTACACCGAAGAAGATTCGCTCTTTGCTGCGATCGGCGAGGGGCATCTCGCCGCGTCCACGGTGGCCGAGCGCATCTCCAAGGAGTTGCGGGGCGAGGACAGCAACGATCAGGAAGCACCCCGACTTCCGAGCAACGTCAGCCGCCGTATTGGCACGAAGCGCCGCACGACAGGTACGGCCGGTGTCCACGTCGAGGGGCTCGACGACATCATGATCCGCATCTCGCGGTGCTGTTCGCCGGTGCCGCCCGATGAAATCGTGGGTTTCGTCACGCGCGGACGTGGCGTGTCCGTCCACCGCTCCGATTGCTTGAATGCAACCACCCTGCAAGAGGGCCAGCCTGATCGGCTGATCGAAGTCGAGTGGGACGCCGACCACGATGGCCGCTTCTCCACCACGATCGAGATCCAGGCGCTCGACCGCTACTCGCTCCTCGTTGATGTGGCCCGAGTGTTGTCCGACCATGGTCTCAACGTCACGAGCGTGAGCACGGAGACGGGCGACGATGCCGTGGCCAAGATGCAGTTCGAGTTCGAACTCGCCGACGTAAGTCAGCTCGATTCGGTACTCAGCCGACTCCTCGCGGTTGAAGCGGTCTATGACGCGTATCGGCTCGTGCCCGGCGGCGCGTCTCCCGTCACGACCGACTGACGTTCCTGAATCCCGCGAAGCCTCCGCTCGGTCCCCGGAGGCGACGGGTAACCTCAGCGGCTGTGGCCGAGCCAACTTTCCGAGCCCCTAAGGGCACTCGTGACATTCTCCCGCCGGAGTCGGCGCGCCGACGCGCACTGGTCGATCGTTTTGCCGAGTCGGCGGGGTTGAGCGGGTTTGGTGAGGTGGTCTCGCCGCTCTTCGAAGACCTCGGTGTTTTCAAGCGCATTGGTGAAGCCACCGACGTGGTCAGCAAGGAGATGTTCGACTTCTTCGATAAGGGCAATCCGCCGCAACACCTTGCTTTACGTCCGGAACTCACCGCCTCGATCTGTCGGGCCTACGCCGAACACCGCCCCGTGCCGCCGTGGAAGGTTTGGTACGAAGGTCCACAGTTCCGTTACGAGCAGCCTCAGGCGGGTCGTTATCGGCAGTTCACCCAGGTGGGCGTAGAGGTGCTGGGCGCCGACGACCCCCAAGCCGATGTCGATGTGATCGCGCTGGCGGCTCGTTTCTTCGAGTCGCTCGGCCTCGAACAGGTTCGGCTGATGATCAACAGCTTGGGCGACGCCTCGTGTCGGCCGGCTTATCTCGCCGCGCTCACCGACTACTTCACCGGCCAATTGGCCGACCTGTCGCCGCAGTCGCAGGCAACGCTCGAGCGCAACCCGCTGCGGGTCCTCGACTCGAAGCGCGAAGAAGACCAGGCGATCATCGACGCAGCGCCGATCATGGTCGACTTTCTCACTGAGGAAACGGCCGAGCACTTTGCCCAGGTCCGTGCGGGCCTCGAGTCGCTGGGCGTCGACTACGAAATCTCGTCACGGCTGGTCCGCGGTCTCGACTACTACACCCGCACCACTTTCGAATTCGCGGCCGAGTCGCTCGAGGGTGCCCAGAACGCCGTGGGCGGTGGCGGCCGTTACGACGGACTCGTCGAGAACCTCGGCGGCCCGGACACCCCGGGTATTGGTTTTGCCCTCGGGGTCGATCGCATCCTTCTCGCCTGCGACGCCGAAGGGGTCTTCCCCGCGCCTGGGCCCACAATCTCCGTGTTTGTCGTCGATGTCACCGGCGGGAGTCAGGCGCTCGATGTCTGCGAGCGCCTGCGCCGCGGCGGCATCGGCGCCGACCGCAGCTACGGCGGACGCTCGATGAAAGCCCAGATGAAAGTGGCCGACCGTTCCGGTGCGCTCTACGCCGCCATCATCGGCGAAGACGAAGTTGCCGCCGGGGAAGTCACCCTGCGCGACCTGCGAGGCGAGACCGGCCAGCGTCGCGTCGCCCTCGATGATCTCGTGAGCGATATCCGCTCACTCTCCAGCACTGAAAAAGAGAAGTAGGAACCAACGATGGACCTGACCACCTCGATGCGCACCGACATGTGCGGGCAGCTCACTGCGGCCGACGTGGGCCGCACCGTCACCGTCTGCGGCTGGGTCGACAAACGACGCGAGCACGGCGAACATCTGGCCTTCATTGACATGCGCGACCGCACCGGCGTCGTGCAGTGTGTGATCAACAACTCGCACGACCTGCGCAGCGAATACGTGGCCAGCATGACGGGCGAAGTTCGGTTGCGGCCGAACGAAACCGCCAACACCGACCTCGCCACTGGCGAAATCGAAATCGAGATCACCGATATCGAGATCCTGAACGAGGCCGAGCCGCCGCCGTTCCCGCTCGACGAGCGCACCGCGGTCGACGAGACCATTCGCCTGCGTCACCGCTACGTCGATCTCCGTAAAGACCGTATGCAGCGCAACCTGCGCACCCGGGCCACAGTCAACAGCGCACTGCGCGGCGCGATGGAGAGCCAAGGTTTTGTTGAAATCGAAACCCCGATGCTCATCGCTTCGACCCCTGAAGGTGCCCGCGACTTCGTCGTGCCGTCGCGCAAGGAGCCCGGTTCGTTCTACGCGCTGCCGCAGAGCCCGCAGCTGTTCAAGCAGCTCTGCATGGTCGGCGGGATCGATCGTTATTACCAGATTGCCCGCTGCCTGCGAGACGAAGATCTTCGGGCTGATCGCCAGTTCGAGTTCATGCAGCTCGATGCGGAGATGAGCTTCGTTGATCAGGAAGACGTGTTCACCGTTATCTCCCATGCGGTTGCTGAAGCGACGGAAGCCGTCACGGGCGAACGTCCTGCCGAGTTCCCGCGGATCACGTGGCTCGATGCCCAGGAGCGTTACGGCTCCGACAAACCCGACACCCGCTTCGGCATGGAGCTCGTCGAGCTCACCCCAATATTTGAGGGCACCGAAGCCCGCGTCTTCCAGGCGCCCTGCGTAAAGGGCATCCGCATGGAAGGCGGCATGGAGGCGCTCAGCCGCAACCAGATCGACGCGCTTGTCGAGACCTGCCAGCGCTGGGGGGCCAAGGGCCTCGCCTGGATGAAGGTCATCGACGGAGACGGTGTTGATGGGAAAAGTGGGCCCACCCTCGATGCCGGTGTGGCCAAGTTCCTGTCCGCCGACGAGAACGCGCAGCTCGTCGCGGCGCTCGAAGCGCAGGTCGGTGACATGGTGTTCTTGGTCGCCGACGAGCGGCGCCTGGTTCGTCACGTGCTCGGCCTGCTGCGGCTCGAGCTGGGGAAGCCGCCCGTCAACGAAGGCGGCCTCAACTTCCTCTGGGTTGTTGACTTCCCTCTCTTCGAAGGTCTGGGCGACAACGGTCAGCCCATCCCGGCGCACCATCCGTTCACGATGCCGCACGATGAAGATGTCCACCTGCTCGACCAGGGCGGCGAAGCGCTGCTCGACGTCCGTTCGCAGGCCTACGACCTCGTCCTCAACGGCTGGGAGCTTGGCTCCGGATCGATCCGAATCCACCGCTCCGACGTCCAGTCGCGGATCTTCGAGCTGTTGGGCATCGCCGCGGCGGAAGCGCAGGCGAAATTCGGTTTCCTGCTGGACGCGTTCCGCTTCGGCGCTCCGCCGCACGGTGGATTCGCGTTTGGTACTGACCGGCTGACCGCGCTTCTCGCTGGAGAAACAAACATCCGCGAGGTCATCGCGTTCCCGAAGACACAGTCGGGAGCGGACCCGCTCACCAACGCGCCGTCACCGATCGACGCCGCCCATCTCGACGACCTCGGTCTTCGGGTGCTGCCCCGCGCCACCTGAGGCGGATTTCAGTTCCACCAGATCGCGGGCTCAAACGAGCTTGAGTTCGACCACCACGCTGTCCTTTGGGGCGCTGGGGTGGAGTTCAGCGAACACTTCTTCAGAGTCGGTCGCGGCGCTGACGATGCGCGCCCGCACGAGGTTCTGGCCTCGCTCGGCCCGGATGGAACGATCGTCGACGGGCGAGATCTCGTAGCCCAGCCGTTCGAGTTCATCGGCAATCGCTCCGCCGACTTTCGCGGGGACCTGATCGCGAGTGAAGAACGAGACCTCACGGGGATCGAGCGATCCGTTGCCCATCAGCGGCGCCAGGTCACACGGCATCGCGATGCCTTCAAGGGCCTCGGCCAGAGTCCGGGCTCGTTCGTTAAGAGGATCCGCGGGTGTGGTTACCGGCGGCGTCTCGGTAATCGTGTTGCCCTCGATTCGCACCGGAGGCACGGGCGGGGCCGGCGCGGGCGTCGCCGTCGCGTCCGGCGGTGGGGGAGGCGGGAAGTTGATTGGCGATCGGTCTGTGTCGGCGGCCATGGATTTCCACGAACCGCGGGTAACGCGTCGGCGCATCAGCACGAAACACGAGATAGCGAACCAGGACCAGAAGATGAGCGGAAGGAGGTCTCTCACCTTGTGGCTATCGGCAGAATGACTTCGGTCCTGAGCATTGGGGTGCCGAACGGCCCAGACGCCCTAGTGTCGGCGCCGTGAGCGACGACCTCTTCAGTGCCGCAGCGCAGACCCGTTTGGAAGGCCGTTCACCACTCGCGGCTCGCTTGCGGCCCCGTGGCCTCGACGATGTGGTTGGCCAGCGCCACCTGCTGGCGCCGGGAAAGCCGCTTCGCGCACTCATCGACGGTGATCGATTGTCGTCCGTGATCTTCTGGGGTCCGCCCGGAACCGGCAAGACGAGCCTGGCTCGGCTTGTTGCGTCAACCACCGACAAGGTGTTCGAGGAGCTTTCAGCGGTCACCGCAACGGTGAAGGACGTGCGCGAGATCATCGCGATGGCTCGCCAGCGGCTGGGCGAACGGGGCCAGGGCACCATCCTCTTCCTCGATGAAGTACATCGTTTCAACAAGGCCCAACAAGACACCCTGCTCCCCGCGGTGGAGGAGGGTCTGATCGTGCTGATCGGCGCGACCACCGAGAATCCGCACTTCGAAGTCAATCCGCCGCTGATGTCTCGGTCGACACTGTTTCGTCTGCACGCACTCGAGGCCGATGACATCGCCGAACTGATCCGGCGTGGCCTCGAGATCGAGGGGGCCACCGCCGACGACGACGCGATCGAGCATCTTGCCGCGCGCAGCGGCGGCGATGGTCGTCACGCGCTGACCGGCACGGAAGTTGCCGTCGCCCTCGCCGCTGATCGCGGTCGCCCGCTCCACGTCACCCTTCCTGACGCGGAAGGCGCCGTGGATGCAAAGGCCGTGCGTTACGGCCGAGACGGTCACTACGATGTCGTCTCTGCGTTCATCAAGAGCATCCGCGGAAGCGACCCGCAGGCCGGTGTCTATTGGCTCGCTCGTATGCTCGAAGCGGGGGAGGACGCCCGGTTCATCGCTCGCCGGCTCGTCATTCTTGCCTCCGAAGATGTGGGCATGGCCGACCCACAGTCGTTGCTCATTGCGAACGCGGCGGCCCAAGCGGTGGAGTTCGTTGGACTGCCCGAGGCTCAGCTGAACCTCGCCCAAGCGGTGATTCACCTGGCCACGGCGCCGAAGTCGAACCGGGTGACTACCGCAATATTTGCGGCCCTCGAGGCGGCGCGAAGCGCCGGAACCGGCGAGGTGCCGCCTCACCTTCGAGACGGTCACTACCAGGGCGCCGCGAGTCTCGGTCATGGTGCCGGCTATCGCTTGCCGCACAACGACCCATCGGGCTGGGTCGATCAGAACTACCTGCCCGACGAACTCGCCGACCAGGTGTTCTACGAACCCTCGCCCCACGGCCACGAGGGCGAACTGGAAGAGAACTGGCCGGGTCGGCCGGGCTGAGGCTGTGTCCGCCAAGCCAATGCTCGCCAAGCCAATGCTCGCCAAGCCAATGCTCGCCAAGCCAATGCTCCGCCTCGTCGTTCTGACCGCCTTCGTCATTGTCGCCGGTGCCTGTGGCGGCGACTCCGGCGACAATGCCGGACCGACCACGAGCACGACGACCACCGCTCCGGCGACGAGCTTGACCTCCACGACAACCGAGGCACCGGTCGGCGACCTCGTGTTTGACATCGCGGCCGACGACCCTGCGGTGCAGCTTGTCGGACGGTGGGACATCTCGGATCCCGCCGCACCGGTCGCCCGTTGGGCGGGCGCGTCGATGTCGTTTCGTTTCAACGGCACCGCGGTGGGCGTGAAGCTTTTCAGCCAGGGGCAAGAAGAGTGGATTCGGGTTGTCGTGGATGGCGACGTGCTCGGCGCCCGGAACCTGCAGCTCACCGGTGACGACGGCATCGTGCCGATTACCCTCGAGCCGATCTTCGATGAGTTGGATGCCGGTTGGCACACGATCGAGGTGATCAAGGAGACGCAGTTCTCGAACCTGATCTTCCGCGGTTTCATCGCGACGGGAACCGGCGAGACTGAGCCGGTTGATCCGCTCGAACGTCGCATCGTGTTCTATGGCGACTCCAACCTGGCCGGCCATTCGCTCGAGAACGAACGTGATCAGGCCGATCCACACCTCGTCGGCACCTACTTCGGCTACGCGGGCATCACGGCCCGAATGTTCGCTGCGGATTTCCACAACATTTCGTGGAGCGGCAGCACTCTCTCGGGGGTGCAGGCGGTCTTTGACGCCGTCGACCGGGCGGCTCCGGAGGAGACATGGGAGCTCGATCGTTTCCCCGCTGATCTGGTGGTGATGAATCTGGGCGCCAACGACATCTACGGCACGACGCCGGACGCCGTGAAGGCCGACTATCTTTCGATGCTCGACACCCTTCGGGCCGGTCACCCCGGTGCCCATATCGTCGTCTACAACGCCTACGGCTGGTCCATCGATGAGCCGGCCAACTACACCCACGAACTGGCCGACCTTTGGGACGACGACAACTTCAGTGTGGCCACCTTCCCGTGGGTCTTCGAACAATTCCATGGCACCGAATATGACCACGGTGGCATGGCGATGGTGCTCGCTGATCACATCGAGACCGTGATGGGATGGAAAGCCGCCGAGCAGGATGTGATGAGTGGGTTCGGTCGTGATGGGGATGTCGCCAACGGCGGATTTGAAGAGGTTGCTCCCTTCGGCGGGTTCGGCTGGCGCTACGTCGACGACCCGAACGTCGAGCGTGTCGTGTCGGACGGCGACGCCTATGTCGAGCTCGGTGATGGGGCGTCGATTCACCAGCCGACCCCGGTTGGTCCCGGTGAGACGGTCACCGTGACGGCGCAGGTCTTCGGACACTCCAACGGAAATATCGAGATGACCGTGGACTTCCGCGACCAACAGCAGTGGTCAGACCCACTGTCCTCCACAACGAGCGCTTTTTCGATGCCTGATGAGTGGACGGAGATCTCGATGGAGGCCATCGCCCCAGATGATCCCGCGGTCTTTCACACTCGGGTCACCTTTACCGCCGGTGACGGGTCAGTCGTGCGGCTCGACGACGTGGTGCAGACCATCCGTTGACCCATCCCCCGACGCGGTCGGCGGGAGGAGTTCACTGGAGCCATGACTGCTACCGATCTCGCCGCCGTGATTGTTGCGGTGATCTGCCTGGCTGTTGTCGTCGTGCTTGTTGTCGCGGTGCAATCGCTCGTGCGTACGTTGCGCGAGCTGCGGGCCACGGTCGACGACCTGCGGGGCGCCACGCTGCCCATGGTGCACGACCTCCGCAGCACCGTGTTGAAGGCCGGCGACGAGCTCGAACGAGTTGAAAACGTGCTCGACCGGGCCGAGCGCATCTCCGCAACGGCCGACGTCGCCAGCCGTCTCGCGTACAAGGCCGTCGCTCCGCCGCTTATCAAGACCGCCTCGCTGGTGGCCGGAGCGGGCAAGGCCACATGGAAGATGCGCGGCGGCAAATCGCGCCGCCGGGCGATCAACGTTGGGAGTCGAGTCAAATGAAGCGTGTCTTCTGGTCGGGTGTTGGTTATGCCGCTGGTCTTGGAACCTCGGTCTATGTCCAACGTCGCGTACGTCGTGCCGTCGACCACTACACGCCGGAGCAAGTTCGCCACGATGTCAGCGAGAAGAGCCGGCAGGTGGTCGGAAAGGCCAAGGACGTTGTGATCGATCTGCGCGAAGCGGCCTCCGAAGGCGCTGATGCCATGCGCGCTCGCGAGCGGGAGCTCAAGAACGAGTTTGGCGGCGAGCGCGACCGGCACCAGCCGCGTACGCCCCGTATCCGGCACTAGCGGCGAGCCAATTCGTTCTTCGAAAACTGGCGGCGGCGGTAGACTGCTCCACTCATGAAGGCCAATGAAGTTCGCCGCGCGTTCACCGAGTTCTTCTCCGAACGCGGCCACTCCCATCAGCCCTCCGCGTCCTTGATTCCGCACGACCCAACGCTGCTGTTCACGGTCGCCGGAATGGTGCCGTTCAAGACCTACTTCACTGGTGAGGAAACGGCACCGTTCAAGCGCGCCGTCACCGTGCAGAAGTGCGTCCGCGCCGGTGGCAAACACAACGATCTCGACGAGATTGGCCGCACTCTTCGCCACCTCACCTTCTTCGAGATGATGGGCAACTTCAGTTTCGGCGACTACTTCAAGTCCGATGCTTGTAAGTGGGCCTGGGAGTTCGTCACCGAGGTTCTGGCTCTCGATCCCGAACGCCTCTGGGTCACCGTTCACCTCACCGACGACGAGGCTGCCGCGATCTGGGAAAACGAAGTGGGTGTGCCCGCCGAACGGATCCAGCGGCTTGACGAAGACAACTATTGGAAGATGGGCGACACCGGCCCCTGTGGCCCCTGCTCGGAGATCTTCTGGGACAAGGGTCCCGAGTTTGGTGCCGACGGCGGCCCCGAGCATGGCGACGAAGATCGATTCATCGAGATCTGGAATCTTGTCTTCATGCAGTTCGATCAGAACGAAGACGGTTCGAAGACACCACTACCGAAGCCGTCGATCGACACCGGCATGGGCCTCGAACGCACGGTGTCGGTCATGCAGGGCGTCGATTCCGTCTGGGACACCGACGAGCTGAGCGCGCTGCAGGCCGCGGCCGGGGGCCTCACCGGCCTCGATCTCGCGACGGTGGAACCCGAGCAGCTCGTTTCGCTGCGAATTCTTGCCGATCACGCTCGGTCCACCTCGATGCTGGTGTCCGACGGCGTGTTTCCGTCGAACGAAGCGCGTGGCTACGTGCTTCGTCGCATCCTTCGTCGCGCCGTTCGTCACGCCTACATCCTCGGTGTCGAAACCCCGGTCATGGGCGGCATGGTCGACGCGGTGGTCGAGATCATGGGTGTCGACTACCCCGGGCTCGTCGAGAACCACTCCTTCATTCGCGACGTAATCGATCGCGAAGAAGTGCGCTTCCGCGAGACGCTCCGCACCGGGGAAGCGATTCTCGACGAGCAACTGAGCTCGCTCGCCGAGGGCGAGTCGCTGTCCGGCGACACCGCATTCTTGCTGCACGACACCTACGGCTTCCCGCTCGAAGTCACCCAAGAGATCACCGCCGAACGCAACGTCGACGTTGATGTCGAGGCGTTCCGTCGGGCGATGGCCGACCAGCAGCAGCGAGCCAAAGCTGGTCGTAAGGTCAGCGTCACGGGCGACACCGCGGGCCTGGTTGCGCTGGTGGAAGCCCACGGCGAAACAGTCTTCACCGGTCGTGATGAGGTCGCCACCGAAGCCACCGTGCTCCATGTCGACGATGAGATTGTCGTGCTCGACCGCACTCCGTTTTATGCCGAGTCCGGCGGCCAGGTGGGCGACACCGGCACAATTCGCACCGAGACCGGCGAAGTCACTGTCGGCGACACGCGAGGCGGCGTTCCGGGCTTGAGCGTGCATTCGGTCGCATCGGTCAACGGCGCTATTGAGGTGGGCCAGACCGCCACGGCCACCATCGACGACGAGCGTCGTTCGGCGATCCGGCGCAATCACACCGCCACCCATCTCCTTCACTGGGCGCTGCGGAAAGTGGTCGGCGACCACGTGAAACAGCAGGGTTCGTGGGTCGGCCCCGACCGTCTGCGCTTCGACTTCAGCCACTACGAAGCAGTCACCGCTGAACAGATCGCGGAAGTCGAAGACCTTGTCAACGCCGAGGTGCTCACCAATCCGGAGTGTCGTCACTTTGAGACCACGATGGACGAGGCCCAAAGCCTCGGCGCGATTGCCTTCTTTGGCGACAAATACGGTGACATCGTGCGGGTGCTCGAAGCCGGCTCGAACTCCACCGAGCTGTGCGGCGGCACTCACGTGCGGGCCCTCGGCGACATCGGCGCCGTGAAGATCGTCTCCGAAGGTTCGATCGGCAGCAACATTCGCCGCATCGAAGCCGTCACCGGCATGACCACCATCGAATTGATGCGCGGCATCGACGCCACCGCGTCGGCGGCCGCCCGCGCCCTCAGCGTGCAGCCCGACGAACTGGCCGAGGGCATTGAGCGTCTCCAGGCGGAAGCCAAGGCGTTGCGCAACGAAGTCGCCAAGATGAAACAAGCGTTGGCTGTAGGGCAGGCTCCGGCCCTCGCCGGCCAGGCCGTCGATGGCGTGGTCGTGGCTCGCGTTGATGGCGTGGATCGCAACGGACTCCGTGATCTCGCGGTGTCGGTTCGCGATCAAGAGGGCGTACATGCCGTCGTCCTCGGCGCCGAGCTCGATGGGGGCGGCGTTGCCCTCGCGGCAGCCGTTACTCCGGAGAGCGCCCACAATGCTGGGGTGCTGATCGAAGACGCCAAGAAGACCATTGGCGGCGGCGGCAAGGCCTCCGACGACCTCGCGGTTGCCGGCGGCAAGGATGTTGCCGCGCTCGACGGGGCCCTCGACCAAGCCCGCGCCGCGGCCGGAATCGGCTGAGATGCGAGCGCTCGGGCTCGACCTGGGCTCCAAGCGCATCGGCGTCGCCGTCAGCGATTCCGATGGCACGTTGGCGATGCCGATCGAGGTGGTCAAACGTTGCGGTGATCGCCCCCGCGAGCATCGAGAGATCGGCGCGCTCCTGGCGGAATGGGAGGCCGAAATCCTTGTTGTGGGCCTGCCGCTCAACATGGACGGATCCAAAGGAGAGATGGCAAAGAAGTACGCGGCCGAAGCAAAGGTGCTGGGCGACACCCTCGACGTGCCTGTGGTTCTCTACGATGAGCGACTGACAACCGTTACCGCGGAGCGATCCCTCATGGAACAACAGATGAAGGCCGATGCCCGCCGAAGCGTGGTCGACAAGGTTGCCGCGGCCGTGATGCTGCAGGCATGGCTCGACGGAGGGATGCCGCGTGACCGATAAGCCGCGCCGTAACTGGGCCGCCTTTCTCACCGGCCAAGCCGACGAGGAGATCCCGGAGGCTGCGAAGCCGCCCACCCAGCCGCCTCGCGCCATCGATGTGCCGCTCATTCCCGATGACGCGCCCAAGCGACCGGCCACCCGCGTGGCTCGTCCGGCCGCGGCTACTCCGCTGTCGCCCCCACCCCTCACCGTGGGTCCCGATGGAGAAGAGGTGCCAATCGTCGCTCTTCCCGACTACGCCGCCCCCGCCGGTGAAGTCGTGTCGGCGGGCTTCGACGCCAACGGCGTGGAGTACGTGTTCGAAGACGACCCGGGCGCCGACCCGCTCGTCGACCCTCGTTACGACGCCGACGATCGCAACTGGGTCCGCTACCGCACGACCTGGGGCAGCATCTTGCGCGGTGTCGGGCTCATTGTCCTGGTGTTCGTACTCATCGTCACGGCGCGCAATCGCGTCTACTCGTGGATCGACGACCAGGTCGATGCCGGTGGCGATCACGGTGAAGATCTCGAGTTCACCATCGACTCTGGCGCCGCGGTCAACGATGTCGCGACAAAGCTGGCCGACGCCAGCATCATCAACAACGCCACCGTCTTTCGCTACTGGCTCCGCTGCGATGTGCCCAACGGCGGCAACATCACCATTAGCGGGTTCCTCGGCTGCGACACCGAGGTGCAGTTTCAAGCTGGCGACTACGACCTCGTCGAGAATATGACGTATCAGGAAGTTGTCGACCAGCTGGCACTTGGGCCAAAGAAAGAGATCATCCATACCGTTCTCATTCCGGAGGGACTACGCGTGTCTCAGTTTGTTGAACGGCTGCTCGAGGAGAACGATCTTTATGATCGTGACCAGCTCATCGTCGCGCTCCAAGACCCGGATCTGTTCTCCGATTATGTCCGGGAAGAGTCGTTGGTCTTCTTTCCCCATGAGGGCTTCCCCTTCCCCGCTCTCTACGACGTGCCCGAGCAGAACCTCGCTGACGAGCGGTGGATTGTTGGTCGCATGACCGGGGAGTTCGATCAGCGCATGAACAACCTTCTCGAGAAATCGGATGGCCTGCCACCACTCGCCATCGAGCTGGGGCTTGATGAGTACGACCTCGTCATCATCGCTTCGCTGATCGAAGAGGAAGCCAAGCTCGATGAGGATCGGGCGAAGATCTCGCGAGTGATCTGGAACCGACTGCAGCAGGAATGGTTGCTCGGCATCGACGCGACGGCGTGCTACTTCCCCGCTATTCCGTGCTCGGAGTTGCGGCAAAGCCATCTCGACGACCCGAACCCGTGGAACACCCGAGCCATCGCCGGTCTACCCGCTACCCCAATTTCGGCGCCCGGTCAGGCTTCGCTCGACGCAGCTTTCTTCCCCGAAGAGGGGCCCTGGATGTACTACGTGCTGACGAATGAAGGTGGCGTCGATGGCGCCCATCGTTTCGTCGAAACTGACGCCGAGTTCCAAGAAGCCAAGGCGGAGTGCGCCCGGCTCGATCTCGGCTGCGGTTGATGATCACCGGTCACACTCGGATTGCTGCCGTGATCGGCGACCCGGTCGCGCATTCACTGTCTCCGGCGCTGCACAACGCGGCCTTTGCTGCTGCGGGCCTTGATTGGGTGTACGTCGCGCTGCCGGTCCCGGCGGGAACCGGGGCGGAGGCGGTCGCCGCGATGCGAACGCTCGGCCTCGGCGGGCTGTCGGTCACGATGCCTCACAAGGACGCAGCGGCGGCCGCCGCCGACGAACGCTCTGCCGCCGTCAACGCGCTCGGTGCGGCGAACTGCCTTGTTCCCCTTGCCGACGGCCGAATTCGGGCCGAGAATACTGATGGTGCTGGGTTTCTCGCCGGACTCCGTGACGACGCCGATTTCGACGTTGCGGGCAAACAGATCGCGGTGATTGGCGCCGGTGGCGCGGCTCGTGCCGTCGTGCAGGCCTGTGGGGCCGCGGGCGCGGCGGGCGTGCTTGTAGTGAATCGCACACCCGAGCGGGCGGTTGCTACGGCCGAACTCGCGGGTCGAGTGGGCCGGGTCGGACAAGAAGCGGATCTCGCGACCGCCGATGTTGTGGTTAATGCGACGTCCGTCGGTATGGGCGACGATCGCTCGATGCCCTGCGATCCGTCGGTCCTGCACGGCGCCCAGATAGTCGTCGATCTGATCTACAACCCCATCGAAACCGCGTGGTTGGCCGCGGCTCGCGAGGCCGGACTCGAGGCCTACGGCGGCCTCTCGATGTTGCTGCACCAGGCCGCGATCTCGTTCACTCACTGGACCGGGGTTGCCGCGCCAGTCGACGCAATGCGGGAAGTGGTCGCGAACAAATTCGCGTAGTCCTCACTTCCTCGCTCGGACGTGCCGATGGTCAGGTGTTCGTACCACTACGGAGGTCACTGTGGCGCTCTCGGGCACACTCGACACCTTTGCTCTTCCAGATGTTCTTCGGCTCCTCGCGTCAACCGCAAAGACCGGACGGCTCCGCATTACGGGTGACCGTGGCTCGGGCAGTATTTGGGTCGACTCAGGCGACGTTGTCGCCGCTGAGCTGGCCAACGCGGTCACGCAGGAACCGACCAACGCGGAGGTCATGTTCGGCCTCCTCCGTTTCTCGGCGGGATCGTTCACTTTCGAAGCCGACGCACTGGCCCCCAACGCGACCTCACCCTCGGGGATGGACGCGCTTCTCGGCGCGGCCGAGAACATGCTCGTCGAATGGCGGGCGATCGAAGAGGTCATCCCGTCGCTCGACGTGTGGGTGGGCCTCCGTGCCCGCCTCGATGGTCCTGATGTGATGGTCGATCAGCCCCGCTGGCGTGGCATTGCCGCCGTCGGCTCCGGTGCCCAGGTTGGTGCCGTTGCGGCCGATCTTGATCTGAACGAGATCGACTCATGCCGCCTCGTAAAGGAATTGCTCGAACTGGGACTCGTCGAGTTCATCGATGAACCGGCGACGGCTACGGCCGCGACCTCGTTCGAACCGATGCCCGTCGATGAAGCTCCCGTCATCGAGGAACCTGCTCCGGTGATAGCGGAAGAGCCCGCACGGTTCGAACCCCTCTCGTTTGGCGAGCCCGTCGACGAGGGGATCGGCGTCTTCGCCGACGAGACCCCCGGCGAGCCCGAGGCCTTGCTCCATGAACTCGACGCGATGGACGGCGCCCCGTCATTCGCGGACCCTGACGACGCTCCGGGCGCCGGCTTCGTTGGCGGTAATGAGTCTTCGTCCGAGCCATCACTCGCAGCTCTGCCGTCCAGTGACGATGAGTTCGAACCGGTTGAAGACATCTTCGCCGGCGCCGCCGCAGCGACCGACGACGACGATGAGTTGGATCCGGCCGAGATGGCTCGCCAACTCGCCAATCTGAGCCCGAAGGCCGCCAAAGCGGTCGCGGCCGCAGCCAAAGCAACGACCGACGTCGAGCGTGATGCCGCACTCGCCGCCGTCGAGGCCGAGGACGACAGCGTCAACCGTGGGCTTCTGCTGAAGTTCCTACGTTCCGTCGACTCCTGAGGATCGGACCCTAGGGTCTCGCTGATATGGACGTCCTGGTCGTACTTCTCGCCATTCCCATTGGACTAGTGGTTGGCGGATTCGTGACGATGCTCGTCGATCGAATCCCCGACAAGACACCATTGACGGTGCGTTCGCGCTGCCCGTTCTGTGCGCACCCGCTGGCCGTGCACGAGACCATCCCGGTGGTGTCGTGGCTTCGTCAGCGAGGCCGATGCCGACATTGTGATCACCCGATCACGCCGTCTTACCCGGTCGTCGAGTTGGTCACCATGGGTCTGTGGGTGGCCACGGCCCTGCGGTTTGGCGCCGAGTGGACGGTCGCCGCGCCACTCGTACTTGTGACGGCGTTGGTCGCTCTCTCGGTGATCGACATGTACGTCTATCGATTGCCGGACCGTCTCGTCTTCCCGAGCTTGCTCCTGAGCATCGGCGTGATTGTGTTCTCCGGTTTCGCCATCGATCGACCATCGGCCATCGTCAAGGCGCTGGGTGCCATGGCGCTGTACGGCAGCTTCCTGCTGATCCTGCATCTCATCTCCCCGAAGGGAATGGGGTTCGGCGACGTGAAGCTCGCGCTTTTGCTCGGCGTACATCTGGGGTGGGCGGCTGGGTCGGCTTGGCTCGGCTGGACGCCGGTATTTCGTGCCGTCTTCTACGCGCTCATGATTTCGTGCCTCATGGGGGGCATCGGCGGTCTCCTCATTGCGGTGCTGCGCCGTCGCCTCCAGCGAGACGTGATGCCGGACCCGGAAGCCGAGCAAGGTCAGCCGAAGCGGTTGTTGGCCCAGTCGATGCCGTTCGGCCCGGCACTGGCCGCCGGCACCGTGATCGTTGTGCTGTTCCTCGACTCGTTTGTTTGAGCGAGGCCGAGCTGGGAAACAACCCGATCCGCGATGAGCGCACCGGTAGCCTGCGTTCCTATGACAGCCCGCCCTTCACTGAGTCCGCGCCGCGTCGTGCTCGTCGGCCCCATGGGGTCGGGCAAGTCCACGGTCGGCCGCGCCCTCGCACAACGCCTTGGTCTCGGCCACGTCGATACCGACGACATGGTCGTCAACAACACGGGCCGCCCGATTTCCGAGATCTTTGAGTCCGACGGTGAAGAGGCGTTTCGTTCGCTGGAAACCGGAGCACTCGAGTCGGCCCTAAGCGGCAACTCGGTCGTGTCCACCGGTGGCGGTGTAGTGGTGACCGAGGAAAACCGAGCGATGCTTCAGGCCAGCGATGCCCTCGTGGTCTGGCTCGACGGAACAATCGATGCACTCGTGAAAAGAGTTGGATCGGGCCGAAGCCGACCATTGCTGGGCGAAGATGTCCGCGGCTCGCTCCAGCAGAAACTGGCCGAGCGTGGGCCCGGCTATCTCGAAGTCGCCGATCTGCGGGTCGACACCTCAGAAATGCGCCACGCGGATTGCGTCGACGCAATCGTGGCTGCCCTCGAAGGAGTTTGTTTATGACCATCACCGTCGAGGTTCCGCTCGCCGACCGGAGTTATCCCGTTCATGTCGGGTTCGGTGTGCGCGAGTTGCTGCCCGAGGTCCTGCCTGAGGGCGCGAAACGGGTGGCCGTGATCACCCAAGCCGAGGTTCCCTGGGAAATCGACCCGGGAATCGACCACACGGTCATCAATGTGCCCAACGGGGAGTCGGCCAAGTCGCTGAGCGTCGTTGAATCGGTCTGCCGACAGATGGCGGCCGAAGGTTTCACCCGTTCCGACGCAATCGTGGGCGTTGGCGGTGGCGTCGTGAGCGACCTTGCGGGGTTCGTGGCATCGGTGTATCACCGCGGCATTCGCTTCGTGACCGTGTCCACCACCCTGCTCGGTCAGGTCGACGCGGCCATCGGTGGC
Source organism: Candidatus Aldehydirespiratoraceae bacterium (assembly GCA_047639555.1). Taxonomy (GTDB): domain Bacteria; phylum Actinomycetota; class Acidimicrobiia; order Acidimicrobiales; family Aldehydirespiratoraceae; genus JAJRXC01. The sequence continues at coordinate 26,032 of JBLIOE010000021.1, forward strand.
AAGACCGGAGTCAACCTTCCTGAAGGCAAGAATCTGGTCGGCGCGTTCTGGCAGCCGTCAACGGTGTTGTGCGACACGGAAACACTGACGACGTTGCCCATTCGAGAGATGCAGAGCGGCATGGGTGAGGTCGCCAAGTACCACTTCCTAGGCGGTGGGCACCTCGACCAGCTCGAGCTCGACGAGAAAGTGGCCGCGTGCGTCCAGATCAAGGCGGATGTGGTCGCCGCCGACGAGCGTGAGGGTGGCCGGCGGGCGATTCTCAACTATGGCCACACGCTGGCCCATGCCATCGAGACCGCAGGGGAGTACGACCTCCTCCACGGCGAGGCTGTGGCCGTGGGAATCGCCTACGCCGGCGAGGTCGCGCTCCGTCTCGGCCGGATCGACGAGGCCCGGATGGCCGAACACCGCCGAGTGCTCTCGGCCTATGACCTTCCCCACAAACTCCCGCCGAACCTTGAGTCGGAAGAACTGCTGGACTTGTTCAGCCGAGACAAGAAGGCCATCGACGGTGTCACTCTTGTGCTCGACGGCGAGAATGGCGTCGAAACCGTGGTCGGCGTGGAACGATCTCTGCTGGCTGACGCGATGGAGGCAATTCGATGACCCGGCTCACAGTGCTGCTGATTCATGGCCCAAACCTGAACCTGTTGGGATCTCGCGAACCGGAGATCTATGGCACCGCAACGCTCGACGACCATGTCGCCAACGCGACCACCGTCGGCGACCGGCTGGGTTTCGATATCGAGGCAGTTCAGTCGAACCATGAAGGCGTGCTGATCGACGCGATCCATCGCGCTCGCAACGAACACGCCGGGATCATCATCAATCCGGGGGCGTTCACCCATTCTTCGTGGGCGATCCACGACGCGCTGGCGGCATTTGATGGTCCGATCATCGAGCTCCACCTCTCCAACCCCGACGCCCGTGAACCCTGGCGGCGAACGTCCGTTGTGTCGCCGGTGTCCACCGGGTCGATCTCCGGCTTTGGCGGCGATGGCTACCGCCTCGCCACCGAGGCGATCGCCAAGCTCCTGGCGTGAGGGATCTTCCCCCGCTGACAGTCGCTGGTCGCCTCGACCGCGTTCGGGCCTGCTTTGCTCGAGCCGAGGTCGACAGTCTCGTTGTTACTGACCTCCACAACATTCGCTGGGCCACGGGATTCACTGGCTCCTTCGGCCTGCTGGTGGTGGGTGAGCGCCACAGCACCCTGTTCACCGATTCGCGGTATGCCGAACAAGCACCAGGTCAACTTGCGGCCGCCGGCGCCGACGCCGATGTTGTGATCACCGCCGCACTCGTGGTCGAGGGCGCGAAAGCACTCGCCCGAGCCGACCGGGCGGGGCTCGAGGCAGACCACATCTCCTGGGCCGACCAACAGCGCTGGTCGGAGGCAATCAACGGAACGCTGGTGGCTACTCAGGGATTGATTACCGAGCTCCGTTCGGTGAAGGACGACGCCGAGCTCGCCCGAATGCAGCGCGCCGCGGCCATCGTCGACGAAACGCTGGCCGAAGCCGCCCCGATGCTGCGAGTCGGCACCACCGAACGAGATCTCGCTCGATTCCTGGAGGACGGGATGCGAGCCCGTGGTGCCTCGGGGCCCGCCTACGAGACCATCTGCGCGTCCGGACCAAACGCCGCACTGCCCCACGCCCGACCGAGCGAGCGGCAGTTCATTGACGGCGACATGGTTGTGATCGACGCCGGGGCGGTGGTCGACGCGTACCGCAGCGATATGACCCGCACTTTTGTGATCGGCGCGCCTAGCGAGACTGCGGCAGAGATCCACGAGATCGCGACCGCCGCCCAAGCGGCCGGTGTCGCCGCGGTACGAGCCGGGATCGAGGTGGGCGAGATCGATCGTGTTTGTCGGTCGATCATCACCGACGCGGGCTACGGGCCCCAGTTCGGACACGGCACTGGGCATGGTGTCGGACTCGACATCCACGAACTCCCATCGGTGCGAAGCGGGAACACCGCTATCCTCCAGCCCGGCCAGGTCATCACTGTCGAGCCGGGGATCTATCTCCCGGGCGTCGGCGGTGTCCGGGTCGAAGACATGGTCGTCGTGACGGACGACGGCTGTCGCTCGCTGACTCGCTATCCCAAGGAGCCGTTGTGCCCACCATCACCACCAACGATCTAAAGAACGGCATGACCCTCGAAATCGAAGGGGGACTATTCCAGATCGTCGACTTCCAGCATGTGAAGCCGGGCAAGGGCCACGCGTTCGTGCGCACCAGTCTTCGCAACGTCCGACAGGGCGGCACCGTCGAGCGCACCTTCCGCGCCGGCGAGAAGGTCGAGCGGGCCACGATCGACAAGCGGGAGATGAACTTCCTCTACCGCGATGGCGACGACTTCGTCTTCATGGACAACGAGACCTTCGATCAGATCAACGTTGCGCCCGAAGCGCTGGGCGACACCGCCAACTACATCGTCGACGGTTCCAATGCGATCCTGCTGATGTTCGGCACCGAGATCGTCGGCACCGATATTGCGGCGTCGGTAGAGCTCGCCATCGCGCAGACCGACCCCGGCCTGCAGGGCGATCGTTCGTCCGGTGGCACCAAGCCAGCCACCCTAGAGACGGGCCTCGTCATCCAGGTTCCGTTGTTCATCGAGCCCGGGGAGCGAGTCAAGATCGACACGCGCTCTGGTGAATACCTCAGCCGAGCGTGAGCCCCTCAGGACCGTCCCTCGGTGGCCGGCGCGAAGCCCGCGAAGAAGCGCTCTCATTCCTCTACGAGACCGAGATGACAGGCACCTCCATCAGCGAGGCCCTCTCGAATCGTGACCTCCCGCCGGAGGATTTTGCCCTCCTGATGATCGAGGGCGTCGCCAACGACCGCGAGGCTATCGACGCCATCTTGAGCGCGAACCTTCACGGTTGGCGTCTGCAGCGAATGGCAATCGTTGATCGAGTCATCGCCCGCATGGCGACCTGGGAACTCATGAGCACGAACGTGCCCACTGGGGCGGCGCTCAGTGAGGCCGTGGAGCTCGCCACGCAGTACTGCGGCGAGGAATCACCCCGGTTCCTCAACGGTGTGCTGCGAAGTGTTGCCAACGAACTGCGCCCCAACGAGGCGTGACCATCGGGCCGATCGTGCTCGAGGTTCCCGACCTCGCCGGTGCCCGCGTTCATCTCCGACGGTGGGCGGCTCGCGATGCGCCATCGCTGGTCCAAGCCTGGCACGATCCGGCGATTCAGGCGGGCTCGGTTCCGCCTCCTGATCGTTCGCTGGTCGCGGCCGAACGGTGGATCGAGGGTGTTGATGAACGACGTCGGGCCGGTGTGGCCGTCGACCTCGTGATCGCCAGTGGTGACGATCGAGCGATCGGCGAAGTCGGACTGTCCCGCCTCGACCCCGAGCGCCGCACCGCGATCGCTGGTTGGTGGATCCATGAGGCTGACCGTGGGGCCGGGGCCGGGACCGAGGCCGTTTCGTTGTTTACCGAGTGGGCGCTCGGGCCGGGTCGCTTGCGCGCGGTGATGGCTGAGATTGCCCCGGAGAATACCGCTTCGATTCGGGTCGCCGAGCAGTCGGGCTTCCGGGTGATCGATAACCCGCGAAATCCACAGGAATCCGCGCGGGGGAGCGCCCCGCGCGTCTGGTACGTTTCGTTCTCGACCGTGAAATGAGTCCGGTGAGGCTCGTACGGAAGAGAAGGACAACGTGGCAGAGCGAGAACGCCGCCTGACCGCGACGCCGAACGGCGGCGCGTTTCAGGCTCGAACGCGAGTGATGTCTGCTGACGACGTCACCCGAGCGGTTCGTCGGATGGCCCATGAGATCCTCGAGCGGAACCATGGTTCTGCTGAGTTGATGATCATTGGTATGCAGACCGGGGGAGTGGGCCTCGCCCATCGCCTTGCCGACGACATCCGCGAGATCGAAGACCGCGAGGTGCTCGTGGGCAGCCTCGACGCAACGATGCATCGTGACGACTTCGGACTTCGGCCCGTGATGCCTGAAGCAAGCACCGAGATCCCCGGCGACCCGACCGACAAGGTGATCGTGCTCGTCGACGATGTGCTTTACACCGGCCGGACCGTGCGGGCGGCGCTCGACGCGATCCACAGCTACGGCCGGCCGAAGGCAATCCAGCTGGCCGTGATGGTCGACCGTGGTCATCGTGAGCTGCCCATTCGCCCCGACTATGTAGGTAAGAACTTGCCGACTCGGCGCGATGAGCTCGTCGATGTCAACGACGAGGGTGTCGATCTCGGTGAGGTGATCTCGTGAGTGCAATGCGACATCTCCTGTCGATGGCTGATCTCGACCGCGGCGACATCGAGCAGCTCTTGAATCTCACCGAGTCCTTCGCCGAGGTCAGCGAGCGCCCGATCCCGAAGGTGCCGGCGCTGCGGGGCAAGACAATCGCGTGGCTGTTCTACGAAGACTCGACGCGCACCCGGTTGTCGTTTGAAACGGCGGCTAAGCGCTTGTCGGCCGACACAATGAACTTCAGTGTCAGCTCGTCATCGGTAAAGAAAGGCGAGTCGCTGCGCGACACCGTGCAGACCATCTCCGCCATGGGTGTCGATGGCATCGTTGTGCGCCACAGCGGCGCCGGAGCTCCTCAACGGATCGCCGAATGGACAGACGCCTCGATCGTCAACGCCGGCGACGGCTGGAACCAACACCCCACGCAGTCGCTGCTCGACCTTTATACGGCCACCCGCCACCTGGGCAGTCTCGACGGTCGACGGATCGCGATCGTCGGCGATATCAAACACTCACGCGTCGCTCGGTCGAACGCGATCGGGTTCGCCAAGATGGGCGCCGAGGTCACGTTTGTGGCCCCCCAAACCTTGCTCCCTTCGAGCCTCGAAGGCTGGCCGGTAAAGGTCACCCACGACCTCGACGAAGTCATCGAAGACATCGACATTTGTTATCTGCTGCGGATGCAGCTCGAACGACAGAAACAGGCCGTCGTCCCAACGCTGCGCGAGTTTCACGAGGAATACGGCCTCACCTCGGCCCGGGCCGATCGGCTGCGGAGCGACGCGCTGATCATGCACCCTGGCCCCATGAACCGCGGTGTAGAGATCTCGGGCGAAGTGGCCGACCGGCCCAACGCCGTCATTACCGAACAGGTCACCAACGGCATCGCCGTGCGGATGGCCGTCTTGTACTTGCTGTTGGGGTCGGGACTCGACCTCGTTGACGAAAGGACCCAGGTCGCATGAGCGATGCAGGGACCACCACCGCCATCAAGGGCGGCACGGTGATTGATCAGAATGGTTCGCGACGCGCTGACGTGGTCGTGTCCGACGATGGCACGATCGTGGCCGTGGGTGAAGGGCTCGACGGTGATCGCACGCTCGATGCCACCGACTGCGTTGTCTCGCCCGGATTCGTCGACCTCCATGTCCATTTGCGGCAACCGGGCAAGGAAGAAGCCGAGACCATCGAGACCGGCGCCCGCGGGGCGGCCCTCGGCGGTTTCACTTCGGTAATTGCCATGCCCAACACCACGCCGGCAATGGACTGTGCATCCGTCGTGCGAGAGGTCATCGACCTCGCCGCCGACACCATCTGCGACGTCCGGCCCTCGGCCGCGATCACGGTTGGCCGTGAGGGCGAGACGTTGACACCCATGGCCGAGCTGGTGAAGCTTGGGGTTCGAATCTTCACCGACGACGGCACCGGAATCCAAGACGATCGCCTGATGCGCACGGCACTCGAATACGCCGGGTCGCTGTCGCATCTCTCGGGTGGCCAGCCGATCGTGCTTGCCCAACACTGTGAAGTGAACTCGCTCAGCGAGGGCACCTACATGCACGAGGGTGAATGGTCGAGCCGTCTCGGTATCCCCGGGCAGCCGTCGGAAGCCGAAGAACTCATGGTGATGCGCGACATAGCGCTCGCCCGCCTCACCGGCACGCGGGTGCACTTCCAGCACATGTCGACAGCCGGCTCGGTCGCGATGATTCGCGCGGCCAAGGCTGCTGGCCTCCCCATCACCGCAGAGGCAGCCACCCATCACTTCTGTCTGACCGACGCCTGCTGCGCCGACTACGACCCGCTCTACAAGGTGCATCCGCCGCTGCGCACCGATGCGGATGTCGAAGCCGTCAAAGAGGGTTTGGCCGACGGCACGATCGACGCGATTGCCACCGATCATGCGCCGCACACGCCGCAGGACAAGGAGCGGACGTTCGCCGAGGCGCCGCCCGGAATGCTCGGGTTGGAGACGGCCTTCGCGCTCGCGAATACTCATCTCGATATCCCGATTGAGACACTCCTCGCGGCGATGTCGTGGCGACCGGCCGCGATCGCCGGCCTCCAGGCCGATCATGGCGGGCCAATTGCGGTGGGTTCAGCCGCAAACCTTGCCATCATCGATCCGAACACGACATGGACCGTCTCGGGTGATGCCATGGCGAGTCGGAGCAACAACACGCCGTACGAGGGCATGGCCCTCCGCGGTCGTACCCGACACACAATCTTGAGAGGCGAAGCAGTAGTGGTCGACGGAGAGGCGCAGCGGTAATGAGTAATATTCGGGAGTATCAACTTGTCCTCGCGGACGGCGAAGTCTTCGAGGGTGAAGGCATCGGGGCCGATCCGGTGGATGGCATTGCCTCTGGCGAAGTGGTCTTCAACACGGTGTTGTCGGGTTACCAAGAAGTGATCACCGACCCGTCGTATGCGGGCCAGATCATCACGTTCACGTATCCCCACATCGGCAACTACGGCGTCAACGCCGCCGATGACGAGTCCGCTCGGCCGCACTGCCGCGGCGTGATCATCCGTGATCTGGCCCGTCGCCACAGCAGCTGGCGGTCCGAGGGCGATCTAGAGAGCTTTCTTCGTCGCCACAACATTGCGGGCATTGCGGGCATCGACACGCGTCGCCTCACCCGCCATATTCGAGATAGCGGTGCAATGCCGGGCGCGTTCGGCACGGCCGATGTCGCGGCGTTGAGGGCCGCCGCTCAGGCGGATCCGGGCACGACGGGGGTTGACCTGGTCAGCCAGGTCACAACCCCGGAGATCTACACGACCGGGACGGGCCCTCGGAAGGTTGTTGCGTACGACCTTGGGGTCAAAGAAACGATGCTTCGCCACCTCGGCGAGCTCGCGACTGTCACCGTCGTTCCCGCCGACACTCCCGCGGAAGTAGTGCTCGCGATGGCGCCCGACGGCGTCTTTCTCTCGAACGGCCCCGGCGACCCGCAGGAAGCCGGATCGATCGTTACGGAGCTCCCGAAGCTGATTGGCGCAGTGCCAATCTTCGGAATATGCCTTGGTCACCAGGTGCTCTCACTCGCGCTCGGCGGCAAGACCTACAAGATGAAGTTCGGACATCATGGCGGCAACGTTCCCGTCCAGGATAGCCGGACCGGCAAGGTCGAGATCACGAGCCAGAACCACAACTTTGCGGTGGAAACGGGCTCGGTCCCGAACGTCACCGAAACCCACGTGTGTTTGAACGATGGCGTGTTGGAGGGCCTCGTGCACAACGAGCTGCCGGTGTTCAGCGTGCAATACCACCCCGAGGCGGGCCCCGGCCCGCACGACAGCCGATACCTCTTTGACGAATTCGCGGAACTCATGGACAAGAACAAAAAGGCGGCGGTCTGATGCCGAGGCGCACCGATATTTCGTCGATCCTCATCATCGGCTCCGGCCCCATTGTGATTGGCCAGGCCTGTGAGTTCGACTACTCCGGTACCCAGGCCTGTCGGGTCCTAAAGGAAGAGGGTTTTCGAGTCATTCTTGCCAACTCGAACCCGGCGACGATCATGACCGATCCAGACTTCGCCGACGCCACCTACGTCGAGCCGCTCGACGTCGAGGTCCTGGCGAAGATCATTGAGAAGGAACGTCCCGACGCGGTCCTATCGACGCTCGGCGGACAGACCGGTCTCAACCTTGCGATGGAACTCGACGCCGCCGGTGTGCTCACGAAGTTTGGGTGCGAGCTCATTGGCGCCAACGCGGAAGCGATCGAGACAGCCGAAAACCGCGAGAAGTTCAAGGTGGCAATGCAAGAGATCGGGCTCGAAGTCGCCCGCTCCGGCACGGCGAACAACATGGAAGACGCTCGGAGGGTCGCGGAAGAGGTGGGGTTGCCGATCATCATTCGGCCGGCCTACATCCTCGGTGGTCGTGGCACCGGTATGGCGCACACGATGGAAGAGTTCGAGAAGGTCGCCGCCTACGGAATCGAGTGCAGTCCGATCAGCGAGATTCTCGTCGAGGAGTCCATTGCTGGCTGGAAGGAATTTGAGCTGGAGGTGATGCGCGACAACGCCGACAACTGCGTGATCATCTGCTCGATCGAGAACTTCGATCCCATGGGCGTGCACACCGGCGACTCGATCACCGTGGCGCCTGCGCAAACCCTCACCGATGTCGAATATCAGCAGATGCGCGATTCCTCCTTTGCGTGCATCCGGCGAGTGGGCGTCGAAACCGGTGGCTCCAATGTGCAATGGGCGGTGCACCCTGAGACCGGCCGCCAGGTCATCATCGAGATGAACCCTCGGGTGAGTCGCTCGTCCGCCCTGGCTTCGAAGGCGACGGGATTCCCGATCGCGAAGATCGCGGCGAAGCTCGCCGTTGGCTACACGCTCGACGAGATTCCCAACGACATCACCGAGAAGACCCCGGCGAGCTTCGAGCCGTCGATCGACTATGTCGTCACCAAGATTCCTCGCTGGGCCTTCGAGAAGTTCCCGGGCACCAGCGGTGTGCTGGGCACGTCGATGCAGTCCGTGGGCGAAGTCATGGCGATCGGCCGGACCTTCCCAGAGTCGCTCCAGAAGGCGTTGCGATCGCTCGAACAGGGACGACACGGCCTCAACTGCGACAGCGGTGAACGCGAGTTCGACGGGTTGGACGACGCGGCATTGCTTGCCGCCGCTTCGGTCGGCACTCCCGATCGTCCGTTCCAGCTCGAAACATTGTTGCGCCGCGGTGTCACGGTCGACGATTTGTATGCCGCGACCGGAGTCGATCCGTGGTTCCTTGACCAGATGTTGATCATCACCGAAGAGCGAGCCCATCTCGCCGAGGTCGGTTTCTTTGGGATGACCCGACGTTCGTGGCGTCGCGCCAAGCAGATCGGTTTCTCGGACGCGCAGCTGGCCTACCTCTGGGAGACCGACGAAGCGACGATTCGGGCCGCCCGTCTCGCCGAGGGAGTGAAGACCACCTTCAAGACGGTCGACACCTGCGCGGCAGAGTTCGACGCGAGTACGCCATACCACTACTCGACCTATGAAGACACCGACGAGGTTCGCCCGAGCGACCGCAAAAAGGTGATCATTCTTGGCTCTGGTCCCAACCGGATCGGGCAGGGCATCGAGTTCGACTACTGCTGCGTCCACGCCAGCTTTGCTTTGCGCGATGCGGGCTACGAGACCGTGATGATCAACTGCAATCCAGAGACGGTGTCGACGGACTACGACACCTCGGACCGGCTCTATTTCGAGCCGCTCACCTACGAAGACGTGATGAATGTGATCGAAGGCGAGAATCCGCTTGGTGTCATTGTTTCGCTCGGCGGGCAGACGCCGTTGAAGCTCGCCGATCGGCTTCCCGAAGAGCTGGTGCTCGGAACGTCGCCGGCGTCGATTGATCTGGCTGAAGACCGCGAGCAGTGGAGCGCACTCTGTGCTCGGCTCGAGATCCCGCAGCCCGCGGGTGGCACCGCCATCAACATCGATCAAGCACTCGCGATCACCGAACGAATCGGCTATCCGGCGCTCGTGCGGCCGTCGTACGTGCTCGGCGGCCGCGCCATGGAGATCGTCTACGACGATGATCACCTCACCCGAGCCATGGCTGCGCTGGCCGACTTTGGTTCGCTGGGTAAGGAGGGCGGCCTTAGTGCCGAACGGCCCGTCCTCGTCGACCGTTTCCTGGAAGACGCCACCGAGGTTGATGTCGACGCAATCCGCGACCACACCGGCGCGACCGTGCTCGGTGCTGTGATGGAACACGTCGAGGAGGCCGGGGTGCACTCTGGCGATTCCGCTTGTTCGATTCCGCCTCATAGTCTCAGTGCGGAGACCATCTCCGTTATCGAGGACTACACGTTCAAGATCGCGGCCGCGCTCGAAGTGAAGGGCCTCATCAACGTCCAGTACGCGGTGAAGGCCAACCAGGTCTTTGTGATCGAAGCCAACCCGCGGGCAAGCCGCACCGTGCCCTTCGTGGCCAAGGCCACCGGAGTGCCGCTGGCGAAGATCGCGAGTCGGGTGATGGTCGGAGCAACGCTTGAGGAGCTGCGCACTGAGGGTCTGCTTCGTGACCCGGTGAAGGGCGATCATGTGGCGGTGAAGGAAGCGGTGCTTCCGTTCAACCGCTTCCCCGAGGCCGACGCCGTGCTCGGGCCAGAGATGCGTTCGACCGGTGAAGTGATGGGTATCGACCTCACGCCTGGACTGGCCTTTGTGAAGTCCCAACTGAGCGCCGGCACCCGACTGCCCGAGGAGGGCACGATCTTCATCTCTCTCGCCGATCGTGACAAGACCCTCGGCGCGGCGGCGGCGAAGATCTACACCGAGTTGGGCTTCAGTATCGCGGCCACCACCGGAACCGCCGCGTCGTTGCGCGATGCGGGTGTTGTTGTGGAAACGGTTGTCGCGAAGCTGGGTGAGGACGAGGGCGTCGACGCCGTCGCGCTCATCCAAGCTGGCCAAGTTCAGATGGTGGTGAATTCACCCCGCGGCCGAGGCCCTCGGGCTGATGGCGAACACATCCGTTCGGCGGCGGGTCTCGCCAACGTGCCGTTGTTGACCACCGGTGCCGCGGCGATGGCGGCGGCCAACGGCATGCGGGACTGGCGAACCCATCCACTAGCGGTACGAAGCCTTCAGGAGTACCACGCCGGTGTGTACGTCTCGGAGCTCGGAGGCCCATGAGCCGATCCTCTGCCACCTCGCTGCCGACAACGGTTGGTTCGGTGCGTCTTCGGGCGCCCGTGCTCACCGCGTCGGGGACGGCGGGGCATGGTGCAGAGTTCGCCCGGTATATGAATCCGGCCGCCCTTGGCGCGGTGGTCGTGAAGTCGATGAAAGCCGGGGAGTGGGCTGGAAACCCGTCGCCGCGCGTCCATCCCACGGCGGCCGGGATGATCAACAGCGTGGGGCTGCAGGGCAAGGGTGTGGTGCACTGGATCGAGCACGAGCTGCCCGATCTGCTGGCCACCGGTGCCGATGTAGTCGCCAGTATTTGGGGCAACTCGATCGAGGACTATCGCGCCGCGGCCGATGCCCTCGCTGATGCTCCCGCCGGAGTAGTGGCCGTCGAGGTGAATGTCTCGTGTCCGAATCTCGAAGATCGCAGCAAGATGTTCGCCCACTCGGCGGCTTCGACCAGCGAAGCGATCGAGGCCACGGCCTCTTGCAACCGGCCCCGATGGGCGAAACTCAGCCCGAATGCGGCCGACCTTCCCGAGATCGCGATAGCCGCGCAAGCGGCTGGCGCGGAGGCTGTGGTGTTGACAAACACGCTGCTCGGCATGGTCATCGACACCGAAACTCGTCGACCCGTACTCGGGGCCAAGAAGGGCGGCCTCAGCGGTGCCGCGATGCATCCGGTTGCCATCCGCGCTGTCTACGACGTGCACGAGGCCGCACCAAACCTGCCCATCGTTGGGGCGGGTGGCACAACGACCGGGACCGATGTCGTAGAGTTCCTCCTTGCGGGGGCCTCTGCGGTTGAAGTGGGAACGGCAACCTTCGCGGATCCCCGGGCTCCCCGGCGGATCCTCAACGAATTCACAAGATGGTGCGACCGGCACGGGGTGTCCGATGTCGCCGAACTGATCGGAGCAGCCCATGGCTGATGCAATCGACGCCGACATCCGTAGCAAGCTCGCACTCGCGCTCGATGTCGACGATCTCGTCGCCGCGATCCGTCTTGGTCGCCAGCTGAAGGACCACTTTGGTGTGGCGAAGATCGGCCTGGAGCTCTACAGCGCCGCCGGTCCCGAAGCCATCGGAGCGATCGCCGATCTCGGGTATCGTGTATTCCTCGATCTCAAGCTCCACGACATCCCGACCACGGTCGGCAAGTCCGCCCGAGTGCTGGGTGCCCTCGGTGTTGAATACCTCACGATGCACGCCCATGGTGGGGTCGAGATGCTGCGCGCCGGTGTAGATGGTCTGGCCGAAGGGGCCCGCAACGCTGGCCTCGAACCGCCGACGTCGCTCGCGATCACCGTCCTCACGAGCGACGCCGATGCGCCTGAGCACATCATGCCGAAGCGTGTCGCGGTCGCCGCTGAAGCTGGTTGTGGTGGCCTCGTCTGTGCGGCGGCCGATCTTCAGCAAGCGCACCACTACGCACCCCGCATGGTTCGTGTCGTGCCCGGTATTCGCCTTCCGGGCGACACTGTCGACGATCAGGCTCGGGCCGCGTCGCCGGGCGAGGCAATCGCTGGTGGCGCCGACCTTTTGGTGATCGGACGTTCGGTCACCCGCGCCGCCGACCCCGTCGCCGCCGCCACTCGGGTCCACGAGATCATCGCTACGAGCACACCCTCCGGCGACTGAGCATCACGGTCAACTAGAGTTTCAACCATGTCCAAGCCACCCGTCCTGTCCGACGAGGCCCGTACCGCGGCACTGGCCAAGGCGGCCGAGGCTCGTCGGATCCGTGCGGAGCTCAAGCAACGCTTGAAGATGGGCTCTATCTCGTTGCGAGAACTGTTGGACCAGGCCGAGAACGATCAGCTCATTGGGAAGACCAAGGTTCTGGCCGTGCTCGAGTCGCTTCCCGGTGTTGGCAAGGTCAAGGCCCGGCGAACGATGGAAGACATCGGAATCGCTGAGAACCGGCGCATCCGAGGCCTCGGCGACAACCAGCGCAGCGAACTTCTCGCCACTCTCGGCTGACGTTGCTGTCATCTCCGTGTCTGAGCTGCACGACCGCTTGATCGTTGTTGTTTCCGGTCCCGGTGGGGTTGGTAAGGGCACCATCGTTGCGCGCCTTCTCGACCGCGACCCCCGCCTGTGGTTGAGTCGAAGCTGGACCACCCGGGCCCGGCGTCCTGGCGAGCACATGGAGGCGTATCACTTCACAAATCGCGAACTCTTCATGGCTCACGTCGACAATGGCGGCTTCCTCGAGTGGGTCGAATTTCTGGACTATCTGCAGGGCACGCCCGTACCCGATCCGCCGCGCGGTCACGACGTGGTGTTCGAGATCGACGTCTACGGCGCGGAGCAGATTCAAAAGCATTTCCCCGATGCTTTGCTCATCTTTGTCGATGCGCCCACCCGTGAGCATCAAGAAGAACGCCTCCGCGGCCGAGGCGATCCCGACGAGAAGGTCGCGGCTCGCCTGGCCAAAGCCGACGAGGAACAACAGGTCGCTCGCTCGCTCGAAAGCCTCGTTGTGGTCAACGACGACCTCGAGCGCGCGGTTGAAGAAGTAGAAGCGTTGGTCACCGCGCGTCGCGGTGGCGCGGCCGACTGCTAGGATTGACCGCTGGCTCCACTGTGCTGTGGAGCTTGAATTCACCCTTTCGGAGGCCACCATGGCGCACGATTACGACACGATGATGAACCCGGCGATCGAGAACCTTCTCGAGGAGACCGGTAGCAAGTTCAGCCTCGTCACGCTTTCGGCCATGCGAAGCCGCGAAATCACGAACTATGTCGGCCATCTCGGCCAGGGCATTGGCTCGTCGATCCCGCCGCAGGTCACCTCCACAGCCAGCAAGCCGCTGTCGATCGCGTTCGAAGAGATCGCCGCTGAAAAGATCGAAGCGATCGCGACTGACCCCGAGGCCGAAGCTGAGGCCGAAGCAAAAGCCGCCGCCGAAGCAAAAGCCGCGGCCGACCGCGGCGACAACGACAGCGCCTGAAACAACCGAAATGGGCACGCTTTCCGGTCGCCGTATTGTTCTCGGCGTCACCGGTGGGATCGCGGCCTACAAGGCTGTTGAAGTATGTCGGCGTCTCGTCGATGCGGGAGCACACGTATCACCGATCCTCACCGACGGCGCGCTCGAGATGGTCGGCGCCACTACCTTCTCGGCATTGGGAAGCGAACCGGCCCGTACTTCACTTTTCCACGATCCGAACACTCCAATTCCGCACACGGTGCTCGGTCAGAACGCCGACCTCATCCTGATCTGCCCGGCCACCGCACGAATCATTTCCGACATTCGTACGGGTCGAAGCGCCGATCTCTTGATGGCCACGATCTTGGCCACGCGTGCCCCGGTCATGATCTGTCCGGCAATGCACACGGAGATGTGGGAGCAGGCGTCGGTCCAGGAGAACCTTGAGGTGCTGGCATCGCGCGGTGTCCTGATTGTTCCGCCCGAGAGTGGTCGTCTCGCGGGCGGCGACATCGGCCATGGTCGCCTCGCCGCGCCGGAAACCATCGTCGCGGCCGCCGAGCGGGCCCTGATCCCCGGCGACCTTGTTTCTCGCCGGGTCCTTGTCACCGCCGGCGGCACCCGCGAACCCATCGACGCTGTTCGATATGTCGGCAACCGTTCATCGGGCAAACAAGGCCATGCCGTTGCGGCCGAGGCTGCCGCCCGTGGCGCCGACGTTGTGCTCATCACCACGAAGTCGGGCAGCGCCCCGCACGGTGTGCGCGTTATTGCGGTCGAGACGGCCGCTGAGATGGCTGCCGCGTGCGAGATTGAAGCCGCCGATGCCGAAATCGTTGTTATGGCCGCGGCCGTCGCCGATTTCCGGCCCGCCGAGGCAGCCGAGAACAAGCTCAAGAAAGACGCGGGCACCCCGGAAGTCGCCCTGGTCCCCACCGTCGACATTCTCGCCAGGCTTGGTGAACGCAAGCCGCGCGGCCAAGTTTTGGTCGGATTCGCCGCCGAAACCGACGATCTGCTCGTCAATGCTGAGTCCAAATTGCGCCGCAAGAACCTCGACATGATCGTCGCGAATGATGTCTCCAAGCCCGGCGTGGGCTTCGAGCACGAGACGAATGAGGTCATTGTGCTCATGGCGGATGGAACGCGGCATGATGTACCACTATCTGACAAGCGCGACATCGCGCGCGTCGTACTTGATGCGGCACGCGCCCGTCTCGAATCTGACCCCACAAATCAGGAGCAAGAGTGACCAGCTGGACCTTCACCTCGGAGAGCGTTTCCGAAGGCCATCCCGACAAGATGGCCGACCAGATTTCGGATGCAATTCTCGACGCAATGTTGGCGCAGGACCCCATGAGTCGGGTCGCCTGCGAAACCATGGTCACAACCGGCCTTGCCATCGTTGCCGGCGAGATCACCACCGAGGCCTACGTCGACATCCCGGGCACCGTTCGCGAGACGATCAAAGAGATCGGCTACGACCGCGAGTCCTTCGGCTATGACGGCAACACCTGTGGTGTCATGATCGCCATCGACGAGCAGTCCCCCGACATCTCCCAGGGCGTCACATCTTCGGAGGAAGTCCGTTCCGGCTCCGCCGGCGAGGAAGACGAACTCAACAAGCAAGGCGCCGGCGATCAGGGAATGATGTTCGGCTACGCGTCGGACGAAACCGACGTCTTCATGCCGTTGCCGATTCATCTCGCCCACCGCATGGCGGAGAGGCACGCCGCAGTCCGCAAGGCCGGCACGATTCCGTACCTCCGTCCCGACGCGAAGACGCAGGTCACGTTCGAATACGAAGACAACCGTCCTGTCCGCCTGAAAACTGTGCTCGTCTCGACGCAGCACAACGATGGCATCGACCGCGACACCATGATCCGTCCCGATTTGATCGAACACGTGATCCGCCCGGTCATTCCGGCCGAGTTCGCCGACGACGATTACGAAGTCCACGTCAACCCGACCGGTCGTTTTGTGATTGGTGGCCCAGTGGGCGACGCGGGCCTCACCGGCCGCAAGATCATCGTCGACACCTACGGCGGCATGGCTCGCCACGGTGGTGGAGCCTTCTCCGGCAAGGACCCATCGAAGGTCGACCGTTCGGCCGCCTACGCCACCCGCTGGGTTGCGAAGAATTTGGTCGCCTCGGGCGCCGCGAGCCGTTGCGAGATTCAGGTTGCCTACGCGATCGGCATGGCTCGTCCAATGTCCGTCCTCGTTGAGACCTTCGGTACCGAGACGGTCGACAAGGCCGCCATCGATAAGGCCGTCGACGACGTCTTCGACCTTCGTCCGGGCGCCATCATGCGCGACCTTGATCTGCGTCGGCCGATCTACAAGCAGACGGCGGCTTACGGCCACTTCGGCCGCGAGTCCGACGGCACCACATTCCCGTGGGAACAGACCAACAAGGTCGATGACCTGAAGTCGGCGCTGGGGCTCTGACCCTTCCTGACCCCGACCCGGCGGCCCGCGGGCTGTTCGAACTCGATGAGTTCGATCCACCCGAGACCGAGTCGACCGATGTTGAACCTGCGACGACCCGCCCTGAGGGGCGGGTCGTCCGCGTTCTTCCCGATGTCCCCGCGATTGCTCGCGAGTTTGACTATGTGATTCCCGCCGCCTGGGAGAAAGACGGCCGATCCGAACGTGTGGCTATCGGCTCGATGGTCCGAATCGACCTCGCGAATCGGCGCGTCGCAGGGTGGGTCACCGCGCTTGATGTGGAGCCCACACCGGGGGTGAGGATCAGCCCGCTGCAGAAGCTCAGCGGCGTCGGGCCGAGCGCGGAGATGCTTGATCTCACGGTGTGGGGTGCCTGGCGTTGGGCGGGCCGTCGAGTGGCGCTCCTCCGGGCGGCGTCGCCGTCGCGGATGATTGCGGGAATTCCCGGACGAACATCGCGAGATCCGGTGCCCGCGGGCCCCGCTGACGTCTTCGACAATGCCTTCGAACACGCCGTGGCCGTCGTCCGCACCCCACCGGCCGACGATGGCGTCTCGCTCGCTCTGGCGGCCTGCCGACGGGGTGACAGCCTCATCATCGTGGCCGATATGTCTCGGGCCCGCCGTTTGGCCATCGCGCTGCGTCGAGCCGGTGTCACGGTTGCGCTCGGCGTCGACGACTGGGGAGTGGCGGCCGGTGGAGCCACAGTGGTCGGCACCCGCTCGGCGGCCTGGATGCCGATGCCGGAACTTGCGGCCGCTGTGGTCTTCGACGAACACGACGAATCGTTGCAAGAGGAGCGAATGCCTACATGGCACGCCCGGGAGGTGGTGCTCGAACGGGCGCGCCTTCGTGGAGTGCCCGCGGTGTTGTCCTCACCCACGCCGTCGCTTGAGGCGTTGCGAGCGGGCACCTTGCTGCGCCCGAACCGCACGGCCGAACGAGAAGGCTGGCCGATCGTCGACGTGCTCGACCGCCGAGACGACGATCCGGTGAAGGCAGGGCCGTTCGCCGAACGCTTAGGCCGACATTTGGATTCCGGCCGCGTGATCTGTGTGCTCAACCGGAAAGGCCGCTCCCGCCTGCTGGCCTGCGCCACCTGCGGCGAGCTGGTGCGCTCCGAAGATGGCACCAGCGCAATGATCCAGATCGACGAACGGCTTCAAACAAGCGACGGCCGCGAGTCCCGGCCGGCTGTCTGTGCCCATTGCGGTTCCGTATCGCTGAAAAACCTTCGGGCCGGTGTCACCCGAGCCCGAGAAGAGTTGGAAGCCTTCGTGGGCGAACCCGTCGACGAAATCACCGCGGCCGACGACGACACGCCGACGACTCGCGTCGTGATTGGTACCGAGGCCGTCCTGTATCGAGTTGATTCGGCCGACGTCGTCGTCTTCCTTGATCTCGACCAGGAGCTCCTCGCGCCCCGGCAACGGGCGGCCGAGCAAGCCTTCGCGCTTGTCTCGCGGGCGGCGCGACTGCTCGGTGGCCGAGCATCAGGTGGCCGACTAATTCTGCAGACGCGACAGCCCGACCACGAAGTTGTCCAAGCAGCTGTGCGTAGCGACCCGGCCATCGTTGCCGTCGCCGAACGCGACCGTCGGAAGGCGCTCGGCACGCCGCCCTATGGGGCCCAGGTGCTCGTCACGGGCGCCGGTGCCCCCGAGTTCATCGAGGCGTTCGGCTCACCCGAGGGAGTGCGGGTGCGAGGTCCGCTTGACGAACAATGGTTACTGCGGGCCGATCATCACGAGCCGATCCTTGAAGCGCTCGCCGCAACACCACGACCAGCGGCCCGCCTGCGGGTTGAGGTCGACCCCCTGCGAGTATGACCCCATGCGAAGTCGCTGGATCACCCCGCTCCTGATCGTGCTCGCCGCGGTTGGCTTGTTCTTGGTGTTCACGTCCGATGACGGTGATGCGCCGCCCGCTCTCGACGCAATCACGACCGCGGAGGGGCTCGACACGCAGATTCCCGCCGGCTGGGTGCAACGAGGCGACTTCGAGTTCGAATTTGCTCCCGCCGGCGACGAGCAGGTCTTCGATCAGTGGACCGTGGCGCGCGGCTGCCCGCTCGACGGATGTGCCGCGCTTTCTCTCGAGGAATGGCTCGACATGGCCGAATCGCTCCCGACCTTTGTGTCGGTGCGGGCCGCGGAAGCCGACTCGATCTTCAACGTCGCGCTTCGTTGGTTTGACGATGCCCTCGTGATGACCGGGCAAACCACCGCCGCCGGTGATCTCGTGTTCGCCGCCCACTTTGGTGAGGGCGCCACGTCTTACGTCGCCTGCTCCGCTCGGTTGTCGCTGCCGTCCGATGAACGCCTCGTTGAGTCACTCATCGAGGTCTGTCGAGCCACAGCTCCGCTCGACTAGGCCCAGCTGCGGCGGCGCGCCTCATAGATCGCGATGGCGGCTGCGGCAGAAACGTTGAGAGATCCGACCTTGCCGAGTTGCGGGATGAACGCGACTTCGTCACAGGCCGCAAGGCTCACTGGGGTGACCCCGCGGTCTTCGTGGCCGATCACCAGCGCCACGTCGCCGCTCAGGTTCGCGAGGGGCAGGGGAGTGGCGCTGGACGTGAGCTCAATCGCAACCACCCGGTAGCCCTCGGCCTGCGCCGTTTTGATCGCGGTCGGGCCGTCTTCGGTTTCGGTCCATGTGAGATACCGAGCCGTGCCGAGTGCGGTCTTATTGACCTTGTCGTGGTCCGGTGCCGTGCCCGCCGCGATCCACACATGATCGACGCGCTCGGCTGCGGCGGTCCGCACAATCGATCCGACATTGAACGGGTTCTGTACGCCATCGAGGATGAGGGCGAGACGTCCTGTGGTCTTCTTGCGCCATTCACGGTGCAGGCGTTTCATCCCGGTGCCATCGAGTTGTGTCATCAGGAGTCCTTCCGAGGCTGCACCTCAAGGATGCGGAATCCGGAGCGGCTCACCAACCGCGTAGCGGAAAATCCTTGGCCAGTGAGCCACTTCGCCAGCGAGTCCGAACCCAGGTGTTTTTGTACGACAAGGTGGGCAACCCCGTCCGGCGTGAGTTGAGGAAGCCAGCGCAGCAGGAGTTCGTGCAGCGCGGCCTTCCCCACCCTGATCGGAGGGTTTGAGAATATTCGAGTGAAGCGAATGTCGGCGGGGATGTCGTCGGGGGCGGCCACGGTGACGCGATCACTCGCTTCGATGGTCGCGGCGTTCGTCGTTGTCAGATCGCGGGCGCGACTGTTGACGTCGACCGCCCACACACGCGCATCAGGCGCCCGCAGGGCGGCAACGCAGCTGATTGGCCCCCAACCGCAACCGAGGTCGAGCACCACTTCGTTGCGGCCGAGAGGCGGCGCTTCGAGCAAAAGGAACTTCGTGCCGGCATCCAACCGCTCCGAAGAAAAGACCCCACGATCAGAAGTCAGGCTGAGCGAAACGTCGGGCAGCGAGACCTCCACCGCCGTCGGCGAAGAGGGGACTGTTGGATCGTCGTCGAAGTAGTGACCGTCGCTCACGGAGGGGACGGTAACCTGACTCCATGTCCGGCTACGACATTCGCGTGATTGGTGATCCTGTTCTCCGCCAAACGGCGCGCGAGATCACTGATATTGATGACGCCCTCGTGCGCCTTGTCGACGACATGCTCGAGACGATGTATGACGCTCCGGGTATTGGTCTGGCGGCGCCGCAGGTTGGTGTGCAGAAGCGTTTGTTCGTCTGGGACGTCGGGTATGGCCCGGAGGCGATCATTAACCCCGAGATCATCGAGAGTGATGGCGAGTGGTTATTCGAAGAGGGCTGCCTCTCTGTTCCCGGATTGTCGTGGGAGATCCTGCGTCCAAAGACCATCCACATTGTTGGGCGCGATCTCGACGGAAACGAAGTCTCCTTCGAAGCCGACGAGCTTGAGTCGCGGCTGTTCCAACACGAGCTCGATCACCTCGAAGGCACGCTGCTGATCGAACGCCTCGACGAAGACACCCGCAAGGCCGCGTTGAAGACAATCCGCGACCTGCAAATGGGCCCCGATCCGCGGCCGAAGCCCTCCGGCGGCGGCGGCGGGCTGTTCCTCTCGTGACGATTCCGCCTCCGGCGGAGATCAGCCGAATCGCCTTTCTCGGCACGCCACAACTCGCGGTTCCTCCGCTCACCGCATTGGTAGGAGCGGGATACGACATCCCGCTCGTTGTGAGTCGCCCCGACACTCGGCGCGGCCGTGGTGGGGCCCACCAGCCCTCACCGGTGAAGGCCGCGGCTGAGGCACTTGGCCTCCGGGTCACTGACGACCTCGCTGAGTTGAATGACGTTGTGGTTGATCTCGGAGTAGTCGTGGCCTACGGCCGGATCATCCCGGCGTCGATGCTGACGACCCTCGCCATGGTCAACATCCACTTCTCACTCCTGCCTCGTTGGCGGGGCGCCGCCCCCGTCGAGCGAGCGATTCTCGCAGGCGACGCGGAAACCGGCGTCTGCCTCATGGCGCTCGAAGAAGGACTCGACACCGGCGCGATCTATCGCTGTGATGCGGTAGCGATCGACCCCAACGAAACTCTCGATGAACTCCGCGACCGGCTTGTGGAGATCGGCGTGCAGCAACTCGTAGATGCCCTTGCCAACGGATTGGGCAATCCCGTCCCACAAGAGGGCGAACCCGTTCATGCCGCGAAGATCACCGCTGAGGAGAGACGTATCGACTGGACCGAACCAGCCATCGACATCCACCGACGAGTGCGGGTCGGCGGTGCGTGGACAACATTTCGCGAGAAGCGTTTCAAGATCCACCAAACCGTGATCACCGAAGGGTCGAGTGCCCCCGGGCAGATCGACGGACTGCGGATCGGCACCGGCCAGGGCGCGGTCGAAGTTGTCTCGGTGCAGCCGGAGGGCAAGGCCCGACAGATCGCCGGCGATTGGCGAAATGGCGCGCGGCCGCAAACCAGCGAGAGGTTCGTCTGATGGCGGAGGACGACGCCCGAAGAGTGGCCATCGCCGCCATTGTGCGGATCGACGAGGGCGGGGCCTACGCCAATGTGGTGCTCCCGAAGATGCTGGCCGACACCGATCTCGAACCCCGTGACAAGGGGCTCGTTACGGAGCTTGTTTATGGCTCCACTCGCCGGAAGCGGGCCCTCGACCATGTCGTCGACCGCTATCTGGTGCAGGACCCGCCCGCGGCGGCGCGTGCGGCGTTGCGGATCGGCGCCCATCAGCTGATCGAGATGGGCACACCGGCCCACGCGGCGGTATCCGCCACGGTGTCGGCTGCGCCAAAACGCTTTCGTGGGATGGTTAACGCCGTTCTGCGTAAGGTCGCCCAGGCCCACGCCGAGGGCATCACCTACCCCTCCGAGGGTGTGCAGCTCAGCTATCCCGACTGGGTAATCAAACGGCTCCGAGAGGATCTCGGTGTCGAAGCCGCTGATAGAGCGCTCCGGCGAATGAACGAAGCCGCGGTCGTGCAAAAGCGCGACGACGGATATGTACAAGACGAGTCCTCCCAGCGAATTGCTGCGCTCGTCCCGTCATCGGCGGGCACACGAGTGCTCGATATGTGCGCCGCGCCTGGCGGTAAGGCCACAGAGATCGCGGGCCGAGGTGCGCACGTTGTCGCGGCCGACACGCGGCTCAGCCGGATCGGCCTGATCCGATCCAACGTCGACCGACTCGCGCTTGACGGTGTCGCGCTCCTGCAAGCCGACGGCACCGCACCACCGTTCGCCCCATCAACCTTCGACGCGGTGTTGATTGATGCGCCATGCTCAGGGCTCGGCGCGTTGCGCCGACGGGCCGACGCCCGCTGGCGGATCTCGCCCACCGACGTCGCCGCTCTCGGCGAATTGCAGGAGCAGCTCATCAGAGCTGGTGCGCCGCTGGTGAAGCCCGGGGGCACCCTCCTCTACAGCGTCTGCACACTCACCACGCGCGAGTCGGTCGATGTGGTCGCGGCTTGTCGTGAAGAACTGGACGCGCTCGGGTTCACGCCGGTCGAAGCCGGCGGCGAAGGGTGGCGATCGTTCGGCGATGCCACCGAGGTGCTGGAGCCCGGCCCCGGACACGACGGGATGTGTCGGGCTATCTTCCAACGCGCTTGATCAGACTCGCTATCGTCTGCCCATGGCTCACGAGCACGCGCACGGCAGTAACGACGACGGCGCTCCGCTACTCGTCAAGATTCTGACCGTCTCCGATGGGGTCATTCACGGCTCCCGCGAAGACAAGTCGGGAGCGATTCTCGACGACCACATGACCGCGGCGGGCTGGACCGTGACCGAACGGACGGCGGTTGAGGACGGCACCGAGTCGGTCGCCGCGGCCCTCCGCTCCCTCGCGAACGGATTCCATGGGCTGATCATTACCACTGGTGGAACGGGCTTCGGGCCGCGTGACTTGACCCCCGAAGGCACTCGCTCGGTTGTCGATCGGGAAGCTCCGGGCCTGGCGGAGGCGATGCGCCTTGCCAGCCCGCTTGGTCGGCTCAGTCGTGCGGTCGCCGGCACTCTCGACACGGCACTCGTCGTCAACACCCCCGGATCAT
Source organism: Candidatus Aldehydirespiratoraceae bacterium (assembly GCA_047639555.1). Lineage (GTDB taxonomy): Bacteria > Actinomycetota > Acidimicrobiia > Acidimicrobiales > Aldehydirespiratoraceae > JAJRXC01. The sequence goes on from JBLIOE010000021.1 coordinate 48,826, forward strand.
CGAAGGGTTGTGTCGAAACCATCGATGCCGTGATCGACGTGTTGCCCCACGCTGTCCGCCTGATGGTCGACAACGCGGATCCTCACCCCAGCGCCGATGCCCCGAACATCACCGCAGCCCAAGCGGGGGACGACCACTCGTGACCGACACATCGCCGGTGCTCGACCGCGATCGCATGATGCGGGCGATCGATGTCGCCGGTCGGGCCCGTCATCGAGCGTCGCCTAACCCGTGGGTGGGTGTCACGCTTGTTCAAGCCGATGGCAGCATCGCTTGGGGGGCAACCCAGAGTCCGGGTGGCAACCATGCCGAAGTCGAAGCTCTCAACTCCGCGACGAACACCGTCGGCTCCACCGTCTACACCACGCTCGAACCCTGCAACCACCAGGGCCGCACCGGTCCGTGCACCGAAGCGCTCATCGCGGCGGGCGTTGCGAGAGTTGTCGTGGGCATTGAGGACCCTGATCCGAAGGTCGCCGGCACGGGGATCGTCCGTCTCCGTGAGGCCGGTATTCACGTCGATGTGGGAATTGCTGCTGAAGAAGTCACTCAACAACTGCGGCCCTATCTGCACCATCGCCGTACCGGGCGCCCATGGGTTGTCCTGAAGCTCGCCGCCACCATCGATGGCCGGGTGGCGGCGCCCGACGGTTCTTCGCAGTGGATCACTGGCCCGGAAGCCCGGGCCGATGTCCACCGTCTCCGCGCCGAGAGCGATGCAATCCTGGTCGGAGCGGGCACCGTGCGCACCGACAACCCTTCGCTGACGGTGCGCGACTGGCCGCCGCCGGAGCTCCGGATCGATCCCTCGGGTGTACGTGACCCCAAGCGGGTCGTGCTTGGGTCTGCCCCCGAGGGGGCCAACGTGCACCCCTGTCTGGAATTCGACGGTGAAATTCCTGATCTACTCGATCAACTCGGCGCCGACGGCGTGGTGCAGCTGATGATCGAGGGCGGTCCGAGGGTTGCCCACGCGTTCCATCACCGGCGCCTCGTGAACGAATACGTCGTCTATGTCGCCCCGGCCCTTTTTGCCGGTGGCGATGCGGCGGGGCTCTTTGCCGGCAGTGGCGCGATGTCGATCGAGGGTGTGTGGCGCGGCCGCTTCGAGGAGGTCGTGCCTTTGGGCGGCGATCTACGGATCACGATGCTGCCTAGCGGCGCCGCCGACTCCGGGGGATAACCTTCACGTCCATGTTGAAGTTGGTGCTTCCCAAGGGCTCGCTCGAGAAAGCCACGATGGCGCTGTTCGAGGCGGCAGATTTGCCCGTCGAACGGTCTTCATCGGCCGCGTACAAGGCATCGATCGCCGACCCTCGGATCGACTCCGTGCGGATCTTGCGACCCCAGGAGATCCCCACATACGTCGCCGATGGGCTCTTCGATATCGGAATCACCGGGCGTGACTGGATCGAAGAGACGAGTTCCTCGGTCGAGACGCTCGGCGAGTTGAAGTATTCGAAGGCCACCGCTAATCCGGTGCGAATTGTCATGGCCGTGGCGGGAGACTCGCCGTGGCAGTCGGTCGCAGACCTACCTGCCGGCGTTCGTGTCTCGACGGAATACCCGGAGATCACCCGCCGCTTCCTGGAAGAAAACAACGTCGACGCCGATGTGCGTCTCTCCTACGGCGCCACCGAGGCGAAGGTGCCCGACATCGTCGATGTTGTGGTCGACATCACCGAGACCGGTCGAGCTTTGAATGCCGCCGGTCTGCGCATCATCGACACACTCGTCACGTCCTACACCGAACTCATCGCCAATCCGACTGCCTTCGCCGACCCCGAGAAGGCCCACGCGATGCGCCAGATCCACACCCTGTTGCAGGGTGTGCTCGATGCCCGCGGCATGGTGCTCGTGAAGATGAACGTTTCCGCCGATGCCCTCGACGCAGTGATCGACCTGCTGCCATCGATGAAAGCGCCGACGGTCAATGAGCTGTTCCGCGGTGCCGGCTACGCCATTGAGACGGTCGTACCGAAGAACGAGATCAACATCTTGATCCCCGAACTCCGTGACGGCGGGGCGACCGACATCATCGAACTCCCGATCTCGAAGATCGTTCCATGAGCCGCCACTCGTCCGACTCCACGCGGCAGGGGCGAGTGCACACCTACGACGATGCGGCCGGCTACGGCACCATCCTCGAAGATGCCGCGGAGAATGTTGCCGCGGAGAATGTTGCGGGGGAGTGGTTCTTCCACTGCACTGCCATCGCCGATGGTTCACGAACCATTGCGACAGAGCAGCCAGTGAGCTTTGCGCTCATCCCCGGCCATCTCGGGCGTTACGAAGCCACCGATATCCGCTCTGTCTGAACATTGACTTGCCTGAACATCGACTTGCCTGAACATTGACTTGCCTGAACAGTGAGTAGCGCGGCGATCCTTCTTGTTCTCGGATCGGCGCTGCTGCACGCCACCTGGAATGCCCGCGCCAACGCGGGAAACAATCGGACCGTCGAACTCGGGATCGCCTATGCCAATGGCGCCGTGCTTCTTCTGCCCTGGCTCATCGTCGATCCGCCGACCGAGGCACTGGGTTTTATGGTCATGAGCGGGTTAGCCCACGGTGGCTACATCCTGTTCTTGTCGCAGGCCTACCAACGAGGCGGATTGGCGACGATGTATCCCATTGCTCGCGGCACCGCTCCGTTGATCGTCGCGGGCGTCGGCATCTGGCTTCTCGACCAAACGCCGTCGGGGGTCACCTTTGCTGGCGCCGTGCTCGTGGCGCTGGGCCTCGCTGTGATCGGCGGTGTGGCATGGAAGACCGATGAACGCTCGGCGATCGCCATGGCGCTCATGACCGGCGCCTTCATCGCCTCGTACACGCTGCTTGATGCCCGCGGCGTCGAGGGCACGAGCGAGCTGGGCTACTTCTCGGGTGCGTCGATGGTGAGCGTGTTGTTCGTGGCCGCCATCGTGCGTCCGAGCGCGACGCAGATCCGCTCGTCGCTCCGGAACGGTCTGATAATCGGCATCTTCTCGACCAGCGCTTACGCGCTCATCCTGCTCGCCTACACGCGAGCGGATGCGGCCAACGTCGCAACGCTGCGGGCCACGTCAATCCTGTTCGGACTGCTACTCGTGCGTCGCACCGTGACCCCACGCCTCGTGGCTGGCGCAATCGCCGTCGTCGCCGGCGCCATACTCGTCGCCACCTAGGTTCTGTGAACGGAAACCGGCGCTCTGCGCCGGTTTCCGTTCACAGAACGAGGGGTGACTACTCGAGGATGTCTTGGATGTCGTCGTCTTCGGTGGGGGCGGGGGCGCCCTGGCTCTTGAGTTGAACGAAGACCATACGAAGCTGGTCGAGGGCTTCGTTGAGGGTCGGCTCGGCCTCGCCGAGGCGGCCTTCGAGCGCGTCGACAAGCGCGGTGAGGCCGTCGATGGCGGCGGTGGCTTCGGAGAAGTTCGGCGACTCCTGCGAGAGGTGTAGAGCGGCGAGTTCGTAGAGGCCCATGCCGTGGTTGGCGATGATCATGGCGGCCGGAGTCTCCAGAAGGCGGCTCCGGGCCTCGGCCATTTCGCCTACCATCTCCTCGGCGCGAGCGCGGTCTTCGGGGCTCAGCTCGTCGAGCGTCATGCCGTCGGGAAGAGCAGCCGCGATCTCGTCGTCAAGACTGTGATCCGGAGCCGGACCGTCGACCGGCGCAGCGGCGGGAGTGTTGTGATCGACGGTGTGTTCGCCGCCTGGTGTCCAGAGAGAGCTCATGGCTGGTACCATAACGGTCACAATTCAACGGCAAGCGGGTATCCCCCACCTGGCCATCAGAATCTTCGGATTCGCTGCTCTTCGGAGTGCTAGATGCGCCAGGTCGACCACACGGCAGAATCCACCCGGATTCTTTCGCGGACGTCGGCTTCCGACGTCCGTTTCTTCGTTTTGGAGTTTCGGACTTACCGCCAAATTTACGGAGGTTCCGTGCTCACAAGGAGTGCAGGGCGATAGCCCCGCCAAGCGACGAGCCAAGGATCAATGATCGGATCCGCGCTCGAGAAGTACGACTGATTGGCCAGGACGGCGAACAGATCGGTGTGAAGGCATTGCCTGAAGCACTGAACATCGCCCGAGCTGCCGGTCTTGATCTTGTTGAAGTTGCCGACCAGGCCCACCCGCCTGTTTGTCGGATCATGGACTACAGCAAGTGGAAGTACGAAAACAACCAGCGCCTGAAGGAATCGAAGAAGAAGTCTTCGAATCTGGCGGTCAAGGAGATGAAGTACCGGCCCAAAATTGGTCCCGGCGACTTCGACACCAAGACTCGCAAAGTGGAGCAGTTTCTCGGCGAGGGCCACAAGGTCAAAGTCACGATCATGTTCCGTGGCCGTGAGATGCAACATCCCGAACTCGGTCGAAAGATCCTTGATCGGGTAGCGGACACGGTCAAACATGTTGGCAAAGTGGAGTTCCACCCTCGCCAAGATGGCCGCAACATGATCATGGTGTTGGCTGCCGATAAGCAGGCACAAGCCCGCCATGAAAAGCAGATGCAGAAGGAAGCCGCGGAAGCGGCGGCCGAAGTAGAGGATCAGCCGGTGAACCCCGGCGACGAGTCCTGAAAGAGACAACAACATGCCAAAGATGAAGACTCACAAGGGTGCGGCCGCTCGTTTCAAGCGCACGGGCACCGGCAAACTCAAGCGTCGCCATCAGAACAAGAACCACATGATGGAGGGGAAGAGCCCGAAACGGGTTCGTCAACTCCGCAAGTCGGCGATTGTTTCGAAGGCCGACGAGAAGAACCTGCGCGACCTCGGCGTCTAGCCGAACCGCACCTGTAGCCAGCACGATTTCGCACACCACGGTGTGCGGCAAAGAAAGAGAAAGGGAGACCGATGGCACGCGTCAAGCGATCTGTTCACTCCAAGAAGCGCCGCCGAGTAATACTTGAGCGGGCCAAGGGCCACTACGGAAACCGTTCGCGGAGCTTTAAGTCCGCCAACGAATCGGTCATGCACGCGGGCAACTACGCGTACCGCGACCGTCGCGCTCGTAAGGGCGATTTCCGCAAGCTCTGGATCCAGCGCATCAACGCCGCATGTCGTGAGAACGGCACCAGCTACAGCCGGTTCATCGCCGGTCTGAAGGCGGCCGAGATCGAGGTTGATCGCAAGATGCTTTCCGAGACAGCGATTCACGATCCCGCGGCCTTTGCCGTGCTGGTCGCGGCCGCCAACGGAGCGCTCGCCGACGCCTAATGTCTTCTGCTTCCGAGTCACAAGTGCTCGGTCCCCAGAACCCAAGAATTGCTGAACTGCGTCGCCTGATTGGGCGACGCAGTTCGCGTTCAGTCGACATCGTGCTCGAGGGTCCTCGCACGGTGGAGGAAGCCCTCGTTCTCGGCTACGTACCCACCACAGTGATCGTGCCTGAGTCCGGGGCCGGTCATCCGCTGCTTCGCGACATGCCCCGAGCCACCGAAGTGATTGTCACCCGAGACAACGCCTTTGCTCGGCTGGCTCCTTCGGTTTCGCCGCAGCCGATGCTGGCGCTCGTGCCCCGCCCTGAGGCAGAAATTCCCACCGCATTTCGCGCAACCGATACCGCGCTCGTACTCGCCGATGTGTCCGATCCGGGCAACGTCGGCACGCTCATTCGGGTGGCCGATGCTGTCGGAGCGGCCGTTGTTGTGTCGATTGGTGGCGCTGACCCGTGGGGGTCAAAGGCCGTCCGCTCGTCCGCCGGCAGCGTGCTGCGTGTGCCCGTTGTCGCCTACGACACGCTCGAGGTCGCCGTCGGCGATCTACGCGCCGCTGGCGCCCGAGTGATCGGCACCGATGTGCGCGAAGGCGAACCCCACGACGAGGGAGTACTCAACGGTCCCGTCGCAATCGTGCTCGGCTCGGAGCCGCACGGCCTCGACCGATCGATCGACCCGCTCATTGATGCCTGGGTCCGTATCGACATGCCCGGCAACACCGAATCGCTCAACGTCGCGATGGCCGGAACCCTGCTGGCCTACGAGGCATCCAAGCCCGTCAGCTAGGTCCGAGCGCGAGCGCCTGCGATGTCCACGCGACATCGACGGCAAGAAATGGTCCGCTTCCTACCAACACCGGAAGCGGACGGTCGATCGTGGTGCCGTCGCCGACCTGGCCGTCACCATTGCGTCCCCAGCACCAAAGGCTGAGATCGGTCTTGATCGCGCATGCGGTGTTGGTTCCGCCGGCGGCCGTCAGCCAGTTTGTTTCGATACCGATCTGGACGGGAACCTCGGACTCGGGAATGCTTGAATTGAACGCTCCCCAGCACCAAAGTGACCGGTCGGTCTTCACGCCGCAGGTGTAGTCGAATTCGCCCTCGACAACTAGCCAGTCGGCGCTGGTGCCGACCTGGCGCGGCGATGGGTACACCGGGTCGAGCGAGGGTCCGTGTCCGGTTACGCCAGCGATGTCGACGCCCCAACACCAGAGCGTGCTGTCGGTCTTGATTGCACAGGAATGGGTGTCGGCGGCGATTGCCTGCTTCCAGTCGTTCCCGCCGACCTGCACCGGTGCCGTGACTGCGTCGATCGTTTCGCCATCAGGTTGGAAGCCGATGTCCCAACCCCAGCACCACATCGAGTCATCGGTCCTCGTGGCGCAGTAGTGACCGAAGCCACCATCGACCTGTCGCCAAGTGTTGTCGCTGCCCACTTGCACCGGGGCGAGGCGGTCCGTCGTGGTGCCGTCGCCCACTTGTCCGACCTCGTTGTTGCCCCAGCACCAGAGGGTGCGGTCGAGCTGGATGCCGCAGGTCGAGGCTTGGCTGGCTTCGACTGCGCGCCAGTTGGCGGCGGCGATCTGGACGTAGTCCTCGGCTTCGACGGTGCTTCCGTGCCCGACCTGGCCATACGTCGAGTCGCCCTCGCACCAGAGCGCTTTGTCAGAGTCGATTCGGCAGCTATGGCCGCCACCGACCGTCACGCTCGTCCAATCGCCGCCAGCATCTGCGGTTGGAGTGTGCGCCCCAAGCGTGGTTCCCCACGTGAACGCGGTGCATGAAGAAGCAAACAACGCGAAGGCTGTAATCGCGATGAGCGATCGAATACGACTTGAGAGCAACAGATTCCGTCTAGATGAGAGCCGTCCCCATATTGGTTGGAGCGCGGGATGCTGGCGATGGGTCAGAAGATCCATCGGCCCGCTTGCGGCCGAACTTCAGGCGATCAGGTCGTGATCGGCGGGGCGCTCCTGGATGAAGGATGCTGCGAAGGGGCACAGCGGGCTGATGGTGCGGCCACCAGACCGGAGATCGTCGAGCATGCCGCGCATGAGGCGATCGGCCATGCCTTGGCCCCGCATGGCCGGGTCAGTTTCGACATGGGGGACCACCAGCGTGGTGCCATCGATCGAGTAGTCGGCGATCGACACGATGCGTTCGTCGACGATGAGTTCGTAACGCTGACGTTTGGGATTGTCCCGAACAATGTGGTCGATGGAGTCGCCGGGCTGGATCACTCCGCCAGTCTCGCAGGAAATGTGAACGGCTCCGTGGCGCGGAGGCCGTAACCTGTTGCCCTGATGATCCCGGAGCTCGAACAGACCGCCACCGACGCCAGTGTGCGCATCGCCGAAGTGGCCGACCTCGACGCGCTCAGCGCGATCGATGCCGAGTTTCTCGGCAAGAAGTCGGCCATCACCCAGGCAAAGAAGCAGCTCGGCGGGCTCGACCCCGCCGAACGCAAGGCTGCCGGACAAGCGGTCAACGAGATCCGCACGCGCATCGAGGCAGAGATCGGTGAAGCCCGCGCCCGGCTCACCGCCGCGGCCCGGGCGGTGCAGCTCGAAGCCGAGCGTCTCGATCTCACTGAGATTCGCGACGAGATCAAGCGCGGTTCGCTGCATCTCGTCACCCAGGCTCGCGACCGTCTCGAAGATGTGTTCGTCGGTATGGGATTCACTGTGGCCGAAGGTCCCGAGGTAGAGACCGCTTGGTACAACTTCGAAGCGCTCAACATCCCCGAGTGGCACCCCGCTCGCGGTAGCTTCGACACGATCTTCGTGGACTTGGGCGAGCCCGAAGAAGTGATGTTGCGTTCGCACACTTCGCCGGTGCAGATCCGCACTATGGAAAACACCGAGCCACCGATCTACATCGTGGCGCCCGGCCGTACCTTCCGCACTGACACCGCCGACGCCACGCATCTTCCGGCGTTCAATCAGATCGAAGGTCTGGTGATCGACCGGGGAATCACGATGGGCGATCTGGCCGGCACGATCGACGAATTCGTCCGCGCTTTCTTCGGGGGCGAGGTAAAGACACGACTCCGTCCGTCCTACTTCCCGTTCACCGAACCAAGCGCCGAATTCGATATCTCTCGCCCGGATGGTTCGTGGCTTGAGCTTGGCGGCTGCGGCATGGTGCACCCCAATGTCTTGCGCAATTGCGGCATTGATCCCGACGAATGGCAGGGCTTCGCCTTCGGCTTCGGCATCGACCGACTCGCCGTTATGCGCTACCAGCTCGACGACATCCGTGAACTCGTCAACAACGACGTTCGTTTCCTGAGGCAGTTCTAATGAAGGTCACGCGCTCATGAAGGTCACCCTTTCCTGGCTGCGAGAATTCGCGCCCGACATCGATGGCGATCCCCAGGAGCTCGGCGAGATCCTGTCCGGTCTCGGCCTGGCCGTAGAGGACATGGAGATCGTCGGCGAAATCGTCGACGGTGTGGTTCTCGCAAAGGTGCTCGATCTTCGGCCTCACCCCGATGCTGACAAGATCCAGATCGTCGATGTCGACCAAGGTGACGGCCAGGCACTGCAGGTGTGCTGCGGCGCTTTCAACATGAGTGTCGGTGACCTGATTCCGTTCGCCACGATCGGCACGATCATGCCCAACGGCATGGAGATTGCCCAGCGAGAGCTGCGGGGCCAGACCTCCAACGGCATGTGCTGCTCGGGCGCGGAGATCGGCTTCGGCGACGACGCCGACGGCATTCTTCTTCTCAACGATCGCGTGGTCGATGGCGCCGCTCTAGGTATCCCACTTGGTGATGCCATTGGTGTTCATCCCGATGTCCTGTGGGACCTCGAGGTCAACGCCAACCGGCCCGACGCGATGTCGGTCGCCGGCGTTGCTCGCGACCTTGCCGCTGCGCTCGGCGTGCCGTTCTCGTTCCCCGAGTACACCCCCGCCCGATCCGACGAGTCGGCCGCTGAGCTGATCGACGTCGAGATTGTCGACCCGTCGCTCTGCGGACGTTTCGTGGCCACCGTGCTCCGCAACGTCACGGTCGGCACGTCGCCGGCCTGGATGCAGAACCGACTTACCCAGCTCGGCATGCGTCCGATCAACTCGGTCGTTGATATCTCCAACTACGTCATGCTCGAACTCGGGCAGCCCAACCACGTGTTCGACCTGGGCACCTTGCCCAACGGCAAGCTGCGGGTTCGACGAGCGAACGACGGCGAAACTCTCGTCACGCTCGACGAAAACGAACGGACGCTGACTGCCGCCGACGGCGTGATCACCAACGAAGCCGATGAGGCAATCTCGCTGGCTGGAGTGATGGGTGGCGCGTCCACCGAAATCTCCGACGACACGACCGACGTGCTGCTGGAAATGGCGTGGTGGGATCCGCCGTCAATCTCCCGCACCGTCAAACGCCTGAACCTTCCGAGCGAAGCGTCCACCCGATTCCGGCGTGGGGCTGACTGGGGCAACAACATCGACCGGGCCATGACCCGCTTCATCGAGCTGGCCAGCGAACAGGGTGCAATTGCCGCGCGGGGGCAGGTCGATATTGCGGGCGAGACACCCGACCGCGGCGCGGTTCGGGTCCGCTCGGCCAAGGTGAACAGCATCATCGGCACTGCGCTGACGGCCGGCGAGATGGCTACACATCTCACCTCGATCGGCTTCGACGTCACCGTCGACGGCGATGATCTCGACGTGATTGTGCCTACCTGGCGCTGGGACACCCAGACGGAAACCGACATCGCCGAAGAAGTTGCCCGCATGTTTGGCTACGCCAACATCGTGCGCACCGTGCCCAAGGGCAAGGCAGCCGGTGGCCTCAGCGAGTATCAGCAGGCGCGGCGTCTTGTCCGCGAGGTGCTGCTCGGCGCGGGCTGCGACGAGACGCTGCCAATGCCGTTCCTCGCTCCCGGCGATCTACAGGCGGCCGGACTTCCCGAAGACGGCATCACGCTCACGAATCCGTTGCACGCCGAAGAGTCGGTGTTGCGCACTTCGCTGCTTCCGGGCCAGCTGAAGGCAATCGCCTACAACCAGTCGCACCGCAGTACCGGCGTTCGATTCTTCGAAATCGATCACGTCTACCTGCCGTCGGGCGACGACCAGCTCCTGCCCGACGAGCGCGAGTATCTCGCCGTCGCCCTTGCGGGTGTCGAAGCACCCGCGGCCGTGGCCGTGCTCGACCTGCTCGAGTCCGCACTGGCGCTGCCAAACGTGCAGCTGAAACCGGCCGCTCCGGCCGGCCTGCACGCCACCCGCTCCGCCGAGATTGTGATCGCCGGTCGTACCCGTGGCGTTATTGGTGAGGTTGACCCGACTGTCCTCGAGAACTACGAGGTTGAGGGTCGAGTTGCCTGGATCGAACTCGATATCGGCGAGGTGCTCAACGGGCCCCATGGCAGCCGGAAATATCGACCGGTCAGCAAGTACCCATCGAGCGACATCGACCTCGCGTTCGTTACCGCCGATGATGTGGCCGCCGCGAAACTTGAAGGCGCGCTGCGTAAGGGCGGCGGCCCGCTCCTGCAGTCCGTCGAGTTGTTCGACGTCTATCGCGGTCAAGGCCTTAACGAGGGCGAGCGCAGTCTTGCGTATCGCCTCCGGCTGCAAGCGGCTGATCGCACGCTGACCGATGCCGAGGTGGCCGAAGTCCGCGAGAGCTGCATCCGAGCAGTCGCGAAACAGGGCGGCACGCTTAGGGGTTGACCTCTGGGTCGATGGTGGCCGCGAGCCGGAGCAGATCGTAGAGCGCTCCCTGGACGACATCGGCGTCGTCGGCCGCCGCGAGGGAGACCTCGACTCGCACCGTTGCGCCGTCGCTTGTTACCGATACCGGATCACCGAGTTCACGGAGAAGGGTGCGCATCGGCGTATTTTCGCGGAGGACCTCCGCGGCGAGCACGGCGTAACCGGAAGCGCTGGCCGTGCCGGCGACAATATGGAGCAGGAGTCGTCCGATCCCGCGCCCGTGGTAGTCATCGGTCACCGCAAAGGCCACCTCTGCCGTGGTCGGGTCTCCGGGCACTTCGACGAGCCGCGCGACACCAACACCGAGGCCCGGTGGTGCGGCATCGGGAGCGTCTGGGTCGTAGGCAACCCAGGCACGGTGGGTCCGGTGGTCGAGGTCGCTAAGACGGTCTACCCAGCCATCAGGTAAGGATCGCATTGGGGTAAAGAAGCGCAGGAAGCGCGACCGTTCGGAGAGTCGTTCGAATCCAGCGCTGAGTTGCTCGGCGTCGTCGCTTCGTATCGGCCGGAGCAAGACGCGGCCGCCGTCGGCGAGTGGCTGTTCGATCCCGTCAGGCGAGAGTGGAAGCTCGAAGCGGATCACATCGGCCAAGCTAGCGTCCTTCATCGAGATGGAACGGGGCGGCTATGTTCGACAGATGCGTATCTGGCGATCACATGAGCTCGGGAACCCTTTGGAAGTCCTGAAGCTCGAGGAAACTGACACACCCGAGCCGGGACCGGGTCAGGTCCAGATCGAGACGAAGGCGGTCGGCATCACGTTCCCCGACGTGTTGAGCTGTCGCGGTGAATATCAGATTCCCACGCGGCTCCCGTTCACGCCGGGTGGAGAGACTGCAGGAGTGGTCACGGCGCGGGGGGAAGGCGTCGACAACATCGAACTCGGCACTTCGGTCGCCGTTCTGGGCGGCGGCCTCCGCGAGGTCAATGTCGCCGCGGTGAGCAGCGTGTTTCCGTATCCGACTGAGTCGTTGAGCGCGGCGCAGGCCGCCGCGGTGCCGGTGAACTACGGCACGGCATGGTTTGCCCTTCACGATCGCGCCCACGTGCAGCCGGGAGAGACCGTGCTGATCACGGGGGCCGCGGGCGGCACCGGTACGGCCTGCATCCAACTCGCGCTGGCGGCGGGCGCAATCCCGATTGCCGTTGTGGGCGGCGAGGAGAAAGCGGGCCTCGTCCGGAGCCTTGGTGTCGAACATGTCGTCGACCATCGTGAGACGCCCGACTGGGTGGACTCGGTGCGGGAGATGTCGGGGGGCGGTGTCGATGTCTGCTTCGACGCGGTGGGCGGCGACGCCTACCAAAAGGCCCGCCGCTGTATGGCCTGGGATGGGCGTCTCCTGATCATTGGTTTCGTCGGCGGCATTGCCGATGCGCCCACAAATCACATCCTGCTCAAGAACTACAGCGTGGTCGGTGTGCACTGGGGTGCATCGCTGATGCGCGACCCCAGCGCAGTTGGTCGCCAGATGGCTGAGGTGTTTGCCTTGGCGGCAACTGGAGCGGTGGCGCCGCCGCTCTATCCTCCGTTTGCGTTTGAGGACGCGGCACAGGCACTCCAGGACCTTGCCGATCGCAAGGTCTACGGAAAGGCCGTCGTCACGCTGTAGCGACGATTGGCCCGGAGTCGACTATGACACTTCCAGATTCGGATATCGAGCGCCTTGTCACCGAGGCGCGACCAACAGCCTTTTGGTCGGACCGACCCGAGGCCCCAACGGCCAACCGCGCGCTGGGCCAGAGACGTCGCGCCGATCTGGTCATCATCGGCGGCGGATTCACTGGACTCTGGACAGCGCTTCACGCGGCGAGGCAGGAGCCGGGTCGCGATATCGTGATTCTGGAGGCCGAGGTGTGTGGCTTCGGTGCTTCAAGTCGCAACGGCGGTTTCTGCGCGGCGTCGCTCACTCACGGCCTGTTGAACGGCATCGCGCATTGGCCCGACGAGATTGCCACCCTCGAGCGAATGGGTCGGCAGAACCTCGCCGAGTTGATCGCCGACTGCGAGTCACTCCAGATCGACGCCAGCATCGAACGATCCGGCGAGCTTTCCGTCGCCACCGAATCGTGGCAGTCCGACGACCTCGTCGAGATGCGTGACGTGGCACGGGCTCACGGTTCCGAGTTTGAACTCCTCGACGAGACAGCGGTACGCGGCCAGCTCGATTCGCCGACGTATCGGTCCGGCCTTTGGGACCATGACGGCACGGTGATGGTGGATCCGGCTCGCCTGGTATGGGGATTGCGTCGTTCGTGCCTCGATGCGGGAGTGCGCATCTATGACAACAGTCGCGTTAACGACGTCAGCCGGGTCGGAAGCGCGCTGGAGGTTTCGACCGACGATGGCGTCGTCACCGCACCAAAGGTGGTTGTGGCCACGAATGCGTGGGGTGAGCCTGAGCGGTCGATCCGGCGATACGTGGTTCCCGTGTACGACCACGTGCTGATGACGGAGCCACTGGGCCAGGAGCAACTCGACTCGATCGGCTGGTCGAATCGACAAGGGGTGGGAGACTCAGCCAACCAGTTTCACTACTACCGACTCACCGCTGATAACCGAATTCTTTGGGGCGGCTACGACGCGAATTATTACCGGGGCAACGGGATGGGGCCGGAGTACGAGCTCCGGACTGGTTCACATGTGACGATCGCCCATCACTTCTTTGACACGTTCCCGCAGCTCGAAGGGGTGCGTTTCTCTCATCGCTGGGCCGGTCCGATTGGCACCACGTCGAAGTTCGCGGCCGCTTTCGGTTCCCGGCATGGCGGCGACCTTGTGTGGGTCGGGGGTTACACCGGTCTCGGTGTTGGAGCGTCGCGGTGGGGTGCTCGCACCGCCATCGACCTCGTTGATGGTCAGGAGACCGAACGAACCGAGCTACGCATGGTGCGGAAGAAGCCCTTCCCGTTCCCACCGGAACCGCTGCGAAACCCCGTGATCCAGTTCACCCGCCGCCAGATTGCGAAGGCTGACCAGAACGAAGGTCGACCCGGCGGCTGGCTTCGTTTCCTCGGGCGATTCGGTGTCGGATTCGACAGCTGACGCCACAGAGTTAGTCATGCTCACGGAAGTGCTAGACCCTCTAACTAAAGTTTGCTACGTTGACGCCAAATCAGCGGGTACCCGAGGGGGGTTTGTGACCGACATCCGAGCGAATGCTCAAGCACACCTGATGCCACATTTCACGAAGGGTGCAGCGTGGCGGGATGACAACCTGCTGGTAATGGAACGCGGTGAAGGCTGCTACGTCTTCGACAGCGACGGCACGAAGTACCTCGACGGACTTGCGGGACTTTTCTGTACGAACCTCGGCCATGGTCGTACTGACCTGAGCGCGGCGGCAATGAAGCAGATGGACACGCTCGCGTTCTACCCCACGTGGGGATTCGCGAATGAACCCGCGACGAACGCCGCCAGGATGATCGCCGAAGAAGCCCCTGGCGACCTCGACGAGGTGTTCTTCGTCAGCTCAGGCTCTGAAGCGGTCGAGTCGGCGCTGAAATTCGCTCGGAACTATCACCTCAGCCAGGGTGACGATCAGCGCTACAAAGTCATCTCTCGCGAGTGGGCGTATCACGGCACCACCCTTGGCGCGCTGGCCGTCACCGGTATCCCGAAGTTCCGCGAGCCCTTCCTGCCGATGTTGTGGGACGGCGTTCGTCGTGTGCGTAACACCTTTGGCGACACGGTTCCCGAGGGCACACCCGCCAGCGAGCTCGAGTCGGTGAAGGCTATCGAAGCGATGATCCTCGCCGAAGGCCCCGAAACGGTTGCCGCAGTGTTCGCGGAGCCGGTCCAGAACGGTCGCGGCGCAGTCGTGCCGCCCGAGGGTTACTGGCAAGAGCTGCGGCGGATCTGCGACAAGTACGGCGTGCTGCTCGTGGCCGACGAGGTCATCAACAGCTTCGGGCGTCTCGGTCACTTTTTTGCCAGCATCCGGTACGACGTGGTGCCCGACATGATCACCTTCGCGAAGGGTGTCACGAGCGCCTATCAACCGCTCGGCGGCGTCGTGATTCGTCGGCCGCTCGTCGAGGCGATCTGGGACTCACCCATGGGATCCTTCGTACATGGCTCCACCTTTGGTGGCCATCCGGTGGCCACCGCCGTCGCTTGCGCCACGATTCAAGCCATGCGAACCGAGGATGTGCCCGGGCATGTCCTCCGCAACGAGGGTTACCTCAGCGAAGGGCTAAACGCTCTCGCCGATCGCCACGATTGTGTGCGCGAAGTTCGGGGTACCGGCTACTTCTACGCCATCGAATTGATGGCCGATAGCAAGAATGGCCGCGATCTCACCGACGGACAGGCCGCGGCCCTTCAGGGAGGACTCCTCATGAAGTTCCTGCGTGATGCGAAGCTCCTCGTGCGTCCCGATGATCGCGGCGCGACGATGCTCACGATCTCGCCACCGCTGGTTGCGGACAAGCTGGTTCTCGACGATCTTCTCGATCGAGCCGACGAAGTACTCGATCGAACGAACGACTGGCTGAACGCTGAAGGAGCCAACGCCTGACTCGTTCACCACTGATCTTGCGAAGCCATGTTTTTTTCCCACATTGCTTCGGTAATGCGGCCAACGCGCCTACGGTTTTGTGAGCGCCGGTTCCGAGTCGATCCCTACCTGGGGATCGAAGAGGTGCCGGCGTCTGCGTGACATCACCCGATGCCTTGCAATCCTGCCCACCCTTGGAGGGGTAACCCGTGAAGAAACTACTGATCCTGCTTATGGCCTTCGGGCTGTTCGCCGCATCCTGCGGTGATGACAGCGACACCGAAACACAAGAGCCCGCTGACGAAGCGCCCGCTGAAGACGACATGCCGGCCGACGGTCTGAGCGTCGACGAGATCAACGTCGCCTACTTTGCTGAATGGCCGACTCCGAACCAGTTCGGTCAGGCTGACGGCTCGTTCGCCGAGGCTGTTGGCGCCGCCATTAACTGGCTACCGTTCGGCAGCGGTGGCGAGATGTCGGAAGCGATGCTCTCGGGCGCCGTTGACATCTCCTACTCGCAGGGCCTCACCCCGTTCGCCGGTGCGATCAACAATGGTGCCGACCTCAAGCTCGTCGGTATCGCCGTGAGTTATGCCGAGGCCGACAACTGTGTCGCCCAGGGCGATCTCGCAATCACCC
This sequence comes from Candidatus Aldehydirespiratoraceae bacterium, assembly GCA_047639555.1. Lineage (GTDB taxonomy): Bacteria > Actinomycetota > Acidimicrobiia > Acidimicrobiales > Aldehydirespiratoraceae > JAJRXC01. The sequence goes on from JBLIOE010000021.1 coordinate 64,896, forward strand.
GTGACAACGCGGCCGACGTCCTCAACGGCAAGACCGTGATGACACCGTTCGGCAACGTCACCCATTACAAGATGCTCTCCATGATGGAGTTCCTGGGTGTCGATCTCGACTCCCTCGACATCCTTCAGGCTGAGGGTGGCGCAACCACCGCTGCTGCCTTCGAAAGCGGCGGCATCGACGTTGGTTGTGCATTCGGCGGCTCTGTCGTCAACATGCTCGACGGTGGCGGTGAGCTGATCATGACTGGCGCTGAGCACGAGTCCGACATCGGCATCTTCACCTACGACATCGTCTCGATCCCGACCTCGTTCGGCACCGACCACGGCGACGCCGTGACCGCGTTCCTTTCCGCCACGGAAGACTTCAACGCTGCCTGGGCCGCGGACATGGAGGGCCAGAATCCCACCATCGCGCTCGCCGCTGGTATGGAAGACGTTGCGAACTTCCTAGGTGGAGACCTCTGGTTCGACTTCCCGACCATCGCTGATCAGCTTGGCGCTGACTGGCTCGGCGGCAACGTTGCCGCCGCCATGCAGGGCCAGGTCGAAACCCTCGCCCGTCTGGGTGACGGCTCCGAGGCCATCGGCGACTTCGCCGGCTCGGTCGACACCAGCTATCTCGAAGCAATCGGCTAGTTCGATTCTTCGACAGCGGGCTTGCTCGCTGACTTTGTGAAATTGTTGGCGGCGCCGGGAGTTCTGCTCCCGGCGCCGTTTGCTTCAGAAGACGACATGGCCCAGGGGGGACCGTGAAAGATCTTTCAGTCAAAAACGTTGAGATGGTCTACGAAGTACCGAAGGGGGATTCGGTTCACGCACTGAGCGATGTCTCGTTCGACCTCGAGGCTGGGCGTTTGTTGACGCTTCTCGGCCCATCGGGCTGTGGCAAGACCACTCTGCTCAACATCCTGGCCGGCTTCCTCGCCCCCACCGGCGGCTCCGTGCTGCTCGATGGCGCGGTGATCACCGGTCCCGGCCAAGAGCGCGGCATGGTGTTCCAACAGGGAGCACTTTTCGAGTGGCTCACGGTTGAGGAGAACATCTCCTTCGGGCCGCGAATGAATCGGGCCGATCGCAAAGCGACAAAGGCTCGAGTCAAAGAGTTGCTGGAGATTGTTGGTCTCGGCGGCTTCGGCGACAAACGAATCTACGAACTCTCCGGCGGCATGCAGCAGCGCGTGGCGCTGGCCCGCTGCCTCGCCAACGATCCCGACGTGATCTTGATGGACGAGCCGCTTGGTGCGCTCGACGCCCTCACCCGCGAGAAAATGCAGAGCCTCATTCTTGAGCTCTGGAAGGAGACTGGCAAAACGGTCATCCTTGTCACGCACAGCGTGGAGGAAGCCCTCTATCTCGGCGATCGCCTCTTTGTGATGGCGCCCCGCCCGGGCCGCATCCACAGCGACTACGAACTTCCTTTCGCGGCACAAGGCCTCAGCGTTGAGCCTCGAGAGCTCAAGGGCTCACCGGAGTTCACAGCGAAACGAGAAGAGATCCTCTCGCTGATCTGGGAAATGGAAGAGGAAATCATGGGACGAACGGAGTCTGTCTGATGCCATCGACGGAGCCAGTCGGAGGACTCAACAGCTCGGACGCAGTCGAGGCGTCAGATTCCGGTCGGTGGTCGGCTGATCTGTTCCGCCCACGCACGAATACCGACCGGAAGACGGTCACCTTCGGCGACTCGAGTGCGGTTCGCAGTAAGCCATTCTGGAGCCTGGTCTCCTTAGTGAGCCTGCTCGCGTTCTGGTACCTCGCAACGAAGACGTGGGGAATGCCCGAAGCGTTCCAAGCACCCGGCCACACCGACGCTCAACGCATCACCTTGTGCAACCAGAATGAGGCCTGCGGCCGTGACGCCTATTCGCAGTTCTGGAGCCCACTTACGTTCCCATCGATGCGCGACACCTGGAACTCGCTCTTTGTGCTCATGGATGAAGGTTTCAAGGGGCACACCCTTTGGCAGCACACGTGGGCCAGCCTCTATCGAGTGATCCGCGGCATGTTCTTCGGTTCGATCATCGGAGTCCCAGTCGGATTCGCGATGGGGTTGTCGAGCCGGCTTCGCGGTTTTTTCGATACCCCAGTCGAGCTGTTCCGTCCGATCCCGCCGCTCGCGCTGCTGCCCTTGTTCATCCTGCTATTCGGGGTCGGCGATGCTCCTGCCGTCCGGCTGCTTGTCTTCGCAAGCATCTGGATCATGATCATCTCGGCCCGCTCCGGCGTCCGAGCGGCCAATTTGTCGAAGGTGCGGGCCGCCTACTCACTTGGTGCGAGCAAGCGTCAACTCCTGTTTCGCGTGCTCCTTCCTAATGCGCTGCCGGAGCTCTTTACCGGCGTGCGAGTGGCGCTCGGTGTCTCGTGGGGCACCGTCGTGGCCGCCGAGCTCGTGGGCGCATCTGACGGTCTTGGCGCGATGATTTTTGCCGCCCGCCCGCAGCTGCGGCTCGACGTGATGGTCGTGGGCATTATCGTGATCGCCGTGCTCGGTGTGCTCATGGACGTCACCATGCGGTTCCTGGAAGCCCGCCTCATTCCTTGGCGCGGCAAGGGCTGATCCGCCCGCATGTCGATTCTTGACGACTGGTATCAGCGAGCATCGGCCGCGCCGAGGCGGATCCTGCTGGCTGATACCGGCGACGGTCGGGCCCACGAGGCGGCTGACCGGCTGAACGCCGAC
>JBLIOE010000022.1:0-67313 GCA_047639555.1 Candidatus Aldehydirespiratoraceae bacterium
CAATGTCACCTTCGACAATGTCACCTTCGACAATGTCACCTTCGACAATGTCAACCTTGGTGTGGATCTTGCGCTCGGGCAGACTGCCGGAGCGCGCATAGCCGGCCTCGACGACGCGACGCTGAGGTACTCGGATTTGGACGTCGAACTCACGAGTGGCGGTTGTTCATTCTTCCTATGGGAGTGGGCGGTGGAGGACCTTCTCGAGGACGCCGCAGAGATCATGCTCGACCTCGCGGCCATCCTCGCTGCGAATCCCGGACTTCAGACGGACGTGACAACGCTGATCCAGACCGAGGTCAACAAGCTCTCGTTTGGAACACTTCTCGGTGGCCTCGTGAATCTCGGTAGCACGGTCACTTTGACCACGGTCGTGGTGCAAAACGGAGGGCGAGAGATTCAGGCCGACGCATCGTTCATGGCCAATGGCCCGAACGCTGGTCCCAACGTTCCCGTCTCGGTCGCAGCGACAATCCCTCCTCCGAACATGAACTTCCTGATGTCGCTCCGGACAGTGCCCACGACAGGCGATCAGTTTGGTGTCGGGACATGGCCGTCACCTGCGCTGCTCAATCAACTCGTCGCGAGTGCCGTGGGAGAGGGCGTATTCGCTCGTGTCGACACGGCCGGTTCAGTCACCGCTGGTGACTTCCTCCTTACCGGGCAATGCGGGATGGCGGCGACCACGCCGGTCTTCGTTGACGTCGCAGCAACCACCGCTCCGTGGCGATGGTGGAGTGGTCGGTGAGCTGATGGTGAACATCAACGAGCTCGGATTTGAACTGACCGGCAACAGTGCTCAGCCGACGATCAGTTTCGAAACGCCGCCCCATCCGGCCTGCCCGTCGAACCCGCCGGCGTGCCCGATCTCAACAATCTCGCTGAGTAGTCCGCTCGGTGTGCCGGCGTTCCACCCGGCGATCGTTTCGTTGACTGGCTCTTCGATCATTGCGGGAGGGCTGGACACGCTCGCATCGGGACTCGGCACTGCCGTGCCGATGCCGGGCCCGAAGACGTACATCTGGACCTACGGCCCGTCGAGCGGTGGTGACACCACAAGCTCGGGGAGCGTGAGCCACTTCTTTGAGAACTTCCAAGGGCCGAACCCGCTGCCCAGCGCGTACGGACCGGGTGTCACAGTGAAGGTCACCGACGGGTGGGGTCGCTATATCTACGGCTGGTGGACCGACGAAGACATCTTCGACGAGAACGAAGTCTGAGGTTCTCGACCGCAGGGGTTCGCACCAGAGGCATTGGTAGGGCATGATGTGCGCTCTGAGCCTCGTCGCTCCGAGACACTGCCATCTGGCACGAAAGGTGACGCACATGAAGATCGTGGTCGACTATGACCTCTGCGAGAGCAACGCAATCTGCATGCAGATTGCCCCTGATCTCTTTGAAGTCCGCGATGACGACTTCCTCTACGTGCTCAACGAGGAGCCCGGCGAGGACCGTCGTGGGGCCCTTGAGGAGTGCGTTCAGCGCTGCCCGAAGCAGGCCATCGCCATCGCGGAGTGACTCGTCGCTCCATCACGATCGTCGGCGCTTCACTCGCTGGCCTTCGTGCCGCGGAGTCGTTGCGTCGTCAGGAGTTCGACGGTCAGATCGTTCTGATCGGCGATGAGCCGCACGCGCCCTACGACCGTCCGCCGCTGTCGAAGCAGTACCTTGCGGGTTCGTGGGACGTGGAGCGCCTTGCGCTCACCAAGCCAGAGAAACTCGACGAGTTCGATCTCGACTTTCGGCTCGGCGTGCGCGCCACCGCGTTCGACCTTGCGTCGCGACGATTGACGCTCGATGGCGCCGACGACATCGAAGTCGACGGCCTCCTGATCGCCACCGGTGCCCGCTGCCGCACGCTCCCAGGGACCGACAACCTCGACGGTGTTTTCGTTCTGCGCAGCCTCGACGACGCCACCGCCCTTCGCGCCGCGCTTGATGCCGGTCCATCTCGCGTCGTTGTTGTCGGTGCCGGATTTATTGGTGCCGAGGTTGCGGCCACCGCTCGCCAACGCGAGATCGAGGTCTCCCTGATAGAGGCGCTCCCGCAGCCGCTTGGCCGCGTGCTCGGTGACGAGATGGGTGCCGTGTGCGCCGATGTGCACCGCGAGCACGGAGTCGATCTCCGCACGGGTGTGGGCGTCGAGGCGATTGAAGGCGACGGGCGGGTCGAACGCGTTCGGCTCTCTGACGGCTCCGTTATCGAGGCCGACGTGGTCGTAGTCGGGATCGGCGTGATCCCGAACACCGAGTGGCTTGAGGGTTCAGGTCTCACGATCGACAACGGCGTGGTCTGTGACGCCACCTGTCTTGCCGCCCCCGGCGTCACGGCCGCGGGCGATGTCGCCCGCTGGCCCAATCAACGCTTCGACGAAGTGATGCGGGTCGAACATTGGGATAATGCCGTCGAGCAAGGCGGCCATGCGGCGCGCCGGCTGCTGCAGTCTGACGACGAAGCCGAACCGTTCACGCCGGTGCCGTGGTTCTGGAGCGATCAGTACGACCGCAAGATCCAACTCGCAGGCCGAATCCGCCCCGACGATGACATGGCGATCGTCACCGGATCCGTTGAGGAGCGACGGTTCGCGGCGCTCTACGGACGGGCCGGGAAACTCGTCGGTGTGCTTGGGTTCAATCGACCCCGCCACGTAATGCAATACAAGACACTCATCCAAGAGGGCGCCTCCTACGCGGACGCCCTCGCCGCGGATCTGTAGCCGTTCGCCATGACCACAACTGCGGCGATCCTTCTCGCGGTGGCGTCGATTGCCGCGTTCACTGACTGGTGGTCGGTTGCTACCGACCGACTCGGTGTCGAGTTTCTCGCCAAGCCTGCCGTGATCATCTGTCTCATCGGCGTGGCCCTTGCGCTCGAAACGAGCCCCAGCGGAGCAACCAACGTGGAGCGGGGCATCATCCTTGCCGCGCTGGGCGCATCGCTTGTCGGTGATGTTGTGCTGGTGACCCCCGACGCCCGCTTCGAAATCGGGCTCGCTGCCTTCCTGGTGGCCCACCTCCTCTATGTCGCGGCCTTTGTCGGCGATTTCACCATTGGCCCCGCCCTTGCGGCCGGCCTTCTGGTCGTGGCCTTGGGGTTTGGACTCGTCCCGCAGCTCATGGCGAAAGTTGCCGAGCATGGGCGTCTGCTCACGATCGCCGTGTCGGCGTACATCGTGGTTGTGAGCGCTACGGCGATTGTGGGTGTGGGCACGGGCGTGGCCATCACCGGCATTGGCGGTGTGCTCTTCCTTACCTCTGACGCACTCCTCGGTTGGGGCCGTTTCGTCGGAGCAACTGTCGGCGGCCGGGTGCTTGTCCATGTGACCTACCACCTCGGCCAGGTTGGTCTGGTCTTGTGGCTCGCGGCCTAATCGTCGCGCTGGTGGTGCTGGTTAGCGCCTGCGCCGAGGCTGGCCCGCCAACCCTCTCGGCGGGGTCGTTGGAGAGCGCCATTCCTGTTGCCGTGTGGCCCGAGGACCCAGACCTGGTCGCGGCGGTGACTTGCCCAGACCTCGATCTCGCGCTGATTGCCCAAACGACGAACTGCACAGCAACCCTGGATGGCGACGCAGTGATCCTGGAGGTTGCCGTCGACGCCGAGGGCGCCGCGACTGCTTCGGTCGCCGAGGCGCTCTTCGTTGTGTCGGCGGTGGTCGAGGAGATCAGCGGCCGACTCGTTGTCGATCTCGCCCTTGATACGGCGCCGGTTGTTCAATGCGATCGAAGTGTTGTTGTTGCCCGACCGGGCGTATCGCTTGGCTGTGAGGCGTCTCGGGCCGCCGATGACACCTTCGAGTTCGCGATACAGCTCATCGACGCTCGCGGGGCCTGGACACTGACATTCGTTCCGTAGGGTGCGGCTTGGCAAGGCTGTGGATACCCTTTCGGGGTCCGATCACGTTTGAATCGGTGGCGACTGCCTTCGCAATCCGCGGGGCGTGTGGCCGGGTACGACACCCAAAAAAGAAACGAACGAATATGGCCGTAAATCTGCCCCCCAAGTCCGACACCATCGCCACCATGGCGAAGGCATTCGAACTCGCCGAGAACGACACTGGATCTCCCGAGATCCAAATTGCTTTGCTCTCGGATCGCATTACGCACCTCACCGAGCACATGAAGTCCCATAAAAAGGACCATCACAGCCGCCGAGGCCTGCAGATGCTTGTTGGCAAGCGTCGTCGTCTCCTCGACTATGTCAAGGACAACGACGTCGAACGATACCGATCAGTGATCGCCCACCTCGGGCTGCGTCGCTGACAAGATATGGGAGCGGTCCTTTTGGGGCCGCTCCTTTCGGTTTACCGAGACCTGCTCGGTAGGCCCGACGAATCCCAGTAGCAGGAACGTCCTGCGAAACAACCGAATGACACGGCAGTTGGTGTTAGTCGCAAGCTTCGAGATCGTCTCTCGAGGTTTGCGACTGGGAACTGGCAGTTGTGTGTTCGAATTCCAAGGAAATACACACAATGACTGAAACCAACTCCGTCACCGGCGCGTTCACGCGTGGTGAAGGCAAAGACGCCACCTTCGAGATCGGCAAATTCGCCCCTCTCGCTGGTGGTTCCGTAACGGCGAGCATCGGTAACACCGTTGTCCTCGTCACCGCTACTGGTGCGAAGACGGCCCGTGAAAACGCCGACTTCTTCCCTCTTACCGTCGACATCGAAGAGCGCATGTACGCCGCGGGCAAGATCCCCGGCTCGTTCTTCCGTCGTGAAGCACGCGCCGGCGAACAGGCCATCTTGACCTGCCGCCTGATCGACCGTCCCCTCCGTCCGGCATTCCCTGACGGCTACCGCAACGAGGTCCACGTCGTGGGCACCGTGCTTGGTGCCGATCAGGAAAACCCTTACGACGTTCTGGCGCTTAACGCTGCGTCGCTGGCCCTGTGCCTGTCGCCGGTCCCGTTCGACGGCCCCCTCGGCGCGGTGCGCATGAGCTGGTCGGCCGAGGGCGAATGGATCCCCTTCCCGACCTATGCAGAGTCCGAGGAATCGGCGTTCGACATGGTTGTTGCTGGCCGTCTCGCTGGTGACGATGTCGCCGTGATGATGGTGGAAGCCGGTGGCACCGGAAACTCGTGGACGCTCTACGAAAACGGCACTCCCAAGGTCGACGAAGATGTCCTCGCCGGCGGCCTCGAGGCTTGCAAGGTGTGGATCCGCGAGATGATCGAGCTGCAGCAGCAGGCCATCGATGCCGCGGGCCCCATCGTCAAGATGGATCCCCCTGTCGTCACCGACTACACCGACGAAATCTTCGCCGCCGTGCAGTCCGCCGCCACCGATCGCATTGCAGAATCGCAGAAGATCGCTGACAAGACTGATCGTCAGAACGCCGAGGGTGAGCTCAGCGCCGCCGTTATCGCCGAGCTCGACGGTCAGTTCGCCGACAACTCCGATGCGGTCAAGCAGATCAAGAACGCGATCCGCTCGATCACCAAGGCCGTTGTGCGCAAGCGCATCGTCGAAGAGGGCATCCGCATCGATGGTCGTAAGACCAACGAACTGCGTGAGGTGTCGAGCGAAGTTGGGGTCATCCCGACGGCGCACGGTTCCGGCCTCTTCCAGCGTGGCGAGACCCAGGTCCTCAACTTCACGACGCTCGGCATGGGCCGCAGCGACATGATGATCGATGACCTCTCGCCGATCGACAAGAAGCGCTACTTCCACCACTACAACTTCCCGCCCTTCTCCACGGGCGAGACCGGCTTCATGCGTGGACCGAAGCGTCGCGAGATCGGCCACGGTGCCCTCGCTGAGCGGGCCGTGTTCCCCGTGATCCCGTCGTTCGAAGACTGGCCGTACACCGTACGTACCGTCTCCGAGGTCATGGCGTCCAACGGTTCGTCCTCGATGGCCTCCGTTTGTGGCTCGACCCTTTCGCTCATGGATGCCGGTGTGCCGATCAAGGCTCCCGTCGCCGGTATTGCGATGGGCCTCGTCCACGCCGAAGGCGAATACGTCACTCTCACCGACATCCTCGGTGCCGAAGACGCATTCGGCGACATGGACTTCAAGGTTGCCGGAACCACTGACTTCGTCACGGCTCTCCAGCTCGATACGAAGATCTCCGGTATTCCGGCCTCCGTTCTGATTGGCGCCCTCGCTCAGGCGAAGGAAGCCCGCCTCGACATTCTCGACAACATGGCCGAAGCGATCGCCGAGCCTCGTGAAGAGGTTCGTGAAACAGCTCCGAAGATCCGTGCCTTCGAGATTCCGATCGAGAAGATCGGTGAGGTCATCGGCCCGAAGGGCAAGGTCATCAACTCCATCCAGGCCGAGACCGGCGCCGACATCTCTGTCGACGACGACGGCATGGTCGGCATCGTGTCGATCGCCTCGGTTGACAGCGCCAAGGTTGATGAGGCTGAGCGTCAGATCCAGCTCATCCTCGATCCGCCCACCGCTGAAGTTGGAGCGACCTACCAGGGCCGTGTTGTGAACATCACCAAGTTCGGTGCGTTCGTCAACATCCTCCCCGGTCGTGACGGCCTCCTGCACATCTCCAAGATCGGTGGCGGTAAGCGCATCGAACGAGTTGAAGATGAGCTCGAGCTTGGTCAGGAAATTGCGGTCACTGTCGAAGACGTCGACCCCAATGGCAAGATCAGCCTGAAGCCCGAAGGTGCGGCCGACTCCGACAAGAAGTCGAGCCGTGAGCCCCGTGAGCCCCGTGAGTCTCGTGAGCCCCGCGGCGATCGTGACGGCGGTAGCGATCGTGACGGCGACAGCGATGACGACAGCCCGGCGTCTGATGACGACACGGAGACGGTCTCATTCGAGGCAGCCTTCGACAAGGAACTCGCCGGCGAATACGGCGACCTTGGTCCCGACGCTCCCCGCCGCAACAGCGGTGGTGGTGGTGGCGGCGCCGGTGGTGGCCGTGGACGTGGCCGCGGTGGCCGCGGTCGACGCTAATTCTCGCCAATGAGCATTCGGTGACCCGTCGGTCCTACGACCGATGGGTCCCGGAGCTTTGGCGACAACGTATTCATCTGGCTCGCGGGGGCACGGACGTCTTTCGTCCGTGCTTCCGCGAGACTGGATCGATCTTTCTCCACGTGCCCAAGGCCGCGGGCACGAGCATCTCGCTTGACCTCTATGGCGGAAATATTGGGCACCGGCGAGCGATTGACTATCAGCGGATTTCCCGCCGACACTTTGCTCGCTACTTCCGATTCGGTTTCGTACGAAACCCATGGGACCGACTGGTGTCGGCCTATGAGTTCGCTCGTTCGAACGGCACGGCGTATGTGAAGCCGATCCCGAATCCGGTTTATGACTCGCCGGTGTTCGAGTCCTTCGAGCGGTTCGTTCACGAGTGGCTCAGCGAGGTCGATCTCGCTACAGCTGATGTCGTCTTTCAGTCGCAATGGACATTCCTGTGTGATGCTGATGGCCGACTACTCGTCGACCACGTGGGTCGCACCGAACAGCTCGCTGACGATCTCCGTCCGGTCGAAGAAGCGCTTCACCGAGCCATACGGCCCGACCATCTCAACCGAACCGAACGTTTGGTCGACTATCCCGAGTACTACTCCTCCGACACGAGAGACATAGTCGCCGACATCTATCGACGAGATATCGAGATGTTTGGCTACACCTTCCCCGTATGAACCCGCCGCAGATCCCCCTTACAACCGAAGTCTCGCGCCTGCCCGGTGGGCTCCGCGTGGCCACACAACACGACCCGACCGCCCAATCGGTTGCCGTTGGCGCCTGGGTTGGTGTCGGCAATCGCGACGAACCGCCGGAGCTAGCCGGCGCGTCACACTTTCTTGAGCACCTGCTCTTCAAGGGCAGCCCTGGTCACAACGCCCGTGACATCGCCGAAGGCATCGATGCCGTCGGCGGCGATCTCAATGCTTTCACCTCGAAGGAGTACACCGCCTTCCACGCCCGGGTTCCGCTCAGCGCGCTCGACTTTGGTCTCGGCACGCTCGTTGATGTGATCGCCGAGCCCGCGTTCACCGATGAAGAAGTCGATGCCGAACGTATGGTGATTCTCGAGGAGCTGGCGTGGAGCGCCGACACCCCCGACGATGTCGTGCACCAGAATTTGGCCCTTGGTCTCTTCCCGAACCACTCGCTCGGTTGGGAGGTTCTCGGGTCGGTCGACTCGGTGAGTAGCATGGCCGCCCACGATGTTCGGGCCTTCCACGACCGCTGGTATCGACGTTCGAACCTTGTCTTCTCCGTAGTCGGAAATGTGAATCATGCCGAGGTCGTCGCACGGGTCGAGGCGGGCCTTGCCGGCGTCGAATCGGGTACACCTCCAGTGCGGAGCGCACCGGTGGACGCGGTGGCCGGCGATGTCACTGTCGCCCGCGAGATTGAGCAAGCCCACGTGACGATGGGCTGGCGAGCCCTCAACCAATTCGATGACGACCGGTTTGCGCTCGCAGTGGCGAATCAGCTGATTGGTGGCGGCTGGTCCAGTCGTCTCTTCCAAGAAGTCCGCGAGAAGCGCGGCATGTCGTATTCCGTGTTCTCCTCGATGGGGAGCTATGTCGACAGCGGCACGTTCTCCGTCTACGCCGGTATTTCTCCTGGCCGGGTCGCGGAACTGCTCGACGTCGTTGAGGCCGAACTTGCCGATCTTGTGGCCAACGGCCCCCGGGAACGCGAGATGCAAGTGGCGCGAGGCGGATTCGAAGGCGGCACCTTGCTGGCGCTGGAAGATTCCGGCAGCCGCATGGCCCAGATCGCCACCAACCTGTTGGTTCGCGACCGGGTCGTCGAAGTCGAGGAGTATCTCGAGAAGGTGCGCAAGGTCACCGACGACGACGTACGCCGCGTGCTCACGGGCGTGCTCGACGGCCCCCGCGTGTGTTCGATTGTCGAGCCCGCCAGCTAGCTCCCAAACTGGTCCACCCGCACGAACTTGGATCAGTTGATATGTTTCCGCGCATGGCATTGCATCGATTGACAACCCTTCGCGTCGGCGTCACGAAGATGGACGACACCCGTGAGTGGTACCGCCAGTTCGGACTTGGTGAGGGATCGCCGGGAGAGTTCTCGACGCGAGACGGGGGAGTGCAGTTGGTGCTCGAGAATGCTGTGTACCGCGGCATTCGCGAGATTGGTCTGGGCGCCGACAACCCCGACGACCTCAGTCGAATCGCCGCCTCGCTCGAAGCGGCCGGTGTTGCGACTGAACACAACGACACGTTGCGCTTCCAGGACCCGATCGACGATGTGCCCTACGAGATCTCCGTTGCCCCTCGCTACGACGCCAACCCGGTTGTCCTCCCGAGTTTGAACACGCCCTCGGAAGTCGCCCGGAGTGATCGACCGGCCGACTCAATCCTGCGAGTAAATCCCGTGCAGCCGTCGAACCTCACCCACATGGTGCGCGGCACGAAAGACCCCGATGCGTCGATCAAGTTCCACACCGAGGTGCTCGGCTTCGAGCTCAGCGATGCGCTCGGCGGGTTCGGCGGATTCATGCGTTGCAGTGATGTACATCACAATCTCGCCGTGCAGATGGCCGAGCAGCCGTTCCTGCACCACATCAGCTTCGAGTGTGACGACGTCGACGAGGTTGGCCGCGGCGCCGGCCACATGCTTGAGCTCGACGCCGACAGCCACGTATGGGGCCTTGGCCGCCACGCCATCGGGTCCAACTATTTTTGGTACCTCAAGGACCCGTCGGGCAACTTCGCCGAGTATTCCTCCGACATCGACCGAATCTCTAGCCAAGAGGCGTACCAGCCGAAGGATTGGAACAACAAGGAAAGCCTCTACTCGTGGGGCCCACCCGTGCCGATCGAATTCCTGGCGCCGCCCGACATCGAAGAAGTGTTCGCCGCGATGGCAGAGGGCTGAGCCCAGTGACTGATGTAACGATTACGGGTACTGGTGTTCCTCATGTCGAGCCCGGCCGAGCCGGAGCCGGTGTGCTCGTCCGTCACGGCAACATCGCCCTGCAGTTCGATGCGGGGCGAGCTACGGCGCTGCGGATCGTCGAAGCGGGTCAGTCGATCGACGATCTCGCGGCGTTATTCATCACCCACCACCACTCGGACCACCTGACCGGTCTGCAGGATCTCCTTTTCGTCCGCTGGCTACAGAATCACGATGCCTTCGTGCCGCTGCCGGTCTTTGCCCCTGAGGGTCCCGCGATTAAATACCTGGAATTGATGATGGACCCGTGGGCGGAAGACATCGCGATCCGGCAGTCACACGCCGGTCGCGAGGACCGTCCGGATCCCGATATCCAAGCGTTCCCCGCGCCCGAAGGCCCGACCGTCATCTGGTCCCACGATGGTGATGATGGTGCCATCACCGTCACCGTCACGCCCGTGCACCATGAGCCGGTCTCTCCCTCCGTTGCCTATCGCGTCGATACCCCCGACGGTGCGGTCGTGATCTCCGGCGACACGCGGGTCTGCGACGAGGTGGCCGACCTGAGCGAGGGGGCCAACGTTCTCGTGCATGAGATTTTCCGCACCGAGTTCATCCGCCCGTTCATGGCGGTCGCCCCGCACTTGGAGCACATCTCCGACTACCACGCTGATAGCGAGAAGCTCGGTGCGATGGCCGGCCGGGTCGGCGTGCCGACACTGATGCTCACCCACATGATCCCCGCGCCGAGAAACGAAGCCGAGGAGCTCGAGATGGCGGCTGAGGTGCGGGCCGGTGGTTACGACGGCGAGATCGTCGTCGCCCGTGATCTCACTACTGTGAGTTTCTAGTGGGAAGTTCGACTGACGTAGCGATCGTTGGCTGTGGCCCGGTTGGCGCGGGCTTGGCGATTGCCCTTCGGGCCCAGGGCTTCGACGTGATGGTCTTCGAACGGGAGCCCAACATTTACCACCTGCCCCGGGCGATCGGGATGGACGAAGAGATCTTCCGCGCGCTGCAGAACCTCGGTCTCGGCGAGGAGATCGCGGCGATGACAACGCCGGTGCAAGGTGCCGACTTCGCGAATGCAGAAGGGGAGCGGATCGTCGGCTTCGACTTCCCCGAGGGGATGGTCGGTCGCCTCGGCTACCCGCCGATGGTCATGTACTACCAACCGGATCTCGACACGTTGCTGCGCGAGACCGCGGCCGTCCGGGGCGCAGAGATCCGTCTGCGGGCCGAAGTGACTGGCATCCGAGGGAACGGCGATGGTGTCGCCGTCGAGTTGGCCGACGGCGAGACCGTTGAGGCCCGTTGGGCGGTGGGGTGCGACGGCGCTTCATCGGGCGTTCGTGAGGCGCTCGGGATCGAGTCCATTGATCAGGGGTTTGACCAGGCCTGGGTCGTGATCGACATCGAGTGGTTCGGTGGGGTCGATGAGCTTCGTGGACCCGTTCGACAGATCTGCGATCCACTACGACCGGGCACCTTCGTGCCGGGTCACGGGTCACACCGGCGATGGGAGTTTCAGGCGCTCGAGGGAGAGGCCCGGAAAGAACTCGAGTCTGACGAGAAGGTGTGGGAACTCGTGGCTCCGTGGATGAGACCCGACCAGGGTCGAATCATTCGTGCGGTCACCTACCGCTTCCACGCAATGGTCGCCGACCGAATGCGCGAGGGAAACGTCTTCCTCGCCGGTGACTCAGCTCATCAGATGCCGCCCTTCCTGGGGCAGGGGCTCAACTCCGGATTCCGCGATGCGTTCAACCTCGCCTGGAAGATGGGGATGGTTGCTCGCGGTGAGGCCGCTGACGGTCTGCTCGACACCTACGACCACGAACGGCGACCACACGCCGCTCGGGTTGTCGAAGCCGCTGTCGACGCGGGCCGCCTGATCGACGCATTGTCCGGCAAGGGTGGCGAAGCCGACGAATCGGCGGGATACGGCCAGCGTCCGTTCCCCGAGCTAGAGGGCGACACCTTCCCGGTGTCGGGGGCCTTTGTAGGGGCACAGTCGAGCCAGACTCGGCGGCCCGACGGCACGTTCACCGACGACCGCTTCGGCTCGGGATTCACGGTCCTTGTCGCCGACGACACATTGGTCGTCCCCGACGCATGGACTGCAATCGGCGCGACGGTGGTTGCCGTGGAGGCAGCAGAGATTGGCGGCCACGGCTGCTCCGTTGTTCGCCCCGATCGTTGTGTGGCTGGTGTCGCCGACGACCAGGGTGCGCTCGACCAGGTCACGGAGACACTGTTCCGCCTCCTTGATATCTCCGCATAAAGGCGCTGGCCGACACGTAGTCTGCGGAGATGACACGAGTCGGAGTAGTAGGCGCGGCCGGACGAATGGGTCAAGAAGTCTGTCGGGCCGTAGAGGCTGACGACGAGCTGGTATTGGCGGCCACTGTCGATCTCGGCGATGACCTCCAGGTCCTCGCCGACAACAACTGTGATGTGGTGGTCGACTTCACGGTCGCCGAGTCCGCCCGATCGAACTTCGCGTTCTATGCCGAACATGGCATCCACGCCGTGATCGGCACCTCTGGCCTCGACGAGACCGACCATGCCGCCCTCGCCGCCGCGTTCACGTCCAGCAACTGTCTCGTGGCCCCAAACTTCGCGATCGGTGCGGTCTTAATGACCCGGTTTGCTGAGCTTGCTGCGCCATTCTTTGAGACCGCAGAGATCATCGAATATCACCACGACACCAAGGTGGACTCACCCTCGGGCACCGCCACCCACACGGCCGAGCGTATGGCGGCCGCCTCTTCCGATTGGGCACCCGACCCCACTACCGACATGGTCTACGAGGGCGCTCGTGGCGGTGAAGGCCCATCCGGAATCCGAATGCACTCCGTGCGAATGCGCGGTGTGGTCGCCAACCAGGAAGTCCTGCTCGGTACGACCGGCCAGACCCTGGCGATCCGGCACGAGACCGTCGACCGCACGTCGTTCATGCCTGGTGTGGTGCTCGCGTGCAAGAAGATCGCCGATCACCCCGGCCTCACCGTAGGGCTCGACGCCTACCTCGGGCTGTAGGTAGACCAATGCGACGCTTCCTCACCCCGATGTGGGTGCTCTCGCACCTCTTCGTGGCGGCGATGGTGGTGGCTATGACGTTCCTCGGCTTCTGGCAACTCGATCGCCTCGACGAACGCAAGGTGCGTAATGTCGAGGTGGGCGCGGCCTTGGAAGCGGCGCCGCTTCCAATCGGTGAGGTGCTCGACACCGACGCTCCGGAGCACACGCCGGTTATCGCTCGCGGCGAGTATCTCGACGAGCACTCCTTCCTCGTGGCCAACCGCACCTTCGAAACCCAGGCAGGTTCGTGGCTCGCCACACCAATGCGGTTGGAGACGGGCGAGATCATTGTGATTAGTCGCGGCTGGGTGCCGCGCAGCTGGGCCGCCAACGAAGACCGGCGCCAGGTTGAAACTCCGGTCGGCACCGTCGAAGTGCTCGGGCGGTTGCGCGGATCAATCGACAACGGCCGACTCGGCGGCGGACAAGTGTCCCGATTGCCCGAGATCAGCCGTCTGGATATTGCTGTGGTCGAAGAGCTCACCGGTCTCGACGTCGGCGAAGAGTGGGTCCAGCTCGCCGAACAAGCGCCCCCGCTCGGTGACCTTCCCATTCCGGTGCCACGGCCCGGGCTTGATGAAGGTCCACACCTCTCCTATGCGTTCCAATGGTTCTTCTTCTCGACCGGCACCGTCGTTGCCTACATATTGATTCTGCGCAAGCGGCGACGCGAGATGTTGTTGGGCGACGAGGCGTAGAGGCCTGTGTCGGACGCACACGCCGACCTGCTCCTCCTTCTCGCGGTCCGGCTACGCAGCCGCGGGAATGCTGCATCCGTCGCAGATTGTCTTGGATCGCTCGGCGGCGACGTCGAATCGGCGGCCGCGGGCCTGGGCACGGCGCGGGCTCTGGGGCAGGTGCGCGAGCGCGGTGAAGAGTCGCGCTGGTCGTTGACGCCGGCTGGTGTTACGGAATTGGCGGCGCAGCTCGCCCAAGACACTCTGCGCGTTGGGCGCGCTGATCTCGGCACCGCCTACGAGGCCTTCCTCCCGCTCAATCGGGCGTTCCTGTCGACTTTGACGTCCTCCCGCGAGATCGAGGCAACCGATCTCGACGTTGTGCGGTCGCTCGTCGTTGCGCTCGATCCAATTCTGGATGCTCTTCTGGCGTGGAGCGATCGCTTCGGTTCGTACGGTTCCCGCCTTGCCGCTGCTCTTACTGCCGCACACACGGATCGCTCCTGGATCGCGAGTCCAACCCGGGACTCTGTCCACACCATCTGGTTCGAGCTCCACGAGCATCTCTTGGCCACGCTGGGTCGAGATCGTCGCAGCGAGGCAAACGAGCCATGACGTGGCACCATGGCTCTATGGACGCACGTTTCGGGCGGGTTCTCACCGCCATGGTCACCCCCTTCCACGAGGACGGCTCGCTCGATCTCGATGGAGCGCAGGCGTTGGCCTCGCACCTCACGACTGCGGGCGGCAACCACGGCTTGGTCATCGCGGGCACCACCGGCGAGAGCCCTACTCTCACCCACGATGAGCAGATCAGCCTTGTAAAGGCCGTCGTCGAAGCCATCGACGGCACGGTCATCGCCGGCGCCGGAAGCAACGACACCCGCGCCGCAGTCGAACTCACGAAGCGGGCCACCGCGGCCGGTGCTCACGGCATCCTGCAGGTGGCGCCGTATTACAACCGTCCCCACCAGGCCGGGCTGAGCGAACACTTCCGAGCCTGTGCCGCGGCCACTGACCTGCCCTTGCTGCTCTACGACATCCCGGGCCGAACCGGCCGCAAGATCGCCACCGAAACGATGGTTGACCTCTTCGCCGATGTCGAGAACATCGTTGGGGTGAAGGACGCGGCCGGCAACCCGGGCGAGACCGCCCGCATGCTGTCGATTGCCCCCGACGGCACCGAGGTCTACAGCGGCGACGATCCGCTCACCCTTCCGCTTCTCGCGATCGGCGCCGTCGGCATTATCGGCGTTGCCACTCATTGGATAGGCAACGAGATCGCCGAGATGATGAATGCGTTCTTCGCTGGCGACATCGAAAAGGCGGCCGCGATCAACCGACGGCTAGTTCCGTCGTACGGATTCGAAACTGGCGATCTCGCCCCCAACCCAATTCCCACAAAGGCAATGATGCGCGTCCTTGGCCTCCCGGGAGGCCCAACCCGAATGCCCATGAGTCCTGAACCCGATTTTGTCGAGGCCGAGGCCAAGACCGTGCTCGCCGATCTCGGCCGAGCCTGAGATGGCCGACGCTGCGCCAGTAAAGATCACCTTCCTTGGCGGCCTTGGCCAGATCGGTCGCAACTGCGCCGCGATCGAAACCGAGGGTCGGATTGTCGTCCTTGACTGCGGCCAGATGTTCGCGGGCGACGACCTGCCTGGTGTCGATGCGGTTCTGCCCGATCTCAGCTATCTGATCGACAACGCCGACCGCGTCGAGGCGATCATCGCCACCCACGCCCACGAGGATCACATCGGCGCGCTGCCGTACCTGATGGCGCATCTCGAAGCGCCGATCTACGGCTCGGCGTTCACCCTCGGCTTGGTCGATCACAAGCTTCGTGAGGTTCGGCTTCAGAAGAAGGCGGAGCTTCGAGAAGTACACGATGGCGACCGGATGATGGTCGGCCCGTTCGACTGTGAGTTCCTTCCGGTTACCCACTCGATCCCGTCGGGCAACATCACCGCCTTCCACACCGACCAGGGCGTGATCCTGCACTCGAGCGACTTCAAGCTCGACCTCACGCCGGTCGACGGTCGCCGCACCGACCTCAGCCGTATCGGCGCCCTGGGCAATGACCCTGGCATCCGATTGCTTCTGGCCGATTCGACCAACGCCGACAGCCCCGGTGCATCTCGTTCGGAGACCGAAGTCGGTGCCGTCATCGCATCGGTCGTTCGTGGTCAAGAAGGCCGACGCGTCGTCATCGCATCGTTCGCGAGCCACATCCACCGCCTCCAACAGATCGCCGATGCCGCGGTCGATACCGGCCGGGTGCTCGTGACCCTTGGCCTCTCGATGCGCCGCAACGTCAAGCTTGCTCGTGACGTTGGGATCCTTCGGATTCCCGACGCTTCGATCCGTGACATCGAAGACATCGACGATCTCGACCCCGAACGCACCCTCGTCGTGTGCACTGGTTCTCAGGGCGAGCCTCGGGCCGCGCTCACCCAGATGGCCATTGGCGAGAGCCGTTGGATGAAGCTCACCGAGAACGACACCGTCATCTTCAGTTCACATCCGATCCCGGGCAACGAGGCTGCGGTCGCCACCGTGCGCAACGGGTTGGCTCGCCTCGGCGCTCGGGTGCTGCACAGCGGCCAGGTCGACGTCCACACCAGTGGCCATGGCAAACAGCAGGAGCTGCGCACTCTGCACTCTGTTGCGGTGCCCGAGTGGTTCACTCCCGTCCACGGCGAATACGCCCACCTTGTGGCCCATCGCGACCTCGCTTATCAAATGGGTATGCCCGAGGACCGTGTGGTCTTCTGCGAAGACGGCGATCAGATCGAGATTCGCACCGACGGCATCCATCACCTTGGCTCGATCGGCGCCAAACGCGAGTATGTCGATGGCATCGTTGGTGACCTGGGCGAGGCCGTGCTCGGCGATCGTCGCGTGTTGGGTGACGACGGCTTCGTGGCGATCGTTGTCGATGTCGACCTCGACCGCCGCGAGATCATCGCCGGTCCCGAAGTGGTGTCGCGAGGTTGGGTCGAGCGCCCCGCGCTCGCGGCGCACGAGACCGCAGTGGCCGACGAGGTCGAACGCGATGTGATGAAGGCGCTGGCCGATGGCGAGGAGAGTCTCGACAAGCTGAGCCAGATCGCCCGCCGAGCCGCAGGCCGCACGGTCAGCGATCGAACGCGTCGCCGCCCGATGATTGTTCCAATCATCCGCGAAGGCTGACTCGCCTCAACTTCGCCCTCAGTCGGCGGATTCAGTGTCATACCCCATCGGTAGTTTTCGTTGGAACAACATCGAAAACAGGGGTTCAAGATGACCGTCACCGGCACCACCGAACTTGCGATCGTGGACCTGCCGCTTGAGCGGCTTGAGTCCGAGATAACCGAACTCTCGGGCCACCTCGCCGCAGCCACCGCTCGATTGCTTGATGATCTGCCGCAGCTTACGAGTGTGTTCGCCGCCGGTGAGCTGTCATTCACGAAGGTCCGCGCGCTCACCCGGGTCGCAACGGCTGGTGATGAGTTGGAGTGGATCGAGCTCGCTCGTAGTTCCTCCGGTGCGCAGCTCGAACGAGTGGTTACTCAATCGCAAGCTGCGGTCGAACGGAATGAGAACGCCGATGCTCGTCGTGCCTTCGAGCGACGGAGTGCAACGAGGTCCAGCCGGTCCGATGGTCTTGATCAGTTGAAGCTCGTTGGCCCGAGCGATGCCATCGATGTCATCTGGGCCGCGCTCGACGTCATTGCTTCGCGGTTGATCGACGATGCCGTAGATGGAGAACAGACTCGACGCGAGACCATGGCGGAGCGCGGTGGTCGTGCGATGTTCGAGCCTCGGTGATGCTGGAACACGAGGGCCACCCCACGACGAGGGTCACGACACCCGAATCGTCAACCGCAAGCTTCGTCGGGCGCTCCATCGTCGCGACGGGGGAATCTGCCGATTCCCGAGCTGTGCCGCTTCCTCCTGGCTGCACGCCCATCACGTCGTGCACTGGACCAATGGCGGGCCGACCGACCTCGACAACCTGGTCAGCCTCTGCGGTTTCCATCATCACCTTGTGCGCGAGGGTGGATGGAACGTGGCGATCAGCAACGACGCCGTCGTGTGGTCTGATCCCGATGGCATACCGGCAACGGTCGAACCGCTCATCGGCGACGCTGAGCGTCTGCTCGGAAACCAGAGCTCGTTTGGTATTTCGCCCAGCACGATCGAACCCGACCGGTATGACCGACTCGACGTGCACTTCGTGGTGTCAGTTCTCGCCGATCACATTTCTCGAACCCGCCACGTCACCGCGGAGACGTCACCGCGGTGACGTAAAGCCCGCCGAGCCGAATCGAAATCGTAGATCGTGGAGCGATAACTGTCGCCGACTGCCTGGCCGACGGCGATCCGGTCGCGGGTGCCCCGGCCCTGTCGTACCTCGCTGGTAGCGTCGTGGCCATCGTGGCCACGAAAACGAAGTCCAAGAAGCGCGCTCCGGCGAAGAAAACCGCAGCAAAACGCCCGGCAAAGGGCACCTCCGCCTCCCGGCAGGCAGTGCATTCCGTGCTGTCTGACCACCAGGCCGACCTTTGGGGCGTTGGCGCGATTCTCCTCGGCCTGCTGACGGCGGCCAGTGTATGGGTGGGCGCCGCTGGAGTGATCGGCGACGGATTCGACGATCTGCTTGCCCTTGGTTTGGGCCTTCTCCGTGTGGTGATTCCGGTTGGGCTGGTGGCCCTGGGTGTCCTGCTCATTCGCGGTAACGACCTCGAGGCGTCCGAGGCCGAACGCATGGCTCGAGTCGCCCTTGGCGGCGGCCTGATCCTCGTGTCGTTCGCTGGTCTGTTGCATGTGTTGCGCGGTCGTCCCGGAATTGACGACCCGGTTTCCGAAATCGGGGCCGCGGGTGGCGTTCTGGGTATGGCAGTGGGCGGCCCACTGCATGGTTTCACCGCGCTGGCGGGCAGCGTTCTGGTTCTTGTGGCCCTGTCAATCGTTGGGGTCATAGTCCTCACCGGGTCCAGTGCGCGAGAGGTGGCGAGCGGTGCCGGAAAGGTCTTGGCCCCCATGGGGGCCGCCTGCACCCGTGCCTTCCACGGGCTGTTCCGCGACCCGAACCAGGCCGACGACGCCACGATCGATCCTCGCGAACCGGCGCCCACGGCGGCGACCGAGCCGGAAGCCGATCCGGAGCCGACCGTCGAGCTCGAACCGAAGGCAAAGAAGAGCAGCAAGAAGAAGGCACCAATCGAGCCGGTGAAGGAACAGGAGCAGCAGGCGCTTCCGATGGATCCGGGCGCCTGGACCCTCCCACCACTCTCGATGCTTGCGTTGAGCGAAAAGGGTGAAGTCGACCACGCGGTGGTCGCCGAACGCGGCTTGCTCCTGAAGGCCACGCTTACACAGTTCGGTGTCGAGACAATCTTGCTTGATCCGGTGGTGGGCCCCACTGTCACTCGCTACGTGTTGGAGCTTGGCGAAGGCGTCAAGGTTTCCAAGCTTGAGAGCCTGCGCAAAGACATCGCCTATGCGATGGCTTCACCCGACGTGCGAATCCTGGCCCCAATCCCGGGCCGCCGAGCGATCGGTGTCGAGGTGCCCAACACCTCGCGCGACATCATCACCGTTGGCGACATCTTGGCGTCGAAGGAAGCCCGCCAGGCCGCGCATCCGCTCGAAGTGGCCATTGGTCGAGACATCAACGGTCGCAACATGATGATCAACCTGGCGACGATGCCCCATGTCCTGATTGCCGGTGCTACCGGAGCGGGAAAGTCGTCGTGCCTGAACTCGCTGCTCACCTCGATCCTGATGCGGTCGACGCCCGATCAGGTGCGCATGATCCTCGTTGACCCGAAGCGCGTCGAGATGGGTCAGTACGACAAGGCCCCGCATCTTCTGACGGCGCCCGTCACTGACCCGCGTAAGGCCGCCAACGCTCTGGCTTGGGCGGTGCGCGAGATGGAGCGCCGCTACGACCTTCTCCACAAGGTCGGCTTCCGAGACATCACGGGCTACAACAAGGCCGTCGATGCCAACACACTCGAGCCTGGCCTCGGCGAGACCGACGAGCGCGGCGAGCCGCTCCAATACCGCCGCCTGCCGTTCATCCTCATCGTGGTCGACGAGCTCGCCGACCTCATGATGGTTGCCGCTCGCGACGTCGAAGACTCGATCGCTCGTATTGCCCAGATGGCGCGTGCCGTGGGCATCCACCTGGTGATTGCCACACAGCGGCCATCCGTCAATGTCATCACTGGTGTCATCAAGGCCAACGTGCCGGCTCGCCTCGCGTTTGCCGTGTCGAGCCTCACCGACTCGCGGGTGATCCTTGATCAGCCCGGTGCCGAACGTCTCGTGGGTAAGGGCGATTTGCTCATGCTTGGTCCGTCGTCGTCCTCGCCGCACCGTGTGCAGGGCTGCTGGGTTGAGGAAGAGGAAGTGCGGGCGATCGTCAAGCACTGGAAGGACCAGGCACCCGAGTTCACCGACGACCAGGCCTCAGTTACCGAGACTTCTGGCGATCCGTCCGACGGAGTCAACGCCAGCAGAGCGCCGCTTCCGCCCTCGCTCCCGGGCGGTGTCAGCGACAGCGCTCCATCGATGGATCTCATCACCGACCAGCGTCCCGAAGCCGACGACGACGGTGACGAGTTGTTCGTGCAAGCCATGGAGCTCGTGGTGCAGACCCAACTCGGTTCCACCTCCATGCTGCAGCGAAAGCTGCGAGTTGGCTTCGCTCGCGCCGGGCGGATCATGGATCTCCTTGAGGAGAGAGGCATCGTTGGCCCGTCAACCGGCTCGAAGGCGCGCGACGTGTTGATCTCACCTGACGAGCTCGCGGCTCGCCGGGGCGAGAGCTAACTCGCCGCACGGATCAGCCTCATGCTCATCGGACTTCTCTCCGCCATCGGCGGACTCATCGCCCTGACCTTCGCATCGGACCAGTTCGTGAAGGGGGCCGCCCGGCTCGCCACAATCTTTCGCGTTGCCCCGGTGGTCGTCGGCGCCGTCGTGATCGGTTTCGGTACCAGCGCACCCGAGATGGTCGTGTCTGGCATCGCGGCATTCGACAACAACCTCGACATTGGTGTTGGCAACGTGGTCGGTTCCAACGTCGCCAACATCTCGCTCGTGCTGGCTGCTGCCACCTTTGTCACCGTCATTCCCGTGCAGTCACAAATACTTCGACGCGAAGCTCCGATCTCGGTCGCCGCGGTGGTGGTCTTTGCGCTCCTAATTCAGGGCGATCTCGAACGATGGGAAGGCGCACTTCTCGCTGGTCTTCTCGCGATAGTTCTGATCAGCGTGCTTCGGAGCGCTCGTTCCGACGATCCGCTGGTTGGCGAGGTGGAGGAGTTGCTCGGCGATGAGCAGCATTCCGTGCGGCTCGAATCCATTCGGACGGCGATCGGTCTTGTGATCGTCGCCGCCTCCGCGTGGTTCATTGTTGAAGGGGCCCTGCGGATCGCCGAAGAACTCGATCTTTCCGGCGGTTTCGTCGGATTCACCCTGGTTGCGGTCGGTACCTCGGCGCCCGAACTGGTCACCGCGCTCACCGCGGCCCGCCAGGGTGAGACTGAACTGCTGATCGGCAACCTGCTTGGATCCAACGTGTTCAACAGCCTCGCCGTCGGTGGGGTCATCGGGCTGGTCGGCCCGGGCCCAGTGCTCGACACTCGACTCGCCGAGTGGGGATCACTACTCATGATCGGGATCGTCGTGCTCAGTTGGGTATTCATGATGACCGGTAAGCGGGTCACAAAACGCGAGGGCATTATCCTGCTCAGCCTGTGGATTGGCAGCGTGATCGTGCTTTCTGGCAGCTAGTCCTAGGCTGCACTGGTGTCCGGAGCGGCGAAGACCTATCACTTGACAACGCTCGGCTGTCCGAAGAACGAGGTCGACTCCGACAAGCTCGAGGGCACGATGCTCGCCGACGGCATGGCGGGAGTCGACGATATTGCGGATGCCGATGTCGTGATTGTCAATACTTGCGCGTTTATTGAAGAAGCGCGGACTGAATCGATCGAGACGATCCTGGCGGCGGCCGCCGAGCGCAAGCCGGGAGCCAAGCTGGTCGTCACTGGTTGTATGGCGGAGCGCCACGGCGCGGAGCTGGCCGCAGAACTCGATGAGATCGATCTCGTCGCGCCGTTCGGTGCCTCCCTCCATACGCCCAACGCGGTTCCGGTCACTCTCGGTGGCACTCGCCGCACCCCCGACTTTGATCTGTTGAACCTCCCTCGACCGGCATCGAGTCGGCCGTGGGCCTACGTGAAGATCGCCGAGGGCTGCGATCGTGCCTGTGGCTTCTGCGCGATTCCGAGCTTCCGGGGCCCACAACGCTCTCGGACCATCGACCAGATCCTCATCGAAGTCGATCAGCTCGATGCCAAAGAGATCGTGCTTGTCGCCCAGGACCTGGCGGCCTACGGCCGCGATCAGGGCGTCGGCGAACGGTCGATCGTGCCGCTTGTTCGCGAGGTTGCCGCGCGGGTCGACCGTGTGCGCCTGCTCTATCTCTACCCCTCGGATCTCAACGACACGCTGATCGACACCATCTGCGAAACCGGCGTCCCGTATTTCGATCTGAGTCTGCAGCATGTGTCACCGCCGCTCATGCGCCGAATGAAACGTTGGGGTGACGGCGATCGGTTCCTTGATCGAATCAAGGCGATCCGCGGTCGAGAGGCCGACGCCGCATTTCGGTCCAACTTCATCGTTGGTTACCCGGGCGAAACAGAAGAGGACCACGATCGTCTTCTCGACTTCGTGGAGGCGGCTCAGCTCGACTGGTGCGGCTTCTTTGCGTATTCGAAAGAAGACGGCACCTATGCGGCCGGTCTCGACGGCGGTGTCGATCCCGAACTTCGCGACGAGCGGCTGGCCGAACTCCGAGAGATGCAAGACGCCATCACGGCAGAAAAACGTGACAACTTGATCGGGTCCGAAGTCGTAGTACTTGTGGACGAACCCGGCGTTGGTCGAACGCATCGTGAGGCACCAGAAATCGACGGGATCGTCACGATCCCGGAGACACTGGAGGTCGGTTCTTTCGCGACGGTTCAGGTGACTGGCGCCATGGGCCCGGACCTCGAAGCGTCGTGAACGAACTCGCCGAACCCCGCCAGGCCGGGCTCACTCATCCAGCGAACCTCTTGACGATCGCCCGCCTAGTTTTCTCACCGCTGATGTTTTGGCTGGTGCTCGACGCCGAAGCCACTCGCGGCACCTCTTGGGCGGCGTTCGTACTCGGCGTTTTGCTGGCGATGACCGATTTCTTCGATGGCAAGGTTGCTCGTCGCTCCAACGTCGTCAGTAAAAGTGGCGCCTTCCTCGATCCGCTGGCCGACAAGATGCTCGTACTGGGCGCTTGTTTCTGCCTCGTTGCCGTAGATCGCTATTGGTGGTTGCCGGTGGCGCTTATCACCGCTCGAGAGCTTGGCATCACCGCCTGGCGCACTCGATGGGCGAGCCGCGGCCTGTCGCTGCCGGCCCGCAAGTCGGCGAAGTACAAGACATTCGTGCAGGGCGGAGCGCTCGTTGCCGCCGCGATGCCAACGCTAGAGAACCAGGACACGGCGATCGCCGTGATGTTGTGGGTCGCCGTCGTTTGGACGCTGGTCACCGGCCTGCAGTATCTGATTGATGGGCAGAACGCCCTCAGTACCACCGGCGACTGAGTCGCCCCACGGAGGACACCCCATGAAGTGTGAAGTTGTCGCGGTCGGCACCGAGCTCCTGTTGGGCCAAATCGTAGATACGAACTCGTCATGGATCGGCGAGCAACTTGCGCTTGTCGGGATCGACAGCCACTACCAGACGAAGGTGGGTGACAACCTCGATCGCATGATCACGGTCTTACGTCAGGCCGTCGATCGCAGCGACGCGGTGATCGTGTGTGGCGGCCTTGGCCCGACCCAAGACGACATCACCCGTGAAGCGATCGCCGCGGTGATGGGCGTGGAGCTGGTTCGCGATGACTCGATGGTGGAGAAGATCCAGGCGATGTTCGGCGGGCGTGGTCGTGAGATGCCCGCCAACAATCTTCGACAGGCCGACATCCCCGAAGGAGCCACGACGAACCCGGCAATGCCCGGTACCGCTCCGGGCCTGATGTGTCCGCTGACGGGAGAGGACGAGGGCAAGATCATCTACGCCGTGCCTGGGGTTCCCTGGGAGATGCAGCAGATGTTGACGGCGGGAATCTTGCCGGACCTTCAGTCCCGGGCCGGCATCACGTCCGTGATCCGAAGTCGCACTCTCCGAACCTGGGGCCAATCCGAGTCTGGCCTGGCGGAGCAGCTCGATGATGAGATCCGGCGACTGGACGAGACCGGCACGGCCACGATTGCGTTCCTGGCCAGTGGCTGGGAAGGCTTGAAGGTTCGGATTACGGCCAAGGCTCCCACCGAAGACGAGGCCGTCGTCATCCTCGACGAAGAAGAGCAGATAGTTCGCGAGATCATCGGCGATATCGTGTTTGGTCTCGACGACGACACGATGGAGTCAGTCGTTCTGCAGCTGCTCCGCGATCGTGGGCTCACCCTCGGTCTTGCTGAGTCTCTCACGGGTGGTCTTATCGCCAGTCGGCTGACTGCTCACGCCGGTTGCAGCGATGTGTTCCGCGGTTGTGTGGTGCCGTATCACCGCGACCTCAAGCGGTCGATGTTGGGAGCACCCGACGTCCCCGCCGTCTCCGAGGAAATGGTGAAGGCCATGGCCGAAGGGGTCTGCGCCACGCTGGGCGCTGATGTCGGTATCGCAGTCTCTGGTGTCGCCGGGCCCGACAAACACGAGGGTCTCGACCCGGGGGTCTTGTGGATTGGCCTGCACCTCGACGGTAAGTCGGAAGCGGTCACACTCACGCTGCCGTTCGACCGAGAGCGCATTCGGCAGTTCACCTGCATCATGGCGCTCAACTTGCTGCGCACCCGAGTGCTGGCCAGCTGATGCGCACCGAACTCGACCTCGAGCTCCTCGGCCAGACCGTCCAGGATTTGTATCGGTTGAAACAGGGCGAAGTCATGAGCGCCGTTTTGCACGTGGGCCTGCGGCTCGAACTCTTTGCGGCGCTGGCGGACAACGACGGCACAACAAGTGAGGAGCTGGCCAAGACCACAGGCCTGCACGAGCGTTGGGTTCGTGAGTGGCTGTCGGCAATCGCGGCCGCGGATCTGGCGGAGCACGACGACGGCCGGTTCAATCTCACCCCCGAGGCGAAGGCCACGTTGTGCGACCCCGACCACCCCGCCGCGGTCGGCGGGGTTTTTGGGCCACCGATCACCCATCGAGAAATCGATCGCACCGTGGAGGCATTCCAGACGGGTATCGGCATGACCTGGGACGAACACGGCGCCGACACGTGCCACTTCCAAGCCGCCATGGGTGCGGGCGGTCAGCGCACCTGGTTGGTCCCCGTGATCCTCGACTCGATCTCCGGGATGTCGGCGCAGCTTGCGGCCGGGGCAACGGTGGTCGACGTTGGCTGCGGCGCCGGCGTTGCGGCCTCGGTGATTGCCGAGGCGTATCCGGCATCGACCGTGATCGGCATCGACCCATCCGTCCACGCGATCGCGGCGGCCAATGAACGGGCGCAGGCCGCCGGCACCGCCAATCTGTCGTTTCAGGCGGGATCGTTCGACGACCTTGCCGCGATGGACGGCGTCGACCTTCTGCTCACCCTCGATGTGATCCACGACCTGCCCCGACCCGGAGATGCTGTGCGTTCGGCTCGGTCGTGTCTGGCCGACAATGGCGTGTGGTTCGTTGCCGACATCAAGACTCGCGGCGGCCTCGAAGATAATCGGAAGATCCCGGTGCTCCCGATGATGTACGGAATGTCGATTCTGTATTGCATGTCATCGGCAATGTCGGAGCCGGGGGGTGCCGGCCTCGGCACGCTCGGTTTGACCGAAGCGGTCTTCGGCGAGCTCACTCGAGCGGCGGGCTTCGGGTCCGTCGAGACTCGAGAGTTCGATGTCGACCCGCTCAACCGCTACTTCGAGGTGCGCACTTAGCTGCTTTTGGGGTGAACGGTGTTGAGGTAGGTGTAGAGCGTCACTCGGCTCACACCCATGAGATGGGCAACATCGTCGACGGCGCCCCGCAACAGGAATGCGCCCTGTTCGTCGAGGCGTCGAACGGCCGCCTGCTTCTCGGACCGCGACATTTCGGCGAGGTCGACACCGAGTTCTCGTTCGACCGATCCCACCAAGCGGCCTAGTGCGCTATGGAGTTCGGCGCTGCGCACAAAGGTGGCGACCGCTCCGTTCCACTCAACGGGAAAGTCGCCGGGACGGGCGGAGCGTTCCGGCACGATGGTGGCGCCCAGTGCTTCGACGACTGGGCGGAGGGCGCGAACAAAATCCTCGTCGCCCTCAGGCATCGCCGCGGACCTCGAGCCGGAACTGGAAGGCGGTGGCACCCGCGCTGACGCTGGCGCGAACGAGGGCGGCAATGGCATCGGTAATTTGGTGAATGTCGCCGTCTACCGACGTTGCGAATGGTCCCATGTCGGGCTGCAGGCCCGCATCTTCGAGTGCCTTGACTGCGGCGTCGACGTGGGGACCAGGCTCGTTTTCTCTGAACGGTTCGATAAGAATCTCGAGGTGTGCCTGCGTCATCTCGTCAGGCTACACGGGCGTCTCCGGGTGCTTGACAATTTGTAAAGTTACGGTGTTAAGGTTCCTCGACTGCCATGGACTTTCCCAAGGAGGACCCATGACCGCGAACGTGACGCGCAACCCGCTCCGTGATGAGAAAGAGTGGCCCCCGCCGCCGACCACAATCGCCGACTTTCATCGACGGATGCCGGCCTATTCGCCGACCCTCCTTTTTGATGCCCCCGAATTGGCCGAATCACTTGGCCTCGGTCGTGTCCTCGTGAAGGCCGAGACACGCCGTATGGGGCTGCCGTCTTTCAAGATTCTCGGCGCATCCTGGGCGACGTATCAGGCCATCTGTGCCCACATCGGCCGTGAGCCCGAGCCCTGGGACAACATCAATGAGCTCGCCGCGAACCTCGCATACCTGAAGCCTTTCAAGCTCGCCACTGCCACCGACGGGAACCACGGCCGAGCAGTCTCGTTCATGGCGCGCTTGCTCGGATTCGACGCCCATATCTTTGTTCCGGCCGGAATGGCCGCTGCTCGGATCCAAGCGATGGAGAAAGAGGGAGCGACGGTCTCGATCGTCGATGGCGATTATGACGATGCCGTTGCTCGTTCAGGCCAAGAGGCGAGCGACACCTGCATCGTGGTCTCCGACACGTCTTGGCCCGGCTACGAAACTATTCCTGGTCAGGTGATCGAGGGATACACCACGATCTTCAAGGAGATCGACGACGCCATCGACTCGAGTGGGGTCGAACATCCCGACCTCGTCGTGGTGCCGTTGGGCGTCGGCGCGTTCATGGCCGCCGCGATCACGCACTATCGCGGCGGCGGTCGGTCGCCGCTGATCGCGGGCGTTGAACCGCTCGACGCCAACTGTTGTCAGGTCTCGTCGCTCGCCGGCGACATCGCCCATGTACCCGGCCCCCATGAATCGATCATGGTCGGGCTCAATTGTGGCCGCCCGTCGCTCATTGCGTGGCCGCGTCTCGCGAGCGGCATCGACTGGTTCGTTTCCGTGGACGACGACGCCGCGCGCGACGCAATGCGGGCGCTGGCCGACTCGGCCGTGGTCGCCGGTGAGACGGGCGGCGCCTCGCTCGCCGGACTCCGTGCGCTGCTGGCCGATGAAGAGGCGGCGGCCGATCTTGGTGACCTCTCAAAGAAGACGGCACTTGTCATCGTGACCGAGGGGGCGACGGATCCCGGCGCCTACGAGAAGATTGTCGGCCGAGGCCACGACAGCATCGGCCGAGTGCTCACTGCGATGCGGTAGTGATTCGCTGAGCGACGGCGTCGGCGTATCCCTGGCAGGAGAGAGAAGTTGACCCGGTGGAGAGATCACCGGTTACCTGGCCGTCGGCGATTGCGGTCTCGACGGCGGTAACGATGTCTTGCGCAGCCGCCGTCCACCCGAGGTGCTCGAACATCATCGCACCCGAGAGGATCATCGATGACGGGTTCGCCTCGTTCTTGCCCGCGAGGAGCGGGGCCGTGCCGTGGGTCGCTTCGAAGACACCAACGCCGGTGTCATAGTTGATGTTTCCACCCGGAGCGATACCGATGCCGCCGACCTGCGCGGCAACTGCGTCGGACAGGTAGTCGCCATTGAGATTCATGGTTGCGAGAATGTCGAACGACTCTGGGCGCAGGAGCAGCTGCTGGAATGCGTTGTCGGCGATGATGTCGTCAACCACGATCTGGCCGGGGCCTGCTTCTTCGCCGCGCGGGGCAACAACCGTGCTGAACTCGCGCTGGGCGAGGTCGTGGCCCCACCGAACAAAGGCCCCTTCGGTGTACTTCATGATGTTGCCCTTGTGGACAAACGTCACGCGGGACCGCCCATGGTCGATCGCATATTGGATCGCGGCCCGTTGGAGGCGTTCGGAGCGCCGCTTTGAGATCTGCTTGAGGCCAATGCCTCCGTCGGGTTCGAGGAACCAACCAAATTCCTTTTCGCAGAAGAAGCGGAGACGGTCGGCCTCCGGCGACTCTGCGGCGAGTTCGAGCCCGGTGTAGATGTCTTCGGTGTTCTCTCGAAAGACGACGATGTCGACGTTTTCAGGATGGACAACCGGCGAAGCGACACCAGGGAAGTATCGAATTGGACGGACGCACGCGAAGAGGTCGAGGGTTTGACGCATCGTGACGTTCAAACTCCGGAATCCGCCGCCGGTCGGAGTGGTCAACGGACCCTTGATCGCGACGCCGTACTGCTTGATGGTTTCCAGTGTCGCATCAGGCAACCAGTCGCCGACTTCGTCCATGGCCCGTTCGCCGGCGAGCACCTCCAGCCACTCGACCGTGTGGCCACGCCGGTGCAGGGCGGCGTCGAATACCGTCTTCGACGCGGCCCATACTTCTGGACCGACGCCATCCCCTGGAATAAACGGAATTGTCTGGCTGCTGGCATCCGCAGGGTTGACAGAGCTGGTTAAAGGGGTCATTGACAGCTGATCTTAACCATTCGTAATGTCACGCCACCGTTCTGTGGGCTCTTGCGGTGGAGAGTCGCGCGACTTGACGAAACGTAAAGCCGCTGAGCCTTGGCCCGATTCACCGGTAGAGACGAACTTCATCGGCGAAGTCTTGCATGGCTACGCTCCGGCCATGCCCCATATTGATGTGCGCGGCCTCACGATGTACTTCGAGTTCCATGGCGACGGCCCACCCTTGTTGCATATCTCCGGCAGCGGCGCCGATCTTCGCACCACGATGCCCGACCGCACCCCGCTCAATCGAACCTTCACCGGGCTGCACTACGACCAACGAGGGCTCGGCCAGACCAGCCCGGGTGATGCCCAACCGACTATGGAGGACTTTGCCGACGATGCCGCTGCTCTCTGCGCCGTTCAGGGCTGGGATCGGTGCCATGTCATGGGCACCTCGTTCGGTGGAATGGTGGCGCAGCATCTTGCAATCCGGCATCGGGAATTGGTTGACCGGCTCGTTCTGAATTGCACGTCTCCGGGCGGCGATGCCGCGTCGTATCCGCTCCACGAACTCCAACACCTCAGCGCGGAGGAGCGGGCCGATGTTTGGATGCCGCTCATGGACACGCGTTACGTGGCAGGGGAGGATCTCCCGGGCCTGGAGGGTTTCACCCAGCTCTTTCGGGACCGCCAAAGCGCCGAACTGTCGGCCGAAGCCGCCGCCGGAAATGCCCGCCAGCTCGAGGCGCGTCGTCACCACGACGCGACGGCCGGGCTCGGGAGCATTACGGCGCCGACGCTTGTCTGCGCGGGAAAATACGACGCGGTGGCGCCGATCGCGAACTCCGAGAAGCTTGTCGCCGCGATCCCGGACGCGACGCTCAAGACCTTCGAAGGCGGCCACATCTTCATGCTGCAAGATCCGGAGGCGATGCCTCGAATTCGAGACTTCTTGTTGGCCTAGCCGGGACCGCGGTTGCCGCCGCTCTTGTTGTTCGATCCGCTGCCGCGCTTCGGACCACCCTTGCCCTGGGGGCCACCACTCCGCGTGCCAGGTTTACCCGCGCCTCGACTCTTGCCACCCGTGGAACGGGTGCGCGGTTTCGACGACCGTTTCGTCTGCTGGCGGTTCTCGCTGGGCCGGTTGTCTCGCGCCCGATCCTCGGCCGTGTCGGGGGTGAGTTCGGGCATCTCGACGCCTTCGAACTCCGGTGGTTTGACGATTTCCGACGGGAGGTCCAGGCGTCGTTGCATCGTGCGCACAGCCTTGAGTTGGCTGGGGTCAACAAAGGAGATGACCTTGCCGCTCGCACCGGCACGGGCCGTACGGCCGCTTCGGTGGACATAGGCGGAGTCTTCGTCGACCGGGTCGAAGTGGATCACGCACTCGACGCCGTCGACATGGATGCCGCGTGCGGCCACGTCGGTGGCCACCAGCGCGTGGGCCTTTCCGCGAGAGAAGTCGTCAAGCGCACGGGTGCGCTGCGACTGCGAGCGGTTGCCATGGATGGCGGCCGCCTTCACGCCCATTCGACCGAGCTGCTTGGCCAACCGGTCGGCGCCGTGACGGGTACGGGAGAACACAATGGTCGGCCCGAAGGTGGCGATGACCGAAGCACAGAGTGGGACCCTGGCGGTGCGGGGAACCTCCCAGAAGAAGTGCTCCATCGCCTTGAGATCGGGTGACGCCGGGCCAACTTCATGACGGACCGGATTGGTTTGGTACCGCTTGATCAACTTGCCAACGTCGCCGTCGAGCGTTGCTGAATACAGCACGGTCTGGCGCTTGTTGGCGGTCTGATCGAGGATGCGCTTCACGACGGGCATGAAGCCCATGTCGGCCATCCGGTCGGCCTCGTCGATCACGACGATCGACGCATCGGCGAGCGATACGGAGCGGCGAGAAATGAGGTCTTCGAGGCGACCAGGGGTGGCGACGAGCACGTCGACCCCACGCTGCAACTTCTTCACCTGGGGCTCGATGCCGACTCCGCCGTAGACGGCGATTATTCGGCGGCCAACCGCTTCGGCGAGGAGGCTGAGATCAGACGCGATCTGGTCGGCGAGTTCGCGGGTAGGCGCGAGGACGAGTGCCGCGGGACGTTTTGGCTCGGCCTTCTTGACCGCAGCGACGAGCGGGATACCGAAGGCCAGTGTCTTGCCTGATCCGGTTGGGGCTCGGGCGACAACGTCGCGGCCGTTCATCAGATCGGGGATCGACGCCGTCTGGATCTCGAAAGGTATGCGGATGCGCTGCTGGTCGAGCACCTCGACTATCGGTGCGGGCACGCCGAGGTCGGAAAACGTGGTGGCCATTGAAGACGCCTGTGCAGCGGAGATTCTGAGTGAGCGTGCGCTCGCGGCTTGTCCGGTGCCCGTACAGGATACCGGCACCCGGGCCAGTCGTGATCGAAGACGACCAAGGCAGCGTATGGATGGCCAGGCCTTGCCGGCTGCAGGCTTGCGGAACTAGGGGTGAGCGCTACTCGGCGTCGTCGCGGTCAAGCCGAAGACTGGCGCTGTTCATGCAGTAGCGGTGGCCCGTGGGCTGCGGTCCGTCGGGGAAGCGGTGGCCGAGATGGGCGCTGCAGTTGGTGCACACCGCCTCTTCACGGACCATGCCGTGGCTGGTGTCGCTGTGGATCGTCACGACGTCTTCGCCGACTGAGTCGAAGAAGCTTGGCCAACCGGAACCGGACTCGAACTTTGTGTCGCTCGTGAACAGCGCAGTTTCGCAGACGATGCAGCGATAGGTGCCGTCGTCGTGGCAATCCCAGTACTCGCCGGAGAAGGCGCGTTCGGTACCGGCCTGTTGTGTGACCTCGTACTGCTCCGCGGTGAGGCGGGCTCGCAGGTCGTCATTTGTGTGGGTCATCTTCGACTCCTTCTTCGTTCGCTTGCACCCTAAAACACCTCGACCGAACCTTTTGGTCCCGAACCCAAGGATTTCTCTCGGTTGGGTCCTTGACCGAACGCCTGTTCGCAATTACGGTCTTGTCATTCGTTCCGCGCAGATGGGTGTCACACCCCCTTCGTAAGTTCGAGCCCAACAACCACACCCCCCAATAACAACAGGCGCATCGGGCGCAGACGTCAGGAGACAACGTGGAACGAGACAAGGCACTCGACATGGCCCTCGGGCAGATCGAGAAGCAGTTCGGTAAGGGCTCGGTCATGAAAATGGGCGAAAAGGCCAGCCTCGGTATCGAGTCGGTACCTACCGGTGCCCTGGCACTGGATCTCGCCCTCGGCATAGGTGGCCTCCCCCGAGGTCGCGTCACCGAGATCTTCGGCCCAGAGTCGTCGGGTAAGACCACACTCGCCACTCACGTGGTGGCCGAAGCCCAGCGCAATGGCGGCATCTGCGCCTACATCGATGCCGAGCACGCGATGGATCCGGTCTACGCCAAGTCCATTGGTGTTGATATCGACGAACTGCTGATCTCGCAGCCTGATACAGGGGAGCAGGCGCTCGAAATCGTCGACATGTTGGTGCGCTCCGGCGCCCTCGACGTCATCGTGATCGATTCGGTGGCCGCCCTCACCCCTCGTGCGGAAATTGAAGGCGACATGGGCGACACCCACGTGGGCCTCCAGGCCCGTTTGATGTCGCAGGCATTACGCAAGCTCACTGCCAACCTCAGCAAATCCGGCACCGTCTGTATCTTCATCAATCAGTTGCGAGAGAAGATCGGCGTCATGTTCGGCTCACCCGAAACGACTCCCGGCGGCCGGGCGTTGAAGTTCTACTCGTCATGCCGTCTCGATATTCGCCGTATCGAGTCCATCAAGGACGGCGTCGAAATCGTCGGCAACCGCACCCGCGTCAAGGTCGTAAAGAACAAGTGTGCCCCGCCGTTCCGTCAGGCCGAGTTCGACATCATGTACGGCACCGGCATTTCCCGTGAGGGTTCGGTGCTCGATCTTGCGGTCGAGGAGGACATCGTCAAGAAATCGGGTGCGTGGTACACGTACGACGGCGAACAGATGGGCCAAGGGCGCGAGAACGCCAAGAAGTTCTTGCAGGAAAACCCTGAGGTCATGGTCGAAATCTCCGACCGTGTCTGGAAGGCCGTCATGCCCGAACCCGAAACTCCTGAAGCGATTGATTTGAAGGCTGAGGACGACGACGAGTTCTCCGACGCCGACGATCTTCCGATCGCCATCGACGACTGACGGTTCTTCGTTGTTCTGAGTGAGCTTGCGCTAATCGAGCGTGATGACGATGCCGACGCCCGGATTGTCATCACGCTTGATGCGTTTTGTGATCTTGGAGACGAAGTTGATCATTCGGTACTGCACGCCGTACTTCGACTTCACCGCGGCCTCGACAGGCGCGAACGCCGCACCGGTAACCACTACGGCGGTACCGCTCACTGATGCGGCGCCGTCGGCCACTTTCCCTCGCGTGTTCGAGGGGACAAGTTCAACGGCCGGTGTGTTGTTGATTCGTTTGACCTTCCAAGCGCTGGTGTCGGTCGTGAACCCCACCGTGCCATCGCCGAGGTCAGCGATCCACACGGGAGTCTCCTTGCGGCGACCGTCCTTCGTGAAGGTGGTGAGTCGGACGTACTTCTCGGCAGCGATCGCAGTCATGGTCGCAACGGTAGCCTGGCCAACGTGGGTAAGTCCTATGCGATCCGCACCTACGGGTGCCAGATGAATGAGCACGACTCCGAACGTATTTCGGGTTTGCTTGAAGCCGACGGAATGTCGCGCGTCGACGATGTCGAAGATGCCGACGTGGTGGTGCTCAACACGTGTTGTATTCGTGAGAACGCCGACAACAAGCTCTACGGGGCACTCGGTCAACTCAAAGTTCTGAAAGAGGCCAACCCGAATCTCCAGATCGCGGTGGCCGGATGTCTGGCGCAGAAGGACCGGGAGCTGATCACCGAACGAGCGGGCCACGTCGACGTGGTGTTCGGAACCCACAACGTTGACCGCGCGGCGGAGCTCCTCGACCATGCAGCGAAACACGGCCAGATCGTTGAGATTCTCGAAGCCACCGCTCGTGAGGATGCCGACCGATTCCCGTCGGCCTTGCCCACGAATCGAGAAGCCGACCATGCCGCGTGGGTCACGATCCAGATCGGCTGCGACAACACCTGCGCCTTCTGCATCGTGCCGTCGGTGCGTGGACCAGAGATCAGCCGCCCGTTCGGTGACCTTGTCGCTGAGGTCGAGCACCTGGCCGGCGATGGGGTGAGCGAGATCACTCTGCTCGGACAAAATGTCAACAGCTATGGCCGCGACCTGGCGCTCGCCCGTCGCTCCGAGACCAGCGACGACGACGCCCACTGGTGTGGCCCAGCGTGGGTCGACGACCGACGGGCACGACCGTTGTTCGCCGACCTCATTCGGGCCGCGGGGGCCGTCGACGGAGTCCACCGGGTGCGCTTCATCAGCCCCCACCCAAAGGACATGCGCTCCGACGTCTTTGCCGCGATGGCGGAGACGCCAGAGGCTTGTGAACATCTCCACTTCCCTCTGCAGTCGGGAAGCGACACGGTCCTGGCCGCTATGCACCGTGGCTACACCGCTGAGCGCTACCTCGAGAAGCTCTTCGAGGCCAGGGCGACGATCCCCGAAGTGTCAGTGACCACAGACATCATCGTCGGGTTCCCAGGGGAGACCGACGACGACTTCGAACGCACCCTTGAGGTCGCCGCCGCGGCCCAGTT
Source organism: Candidatus Aldehydirespiratoraceae bacterium (assembly GCA_047639555.1). Taxonomy (GTDB): domain Bacteria; phylum Actinomycetota; class Acidimicrobiia; order Acidimicrobiales; family Aldehydirespiratoraceae; genus JAJRXC01. The sequence continues at coordinate 34,304 of JBLIOE010000022.1, forward strand.
CGACGCCGCATTCACCTTTGTGTTCTCGCCGCGGGCGGGCACCGAAGCTGCGGAGATGACAGACCAATTCGTCGACCATGCGGTGGCTGTCGAACGCTACGAACGGCTCCGAATCGTGGTCCAGCGATCGAGCATTGCCGCCAATGAACGCCGCATCGGCCTCGTGGAAGAAGTCACCGTTGAAGGCCCTTCGAAGAAGGACCCGTCGGTCACTACGGGACGAACTCGGCGCAACGCGCTCGTGCACTTCCCAACGCCGACCGTCCTTCGCCCCGGCACGTATGCCGAAGTGCGGATAACCGCGGCGAAGGTAAACCATCTTCGCGGCGAGCTGATCGAAGTCACCCGGGCGGCGCGCCACCGCATCCGTATTCCGGTGACCGCGGGCTGACGATGGCCCTCGATTATCCGCGTGCGTTTGGACCTAGCGTTCGGCATGCGCTCGCCGGCGACGAACTCGTCGAAATTGGCAACGACGGTGCGATTTCGTTGCTTCGCCCATCTGGACCGGACCGTGACGTGCTTGTGTTGCACCAACGGCCTCCCGTCACGTCGTCGGTTTTGGCCGAGGGGGAACGACTGTTGTGGCTCGCTGGTCGGGCGTCGGCGCCGCCTCTCGTGGCCAGCGCCCGCGCCGATGAGGGAGATGAGGCGCTCGTCGTCCTCCTCTCCGCCGGTGCGGTCACGGCGAGCGACGGTCACCCGATGGGTCCCGAAGCGCTTGTCACCGCGCTGGCCGACGCGCTGCGTTTACTCCACGCTCTCGACACCGCTGAATGTCCGCTCCGGGCTGACGTTGCCGCCCTTCGCTCGATCGTCGACCAGCAAATCGAACGCCACGGAACGGCACCGTCAGATGGCCCCTACGTCGGTCGCTCGCCCGCCGAACTCGCGACGCTGTTCGACGATGCGCTCGCCGCGTTGCCCTCTGCCGATGACACCCCGGTCTTCGTCCACGCGTCGCTCGCCGCATCGCGGCTCTGGTTCGATCCGGCCGGTTCGGTCACCCTCACGGGATGGGGCCGTGGCGGAGTGGGCGACCGCCATCTCGATCTCGCAGCGGCGGCAATGATGCTCACCGAGCTTCACGGCCCCGCTCTGGTCGGACCGTTCTTTGATGCTTACGGCTTCGATCGCGTGGATCTACGTCGCCTCGATGCCTTTCAGATGCTCGCCGCCCTTCTCAAATGAGCACCCTTCGCGCCCATCGGCCGCTCGTGATTCTTGGCCCGACGGCCTCGGGCAAGAGCTCGTTGGCGCTCGCCGTTGCGGGCCATTTGGCCGAACGAGAGTCGCTTACTGTCGAACTGGTCTCCGTCGATTCCATGCAGGTGTACCGGGGTATGGATATCGGTACGGCCACCCCCACTGCGGCCGAACAGGCGGTTGTGCCGCACCATCTCATCGATCTGCTCGAGCCGTCGGAGCCCTTTACGGTCGGTGAATTCCAGCGGCGGGCCCAAGCGGCTATGGCCGATATTCGTTCTCGCGGAAACGTGCCGGTGCTCGTTGGCGGAACGGGTCTGTACCTCCGGTCTGTGATCGATGATCTCGAATTGCCCGGGCGGTTCCCCGAAGTCGCCGCCGAGCTCGATACGGAGCCGCATACGGAATCGCTTCACGCCCGTCTCGAAGCCCTCGACCCCATAGCAGCCGCCAAGATGGAGCCCAATAATCGCAGGCGTGTCCTGCGGGCGCTTGAGGTGACCTTGGGCAGCGGCCGGCCGTTCTCGTCCTTCGGTCCGGGGATGGCGCACTACGGGCCCACGCCGTTTGTGCAGTTCGCGTTGCGGTGGCCCCGAGAAGTGGTCAACGAACGAATCGCTCAGCGTTATCGCGACCAGCTTGATCGCGGATTTCTCGACGAAGTTGCTCGCCTAGCCGAGATCGGACCAAGCCGGACCGCCGCCCAGGCTCTCGGCTACCGAGAGCTCCTTCGGTATCACGCCGGTGAGTGTTCGCTCGACGCGGCGATCGATGAGGCGGTCATCCGAACGTGTCGTTTTGCCCGCCGACAGGAGCGTTGGTTCCGGCGCGACCCGCGGCTCCAGTGGGTTGATATGCCGGCGTCGGCCGAACAGGTGATCTCGATGTGGGACGACGTTCTCGCAAACAGCGGCGCGTAACGCTCGCGACCTGCGACAATGGACCCCATGGCTGTCCGCTATTCGAAGCACCACGGGTTGGGCAACGACTTTCTTGTCCTCTTGACCGACAGCCTTCCGCTTGATGCAGTCGACCGGGCGATCGCCTTGTGCAACCGCCACACGGGCGTCGGCGCCGATGGCTTGATCATCGGGATTCAAAAACCGGGCGTCGACATTGCGATGCGCCTGCTGAACTCCGACGGCAGCCCGGCTGCGTTGAGCGGCAACGGACTGCGTTGTTTCGCCCAGGCAGTGGCGATCGATCGAGGGGTGCCGCATCTCGAACTCGACGTGAGTACTCCCGCGGGCGTGCGGCATTGTTCAGTGCATGCCACCGACGAGGCCGACACGGTGGTGGCCACAGTCGACATGGGTGTTGTGTGTCCCGGCCCCGACCCCGATATCGGCGATCTGATGGCGGCGGTCGGTGCGCCCGTGCAGATGGTGAAACGCTGGGAGACCGGGGACATCGGAAATCCGCACATCGTTTGTGAAGTCGACGATCCGTTCGATGTAGATCTCGCCGTAGCGGGTCCGGCCCTCGAGTCACACTTTGAAGAAGGTGTCAACGCTCATTTCGTTGCCAAGACCGGACGCAACGAGCTCACGGTTCGCGTGTGGGAGCGGGGCGCGGGCATCACCAATGCGTGCGGTTCCGGTGCGACGGTCGCTGCGCAGATCTTCAATCGTTGGGACCTCGTTGGGTCGAAGGTTGTCGTACGAATGCCCGGAGGTGATGCGCTCGTCGACCTCGGTGGACCGCTCACGCTCACCGGGCCAGCCACCCATATTGCCGACATAGAGGTCCCGAATGCCTGACCCCGTAGCCGACGGGTCAGACCTCGATGGGACCCCCGATGATGAATTTTTCGACGACGATGAGTTCTTCGACGAGGAAGACGCGCCGGAGAAAGAATCGCACCGTGGAGCGTTCGGCGACTACGGCGGCGCCACCGACGGTCTCATCGAACGGACGTTTCGCGAGCGCATCATCCTTGTCGGCGTTACCCGAGATGGCGGCGACCCGGCCGTCACGGATGCGTCACTCGACGAGCTCGCGCTGCTGGTCGACACCGCGGGCGCCGACGCCATCGAGCGGGTGCACCAGAAACGAACGTCGCCCGATCCCGCCACGTTTATCGGGTCGGGAAAGGCCCAAGAGATCAAAGAGATCGCGGAGAGGATCGACTGCGACACCGTCGTCTTCGATGATGAGCTAAGTCCCGCTCAGCAATTCAATCTCGAGAAGATCTTTGGTCGGTCGGCGCTCGACCGCACCGCGGTGATTCTCGACATCTTCGCCCAAAACGCCAGCACCCTCGAGGGTAAGGCGCAGGTGGAGCTTGCTCAGCTGCGGTATCGCTTGCCGCGGCTTCGCGGGTCCGGCAAAAACCTGTCACAGCAGGGTGGTGGCATCGGCACGCGTGGTCCGGGCGAAACCCAACTCGAAGTGGATCGTCGTCGTCTGGTGCGCCGAGTCCACAAGCTCGAAGCAGACCTCCGGAAGGTCCAGGCTCATCGCGTTACTCAGACCAAGGCGCGGAGTCGCACCCGAAACCGCGCGGTCGCTCTGGTTGGCTACACCAACGCAGGCAAGTCTTCGCTGCTCAACCGGCTCACCGACGCCGATGTGTTGGTCGAGGATCGCCTATTCGCCACCCTCGATGCGACGACTCGCAAGCTCGCGCTGTCGGGTGGTGAGACAGTATTCGCCACCGACACGGTGGGATTTGTTCGCAAGCTTCCGCATCAGCTCGTCACCGCATTCAAGACCACACTCGATGTTGTTCGCGACGCGGATCTCTTGGTGCATGTCGTCGATGGATCCGGGCCCGACCCTGAAGGTTCGATTGCCGCAGTGCGCAGCGTGCTCGAGGAGATTGGCGCCGGCGAAGTCCCTGAACTGATGGTCTTCAACAAGTCCGACCAGGGTCCCGGTTCGGCCCGACTGGCGGATCGATACGAAGGATCGGTTGCCGCGTCGGCCCAGTCGGGCGAGAACATCGAGCTCTTGATGGCCACGATCGGCGATCGTGTTCGATCGATGACGGAGCTCGCGGAGCTCGTTGTGCCCTGGGACCGAGGCGACGTACTTGCCGCGGTCCATCGAGAGGGTCAGGTGCTCAGTGAAAGCGCGGAGGAGCACGGCATGCGAGTCAAAGCCCGACTCGAACCCTCGTCGCTTGGTGCCCTGAAGGAATACGTCGTCCAAAAAACGGGAGCAGAAGACGCGTGACGGGCTTTGTTCCACCGGCCTATCCCTACGACCGTCTCGATGAGTTTCGAGCGATGGCCGAACAGTTGGACGGCGGGGCAATCGATTGCTCGATCGGCACCCCGTTCGACCCTCCGCCGCAGTCGGTGATCGACGCGCTCGGCAATTCCGGGAGTGAGCGCAGCTACCCGCCATCGATCGGCACGCTGGCGTTCCGGGAGGCCGCGGCGGCTTGGCTCAAGCGTCAGCTGGATGTCTCTATCGATCCGGTCTCAGAGATCGGGGCTTGTATCGGCACGAAAGAGTTCGTGGCGAGCACGCCGAATTATTTGAAGCTCCGTTCTCCCGAACGCGACACGGTATTGTATCCGGCGGTGTCGTATCCGTCCTACGCCATGGGCGCGACGCTCGCCGGTTGCCGGGCTGTCGCCGTGCCGGTTGACGACCGCTGGCGCATCGATTTGTCGGCGATCACGCCTGATGACGCGGCCCGAGCCTTGTGCCTATGGGTCAACACGCCGGGCAATCCGGCTGGTGGCCTCGACGATCTCGCCGCGGTGGCGGCTTGGGGCCGAGCCAACAACGTCCTCATTCTGAGCGACGAGTGTTACGTCGAATTCACCTGGGACGGGGCCGGCCGTACGGTGCTCGCCGATGGCCTCGATGGTGTGCTCGCCATCCACTCACTGTCGAAGCGATCGAACCTCGCGGGCGCGCGCGCCGGGTTCTACGCGGGTGACTCCACCGTCGTCCACTATCTGCGCGAAGTGCGGAAGCACGCGGGCTGCATGGTGCCCGGTCCTGTCCAGGCGGCTGCGATTGCCGCGTGGTCGGATCAAACCCATGTCGACGAGCTGCGCGACACGTATCGAAGGCGTCTCGAGATCGGTGTCGAACTGTTCGCGGCGCTCGACGTTCCGGCCTCAATGCCGGGCGGGGGTTTCTACCTCTGGGTCGCGGCTCCCGACGGTGACGCATGGGCCCTCGCAGCGACACTTGCCGAACGCGCCGGTGTCATTGTCAGCCCGGGAGAGTTCTACGGCGAACAGTCTTCGGGGTATGTCCGACTCGCCGTCGTGCAGCCAACCGCTCGTCTCGAACTGGCCCGCGACCGCTTGCGATGAACCTCCCTCCGCCGCCCCCACGGACGGCCGCGCCAGCGGCGCGACCCACGCCACGAAAACGTTCGCCCTGGATCTTCATCGGGATTGGCGTCATCGCGGCCGGGGTTCTCGCCGGAACGATGTATGCGGGAAGCCAGATCCCCGCGTTCAGTGACCGGGTCGACGCCTTGTCACGGATTGCTCCCGATGGGTCGGCGACGGTGGTAGTCGCTGAACCGGTGGAGTGGGACATCTTCATCGAACCGTCAACACAATCGCTCAGCGGCACCGCCGTGCGGATCACGAACACGGCCACGGGAGTTGCTGTAGATCTGCGTCGGAGCGGGAACGTCAGCTACGAATGGTTTGGCCGATCAGGCCGGTCCTTTGCCCGCGTGTCTCTTGACGCCGGCAAGTATGACATCGCCACCCGGGGTGCCGCTTTCGCCATCGGCATTGACCCGACCGTGGGCTTCCGCCGATGGATCGGCATCACGAGCTTGATCATGGTGCCGGCGGTGATTGGTGGTGTGGTCATCTCAATTGTGAGCTCAATACGTGACACCCGACGTCGAAACGAAAACTCGGAACCACCCGCCCCTTCCCCGTGGTCATCGGGCGAGTGGCCAGCTGGGCCCGGCCGGTAGGGTTCGATTCATGTCGGATCTGCAATCACGTATCGAATCTCTCTGGGCCGCTCGCGACACCCTCGACGTCGACGACCCCGAGATCATCGCCACGATCCATGAGGCGATCAATCAGCTCGACACCGGCGCTGCTCGAGTCGCCGAAGTCGGGGCCGACGGCGGTGTGGTGGTCCACCAATGGTGCAAATACGCGGTCCTCTTGCTCTTCAAGGTCTCCAAGATGGAGACCATCGAGAACGCGCCGTTTGAATACGCTGACAAGATCCCGCTGAAGACCGATTACATGTCGCGCGGCGTCCGAGTAGTGCCGGGTGCGCAGGCTCGCTGGGGCAGCTATCAGGCGCCCGGTGTTGTCATGATGCCCAGCTACACCAATATCGGTGCCTACGTCGACGAGAACACGATGGTCGACACCTGGGCCACCGTCGGCTCGTGTGCGCAGATCGGCAAGAACGTCCACCTCAGCGGTGGTGTTGGTATCGGTGGTGTGCTTGAGCCCGCTCAGGCCGCCCCGGTGGTCATCGAAGACGAATGCATGATCGGGAGCCGGTGCATCGTTGCCGAGGGCGCTCGAGTTGGCGAAGGCTCTGTTCTCGGTGCGGGTGCAATCCTGACCGCATCGATCCCGGTGATCGACGTCGAGACCGGCGAGGAGATCTCCCGCGGCCACGTGCCGCCCTGGAGCGTTGCGGTCTCTGGCACGCGGCCTCGTGACTTCCCCGGTGGCACGTTTGGGCTTCCGGCGGTGCTGGTGCTGAAGCGTCTGCGTGAAGGTGAACGCCATGACAAGTCGGCGCTCAACGACATCCTCCGCGACCACGGCGCGGCCACCTGACAAAATGACGGCTTGTCTATGACTTCGCTCCCTTCCGGCGATCTCTTCGCGCTCACTGCCGCGCTGATCGACATCCCCTCAGAGAGTCACAACGAGCAGGCAATCACCGACGCGCTCGAATCCGAGTTGCGAACGTTCGAGCATCTTGAGGTCGACCGCATTGGCGACAACCTGATTGCTCGAACCCAGCTCGGCCGCGAGCGCCGAATCGTGCTCGGCGGTCACACCGACACGGTTCCGGCCGACAACAACGAGCGCGCTCGGATCGAGGGCGACCGGCTCTATGGACTGGGTGCCACCGACATGAAGGGCGGTATTGCGACGATGTTCGAGCTCGCTCGAACGGTGACCGAGCCGGCTATCGACGTCACCTATGTGTTTTATGCCCGCGAGGAGATCGCGGTGGTGCACAACGGCCTTCTTGAGGTGGAGGCGGTGCGGCCCGATCTCTTGGTGGGCGATGTCGCCCTTTTGGGCGAACCCACCCTCGGCGCGATTGAGGCGGGATGTCAGGGCACGATGCGAATCGAGGTCACCCTTGCCGGCCTACGTTCACACACGGCCCGGCCCTGGATGGGTCGTAACGCCATTCACCGCCTCGGTGTGCTGCTCGGCATTGTTCGCGCGTATGTGCCCCGCGAACCGATTATCGAAGGCTGCACCTATCACGAAGCGTTGCAGGCAGTACATGTCGAGGGCGGCGTCGCTGGCAATGTGGTGCCCGATCGGGCGATGGTGCGGCTGAACTTTCGATTCGCGCCCGACAAGTCGATTGCCGAGGCCGAGGCCGAAATTCGTGAGCTGCTCGATCCCGCGCTCGCCGACCAAGACACCTTCGAAGTGGTCGACGCATCACCGGCTGCACTTCCCGGACTTGATGATCCACTGCTCGCCGCCCTCGTGGCTCGCAGCGGTCTTGAGGTCCGGGCAAAGCTGGGCTGGACCGACGTTGCGTTCTTTGCGCAGCGTGGCGTGCCCGCCAGCAACTTTGGCCCCGGTGACCCGACAATCGCGCACACCGCGGGGGAGTTCGTCGAGCGCGCCTGGCTCGACGACACCCACGCGGCGCTGCGGGATTTGTTGATTAACGGCGTGTGAGCCTTAGAGCTTGCGCATCACCGTGACGACTCGTCCGAAGATGCGGACCTCACTCGGATCGAACACCATCTCGCTGAAGGCCTCGTTGGCCGGAACCAGGACGACTTTGTCATCGCGACGCTGAAGGGTCTTGACCGTGGCTTCTTCGCCGGGAATGCCAGCGACGACAATGTCGCCGTTGGGCGCATCATCTTGGGCGCAGACCACGACGAAGTCGCCGTCGAAGATGCCGAGATCGATCATTGACTCGCCGCGTACTCGCAGCATGAAGAGGTCGCCGCCGCCGGTGAGGTCGGCGGGCATGGGCACGAGTTCTTCCACGTTCTGCTCGGCGAGCACATCGGTGCCGGCGGCAACGTCGCCAACCAGCGGGACGTGTTTCACGGGGCGACGCTCTGAAGTTGACGCTCCGCCGTTGTAGTGCACCTGAATGGCCCGAGGCTTGGCCGGGTCGCGAACGAGGTAGCCGGCGTCGCGCAAATTGTCGAGGTGCGACTTCACGGTTGCGGGGGAGCGCAGGCCGACGGCTTCACCGATCTCGCGAACTGATGGCGGGTAGCCGCGGTCACTTTGATGATCAACGATCATTTCGAGGATCTGGCGCTGGCGAGGGGTGAGGGTGTCGGACATGTCCGCCTCCGGGTTGGGGATTGCTCTGTGGATACTTCTGTGGATGATGTTGACAACGAACAAGTGTTCGGGTTGACTGTAGTCGAACGGTTGTTCGTCGGAACACATGTTCGTCAAACATTCGTTCGTAGTCAAGTACCTCTTCAAAATCGCTTCGCTGGACTGCTTCCCCCGGCGAGTGTCACACCCCAGGAGCACACTCTCATCATGACCGCAGCACTTCTTCCCAAACCCGCCCTCGCCGCTCCCCGCCGCGCCGTTCGTTCGGCTTCCGAGCCGCAAGTGCTGAGCGCAGAGACCTACCGACGGCGTCGGCTCGCCGTCCTTGCCGTCATTATTGGCCTGGTGCTCGGCCTAGCGTCATTCGGCCGCCAGGCCGACGCCACACCCACGGCAGAGGCGCAGGCCGCAGAGGCCGTGCTCGTTGTTGTGCAACCCGGCGACACCCTGTGGACAATCGCCCAGAACCTCGCTCCCGACTCCGACCCTCGTCCGCTCGTCACTGAGCTTGTCGAGATCGCTGGAGGAGCATCAATCCTTCCGGGGCAGCTGCTCACTATCCCCGGGCACGTGCTCGACTGATTTCAGTCCCGCACGTAGCGGGCAAAGAGCAGGTTGTCCTGCTCAAGGAGTCGTTCGAGCCGCATTCCGGCCGCCATTCCGTCTGGTCCGTCACGAACGATCCGGGCCGAGTCTCCCCCCGCGATTACAGGAGACAGACTCAGACACAGCTCATCGATCACTCCGGCGGCGTGGAGGCGTCCGTTGAATCGGGGGCCGCCCTCGGCCAACACCACGTTGGCGCCCCGCTGTAGGAGTTCTTGGAGGATCCCATGTGGTTCCGGGTCATCAGTCGTCAACCGCACAACATCGGCGTCGAGGAGCGCGAGGTGCTCCTCGTCCGCTCGTTGACCCGTGATCACGAGTGGACGACTCTGCCCGGCATCACGTGCGGTGAAGGCGGGGAGGGTCGGGTCGATGTGGCCGCTGGCTGTCACGATCGCGAGTTGGGGCGCAGGGGTGCGGCCGTGACCGGCCCGAGCGGATTCAAGTTCGTCGCTGGTGAGCGGCATCCGATATCGCTCGGCCGCTGCGGTGGCCGATGCCACCAGCACCCAGTCGCACGAGGCACGAATCGCACGAAAGACTGCCTTATCGGCGGGCCCGCCGAGTCCACCGCTCACACCGTCGAGCGCGGTTGCTCCGTCGAGGCTGGCGATCATGTTGCACATCACCCACGGCCGGCCGGCCGGCGGCGGTCGATCGTCAGCCAGATAAAGGCCGAGTGGGTCGACGGAGTCGAGAGGGGTCGGAACAAGTTGGCGCACCATTGGCGACCTTACCGTTCGGGGTTGTCCACCGTGATGTCGACGATCTGTGGAAAGCCTCGGTCATATCCACCGGGAATCCACATGAGGTCCACTTTTCGTCCACATGCAACCGCCCGTAGGGTGCTCCCTGCCGTGCGGAACGGGTCGCCAGGATGGTGGTGGCAAACGTTTCGCTCAGAGTCGAATCGCTCCTTGGGGGCCCTACGCCTGGGGGGTGTGGGGAGAACGACACCGATGGTGTCGCCCTCTTACCCGGGTCGATCCGTCCGCACGGCACGCTTTTGTTCACCAATCTCACCAGTTTCACCACCTCGAAGGGAGCCCGCACGTGGCGCTCGTACCTGATCAGGCCGCACTCGGCATCCGCCGGCGGTTCACCGAAGAAGGCGTCGATGCGTTCGACGCCGTCGAATGGGAACGCCGCGACGCTCGGCTCACCGACTATCGCGACGGGTCCGTTGCGTTCGAGCAACTCGATGTCGAGGTGCCCGCAACATGGAGCCAAAACGCCACCAACATTTTGGCGCAGAAGTACTTCCGCGGCACGCTCGACACCGACGAACGTGAGACGTCGCTTCGCCAGGTCGTTGCCCGCATCGTGAACACGGTCACCACATGGGGAGTGCGGGGCGGCTACTTCGTAGATGCGGCCGAAGCCGAGAGCTTTCGAGCCGAACTCGTCCATCTTCTGATCACTCAGAAGGCGGCCTTCAACTCGCCGGTCTGGTTCAACATTGGCGTCGACAACGTGCCGCAGCAGGCCTCGGCCTGCTTCATCTTGTCGGTCGACGACACGATGGACTCCATCCTCAATTGGTACGCCGAGGAAGGCCGAATCTTCAAGGGCGGCTCCGGCGCTGGTGTAAATCTCTCCGCGATCCGGGCATCGACCGAAGGTCTGCAAGGCGGGGGCACCGCAAGTGGGCCGGTGAGCTTCATGCGTGGCGCCGATGCCTCAGCCGGCACCATCAAGTCGGGCGGCAAGACCCGCCGGGCCGCAAAGATGGTCATTCTCGACGCCGATCATCCCGACATCGAAGAGTTCGTCTGGTGCAAGGCAAAAGAAGAGCGCAAGGCACGCGCGCTGGAAGCGGCCGGATTCGACATGTCGCTCGACGGCGTCGATATCCACTCCGTCCAGTACCAAAACGCCAACAACAGCATCCGGGTCACCGACGACTTCATGAAGGCGGTCATCGACGACGCCGAGTGGCACCTCACCGCCCGCGGCGACGGTCGAGTGATCGAGACCGTGCAGGCCCGTGACCTCTTCCACCAGGTGGCCGACGCGGCCTGGCAATGCGCGGATCCCGGTATTCAGTTCGACACCACGATCAACAAGTGGCACACCGCCGCCAACACCGGCCCGATCAATGCCAGTAATCCCTGTTCGGAATACATGCACCTCGACGACAGCGCCTGCAACCTGGCATCGCTGAACCTCCTCGAGTTCTTGACCCAGGGAGAAAGCGTCGACGGCTTCGATGTCGAAGGCTTCTCACATGCCGTGGAGGTGTTGTTCACCGCACAGGAGATTCTCGTCGGCAACGCCGACTATCCCACCGAGGCCATTGGCCGAAACGCGGTACGTTTCCGTCAACTCGGCATCGGCTACGCCAACCTCGGTGCCCTGTTGATGACTCTCGGGCTTCCCTACGACTCTGACGGCGGCCGCACCGTTGCCGGTTCTCTCACTGCGCTGATGACGGGCGAGGCCTACCGCACGTCCGCCAAGTTGGCGGCCCGAATGGGCCCCTTTGGTGGCTTCGACGAAAACCGCGAACACATGCTGCGGGTGCTCGAGCAGCATCGTCATGCCGCGGCGTCGATCAACGAAGATCTCGCGCCGTCCCGCATTCTCGAGGCAGCCCAGATCGCCTGGGACGATACTTGTGAGCGGGCCGAACACGCCGGTGTGCGTAATGCGCAAGCCAGCGTGCTGGCGCCCACCGGCACCATTGGATTGTTGATGGACTGCGACACCACCGGCGTCGAACCCGACCTCGGTCTTGTGAAGTTCAAGCGTCTCGTCGGCGGCGGCACGATGAGTTTCGTCAACCAATCCGTGCCCCGCGCGTTGCGCAACCTGGGCTACGACCACGATGCCTCGGCGGCGATCACCGCCCACATCGACGAGCACCACACCGCCGTGGGTGCTCCGGGCCTCGATCCTGCGCATCTGCCTGTGTTTGCTTGCTCCCTCGGTGTGGATCCCATTCATCACCTCGGCCACGTGAAGATGATGGGGGCCGTCCAGCCCTTCATTTCTGGTGCCATCTCGAAGACCGTCAATCTGCCCGAGACGGCAACGATCGAAGAGATCGAGCTGCTCCTGATCGAGTCGTGGCGGTTAGGTCTCAAGGCCGTGGCGCTTTACCGCGACAACTGCAAAGTGGCCCAGCCGCTCTCGACCGGTGACGGCGCCGGCGAGGCCGCGCCGGGCGCGAGTAGCGCGGCCACCCAGGTGGTCGAGCGCATCGTTGAGAAGATCGTCCATCAACCAGTTCGCGACAAGCTGCCGAGGTCGCGGGCCAGTCGCACATTCGAGTTCCGCGTCGCTGATTGCAAGGGATTTGTCACCGTCGGCGAATACCCCGACGGCCGTCCGGGCGAGATCTTCGTGCGGGTGTCGAAGCAGGGTTCAACCCTGGCCGGAATTATGGATGCGTTCGCCATCTCGATGAGTCACGGGCTCCAATACGGCGTGCCGCTCACAGCCTTCGTTGAGGCCTTTGTCGGGATGCGTTTCGAACCGGCGGGTATGACCGACGATCCCGATATTCGGATCGCCAACAGTCTCATGGATTACCTGTTTCGCAAGCTGGCGGTGATGTACCTCACGCTCGACGAGCGGTCGGCCCTCGGTATCTTCACCACCGGTGAACGCACCCAACCGACGCTTCCCGGCGTCGAAGAGCAGGTCACGCAGACGACGCAGGGCTCCGAAGTGCCGCCCGATCCGCCGACGGTGCCATCACCATCGGAGTTGGTCGCCCAGCTTGAATTCGGTGCGGATCTGGCACCGGCCGAACCGGCAGCCTCAGAACGGCCAACATCGCCTATCCAGTCGCGTGCGGCCGCGGCCGACGCACCCTTCTGCATGACCTGCGGCGTACCGATGCAGCGGGCCGGCGCCTGCTACGTCTGCGGCGATTGCGGCACGACAAGCGGCTGCAGCTAGTTCCCGAGAGCGCGACAGAACCAGACCGCATCATCAGCGCACGCCATCGGCCATACTTCTGCCATGAGTGACGACCTGAAGAGTCCGAAACAAGCGTCCACCCACACCGCGCGGATCAACGAAGCCAACCTCGCCGCGTTGAACCTCGACGACGTCGGTGATTGGGAGCGGGCCACCCGCGGGCTCATCGCGACGCATGAGACCGGCATCATCGACGGGCCGATCGGTCCGGCGTGGAATACCGCTGACTTTGATTTCTTGCGCGAGGAGGAGGTGGCTCCGCCGTCGGTTCACCCGAGTCTGTGGCGCCATGGCCGTCTCAACGCCGTGCATGGACTCTTCGAAGTAGCCGATGACGTGTGGCAAGCCCGGGGCTACGACATCTCGAACATCACCTTTATCAAGGGCGACAAGGGCTGGGTCATCATCGATCCGCTCACCACCTCGTTTACCGCCGCGGCATGTCTCGACCTCGCCAACAAGACGCTGGGTGAGCGGCCGGTCACCGCGGTGATTTACACCCACAGCCACACCGATCACTACGGCGGCATCCTCGGCGTCACGAGCCCCGAGGCCGTTGCCCGAGGCGACGTGCGAATTCTCGCTCCCGAAGGTTTCATGCGTGAAGCCGTCGCCGAGAACCTCATCGCTGGTCCGGTTATGGGCCGCCGGGCGTTCTACCAGTTCGGCATGATCCTGCCCGCTGGTCCCCTTGGCCATGTCGACTGCGGTCTCGGCAAGGGAATCCCCCGTGCCGCACCCGACCTGTTAGCCCCGACCGAAGAGATTTCGCTCACGGGTACGGAGCTTGTGATCGACGGTGTCCGGGTGATTTTCCAGAATACGCCAGGCACAGAAGCGCCGGCGGAAATGAACTTCATGTTCCCGGACCATGGTGCGCTTTGTATCGCCGAGAACTGCACCCACACGATGCACAACGCGCTCCCGTTCCGCGGTGCGCAGGCCCGCGACACCCTCAGCTGGAGCAAATACATCCAAGAGGCGATCGACCTGTTCAGCGGCGGCATGGACGTCATGTTCTCGACGCACAACTGGCCTCGCTTCGGCAACGAAGACGCCAAGCGTTATCTCGAGCAGCAGCGAGATATGTACCGCTGGCTCCACGACCAGACGATGCGTCGGGCCTGCCACGGCATGACCATGCGCGAGATTGCCCAAGACCTCGAGCTGCCCGAGTGTTTCGCGTCGCAGGGCCACACGCGGGGCTACTACGGCACGGTCAGCCACAACTCAAAGGCCATCTACCAGCGTTACCTCGGCTGGTACGACGGCAACCCGTCGAACCTCAACACCCACACACCCGAAGATGGTGGCGTCCGTTATGTCGACGCGATGGGCGGTGCCGACGCGGTGATCGCGAAGGCGCAGGCCGCGTTTGATGAAGGCGACTATCGCTGGGCATCAGAGATCCTGAACCACCTCGTGTTTGCCGATCCGACCAACGATGCGGCTCGTAATCTTCAGGCCGACTCGTTTGAGCAGATGGCCTACCAGTCTGAGTCCGGACCGTGGCGTGACTCGTACCTCATGGGGGCTTGGGAGCTACGCACCGCGAATAACGGCTTCGGCATGGTTGGCGGTCGAGCGATCACCGACGAACTCGATGTCGAAATGTTGATCGAACTGATCGGAGTCCGGCTGAAGGCGGAAGAACTCAACGGTGTTCGAACGACGATGAACTGGACTTTCACCGACATCGATGAAGCCCACGTGATCGGCATCGACAATTGTGCGGTGCATCATCGCCCCGGCGCCTCCGTGGAGTCGCCTGACGCGACCGTGTCAGCGACAAAGGCCGACATTGCCGCCGTGCTTCGAGGCGAGCTCAGCGCCGCTGATTTCTTCCGCGCCGACGGTGTGAGCATCGACCACGAAGCCCCTGTACGTCAGCTGCTTGGATCGATCGACGAGTTCACCGGCATGTTCGGCATCGTTGAGCCCTAACGCTCACCAGGAACCGCCACCTCCGCCGCCACCGCCGCCTCCTGCGCCGCCGCCTCCTCCGCCGGAAGAGGACGGTGCCGTGGAGGCGGTGCGGACCGCGGATGCAATCACATAGCTGGTCGCCGCGAAACGAAGCGTGCTGTTGTCGATCTCAGTGCCGCCCGCCGCCGCGGCCTTCGTGGCCTTCTCCCAGCGGTCGACTTCGCCGAGGGCGACCGCCCACGCGGTGTACTGGCGGAGGAGGCCCATCGCGGCGGCCCGCTCCACGTGCTCAGCCTCGGACTCATGGAGGAATCGACGGAACGACTCGATGCGGATCCAGGCGCCGGAACCGGCGGCCGACCGCACCCGCAGTTCCCATGACCGAATGATCGCGGCGATGGCGATGCCGGCGACGGCGGCGGCGATCCCGAGCGGAATGAACCAGGCGCTGCCCGAGCGATTCGCAAAGGCCGCACTCACGCCGACACCGGTGAGTCCGACAATGAGGAACAACCAGCCGAAGCCGAGCGCCATTCCTCGCCGACTGTCGCCCTTCTCATCCCAGAACCCGCTCCCTTTGCGCCATTGATCGAGGCCCGTGCCGAGCGAGGTCCAACCGGCGGCGAACGTCGGGTTGTACTTGTCGAGGGCGATAGTGGTGGTGCCCCCGAACATCGTGTCGAGCACGCCGGCCACTGCGGGGTTGGCTGCCGCGGGGCCCCGCTGGATGGTCGGCGCATCTTCAGAAGGATCGAGCACGATCTCTTCTCGGATGGCGGCTTCGAGCAGCCACGCCGTCTTGTGGTCGTTGTGGACCCGTTCGAGATGGACGACACCACCGAGCGACGCGGAGAGGTCGCGGGGCGGCTCGAATTCGATCGTGCTGAGTTCCTGGAGCTCGCTGAGGTCGGCCCGGCGAGTGGGTCGGTCGTCTTCGGCGGCTGGTCCGAACGCGGCGTCAGCCGCGCCACCTTCCCAGATGATCTCGCGGCCGAGGCGGCGCAGCACGGGCGACATCGCCGCTCCGCCCACGAGCGCAACGATTGCCGCGAGAAGTAGCGGCGTCGACCAGCCCGAGCCCGGATCGGGCGCGGGTCCGGTTGGCGCCACCGGCAGGGTGACCGCAGTGGAAGCGCCGAAGGTGGCCCGCACGGTCACAAACTCGCCCGGGTCGACCTTGTCGTGGTGAACAACGATGTGGCCGGGAGCGACCACTTCGATCGTGCAGCCGCCAGCAGACCCCAGCGTCCCCGCATCACAGGTCGGGTCGAGTAGCTCACGATCGGCAGTGAGATGAATCTCAACGTCGCTAACCGCGACGGCCCATCCGTCGCCCACTGCGTTCCAGGCCACGTGCGGGGTTGTGTCGAAGGCCGGGTCGCGCAGCGCCGGGTGGATGTACTCCAGCTGGTACCGGTGCCGATTGCTGATGGTTTCGGTGGGGTCGCCAACGCGAATCTCGGTGCCGAGCCACCATCCGCTGGTCGTGAATTGGTCGGGTGCGCTGGGGGAGCTGATCGTGAATTCGGTGGTGGTGGCCACGTCGGGGATCTGACGAAGGAGACCGTGTTTCTGGTTCGAGCCGAAGTCGTAGTCGATCACTTCGACGACGTCAGCCGAGCCGTCGCTCGTCACATGCGCGTGGGTCCAGTACGCCGAGATCCGTTCGGTGTCGCCGATGAACGCGCCGACCATGGCGACGAGGCCCACAACGGCCGCCCCCAACCCGATCAAAACTCGATCTACCCGTCGTCGCTGCTTTGGATGCATGGGCGCATCATCTCATGGGCTTAGTCGCTGCTGGTGCTGGCCTTCTCGGCGAGCTCCTTCTTGCGCTTGAGGTAGCCCTTCACCATGGTGCCGAAGCTCGCCGGGTTGTAGACGTCCTCTTCGTACTTCCACTGCCCGCCACCGGCGTACTTCAGGATCGTGATGTTGCCGTCTTGGTGGATCGAGCCATCGCCGGGATCGGCAAAACGGTTCCATACTCGACAGACAATCCAGCCCTTCTCTTCATCGACGACATACCAGTCGATGGGGAAGTGGATCATCTCGTTGTTCGGCCACTCGTCCATGGTCGACTGGATCCAGTTGTAGATCGCCTCGCGGCCACCGAACTCGCCATAGTGGGCTTCGATATAGGTGGCGTCTTCAGTGAACTGGTCCGCCCATTCGCGCCAGTCGTGTGACGTCGCGGCGCGAAAGGCTCGGCCCTGATATTTGTCGAACTCTTCTTCGAGTTCTTCGCGGCTCCATCGTCCCATGTTGTTCTCCTTCGATCATCAATTTCGATATCCGGCCACCGTGTGCAACGGCGGTCTCTCGTCGACCAGCGCCTCGACCGGTTCGAGATCAGGGCGCAGGAGGACGTGGCTCCATTCAGGTTGCCACTCCACCTTGGCCCGGTGCAGTGCGACATGGAGAATCTCCATGGCCTGGACCGAGAGTTCGTGAAGGGGCCGGTTTCGATGCACCCGCACGCCGAGGTCCACTTGGGCGAGGCGTTCGAGCCCGACGAGTTCGGCAATGTCGATGAGGAGCCCGGTCTCGACGCCGTAACCCGTGCTGAAGGGCACCTGCTCGAGGATGTCGCGTCGTGCCGCGTATTCGCCGCCGAGCGGTTGCCGTACAGAGGTGAGGTGAGGGAACAGTGTCGCGAGCAGTGGTCGGGCCATGAGTTCCGTGGTGCGGCCGCCGCCGGTGCCGTCGATCTCGGGTCGCTCGTAGTACCCCTTGACCATGGCAACTTCGGGGTCGTGCAGCATCGGGCCGACAAGTCCGGTAACGCAGGCGGGGGTGAACGAGGTGAGGTCGGCGTCGATCCACACGATGAGGTCGCCGGTGCACGCCGCAACGCTCTTCCACAACACGTTGCCCTTGCCTCGACCGGGTCCGGTCTCAGGAAGGATGTCGGCGACCTGGACGACGGTGGCGCCCTCCGCTCGGGCGATCTCGGCGGTGGAGTCTTCGCTGCGGTCGTCGATGACGAGGATCTCGTCGACGAATGAGTGACCGTTCGATGCGAGGTGCTCGTGAATGGCACCAACAATCGTGCCGACCGTGGCTTCCTCGTTGCGGGCGGGAATACACACCGAGATGGTGTGATCGCCCTTCGCCTCCTGAAGCTCGGCCAGGGGGAAGTCGCGGGCCGAGTAGCTGCGCACCTCAGACATCCCGTACCTCAAACATGTGCTGGCCAGCGTAGGACGTGCCTAGCTAATCCCCATAAGCGCAAGGATCGACGGCGGCGGTGCGGGATCGCCAGCAGCGAGCATCGCGGCTCGCTCGATGTTGGCGACGTGGAAGCGTTGGTTCGCCCAGCGGTCCCAAGGGCCCTCCCCGGGAGCCAGGAGGGAGCGGAGATATTGCTGGAGTTCGCGAACTTCGTTTTCTCCGCCGACCGGTCCGTGACTGGGCACGATGGTGGTGCCCCAGCCGAGGATCACGTCGAGTTGATCGGCCCAGGGCGACGGGTTGCCGCCCCAGGCGGGGGGGATCACACCGAACGTGGCCATTGCTCCGGCGAGCACCACATTGGCGTCGGGGATCTGGACGACCAGGTTCTCGGCCACTTGTCCGTGGCTGGGGGCGATCACCACTCGCGCTGAGATCCAGGCCGCCTCGCGCACGGTGTGGGTGACCGGGCGGGTTGTGAGCCCGAGGAAATCGTTGGCTAGCTCGGGGGCCATGTGGGAGTACGCCTCGACGTTTGGCGGCTGGTCTAAGAGCGCGCTGGTTTCGGGGGTGCCGTACACGGCAGCGAGCGGAAATGCCGTCGAACCACCAACGTGGTCGATGTGGGGGGAGGTGTAGACGAGGTGGCGGATCGGCACGCCGGTCGGCGCCAACGCGTCGGCGAACTCTCGCCCAAGCCGCGGGACCGTGCCCGAATCGACCACCGTGATCCCATCGTCCTCGATCACGGCGGCCATGTTTGGCGAGCCGAATCCGGTCGACGGGCGCAGGGCGACGAGGATGCCGTCGGCGATCTCAGTGAGCTCCACGGGAATGGACGGTAGCGGAGGAGTGTCCACCGAATGACGAAAGATGCCGATGATCTCTACTATGTGTGGAATGTCTGTGACCGCGATGCCAAAGTTGCGTCGACTAACGAGCGCGCTCGTGGCCGTGTTGCTTCTTGCGTCGGCCTGCGGAACCGACAAGACGCTGGAAGTGGCGTCGGTATCGACGACCACATCCACAACAACAACCACCCTCACGCCGACCACCACCACGCCGACCACTACTACGCCGACCACCACCACGACCGAACCCGTCGATCCGCACGAGACCTTCGTGGCCAACATCCTCGACGGCATCGAGATCCTCGATGCGTATGTGGCTCCGGACGGCGAACCGGCCGTCTTCGAATACGGCATCACCAACCCCACCTTCTTTGGCAACTCGCTGGCCCTGATGATCACCGACCGCACCGACGACGGGGAGTGGTTGAAGGTCGGCATTCCGGTTCGGCCGAACGGCACTGAGGCCTGGATTCGCGCCGAAGACGCCGACATCACCTCCCATCGATTCAGCGCGCTGATCAATCTCACCGATCGTGCCGTCACCGTGTGGGACGGCGAAGAAGTCGTCGTCGAGACCACCGCCGTCATCGGCAAGGCGGCTACCCCAACGCCGCTGGGCAGTTTCTTCGTCAACGACTTCGTGGAGAAGTGGGAAGGCAGCGCCTACGGGCCGCAGATCTTGAGCCTGTCCGCCTTCTCCGAAGCGATGGACACCTTTGGCGGCGGGATCCCCGTCATCGCGATTCACGGCACCAATCGACCCGATCTCATGGGCGGCGCTCACTCCAACGGCTGTGTGCGGGTGCCCAACGAAGTGGTCCGTTTGCTGGCCGAAACTGTGCCAATCGGTACACCCGTCGACATCGTCGCCTGAGCCGGATGAGCCGCCTCCGTCCCTACTGGGACTGGACCTACGAAGCCGGGAAGGAACTGGCCGCGGAGTGGTCGAAGGATCGCGCCGGCGGGATGTCGGCCGAGATCGCGTTCTTTGCGTTGCTCGGATTCTTTCCTGCGTTCGTCGCGCTCGCGGCAGCCCTCGGTTCGGCGGACGCGTTACTTGGGGCAAACACCGCCGCCGATGTTGAGACCTGGCTTGTTGATCAGATGTCGGCCATCTTCGGCGGGGAGAACAGTCTCGAGGAAACGACGCGAGACCTCTTCTCGGGCGGGAATGGCGGTGCGCTCACACTGGGTGCGTTGATCGCTGTCTACGCCGCCAGTCGCGGGTTTACTGCTGTCGTGCGAGCCCTGGATGTCGCGTACGACCATGAGCACTTGCGGGGTTGGCTCTCGACTCGGCTTGTTGGCCTCGGTCTCACGCTGGTCACCATCCTGGTCGCGGCCGTCGTGCTCGTCTTGGTGGTCGTCGGGCCGCTCCTTGGAAGTGGCGCGGAAATCGCCGACGATCTTGGTGTCTCCGATGTCTTCGGCACGTGGTGGACCTGGCTGAGATGGCCCTTGGTGTTTCTCGTGCTCGTGGGCTGGGCGGCGACGGTGTATCACATCGCCCCAAACCACTCATCGCCCTGGCGGTCTGAGCTGCCCGGAGCTTTCGTTGCCGCCATCTGGTGGTCGCTGGTGTCAGGTGGCTTCAGCACCTATTTGTCGGTTGCCAGCTCGGGTGCCAATGCGATCTTCGGGCTTCTCGGCGGTGCGATCAGCCTGCTGTTCTGGCTCTACCTGATGGCCATGGGCCTCTTGCTCGGAGCCGAGATCAACTCCCTTCGGGCCGTCCGGATGGGGCTTGATCTAAACCGCGAGGCTCGACCAGGACGGCTTTCGAAACCCGATCGCTAGTCTCGTTTTCGTGACTGATTACCACTCGCCCGTCGACGACGTCCGCTTCGCTCTCCGCCATATCGCTGGTCTCGACGAGATTGTTGCGATGCCCGGGTTTGAGCATGTCGATGCCGATCTTGTTGACGGTCTGCTCGATGAGGCGGGTCGTTTCATGGAAGAGGTCATTGCGCCGTTGAATCGCGACGGTGACCTGATCGGTTCGGTTCGAAATGACGACGGCACGATCACCACCGCACCCGGCTTTGTCGAGGCCTACGGGCGTTATATCGACTCCGGTTGGGGTGCGATCGCGTTCCCGCCGGAATACGACGGTGGCGGGTTCCCGTGGATGGTGAACCTTGCCGTTCACGAGTTCATCACCACTGCGTGTTTCTCCTTCGGTCTCTGCCCGATCCTCAGTCAGGGTGCGATCGACGCGCTGATTCACTTTGGCACCGAGGCTCAGAAAGAGACCTATGTGCGGAAGATGGTGTCGGGTGAATGGACCGGCACGATGAACCTGACGGAGCCCGATGCTGGCTCTGATGTCGGCGCGCTCGCCACCAAGGCTGCACCCGTTGGTGATGGCTCGTATCTCCTCACCGGCCAAAAGATCTTCATCTCCTTCGGCGAACACGACATGGCCGACAACATCGTCCATCTCGTTCTTGCCCGCACGCCGAACTCGCCGCCCGGCACAAAAGGAATCAGCCTTTTCGTCGTGCCGAAGTTCCTGGTCAATGACGATGGCTCGCTTGGCGCCGCGAACGATGTCTCCTGTGTCTCGATCGAGCACAAGATGGGTCTGAAGGCCAGCCCTACTTGTGCCTTGTCGTTTGGCGACCAGGGCGGCGCAACCGGCTGGCTACTGGGTGACGAACACGCGGGCATGCGCGCCATGTTCCTCATGATGAACACCGCCCGTCTGTCGGTCGGTCTCGAGGGTGTCGGCCTGGCCGAGCGGGCTTATCAGCAGGCGCTGAACTTCGCTCACGAACGTCGTCAGGGTCGGGCTGCGGGCGCCGCCCCCGGCGAACTTTCGCCGATCGTTGACCATCCTGACGTGCAGCGCATGTTGCTCGACATGGCTTCCGGCACCGCCGCGATTCGCGGCCTCTGTTACCGCAATGCTGCGGCCATCGATCGATCGAAGAATGGTGCAACCGAAGAAGACCGGGCAACGGGCGAAGAAGTCGCAGCGCTGCTCACTCCGCTTTCGAAGGCGTGGAGTACCGACATGGCCTGCGAGCTCACGAGCCTCGGCATCCAGGTGCACGGCGGTATGGGTTATATCGAAGAGACGGGCGCGGCGCAGCACTTCCGCGACGCTCGAATCACGCCGATCTACGAAGGCACTAACGGTATTCAGGCGATCGATCTCGTGGGCCGAAAGGTGCCCATGGACGGCGGCAACGTCATCGGTCGCCACCTTGCGTCTCTTCGCCAAACTGCGGATCGGGCGGCCGTCACAACCGGGCTCGAACAAGCGACCAAACACTTTGTCGCGGCGATAGATGCGGTGGGCGAGGCGACCGACTGGTTGCTCGAACATGGCGCGGCGAACCCCTCGGCTCGATTGCCTGGCGCGGCCGCTTACCTGGAGATGCTCGCCGTCACCACCGGCGGCGATGTCTTGGCGACTGGGGCACTCATCGATTCGGGGGATGGCGAGATGGCGAGCCGCGAGGCCCTCTTCCGCTTCTTCGCCACGAATCGTCTTGCGCGCGTTCCCGGCCTTGTTGCTGCCGTGCGAGAGCTTGGCGGCGATCTCGAAGTCGGACGAGCCACCGTCCTGGCCCGCTAGCGGTAGATCCCGGGTGACCGGCGGAAGTGTCGACCGCCGCGTAGGGTTTCGTCCGCATGATCTTTGCGTCGTTTCCTAGTCCCTCGAGCGAAGCGTTCGAGCTCGGCCCGCTCACCCTGCGGGCCTACGGTCTGGCGATCGCCTTCGGCGTTCTGGCTGGCGTGTGGCTGGTACAGAACCGATGGAAGGCCCAAGGCGGCGACCCCGAAGACATCTCGACCATCGCGATGTGGTCGGTGCCAGCGGGCCTGGTCGGAGCGCGGATCTATCACGTGTTCACCGATTGGCGATTCGACGAGGGTTTTGCTGAGCCATTCAAGATCTGGGAGGGCGGCCTCGGAATCCCCGGTGGCATCGCCGCGGGCGTGTTCATGGCGCTCTGGATCATCAAGCGCAACGGGTGGGATCGCGGTCAGCTGCTCGATGCGGCGGCCCCCGGTCTTCCGCTTGCTCAAGCCATTGGCCGGATCGGCAACTGGTTCAACCAGGAGCTCTTTGGCGGCCCGACCGATCTCCCTTGGGGAGTCGAGATCGCGCCCGAACACCGACCGGCGGAATACATCGACAAAGAGACGTTCCATCCGACGTTCCTCTATGAATCGCTCTGGAACCTCGGGTTGGTGCTCTTCATCATCTGGGTTGGCAAGACCAAGAAGCTCGTGAGCGGCGGACTTCTCGCCGTCTACATTCTTGGTTATCTCGTGGCGCGACTGTGGCTCGAAACGGTGCGCATCGACGCGGCCACCGAAATCGCCGGCGTCCGCATCAACATCTGGATGAGTGTGATCGGGATCGCGCTGGCCGGCGGTTGGCTCGTGCGGCGCGGGCGTCGCTCAGACGACAGCGCCGGTGTCGAGCCGGTCGAGGTGACCGTTGCCGACGACGGTTCGGCGTAGCCGATTCAGCGAGTGGTACTTGTTGAGCTGACTTGCTGGCGCGGGCGGCGGGAACATCGTGAGGTCGCGAATGTCGTAGGCGATCGAATAGAGCCGTAGACGGTCGAATTGTCGCGGCACGGCGAAGAGCTCGGGATAGTCCTCGCGGAGCCACCAGGGGATCTCGGCGTAGTCCTCGGGGCGGGTGCGATCGACCCACTCATCACCTACGTGGAGGTGAGGGAGGCAACACATCCGCAAGAACACGTCGAGATCGACATCGCCGGGAGAGGTTCGCGACCACTCGAAATCGAGAAGTGCACTGATCTGTTCGCCATCCCAAAGGATGTTCTCGAAGGTGAGGTCGCCATGGACGAGAAATTTACTGTCGAACGGTTCGATCGACGGCGACAGGTCATAGACGAGCTTTTCGACGTCGTCGATGAGGCCGCGGTCGACATGGGCCAGCGACCGAGCCTGATCGAGGGCGACCAGCAGAGACATGACTGGGGAGAGGGTTTCGCCGCGCAGCATCTGTGGTGCGTCGATCACTGGAAGATCGCGGGGGCCCGGTGTCATGTGGAGTCGCTTCATCTTTGACGCGAGTTGCCGTACGGCTTCGCGGCGCTGCGCGACGGTCATCGACGGCCAGCAATGAGCGAGCGGCTTGCCCTCGACACGCTTCAAGACGAGATAGTCGGCGCCCATACGGCCGCCATAGGCAACCACCATTGGGTAGCCGATCTCCGCGGGGAGGCTGGGGCCGAGAATCGCTTCGCGACGCAGACGCTGGTTGGGGCGACGATTGACGCGCACAACGTGGGTCGGGGTGAGCCAGACCTCGTTGGTCACGCTGGTCGCCGCTTCGAGCTCGACCGTGGAATCTAGGCCCGCTCGGAGCAGGGCGTGACGAGCGCGCGCCATAGCCATTGGGTTGCGGCGTTCGCTCACTGCGCGCGTCGTTCGCGGCGCGTCTGGACTGGACTCATGTGGGTCCATCGGTAGCAGTCGTGCGGAACTGAGGGCACGTCAGCCGAATGGACTATCGCAATATGTCGAACAGCCTAGGAAACGCCCAGGGCGTAGTCGCTCAGCGGTGGCCACGCATCGATTGCCCACGGCCCAAAGGGATGATCCGCGAGTGCAATACAGGTGACATTGTTGACCGGGTCGATCCAGATCATTGTGCCGCTCTGGCCGAAATGCCCGAACGTGGTCGGGGAGTTGTGGGTGCTTGTCCAATGCGGCCACTTGTGCCCACGAATCTCTGGCCCGAGCCCCCAAAGGTTCGGTGATTGGCGCCCGTAGCCGGGCAGAAGCCCGTCGAGCTCGGGTCGGTGTGGGCTGGTCGCCCGGGCGAGTGTGTCTTCGTGGATGAGGATGGGGGAGCGCCAGGCGGTCGTGAGCGCGAGGAGATCGCGGACGCTGGCCCATGCGCCGGCACCCGCCGATCCGGCGATGGTGGTTGATGTCATCGCCAGCGGCTGAAGGATCGCCTCCGCGGCGTAGGTTGCGAACGGCATCTCGGCCTGGTGGGCGATGGCATCAGCGACATCGTCGTAGGCGTCGGTGGAGTAGTTCCGTCGCGTGCCGGTGCTGTGAGCCAGGAGATCCGCGGGCGTCGCTCGCTTCTCGCCGATCGGAAGGTCAAGCGGGAGCGTGCCTTCTTCGTGGGCGACAAGGGCGACCATGGCAGTGATGAGCTTGGTCACGGACGCGAGTTCGAATGGTCGATCGATGTCACCACTGGTCTCAAGAGTTGTGTCTCCTACGCGGATCGCGGCGGCGTGGCTGACTGGCCATCCGGCAAGGAGATCGTCGAGCGACATGTCGCTGAACCTAGACGGCCCCGGTGCGGGGTCGGCCCATGCCGGTTCTGTACGGTTGCATGGTGAGCGAAGAGTTGGCGATAACCACGAATCGAGTCGACCGAGCGTTTGCGTTCATCGATTTGTCAGGGTTCACCAGCTACACGGAGATGAACGGCGACGACCAGGCAGTAACTCTGCTCGGGCTTTTCCGAAGCGCAGTGCGAGAAGCGGCCTCGTCTCGTGGCGTTCGTATCGCGAAATGGCTCGGCGACGGAGCCATGCTCGTGGGCGTTGAGACCGAACGGCTCGTGGAGACCGTTGTCGACATCGAGAGCCGTATCACCGCCTCCGGTATGGCCCTTCCGCTTCGGGCCGGTGTGGCGGTCGGACCGGTCATCTTGTTCGAGGGCGACGACTACATCGGTCACGCCGTCAACATGGCCGCCCGTTTGTGTGACGAAGCCGCCCCACACGAGGTGCTTGCCACCGAGGCCGCGATGTCGTCGCTCCTCGTGAACACCGACGCTGAACCCGCCGGGGAGCGCGTCATACGTGGCGTTGAAGATCCCGTGGCGGTTGTTCGGTTCACCGCTCGCACCGAGTAATGGATCCCGCCGACCGGTCGACGTGGACAGATTTCGAACGAGCGGTTGGGGCTGTTCTCGACCAACTTGAGCCCGGCGATCTCGTCACCTACGGCGATGTCGCGACGGAGGCAGGTTTCCCGGGAGCGGCTCGTGCCGTTGGGTCGGTCTTGCGTCGGTCTGAGGGTGTCTTTCCCTGGTGGCGAGTGGTGAGCGCCAGCGGGCGCCTTCTTACCGGCCACGAACAGATGCAGATGGAGCTCCTCGCAGCAGAGGGGATTGAGGTCCGCGGCGGTCGAATCCGCGGCTAAGCGCACCGCCCCGGTAGCCTTGGCAACTCAATGTCAGACACCCTAGATACAGAGACCGCCCCCACTTCCTTTGCGGCGCTGGGTCTGCGGGCCGAGATTGTTGCGGCGCTCGACGAGCGCGGAATCACGTCTCCCTTCCCCGTACAAGCCCTCACCATTCCCGATGCCCTCGCGGGCCGCGATGTCTGCGGCAAGGCCAAGACCGGTTCGGGTAAAACCCTCGCCTTCGGCTTGCCCGTTCTGCAGCAGATGCCGAAAGCGCGACCGAACTTCCCGACCGGAATCGTTTTGGTTCCCACTCGCGAACTCGCCAACCAGGTCACCGAAGAACTCGAACCCGCCGCGAACGCGGTCGGTCGTCGTGCTCTCGCCATCTATGGCGGCGCCCCGATCGAGAAGCAGATCGAGATTCTCAACGAGGGTGTCGACCTCGTGGTCGCCACCCCGGGTCGCATGATCGATCTCATCGAGCGCAAGGCGGTTTCGGTCGCCGAAGTGCGCCACGTCATCGTCGATGAAGCCGACCGTATGGCCGACATGGGCTTCCTCCCGCAGGTCGAGTGGATTCTCCGCAATGTGGAGGGCGAGCATCAGACGCTGTTGTTCTCCGCCACTCTCGATGGTGTGGTCAACACTTTGATCCGTCGTTATCAGACCGATCCGTCGATGCACGAAGTTGCCGGCGAGGACGTCACGGTCGACGAGATGACCCATCGGTTCGTCGCCGTGCACAAGATGGACAAGTCGAAGGTCGCCGCCACGATCTCGAGGTCTTGTAATCGCACCATCATGTTCACCCGCACGAAGGCCATGGCCGACCGCCTCGCCGATGACCTCCTCGACTTCGGTGTGAAGGCTGCGCCCATCCACGGCGACCTTCGCCAGACGAGCCGAGAGAAGTCGCTGCGCGACTTCTCCGATGGAAAGCTCGATGTGCTCGTCGCCACCGATGTTGCGGCCCGCGGCATCCATGTCGACGCAGTCGACATCGTCATCCAATACGACCCACCGTCCGACCACAAGACCTATCTCCACCGTGCGGGCCGAACCGCTCGCGCCGGAGCGACCGGACTTGTGGTGACATTGTCGATGTGGGACGAAGAGCTCGACATCAAGCGCTTGCAGAAGCGAATCGATGTCATTCAGCCGCTGGCAGAGATGTTCTCGAACGATGAGCGCCTCAACGACCTCGCGGGCTGGGACCCCCACGGCGACTGAGTCGCACATTGCCGCGCTGCTCGACCATTGCGTCGATGTCGCTGCGGACGATCCACCGGGCGCAGTTGCGGCGGTGGTCGAACTGGTCGCGGTCTCGCGTGACCTCGATGTTGCGCTGCTACTCGACGGGGTGCCCGTCGCCGCCCACGCGGTGGTGCGGCAATATGGCGCGCCCGATGAGCTGCTTCTCAATATGGGTCCATGGCTGCCTGGCCTTGTCCGCGAACGGCTCCTCAGCGCAGACCGCCGACACCGCACCGGTGTCCACCACACATCGCTGGACATGGCCGAGACGATTGTCTCCTTCGTCGCCGAGCTGCGTCCCTTCGATTTGTCCGACACGATCCTCGACCCGTCGTGTGGCGGGGGAGCGTTTCTCCTCGCGGCCGCAGAGGCGCTGCCGGGCGACCCGTCACGTCGGGTTGCTCAGCTCCGCGGTGTCGATCTCGATCCGCTAGCGGTCGCAACAACAGTGGCCAGTCTGCGGCTCTGGTCAGGTGGCGCCGCGGTCGATCCTGGCTCGTTCGTAGTTGCCGACGGTCTCGCTCCGGATCTACCGATCGATCAACCGACCGTTGTTCTCGGCAACCCACCGTTTCTGTCGCAGCTTCGCGGTGACACGGTGCGCGACACGGCTTCTCGAGAGAACTTGCGGCTCCGATGGCCCGATGTTGGGGGCTATGTCGACGATGCTGCGGCGTTTCTCCTCGCTTCAGTGGAGCTGGTCGCCGACGGCGGCGTGGTCGCCCTGGTGCAGCCTGCCTCGTTTCTTGCGGCACGCGATGGTGAGCCGGTCCGGCGGCGCCTCCAAGCGTCGGCGCCGCCTTCGGGTATCTGGATCGACCGCGACCGTCAGTTCGAGGCCGCGGTCGACACCATCGCCCTCGTCCTCGATGTTGGCGGCGCAGGCGGGCCGATTCGCCGGTCAACCGGTGTGCCTCGTACTCGCCTGGCTATGGCCGATGCCCCGGCCACTGCGGCCTCGTGGGCCGCTCTCCTGCGAGACGATTCACGCCCGATGATCGATGCGAGCCAGGACGGTGTGTTGTTGTCCGATGTCGCCACGGTCACCGCGGGCTTTCGCGACCAGTTCTATGGCCTTCGTGGTGCGGTGTCCGACGAACCCGGGTCCTATCGCCTGATCACCTCGGGCCTCATCGACCCACTTCGCGATCGATGGGGTGTGCAGCCGTGTCGATTCGACGGTGACCGGTGGGAACAGCCCACCGTCGACCTTGATCTGGTTGCGTCTGGAATTCGTGCCTGGATCGACGCTCGGCTCGTGCCCAAGCTTCTCGTTGCGAGCCAGACGAAGACCATCGAAGTGATGATTGACGAGCAGGGTGAGTGTGTGCCGTGCACCCCGGTTGTGACGGTCGAACCCAACGCCGATGCGCCGTCGCTGCCCCATCTGGCCGCCGTGCTCACCTCCCCGGTTGTGTCGCTGCGAATGCTCGATGCCGCGGCTGGCACGGCTCTCTCCCGAGACGCCATGCGGGTGTCGGCATCCACCCTTGGCGCGATTGTGCTGCCCGAACCGAGCGCCAATTGGGATAAGGCTGCAGAAATTGTCCGGGCATCGGCTGCTGGCGTGGATGCCAATGATCTTTGGGAAGTCGGCCGTTTGATGACCCTTGCGTACGGTGTGACCGACGTCGAGCCGATTCACAAATGGTGGCGAGAGCGACTTCCGCGCCGATAGGGTGCGCAACAACATTCAGAGCGGTTCGACGATCGGCACTTCGGTGACGGGATGCGAACCCGGCAACCTGGGAGAGACACCCAAGGTGCCCACCCGCTTCGGTGGGGATGTGGTGAGGGTTTCGGCCTTCGCAACAAAGTGTCTGATGGCTCACCCCCATCACCACTGGGCTCCGGTGAAAACTCCCAAAGAATCCTCATCGTGGACCAACAACCCCAATCGCCTCTGGCGTTCGACCCCAACCGCCGCTTCGCCGATGACCTTCCCGCGTCGGGCGCCTGGGTGGCAGGCGATCCGGTTGGTGGCCGAAAGTTCGTCACTGTCACCGACGGCCGACCTTTTGCCCTGGAAGGCGGCGGTCGTCTCGAAGAAGTCGTGATGGCCTACGAGTCGTGGGGAACCCTCAACGCCGATGCATCGAACGCAGTACTGGTCTGCCACGCACTGACCGGTGATTCTCACGCTGCGGGATCGATCGCTCCGGGTCATCTGGGCGACGGCTGGTGGAATGACCTGATCGGGCCGGGAAAGCCGCTCGACACCAACCGTTGGTTCGTCTTGTGCGCCAACGTGCTCGGCGGTTGTCAGGGGAGCACGGGGCCTTCCAGCATCGCCCCGGGCACCGAGCATCGATATGGGTCGGACTTCCCGCAGGTCACCATCCGCGACATCGTTCGGGCCCAGCGGTGGCTGGCCGATCGCTTAGGAATCGACCGCTGGCTCGCGGTAGTCGGCGGGTCGATGGGCGGAATGCAGGTGCTCGAGTGGGGCGCGATGTTCCCGGATCGGCTCGATGCGCTCGTGCCGATTGCGACGGCCTCGGCGGCGAGTCCTCAGCAGATCAGCTTTAGTGCCGTGCAACGTCTGGCCATTGTTCAAGACCCCAACTGGGCGGGCGGTCAGTACTACAACGCGGCGCCCGGCAAGGGGCCCTGGGCGGGCCTGGCCCTTGCGCGGGAGATCTCGCAGATCACCTATCGCACGACGGAAGTGTTCGATGAGCGGTTCGGACGGAACCACCACAACAAACGCGAAGAGTTCGATCCTTGGGGACGGTACGAGGTTGAGTCGTATCTCGACCACCACGGCCAAAAGCTCGTGCGTCGCTTCGACGCCAACTCGTTCTTGATCCTCAGCAAAGCCATGGACCTTCACGACATCGGTCGCGGCCGGGGAGGCGTCAACGCAGCGCTCGGTCGCCTTTCGATGCCGGTCCTGACCGCCTCGATCTCGTCCGACATTTTGTATCCGCCCTACCAACAGGCCGCGATCCATGCGGGTGTTGAGGCGGCCGGCGGCACTTGTGAATACCACGTGATCGATAGCCCGCAAGGGCACGACGGCTTCCTTCTGGAGTCGGCACATCTGGGGCCGCTCATCGCTCGGACCGTTTCGACTGCAGAGGACTCACGATGACCGAACTTGATCTCGCAACCCGAGCAATACGCGCCGGTCGTGTTCACAACGACACGGCCCTGGCCCCCGTTCTTTGGGCCAGCAGCACCTTCGTCGCCGGGGGAGTGGAAGAGGCGCACAAGTTCGCCACCGATATCACGGCGCCAAAGTTCTACGGCCGTCATTCCAACCCGACCGTCTCCGACTTTCAGAATGCCGTGGCGGACCTGGAGGGTGCCGAGGCGTCGCGGGCATTCGCGTCGGGCATGGGCGCGGTGAGCGCGGTCATTCTCGGCCTCTGCTCGAGTGGCGACCACATCGTGGCTCAGCGCCAGCTCTACTCCCACACACAGCTTCTGTTGCAGGCGGTCTGTCCGCGATTTGGCATCGACGTCACCTTCGTCGACGGCACCGACTCCGACGCATGGGAGGCCGCCGTCATTCCTGGAAAGACGGCCCTGTGTTTTGCGGAAACGCCCGCGAACCCGAAGCTCGACATTGTCGACCTCGAACGTTTCGGTGCCATCAAGGGCCCGATGACCGTGGTCGATGGCACGTTTGCGCCGCCCGTAGCGCAGCGCCCCTTGGAGTACGGCGTTGATCTCGTCCTCCATTCGGCGACGAAGGCGATCGCCGGACACAATGACGCGATTCTCGGCGTGGTGTCGGGGAGCGAGGAGTTGCTTGCCTGGATTCGTGGCTTCGCGATTCTGCACGGCGCCGTTGCCTCGCCCTTCGACGCGCTGAATGGTCTGCGCGGGATCCGCACGCTGGCCGTCCGTTACAAGCAGCAGACCGAAACGGCCACTGCGCTCGCGGAGATGCTCGAGGCCCACCCGGCGATCGACGCCGTTCGTTACCCCGGCCTGCCGTCACATCCGCAGCACGAATTGGCCAAACGCCAGCTGGACCTCTTCGGCGGTCTTCTCACCTTCGATCTCGCCGGTGGACGCGACGCTGGTCGTCAGCTCGTCGAGCGCGTTGTGCTGGCGCAGCTCGCAACCTCGCTGGGCGGCCCGGAAACACTTCTCACCCATCCGGCATCCACGACCCACGTGGGCTTACTGCCGAAGGAGCTTGAAGCCGCCGGCATCAGTGAAGGCACCGTTCGGCTGTCATGTGGACTGGAATCGACCGACGACCTCGCTGCTGATCTGCGCCAGGCGCTGGATTCAATCAAGTAGAAGGCAGGCTGGGGTATGCCTGAGCTGCTGGAGATCGAGACGTATCGCCGAGCGGCGGAGCCGGTGGTCGGACGCAAGATTGCGTCAGTCCACGCCCCCGATGAGTGGTACGCGAAGGGCCAGACCACCACTGACGAACTTCTGGCGGTTCTCCCCGGCCTGAAAATCACCGGCACTCGGCGAATCGGCAAGCTTCTCCTGCTCGACACAACGGGACCGGTGCTCGGGCTGCGATTCGGGATGACGGGACGGCTTCTCGTCGACGGGGGTGCTTCGATCGATCAGCTCGAATATTCCAGCGATCGCAACGATCCCGCGTGGGATCGCTTTGGGGTCACGTTCGCGGGCCGGAGCGGCGGCACTCTGGCGATTCGCGACCCGCGGCGTTTGGGCGGTGTCGAGCTCGATCCCAACGAGGACAAGCTGGGCCCCGACGCGTTGGCGGTCACCCTGGCGCCTTTCCGGAAGATTCTCGCCTCGTCTTCGGCACCGTTGAAGGCGAGGCTTATGGACCAGGGAAAGTTGGCGGGTATGGGCAACCTGCTCACCGACGACGCGCTCTGGCGAGCCGGCCTGAATCCGCGACGATCTGCTGATTCCCTTGAGCCGGAGGAGGTCGCTCGTCTGCACCGGGCGATGCGACGCACACTCGAGATTCTCGGCAGCCGAGGCGGAAGCCACACCGGTGACCTGCAGCCGGTCCGGGTGCGAGGTGGTGCCTGCCCGAAGTGTGGCGCGGAGCTGTCTCGAGACGATGTCGGCGGGCGGACCACGTATTGGTGCCCGCAACACCAGCCCTGAAAGGCGATACGGTCCTTCGCCGTGGGTTGGACACGAATATTCGCTGCGCTGGTCGCGGGGTTGACGCTCTTTGGCGCGTCGCCGGCGCAGGCCCAAGACGAACCCGAAACCACCGGCGTCACCGTGCTCGACGACGCCGACGAGGCGCAACCCGATTCCGAGATTGTCCGCGACGACGAGACCAGCGACACGATCCAGGACATCCGGCGCAATCTGCTGCTGATCGCGGGATTGAGCGGCGTCGGCCTCCTGGTTTTCGTCTGGCACACCAGCCCTAGTCGTCGATTCCGTATCGCGACCGAGCAGGTCCGTGCTCAGGCGGCATCCGGAGACTGAAGCTGGCGCTGGCAACGGCCGATACTTTGCACCTATGGCCGACTGATCGAC
>JBLIOE010000023.1:0-66847 GCA_047639555.1 Candidatus Aldehydirespiratoraceae bacterium
GACTCCGCCCGCATGGGCCGCGCCGACTGAGGCCGCGGCGATGGACGTGCCAACGAAGAGTTTGCCGGCAAGAGTGCCGAGGAAGGTTGAGAGGGTGGCGAGCACTGGGGTTCTCCTTAGATCTGGCTCGTCGACGAGCGGAACGACCACAGGAGTGGTGTCCGTCACCGACGAAACGAGGGTGGGGGCGACATGGCCCACCGCAAGGAACTCCGACAGCGCGGCACCAGCGGCGGGTGCGGGTTCCGATGCCAAGTCAGCACGCAGGGATCCGATCGCGTCGGCCACAGGGTGGCCGTCGAGATCGGCTGCACTACCGCCCAGAAGGGCAGCGAGTTGCTGGTCGGAGAGTTCGGGGTGAGCCATGTCATCCCCGTCAACGTCGCGTTCGTTCATGAGGAGACCCCTTCGTCGAGAAGTGCGGATTGGAGTCGCCGAAGCGCCCTTGCCTGCAGTCGTTTCACGGCCGTCACTCGTCGCCCAACAATGTCGGCCGTTTCGGCGAGGCTGAGATCGGCAACCAGGCGGAGCACGATTACTTCGCGTTGCTCGTCGGTCAGCACATCCAACATCCGGGCGACCTCAGCGTTACCCAAACGAGCGAGTGCCTCGTTCTCCGCGGCCGGTGCCCACTGGTTAGGGGGATCGGTGAACACTTCCTGTGGCCGCCGCCGGGCCGCGCGGAAGGCATCGATAACGAGATTCCGGGTGATAGAGAAGATCCATCGTCGAAACGCCGCACCATCGCCCTTGAACGACCCGAGGTTCTGAAAGGCCCGCAGGAAGGCCTCGTTGCAAATTCCTTCGGGGTCGGCCGCGCCTCGAGCCCGGGCGAAGCCGGTGACGGGGCCGCCGAGAGCACGGAAGAGTTCGTCGAACCCTCGGGCTTCTCCGCGTCGAGCCGCGTCAATTGATCGGTCGATCGGGGGTATCGGACGCATCGGCTCCATCACTGCGGGAATCATCGCATCTCCAACAACGACAACCCCGGCACCGGAGAGACCGGCAGGGTGAAACTTTTCTACATCGCGACTGAGCGGGTAGTTCGGAAGCGATGGGTGGCGATGACTGCCCAGAGGCCTTCGAGGACAACGAAGATCCAGGCGCCGGTGAGTACGCCATAGATGGCGGTGGCGGCACAGCCCGCGGCAAACACGGCGATCCACTTGGGCCCGCGCGATTCCAGCGCGTAGGCGACGACCATGGTGGTCGCGGCGATCACACCGAAGACGGTGATCACCAGTCGCCCCGGCTGGGGCAGGTGGCCACGGCTTCACAGCCGCATTCTTGGATTGCTTCGAGCAGAGACAACAGGGTGTCGAGTTCGGCGCGGCGGGTGATGGTCTCGGCGATCTTGGCTTCCACGATCTGGTGCCATTCGCCGGAGGTGTCGTCGAGGATTTCGCGGATCTCGTCGAGTGAGAAGCCGGCGTCCTGGCTGCGGCGAATGAAGTTGACTCGGCCGACGGTCGATTCGGAGAACCGTCGTTTGCCGCCCACCCGGTCGGCGGTGCTTATGACACCGATTTCGTCGTAGTAACGGACGGCGGAAACCGCGAGACCAGTGGCGGTCGCAACTTCCCCGATGGCGAGCGTGTTCATGCGGTGATGCCCGCAACCGTGTGGATCAGCGCGATGCCGTCGGGATTGGTGGTTGTGAGTTCGAAGGTGACCACGTCGCCACGGGTCGTGGACACGTCGAGCCAGCTGCCGCAGCAGTCCATCTCGCGAGTGGCGAGGTCCTCGACGACATCAGCGAGCTCGAGGGCAAAGGTCGAGCGGACACCATTGGGCAACGCCACACTCGACAACGCCAGCGGGACGAGGTCGTTCCATTCGGGCGTTTGCTCCGCGAGCGCTTTTGTTGTGAGCGTGCCGACGACGGGTGGGGGATTGGACATGTCGGCACCGTACGACCTCAAGTGGACTTGATGTCAAACACTTTCTCGTTAAACGGGCTGATGATGTGAGCAGCGACGTGGTGCCCATCCCATGCGTCACATTGGCTCTGTGTGGCCCACTGCTCCGGCGTGAGTGGCTCGAGATCGTCGGCCAGGCGACGACGTTCGGTGTCGATCAATTCCCAGTCGACACTGCGACGAACAGCGCGTTCTCTTCTCGACAAGATCTCCGAAGAAGGTCCGAGGGGATATCGCGGTGGCGAACCCTCATATGAAAGGCTCTGGCCCCACGGTCTTCGGCGGATGGAGGCAAGAGCACGATGCGCAACAGTTGGTCGAGGTCAATCGGTGCCGGGCGCGTCATCGCGGCAGTTGCTGCGTTCGCGTTGTTGGCGGTCGCCACACCGGTGGCGGCGCAATACGCCGGCCCTCCGGGTAGCAGCGGCGTCCAGAATGTAGAGGGTTTCGCCCCGGGGCGGATCTTGCCCGTCTTCGCCGAAGGTACCGATCCGGCCTATGCAGCCGAGACACTCGAACGGATGCGCGGCACCGGGCCTTCGGCGGCCCAGCCAACCACCCGTTGGAACCCGGCGGCGACGGCGCTGAACAACGGCGGAGCGGCTCCCGGCGACGCGCTCGAGTTGACGTGGAGCATCCTCCCCGACGGCACGGCCATGCCCGCTCAAGATCCTGGTGACACAACGTGCAACAGCAATCTCATCGCCACGATGGATGCCGTCTACGGGGTCGGCAGCTGGCAGGCCGAGATCTTGGAGGTCTGGGCTGACTGGACCGCAAAAACCGGCAACGTCTACACGCCCGCGGTCACCCCCGATGCGTCGGGAACACCGATCGACGATGGAGAGGCCTGGCCGAGCGCCGGTGGACTCACCAACGTTCGCGGTGACATCCGTATTGGCGGCTGCGAGATCGACGGCGACAACAACGCGCTTGCCTACAATTTCTTTCCTTCGGCCGGCGGCGACATGAAGATCGATGCGTCGGACAGTTGGTACACGGTCAACGGCCTGTCGCCCGAGTTTCACAATGTCTTCTCCCATGAGCATGGACACGGCGCCGGCCTTGGCCATGTCTGTCCAATCGATGGCTCAAAGCTCATGGAACCGACGATTCAGAGCGGATTCCTTGGGCTTCAGCACGACGACCTTCGCGGCTTGCAACGGCACTACGGTGACCGCTTCGAGCTGATCGGCAACCCGAACGACAGTCAGGTGGCCGCGACTGACATCCTCAGCGCGGGTTCCGGTCTCGAAGCCGACCTCAGCATTGACAACAATGTCGACGAAGACTGGTTCCGTTTTGACGCGACCGCAGGAGACGTTGTCGACGTATCGGTCACGCCGGAGGGGTACACCTACCCGGAGGGTGCCGACCCGGCGTCCGACCTGTGTGTTTCGGCGACGCCGACGATGGTCAGCTCGCAGTCGTTGCAGGATCTCAGCTTTGAGATCCGAAACAATGCGGGCGTCCTGCAAACGGTGGATGACAGCGGTTTGGGGGGAACAGAATCGGCCACGGCATTCGCGCTCGGCTCTACTGCCACCTACTTCATTCGGGTGCTCGGCGGGGGCGCTGTCACGCAGCTCTACAACCTGGAGATCGATCTCAACCCGGCGGACAACGACTCGTTCACAACACCGGCAATCGTGACGCACTTGCCGTACACGGAATTCGACGACACCACAGGCTTCACGATCGAGCTCAACGAGCCGGCACCTTCATGTGCGGCGTTCCCACGAGCGCACACCGCCTGGTGGGAATGGACCGCACCGGGGACCGGCCCGATTCAGGTTGACACCGACGACACCCCGATCGTCGATACCCTTCTCGCTGTATTCACCGGGAACTCGTTAGGCAGCCTGAGCGAGGTCGCCTGCGACGACGACAGCGGTCCCGGCGTGAGTTCGCGAGTGAACTTCTCCGCCGTTGAAGGCACCGTGTACCGGATTCAGGTCGATGCTTTCGACGATGAAGAGGGCCCGATTCAGCTCAACGTCTCCCGAACAGCTGATTGGGTTCCGGGTACGCCGGAAACACCCGCAACCACTCCCGGCAACGGCGAAGTGACCGTGTCGTGGTCGGCCCCCGACGACGGCGGTGCGCCCGTCTCGACCTACGCGGTGACGGGCTCACCGGGCGGATCCTGCATCACCGCCGCAACGTCTTGTTTGATCAGCGGTCTGGCGAACGCGGTGCCGCATACATTCCGAGTGTCGGCAACGAACGCGGTGGGGATAAGCCCGCTTTCGCCGGCGTCAGACCCCGTCCTTCCGGTCGCGCCGCCCGGCGCACCGGGAACGCCGACGGTTGTTCCGGGCGACGGCTCCCTCAGCGTCACCTGGACGGTGCCCGCAACCAATGGTGGTGCGCCGATCCTGACGTACACGGCCACCGGCTCGCCCGCCGGAATGTGTACGGCGACGGCGCCGGCGACGACCTGTGACATGACCGGCCTCGACGGCGCGACCGCCCACACCGTCACCGTTGTCGCCGCCAACGTTTCCGGCGACGGTCCGGCCTCGCCTGCGTCGGTCGCGACGTTCCCCTCGGCGATTCCCGGCGCACCGACTGGCGTGTTGGTCGACCGCGACGGCACGAGTGCGACGGTGTCGTGGACGACCCCCGGTGCGAGTGGTGATGCTGCGAGCCTGACCCACACAGTGACCGGTTCGCCCGGAGGAATGTGTACCGCGGTAGCACCGGCCACGTCGTGCGTTGTGAGTGGGCTCGACAACTGGCAGGCCTATTCGTTCACGGTCACCGCAACCAATTCTCAGGGGACATCGCCCCCGTCAGAGCCATCGGTCGAAGTCGCCTCGGCCTCGATTATCGATTGTGCCCAAGGCTTGCCGATGCCTTTCGTCGACGTCTCGACGGGCTCCTTTGCCTATGGCGCGGTTACGTGTATCTCGGCGTTGGGCGTTACGACCGGCACATCGGCCACGACCTATAGCCCGGCAAACAACGTCACTCGGGAGCAGATGGCCGCGTTCGTTGCCCGCCTGTATCGAAGCATCACTGCGTTGCCGTGTAGTGGCGGAACGACAACATTTACCGATGTCTCGCCGTTGTCTTTTGCGGCGACCGATATCAGCTGTATCGCCACCCTCGGCGTAACTACGGGTACATCGGCCACGACGTACAGCCCGGCCGACAACGTGACGCGCGAGCAGATGGCGGCATTTATCGCGCGGCTCTATCGAATCGTGACTGGCAACGACTGCAGCGGAGCGACGCCCTTCACCGATGTTTCACTGACTTCGTTCGCCCGCGACGACATCGGGTGCATCTTCGGGCTCGGCGTGACGACGGGTACGTCGGCTACGACATACAGCCCGGCCGACAACGTGACCCGCGAGCAGATGGCGGCGTTTCTTGCCCGGCTCTTCACAGAGATCACCACATGATCGAGTTGGAGGTTCCCCCACATGTTTGAACCGCCGTTGCTTCGATATTCCTGATCAGCCGCACGGCGTGGGCCGATCCGTATCCGTTCTCCGCGCGGCTTCGAGACGAGGATCCCGCCCACCACAGCATGATCGGGGTGACGATCAATACCTCCGGGGCCGCGAAGAGCTCCCCGTTCGCGGGCAGCGACGTGTCGTCGTGGGAGAGTAGTCGCGTGGGTATTGCACATCTGGCCGGGTACCGATTTGCGGGTGGACGACGCACGATCGCGCATTGGGAGAATTTCCTCCTCACCGAAGCGTGCGGGGGCCCCTCGCTCGCCGATGGCATGGCCCATCCCGTGCACCTCTTTCACGTGCCGATCGAGGGGGCCGGTGTAACGATCGCCGACCTTTTCGCCCTCGCCGAAGCGGAGGGGCCCGATCGTGTGGGCCTGCATTCTTACGACTGGGAATGGCTCTCTCCGCTTCGAGAAGACGTGGACTACGGATGTGAGGGCGAGATCGTCGCCGCCGAGCGCCGACCCGGAGTGGGATCGGCGAACCCCTTTGATGAGTTGGTCTTCGCGATCGAGCTCAGCGACGGCGACGAAACGGTTGCCCGCGTCACCAACACTTGGCACATCTGGCGGACGGCATGAGCCCGGTCGAGGTTGGCCACCCAGTTCCTGAGTGGGTCATGCCCAAGGTGCAGGTGGCTCGGATGCGCACGACGGCCGCGATCCTGCGAGATCCGAATCCCGTGCACTGGGATTCCGACGCATCCCGGGCCCGAGGCCTTGACGGTCGCCGGATCAACCAAGGCCCGCTCAATGTCGGCTATCTGGCCAACATGTTGATGGCCTGGCAAGGCGACATTTGTGTGCGGCGGCTGACGCTCCAGTTCCCCGACCGAGTTCTCGAGGGAGACCACATCACCGCGCGGGGAGTGGTCATCGCGGTCGACAACCGCGAGGACGAACGCCTGGCGACGTGTGAAGTGTGGCTCGAGCGCCCCGACGGTTTCCGGCCGGTCGTCGGCACCGCTGTGGTGGCGCTCAGTCGAAGCTGAGGATTTCTCGTCCCGGCGGTGGTGTGCGCGAATTGTGTGTGGGTTTGACCACCCGCGGGTCGTAGTCAATCTCGCGCAGTGAGGACTCGAGCCGCACGCCGTCGTAGGTGATCCACGCAACCGGTTCGAGTTCGATCACGACCCGACCCGAGGTAGACAGCCGTCGGATGAACTCCGCCTGTTCGGCTTCGGTCTCACGTTGACGAGCGGCGAGCGCGGGAAAGAACCACTCCCGCACCGCATGGTCGTCGTGCACAGTTGCGAGGGTCTTGGCGGTGGTTGTGATGTCGCCCCCGAGCCATGTGCCCTCGCTCGACACGATGACCGAACTTTGCGGTCGGGCCCGCAAGGCCGCGACCCGTTTGCGCTGCGGTGCACACGTGACCCAGAAGCGCCCTTCGCGCCACACGAAACGGTGCTGCACCCCCACCGGCCAGCCGTCGCGGGTCGACCAGATGAGCGAACACTCGGTCTGGGCGCCGTAAAGCTCTTCCTGTTTGACCGGGTCGACGCCGAAGGCCGAGACATCGCTGTAGTCGCCGACCACGAGCGGCGTCCTACTCGGCCATTGCGATGTCGAGGTGCAACCGTTTCAGGCCGCGCAACACGAAGCTCGGCAGGTATTCGTAGGTGTTGTCGTCGTGCAGCGAATACGAGTCGACGCGCGCAACGAGCCTCTCCAAAGCAACAATCGCTTCGAGTCGGGCGAGGTTGGCGCCCACGCAGAAATGGGTGCCGTGGCCGAAGGCGATCTGCTCGCGGATGTGATCTCGGTCGGGCTGGAGCTCATGGGGGCAGGCGAACTTCTCTTCGTCGCGGTTCGCGGAGGCGAACATGACCACGAGCCGAGATCCCTCAGCAATGTCGATACCCGCCAGCGTGGTGTCTTTTGTGGCGATGCGCGACATGCCCTGGTTGGGGCTGCTCAGCCGGAGGCTCTCCTCAACAACATCGGGAATGCGGCTCGGATCGGCCTTGATCCGCTCCCACTCGCCCTCGGTTTGAGCGATGAGCAACATCATCTCGGTGATGAGCTTGGTGGTGGTTTCATTGCCCGCGACCAGGAGCTGCTGCACGATGCGCACGAGTTCGGGCATGTTGAGCGCTTCGGCATCGCTGCCATCGTCTTCGGCCCCAATGTGGGAGTTGACGAGTGTAGTGAGCAGGTCGTCCTGCGGGTTCTTCTTCCGGTCCTCGAACTGCTCGACGAAAAAGTGCTGCAGTTCGAGCGTGATCTTGGCGCCCTCGATGTATTCCTGCGGCGTGATCGTTGCGCCGATGGTGGAGGTGGCGGCATCAGACCAACGACGGAAGTCGTTGTGGCGCTCGATCGGAATGTTAAGCGACTTGGCGATGACCCCCACGGGGAGGGGCACCGCGAACGACTCAACGAAGTCGAGCGAGGATGGGTCTTCCCATTGGTCGATCAGATCGTCGGCCAGCGCCTCGACGAAGGGGCGGAGCTGCGCCATCTTGCGCGGCGTGAATGCACGAGAAACGAGACGCCGGAAGCGGCTGTGATCGGGCGGATCGTTGTCGAGCAGCGTGCGGGGCCGGGGGAGACCTTGGGCCGCGATCGCGGCTACCTCTTCTCGGACTTCCTCCGGCGCGGGCTGACGATTGCTGCCGAGCTGTGACGAATAGGTGATCGGGTCTCGGAGCACCGTGAGCGCGTCCTCGTGGCGAAGGACGACGTATGCGTCATTGGCTGGGACCCACAGCACACCCTCATCGCGCATGGCGGCGTAGTGCTCATGGGGTGCCTGCTGGACAACAGGGTCCGTGAGATCAAAGCCGGCAGGGGCGTGCGGACAACTCCTCGAATCCATGCGTGAATAGTAGGCGGCATTGGTGGTAATTGACCAGACGGTTAATAATGCGGCGTGCCCACCACGACTCCGGTCCCTGCCCGCGCCTGGGCCGCGCTAGCGGTTGGTTCGGCGACCGTCGTGCTCATCATTCTTGATGCCGGTTTCGTGGCGCTGGCCTTCCCCTCGATCGAGGAGTCGTTCCCTGAGGCGAGCAGAAGCACGCTCGGGTGGGTTTCGTCGGCCTACTTCATTTCGCTCAGCTCGTTCATGTTGGTGGCCGGATGGTTGGGTGATCGGGTCGGCCGTCGCCGGGTATTCTTCGTCGGTCTCTGGACCTTTGCGATCGGCGCCCTCCTCACGGCGTCATCGACATCAGCGTGGATGCTGATTTCTTCTCGCGTGACCCAAGGCCTCGGTGCTGCGGCGTTGGCGCCGGTTTCACTCGCCATGGTCTTGCCGCTCTTCCCCCGCGAACGAAGAGCCAGCGCCGTCGCTATGTGGGGTGTGGCCGGCGCCACGTCCGGAATCATCGCGCCGACCGTAGGTGCGGTGCTCATCGAATGGTCGGGGTGGCGGACGCCATTCTTCGTATTCGGACCCCTGGTGCTCGTCGCCTGGCTCGTTGGTCGCCAGGTGTTGCCGAACGAACCTGGGGGTGACCCCGATGGTGTTGTCGACCCGGTGGGAATCGCGGCGGCGACACTGTCCGTTGCGGCTATTGCCCTCGTGGTGACCAAGAGCGATCAGTGGGGATGGGGGAGTACCCGTTCGCTTACTGCACTCGGTGTCGCGATTGTCGCGGCGCCTCTCCTGATCCATCGAGCGCGGACTCGCACGGGTACGCCGCTTGATGTGGACCTGTTTCGTATCCGCAGCTTCGCTTCCGCCAGCGTGGTGTCGTTCTTCAGCCAAGCCGCCTTCTTCTCGTTCTTCTTCT
The DNA here is from genome assembly GCA_047639555.1 of Candidatus Aldehydirespiratoraceae bacterium. Lineage (GTDB taxonomy): Bacteria > Actinomycetota > Acidimicrobiia > Acidimicrobiales > Aldehydirespiratoraceae > JAJRXC01. The sequence continues at coordinate 9,129 of JBLIOE010000023.1, forward strand.
CGCTGCCCGTATTTCTCATCGACGTGTGGGAGTGGTCAACGTTGGAAACCGGCTTCGCCGTCGCGCTGAACCAGGTGTCCGCCGCGATCGTGGGTGTGTGGGCCGGACGACAAGCCGATCGCCGCGGCTTCATCGGTGTCGTCGTGTGGGGCGGTGTGTTGGGAACGATCGGGTATGGCTGGTTGGCCTTCGGTGCTGGCCCCGAGGTTGACGCGTGGCGAGTGCTTTTCCCCGCGCTGATCATCGGAGGCATGGGGTCAATGCTCGTCGGCACGGTGGTGTCGGCGGCCGCATTCCACGATGTGGACGACGATCGACTCGGGCGAGCATCCGGCTCCTACTACGTCACCCGCCGGCTTGGTTCGGCGGCGGGCGCAGTGGCGGCGGTGGCAATCCTGGGCGATGTCGCTGGGCTCGAGTCTGTCGACCGGTTCCGGCTGATCTGGGCGTTCAGCGCCGCCTGCTACCTCGTGGCGGGCCTGTCGATGTGGTGCGCCTTCCCACCGCAGGCAGAGCGAGCTACGTCCCGCTGAGTCGGGCGACAACGGGCGCGAAGTCGTTCATCGCCCGCACGCTCACCGTGATGTAGCTGATCCCGAACTTGTTTCGCCGCGCTTCGAGCGTGTCGCAGATGTGATCAACCGAGCCGATGAGCGCGTGTGGGTGATCCGCGAAGAGCTCCGGCGATGTGCCGAAACGACTCGCCATCATCGCGATCGCGCTCGGGGCGTCGTCGGTGACCTGCGTGAAGTAGGCGGCGATCTCGAGCTCAAGATCGTCGAACGTCCGGCCGTCGAGTCGATCGCCAGCGCCTTTGCGGATCCACTCGATCTTCTGCGTTGTCTGCTCGCGCTGGCCGCTCCCGACTCCTTCGGTGCCGAGGCGGCCCGACGAGTTGTCGAAGTTCAGGCTCACGATGTCGGCTTCGCGGCCGGCGATGCCGAGGATGCGGGGTGATCCGCCGCCGATCATGATCGGCGGGCCACCGGCGCTCGTGGGCTTTGGTACACCCTCGAACCCGGAAGCGTGAACGTGCTCGCCGACAACGTCGACTTGGCCATCCGCAAAGTGCGCTCGTATGACCGCGAGGGTCTCCTCCATGCGGTCGATCCGCACGCCGGGACGGTCGAAGGGGATGCCGATGGCCTCGTACTCATTGGCGAGCCAGCCGCATCCGAGTCCGACTTCGAGTCGGCCGTCGGACAACACGTCGAGGGTGGCGAGCTCCTTGGCGAAGATCACCGGATTGCGATAGTCGGTGCAGAACACCCGACAGCCGACGTTGATCCTGGAGGTAGTGGCCGCAGCGGCGGCGATCGCAGGGACCGCCGCGAAGTCCTGGACCCCGTGGTTTGTGGGATCGAGCGCGGGCCCGGGGCCGATGTGATGGTCGGCCGTGTGAAAAGTTGAGTATCCGAGCGCTTCGGCCCGCTGGGCCTGGTCCCGCCAATCCCGCGCCGACGTTGCGGCGTAGGACTGGACGGCAAACCGGAATGGCCTAGTCATTGCTCGCCGCTCACGGCGTGCTGATCACCGTGACAACACCGGTGTCGCCGTTGACCTCGATGATGGCGCCGTTGGGAATCCGGCTGGTCGCATTGGTGGCGGAGACGACACACGGCAGACCGAGCTCGCGGCTCACGATCACGGCATGGCTGATCTGCCCGCCGACGTTGACGACGACGGCACCGGCGGTCATGAACAGGGGGGTCCAGGACGGGTCGGTGTACGGGGCGATGAGAATGTCGCCGGGGTCAAGGGCAAAGGGATCGCCTGGATCGAGCACAACCTTGGCGGTGCCAGTGACAATGCCCGGTGATCCGGAGATGCCCACGATTTCGGATCCGGCTGCTTCGGCCGCAGGCTGAGGATCGCTCTTACGGGCCCACTCGCTCAGGGGTGGCACGTTGCCGTCCTTGATGATGAACGGCGCCTCGAGATCCCACAGCGCGGCGTAGTCCGCGGCTCGCGCCGAGAGCGTGGCGGTGAACGAGGCCGGGTCGGCGACGAAGGCATCGAGTTCCGGCTCGAGCAGCATGAAGATGTCGGCGGCGTCGGCGATGTTGCCGGCTGCCACGTGGCGTCGACCGAGCTCGCGAGCGACCATGCGGCCCTCGTGAACGACCTTGACGATCGTGGTCTTGGTGCGCTCGCGGTACGCCATCATGTTTCCGGCGACGAGTGCGCCTTCGACCATGCCGGCCAGCTCCGCGTTGTCGGCGACCTTCGCTCGCACCTCAGCCGTGACTTCTTCTCGCTGGGCGGCAACGGCGTTGTGTCGCGAATGTGGCGACTCGTTGTCGGACTGGAACCGCACACGGTCGAGCGCGGCGAGCGCCAGCTCCGGGCGGGTTTCCCACGAGTCGGCGTGGATATCCCACTCGTTGGGGCCACGAGAGCCGAACTCGGCGATGAATGCGTCCCAGTCGCTCACGAGTTCGGCGGCTTCGGCCGAGCCGTCGGCGGCGAGCCGGACCATGACATCGTCGGTGCCGGCATCAAATGCCGCGGTGAGCGCCTCGTTGTCCTTGATCTTGCGGGACATGGCCCACAGCGCATAGCTGGGGAGGGCAGAGTCGACATCACCGAGACCGGCGAGAAGTTTCATCGAGATGGTGGTGTCGCCGATCGCTTCACCGACAGCGCCAAGGATGCCGGGGCCGATCGCCGAGCTGGAGCCGGACACGGTGTGCTGGTTGAAGAGATGGTGCAACACCGGGCGCGTGTCGCGGGCCCGCTTCACGAGGTCAGCATCGGAGTAGGTGGTGAGATCGCCACGGCGCTCGCGAAGGGCCTGGGCGTTGGCCTTGTCTTCCAGGATTTCGGGCCAGGTGTGGGCGGTCATCACCCAACCGGTGTGCGCTTCGATGACCGGCACGAGGTGTGGCTTCTCGTCGTCGGGATGGGCCACGTATTCCGGAACGTCGGGGTGGTCGCCGAAGAACGCCATATCGAGGGCTTCGACAGAGACGGCCGGGTTGCGGACGCCCTGCATACGGCAGCTGGCGAGATTGATATAAAAGTGGCCGCCGAACATCGCGAAGGTTTCGGGATGATCAGTGTCGTAGTCGCTGAGCTCGTGGGTGCCCCCACGGATCCAGCCGTCGCGCAGCCCGAGAACGATTGCTCCTTCCCAACTGAGCGTCCACCCGAGTGGGCTCACGGGGTCACCCATGACCTCGCCCGCGTTGGCGCGTGTGTAGTGCGGGAAGCGTTCGCTAACCGGCCAATCGGTGATGTATCCAGCGGTCATTCTGTCCCCTTGATTTCTGCTTGGGGAGAAACTAACCGATTGATTACTTCTGGGGAAGTGCGGGCTGGCCTGTCTCGATTAGGGAAGGCTGATGATCTCGACCACGCCGCTCGACCCGTCGATCGAAATGGTGGCGCCATCGGGGATACGGCGAGTGGCGTCAACCACGGAGACCGCGCACGGAACTCCGAGCTCTCGACACACGATCGCGGCGTGACTCGCAATGGCTCCCACGTTGACAACAACGCCCGCGGCGGAGAGGAAGAGGGGGGTCCATGACGGATCCGTTGTCGGTGCAACCATGATGTCGCCCGGCTGAATCGCCGACGGGTCGCTTGGGTCGAGGATCACTCGGGCCGTGCCGGTGGCGACACCCGGGGCCCCGGCGCCGCCTTGCAGCACATCCCCGGCCGCGACCGGTTCGGCCTTGCCGCTATTACGAAGACCCCAATCACTAATAGGGGGAACACCTTCCTCATACTTCACGATGTAGGGCGGCTCCAGCGTGTGGAGGTGGGTGAAGTCAGCATCACGCTGCAGGAGCGTGTCGCGCATGGCCATCGGGTCAGCGAGAAAGTCTTCGATCTCCGCATCGACCACCATGAAGACCTGCTGGACGTCGTCGATCGCACCGAGCTGCACCATGCGTCGTCCGAGCTCGAAGAAGGCCAGCTTTGCTTCGTGGATCAAACGGATACAGGAGTTCTTGCCCTTCTCCCGCAGACCGTAGAAAAGGGTGGCGGACTTCAGGCCGGCGGTGAGTGTGCCGTGGGCTTCAGCGTCGCCTTCGACCAGCCCGAGGATCTCGACGGTCAGACGCTCTCGTTCGGCGGCCGCCGCGGCCTTCGCGACGTGGGGTGACCGGTTGTCGTCCTGGAACCGCAGCCGTTCGATCATGCCGAGCGCGAGACCGGGCTTCGTGGTCCAGCTGTGGGGACGCATGTCCCACTCGTTGGGGCCGCGGTGTCCGTGCTCGGCGAGCAACGAGGCGAAGTCGGCGCGGAACTGCGCAACCGAGCGGTCGTCGTCGCTGTCGATCCGGCCGAGGAACCCATCGACACCGGCATCGAACGCCGCCATCAGGGTCGGCGAACTGGCAACAACGCGGCTGAGGTCCCACATCAGGAACGATGCCTCGGCGGACTCAACGTCGCCGATGGCGGCCAAGAGCTTCACGGCGTCTTCGCCGCGTTCAACGGCGTCGCAGATGGCCTGCACCGCTCCCGGGCCGAGCGACACGGCAAGGCACGTCTCGCAGTAGGGGACCCAGGCCTCTTCAACGAGTCCGGCCATGCGCCGCCCGTAGGAAACCAGGTCGGCGTCGGACATCGCCGCGAAGTCGGGGCGCTCGGCCACCACTCGGCGAGCCATCGCCGCAGTGACTTCCTGGCGCTCGAAGCCGTCGGTGCTCATGGCCCAACCCATGGTGGCCTCGAGTTTCGCCGTCTGCGCTTCGTTCTCGTCGTCGGGGTGCGGTGTGTAGGGCGGTACGCCCGGGTGGTCGCCGAAGTACGCCTGGTCGATTGCCTCGGGCGATGCGCCCGGCATACGACAACCCATGACGCGGGGGAGCGAAAGCTGGTTGTAGAAGTAGCCGCCCCAGTTGCCGAATACCTCGGGTGGATCGAGCGCGAACTCATCGGCCTCGAGCACGCCGAACGAGATGAATCCACCGGCGACGCCGGGGATGCAACCCTTGGCCCAGCCGAGGCTCCAGCCGAGCGGGCTGAACGGGTCGGGGCCGACCTCGTCGGCGTTGGCTCGGGTGTAATACGGGAAGCGGCTACTGAGTTCGGTGTCGCTGATCCAGCTGTTCAGAGAAGACATGCGAGGAAACTAACCGCTCGATAGGTTTATGTCCTAGACGATGTCGAATCCCGCGAGATCCCTCACCCAGAAGCGACTACGCCAGGTCCGGGCGGGTCTGCTCGATGAGCGCGTATTCGGCGGCGCCGGGCAACTTCTGGGTCGACGCACCGCCGTCCACCTTGATGGTTTCTCCCGACACATAGCCGGCTTCGTCGCTCGCGAGGTACAACGCGCAGTTGGCGATATCGCTCACGTCGCCCATCCGACCAAGCGGGGTTTGCTGAATGATCGCCTCCAGCTTCACCGGCATCTGGAAGAGGCCGGCCGTCATGGGTGTCTCGATGAGGTGGGCCGAGATCGTGTTGATCCGAACGTTGCTCGCCCCGTACTCGACGGCCGCGATCTCCGTGACGTACTCGATGCCCTTCTTCGACCCGGCGTAGGCGGCATGGCCGGCCGACGGGTTCTGCGCGGTCAGCGACGACACGTTGATCATCGAACCGCCGCCCGTCGACGCCATCGCGTTGCACAAGTGCTTGATCGCCCAAATGCCGCCAATGAATTGCACGTTCACCATCGCGTTGAGCGCGTCGGGAGTGAGATCGGCGATCCGGGTGGATTGGGCGAAGCCGGCACAGTTCATGCCGATATCCACCGAGCCGTGACGGTCCATGACCGCAGTGACCAGCGCCTCGACCGAATCATGGTCGGTGACGTCGCACTCCATACCCCAGCCGCCGATGCGCTGGCCGACCTCGTCGGCCACAGCGCCACGGCGCCCGGCGGCCACAACGGTGGCGCCCTCTTCCGCCAGCCGTTCCGCGGTCGCGAGGCCAAAGCCGCTGCTGCCGCCGATGATCACCGCGATCTTTCCTGCGACGCGTCCCGAGTCTTGTGCACTGTCAGCCATGCCCGCGAGAGTAACGACCTATGACTCAATCCAATGACGCCCTCGCGGTGGTCAACCAATTCATCGCCGCGGTCGAGCGGCGCGATGTCGACGCGGCCGTTGCCCTCCTCGCCGACGACTGTGAATACGACAATGTCCCGATGGGTGCGGTGCACGGGCGCGCGGCAGTCCGAGACATTCTTGGCCCAATGCTGGCGGGCTGTACCGAGGTTGAATGGCCCGTACTTCGGGAGAGCGCCAGCGGCAAGGTCGTGTTCAACGAACGTCTCGACCGGTTCTTGATGGCCCACGGCTGGGTCGAGGTGCCGGTTAACGGTGTCTGGGAGGTCGTCGACGGGCGAATCACTCTCTGGCGTGACTACTTCGACGAAGCCACGTACCGCAATCAACTTCCGTCCAACCCCTCGACCGCCAACGCGTCGACCTCCAACGAATAGGAGCCGCTATGGCCGCTGACTACGAAGACGTCTCCATTTTCACCCTCTCCGAAGAGCGCGAACTTGTGCTCTTCAAGAAGCAGACAGAATGCACGTTTATGTGGACCAATAAGGCGGGCGAACCCGTCGGTGTGATTATGAACTACGTCCACCACGAGGGAAGTTTCTGGCTGACAGCCACACGACAGCGTGCTCGAATTCCGGCCATTGAACGCGATCCTCGAGTCGCCGTCGCCATGTCGAGTCGAGGCACCGATATCGGCGTGAGCCAGAGCGTGACCTACAAGGGCATCGCGGTGGTGCACGAAGACGACGAGACAAAGGCGTGGTTCTATCCGGCGCTCGCCGCGTCGGTTCGCCCTGATAGTGCGACGAAGCAGCAGGCATTTGTCGACCATCTCGACTCAGACGGCCGCGTGGTCATCGAGGTGAAGCCAACCACCCGGATCGGTTTCGACAGCGAGCAGATGTTTGAGGGCTCGGCCGCCGGGAAGACCAAGACCCAGCTCTAAGCGCCGTTGTTGGTGGCCGCCCAGTAGGGCGCTCGCAGCGCTCGCTTGTTGATCTTGCCCATGGTGTTGCGACCCAGGTCGTCGACGAAGTCGATTGATCGCGGACACTTGTAGGTCGACAGCCGTTCACGGCAGTAGTCGAGAATCTCGTCGGCGCTTTCGTCACTACCGGCGACACGGATGACGAGCGCTCGGAGTTCTTCGCCCATCTCGGCCTGGGGAATTCCGATACATGCGACATCAGCGACGCCGGGGTGATCGATGATGATGTTCTCGGCCTCCGCGGGGTAGAGATTGACGCCGCCCGACACGACCATGTCGGAGAAACGATCGGTGATGAAGACAAAGCCGTCATCGTCGACATAGCCGATTTCGCCAAGCGTGAAGACGCCCGGTTCGAGGTGAGCGGCCGCCGACTTCTCCGGATCGTTGTGGTACACGACCCCTCGCCCGGTGGTGTCGCGGAAGTAGAGGCGACCTTCGGTCTTGGGCGGTACGGGCTGACCGTCGTCGTCCACCACGAGCGCCTCAAACGGCGCCACCGCACGGCCAACGGAGCCGGGGTGAGCGAGCCAGTCGGTGCTGTTGATTGAGCAGGTCGTGCCGACCTCGCTAGCTCCGTAGGACTCGACGAAGATCGGGCCCCACCAGTCGATCATCGCTCGTTTGACCTCTTCGGGGCACTTGGCACCGGTATGGGCGACCAGCTCCATGGAGGACACGTCGTACTTTGCCTTTACCTCATCGGGCAGGGCGAGAAGGCGGACAAAGTGGGTGGGCACCATCACAGAACTACGGGTCTTGTGGCGATCAATCGCGGCGAGCGTCGCCTCGGCATCGAAGCGGCTGAGGATCACCGATGAGGTGCCAGCGACCAGGATCCGCATGCCGGAGAGCGGGCCGGTGTGGTACATCGGGCCGACGATGAGGTGCGGGCCATAGTTCGCGAAGCGAGCGCCCCTCAACCCTTCGAGGTGGGCGGCCATCGTGTCGCCGCCGGCAAACATCGTCGGCGGCAACTCGGTGCCTTTCGGGCGGCCGGTGGTGCCGGAGGTATAGAGGAGGTTGGGACGAGGGCGGATGTCGAGCGATGGGTGCTCGTCGCTTCCGGCCGCCAGCCAGTCGGTCCACGGCGTGATGCTGGCCGTGTTGGCGGGAAGATCGCCCCAGCCCACGATGGTCTCAATCCCGGCTTGGCGGGCCGCCTCGATGCCGCGTTCGGCGGTCTTGGGGCCGACAAAGAGCACCGCGGTGCCCGAGTCTTTGAGGATGTACGCCGCTTCATCGGCGGTGAGGTGGAAGTTCACTGGCACCGCGGAGGCGCCGCCCAGGAGCGCGCCAAGATGGGCGAGGGCGGTCTCGGCCGCGTTCTCGGCGAACACGGCGACGCGGTGCTGCGGACCAAGGTCGGCGGCGAGGACGTTGTTGGCGGTGCGGTTGAGGATGTCGCTCAGGTCGGCCCAGCTGAATGTCCGATCGTCATCGACCAGCGCGTTCTCCGCCGGGTACGCCGCCGCTCGCTCGGCCGCGAACTCAGGCATCGGGGGCCTCGGCCGCTCGGAAGGTGCCGGACAGGTCGGCGTTGCCCGAGTAATGCTGCACCAGCTCGCGGGTCGCGAACTTCCAGCCCGCGTCGGTGCGTACATAACGGTCGTCGTAGTGGCCGACCATCAGGGTTCGATCGCCGTTGCTGCGCTGCACGACCTCGTGGATATACCAGCGGCCCGTACCGGTGCCCGCGGCTTCGTCGAGTTCGGCCGTGCCGTTCATCACTGTCTGCACCACGGCCTCGAACCGTTCCATCGCGCCAATCCACATCTCCAGGATTGCCGCCCGTCCCTCAACTCGGCGCCCTTTGCCCAGGCCCCAGGTGGCATCGTCGGCCCATGTGTCGGCCCACTGTTCGCGGTTGGAATGGACGACCGCGTCCGAATAGCGGTGGACGAGGGACTCGATGTCGTCACGACTCATGTGGGTCTCCATTTGGGGTCGAGGGAGGGTGGGTCGAGGGAGCGAGGTAGGCGGCCAAGGTGGCGTGCATCTGACGGATGCGCGACTCCTGGTACACGCCAAGGTTCTGCGTGGTGGTGTGGCTCGCTCGTATGCCGCGGGTCTGCGCGGCCAGGTTGCTCGTGTCTTGGTCGTAGACATCGGCCATCGATTGCGAGATCCCCGGCACGAGCGAATAGCTGTCGTCGACATCAAGATCGAACGGTTCGGCGGGCGGTGGACGGCGGCCGTTGGCGGGCACAGGTCGCAGGAAGAGAAGGTCGAAGACGGTGCTGTTCACGTCGTCGCCGTCGGGCCGGAATCGGTAGGCCATTGGGTATTGCATGCCGGGGAAGAAGAAGGCGTTGGGAAAGAGCGAGTATTCGATCGAGTCGATGGTTTCGGCGATCGAGTACTGCGTGAAGTCGTGGTCGTACTGCTCGCCGAGGTGGGCCTGCATGAAGCGGGCGTAGACATCGCGGGCCCGTTCGCCCTCGGGGATCGACGGCACTGCCTCGCCCGGGAACTTTCGGGCGAGCAGAAGATCGAGGATCTCGGCCTCGCTCGGGCGTTCGGCATCGGGAACGTGGGGGCTCGGTGTCGCGGCCGTGTGAATGAACCGGCTGACATGGCGATCGAACACGTCGTAGACGGCGTTGGCGTCGCCCGCGGTCTTGATGCTCTGGGGATGGGTTTCGAGGATGTGGTACGCCTCGAGGAAGGCCTCCTGCGCGGCCTTCCAGTTCGCCGGCAACCGCTTGCGCACATGCACTTCGACGTAGCGGTCTTCGAGGGGCCACTGGGTGAAGTGGTCGGCAAGCGGCCCGAGGTATTCCTCGAGCGGCGGAGCGTCGTCGTCGAAGTTGAGGAAAACAAAGCCACCCCAAAGACCAGTTCGAATCTGCGGAAGCGGCAGATTGGTGGGGTCGATGTCGGGGAAGTCCCAGGCACAGGGCAGGTCGGTCATGTTGCCCTCGAGTGACCAGGTCCACCCGTGGTACGGGCAGCGAATTTGCTGGCTCATGCCCATGGTGGCTTCGGGCTTGAGCTGTGTGGCTCGATGAAGACACGAGTTGTAGAACGCCCGGATCCCACCGTCGTCGCCGCGGACGATGAGCGCCGAGCGATCACCGATGTCGTAGACGACGTAGTCGCCGGCCTCGGGGACATGTTCTTCTCGGCAGGCCCACTGCCAGACCTTTGACCACATGTGATCGTGTTCGGCCTGCGCAACCGTGCGGGAGGTGTAGACGTCGAGGTCGATGGGCGCCGACCCGAGATGGACGGGCGACTCTCGGAGGAGCGCATCAGGCGCGGGCGTGGAGTCGGCCCGGATGATGTCGTGGGCGCTTGGGCCGGGGCATCGCTCGCTGTCGGTCATCGGCTTAAGCTTTGGGCCGTGGAACGTATGGATGTCGGTGACCTTTCAGACCTCGGTGAAGGCGAGATGCGCTGCTTCTCTGAGGTGGGTGACCATGGCGCGCTGGTCTGTCGCGTCGACGGCGTTTTGCACGCCTTCGCCGACCGGTGTTCACATGCGGCGGCACCGCTGAGTGTTGGCCGGCTGCGGGGCAAGACAATCTCGTGTTCATTACATGGTGCCGGTTTTGATGTTCGCGATGGGTCGCACCAGGGGCCGCCGGCTACCAGAGCCATCGTCACCTTTGCCGTCGAGGCGAGCGATGACGAGACCACTGTGTGGCTCATGCCGCGTTGATTGGATTGATCGATGTCTGCAGCGGGCGGACGTGTTCGAAATTGTTCACCTGCACCACCCGACGCAGGTCGTCCATCGCCCGCACCGTCGTGATCGAGGTGTGGTGAACCGTGCTCACGGTGTCGAGGTCGCTCTCCATGACATGGGCAAGGTAGGCGTTGATCACACCGCCATGGCAGGCGATCACGACCCGCTGATTGAGATGGGAAGCGATGACCTTCTCGACCGCAGTGACGACCCGCTCGCGAAACGCGTCGCGGTTCTCGCCGTGGGGATAGGAGTCCCAACGGCGGCTGCGGTTGGCGGCCCGCATGATCCGGCGCAGTTCGTCTTCGCCCAACGACTCGATGATGCCCTTGTCCTGCGGGAGCTGTTCCCACAGATGTATCTCGCGTAGGGAGTGATCTTCGGTGATCTCGAGATCGTGGTGGCCGGCGATGGCGAGGCCGGTGTTGCGAGCCCGCTGCATGGTCGATGTGTAAACGGCATCGATATCGGCTGCCGCCAGCCGATCACCGACTGCTGCTGCTTGCTGCTGGCCGAGTTCGGTCAACGGGGCATCGACTCCGTCGACGAGCGCCATGTTGGCCACGAAGGCTTGCTCGCCGTGGCGAACAAACAGCACCTCGCAGGCCCCCTCGATGGAGGGAAGAAAGGAGCTGCCGAGATCGACAGAGCGAACCTTGGCCATTGGTGCCCCTACCGGCTGAGGATCGTGACGCCGGAGATACCGGGGGCGCCATAGACGTGGGTGTATGCGACTTTCGGGTCGTTGGGGACCTGTCGGGGACCGGCGTCGCCACGGAGCTGAAGCACGTTTTCGTAGACTTGGCGTAGACCAGAAGCGCCGACGGGTTCACCGTTGGCCAAACAGCCGCCATCGGTGTTGACCGGCAGTCGGCCGTTGATCTCGGTGTCGCCCATGGCAATCATGTGTTCCTGTTCGCCGTGCTCGCAGAATCCGTTCTCGGCCATGTGCATGATCTCGGCCCCCACCTCGGTGTCTTGCAGCTGGGCGACATCGATGTCATCCGGACCGATGCCCGCCATCTCGAATGCGGCGAGTGACGCGTCGACCGTGGGGCCGTCGGTGCGTTCGGGCGAGAGGTGAGGCGCCATGACTTCGAACGATCCGAACTTTCGGGAGCGAACGACGGCGGAGTTGAGATAGATCGGCGTGTCGCAGTATTGCTTCGCCTTGTCGGCCCGGCACAGAATCAGCGCCACGCCGCCTTCGCCGGGGGAGCAGAACATGTACTGGGTGAGGGGGTAAGAGAGCATGGCCGACTCGGCGACTTCGGTCTCGCTCATGGGGCGACGACGCCACGCCATCGGGTTCTGGGAACCGTTACGAAAGGCCTTTTCTCCCACCTTGGCGAGGGTCGGCGCCGTGATGCCGTGGTCGTGCATGTAGCGATTGATCTTCATGCCAAAGAACTGGGTCGTGAGGGCTAGGCCAGATTCGCCGTACCACTCCTCGAGGCCGTGGGAGGCAAGGTCAATACGGAAGGCGCCGCGTTCGTGTTTGTCGAAGCCGACCGCCATACCAATGTCGAACATGCCGGACTTGATCGAGTTGTAGGCCGAGAAGAGGGCGGAGCCACCGGTGGCACAACCGTTGGCGACATTGATGAACTGCAGACCAGTAAGGCCGAGCTTGCTGACCATGCCGTCGGCTGCGCCCGCGTCCTTGCTGCCGCCAAAAGCGAACTCGATCTGGTCCCAGTTGAGACCAGCGTCGGCGAGCGCCCGCCGAACCGCGACTACTCCTTGGTCCATGCCGGAGACCCCGTCGTGGCGGCCGAACTCGTGCATGCCGATGCCAATGATGGCGACCTTCTCTGAGAGTGAACTGTCACTCTTTGGGCTCATGTCAGCTTGCTCCGTTGGTTTGCGCGGGCAGAGTTGGTGCGAATGCGAACGTGACGACCTCGTCGCCATGGTCGTTGATGTACAGCGGATCCAGGACCATCTCGAGGTCCATCCCGATCTTCAGCTCGTCGACATCAGCGGTGGTGAGTCGCGATTCGACTCGAACCTTGCCGTCGATCTCGACATAACCAACGCCAAACGGTTCGAAGGTGGCCGGGTCGTCGTTGCCCGCATACGGCGGCGACTTTGGCGGGTAACCCTGGATGGTCCAGGTCCAGAGCGTGCCGGTGCGTCCGAGCTCGACTTGTTCGGTGGACGACCCGCTGCACCGGGGGCAATCGGTCTGCACCGGGAACATGTGGTTGTCGCAGTCGGTGCAGCGGCTAGCGATCAAGCGAGGCTCGTCGCTCGGCCAGGTGAAGACGCCCTCGGCAACCGGGACTTGTTTGGGCATAAGAACTAACCTAGCGATCAATTATGACCATGAGCGAGCTGAACCTCTTGATGGCCGAGCGCGAGATCGGTCGCCGCCTCCTCGACTACTGCCTCGGTATCGATCGCTGCGACCCCGTGCTCACGGCATCGGTGTATCACGACGACGGCACCGACGATCACGGCAGCTTTGTGGGGCTGGGTAAGGACTTTGCGGTCTACGCCGCCGAGTCGCTCGCCGCCAAGTACGAGGCCACGCAACACAGCATCGGCAACCCCGCGATTGACTTCCTCGATCGCGTATCGGCCCTGGTCACGACATATGTCCACGCCGAACACGTGGTTGTTCGCGATGCCGTAGACAACGCAGGTGAACGGTCGCTGATCACGTTCGAGGGCGAATACCGAGACCGTTTCGAGCTCCGAGACGGCGCCTGGCGCATCGCCACCCGCGTAGTGATCCACTCCTGGGACTCCGAGCGACCGCTTGAACGAGCGTTCGACCCCGACCGCTTCACCCAACGGGAGCGGGGTTAGAGAAACGAGCGGAGTCCGGCTGCGCACTTGCGGACGAAGGGGCGGGCGTCGTTGTCCCATGTGGCGTCGTTGCAGACCTCGAGTGAGATGGGCACGGTCGTGCCGGTGCCGCGCACCGCGGCGAGGAAGCCAGCCACGTCCATCTCGCCCTGGCCGGGAGCAACCCGAGTGCGGAGACAGTCTTCGTAGTAGCTGTCGAGCGTGGGCTTGAGTGGACCGTCGCTCACCTGAATACCCATGATTCGATCGCCGGGGATCGTTCGTATGAGATCGAGATTGTTGGCGCCGCGCTGGTGATGCCAGATGTCGACGCAGACGCCACCGTTGGGTCGGTCGGCGCGCTCGACGAGGGCGAGCGCCGCGGCGGCATCGACGATGTTGGTGAACGGCAAGAACTCCAGGCCAACGACGAGCCCGTGTTCGGCGGCTCGATCACACAGCGCCGCGAATCCGGCTGCGGCGATCGCGGGATCGTCGTCGGCCGGCCCGATCGCTTGGACGTATCGGCACTCGAACGCTTCGGCGATGCGAAACGCCGTGGCCTCCTGATCGAGATAGTCGTCGCGGAGGACACCGGCTTCGTCGCCCCAGCCCCGAAGGGCTTCGATCTCGGCCAGGCAGATTCCCCGTTCGTCGAGCATCTCGGTGAGCCGTACAGGCGCGATGCCTTCGGCTTCGAGTCGCTGATAGTCGCGGATGTAGATGCCGATGGCCATGCATCCGGCGTCGGCCGCGGCGTCGAGTCGATTTGTGATGTCGTGATGCCGGGCCAACGTGAAGTGGCTGAGCACCATGTCGTCCTGTTGAAGTTCGCGCGGCTTGCGGATTGTCGCCATGTGTGGTCATTCTCTCCCCAGTCAGTCTTGCTGCCGAAACCGAGGAGTGCAGTCATGGGACGTTTGGACGGAAAAGTCGCGGTAGTAACCGGCGGCGCGAGCGGGATTGGTGCGGGCACCATCGACCTCTTCGTCGCCGAAGGCGCCCGGGTTGTTGTCGCTGACCTGCAGGTTGAGGCCGGAATGGCGATGGCGGAGAAGCACAGCGACGCCGCCGTCTTCTACCCGACCGATGTCACGGTTGAGGCCGATGTTGCGGGCGCGGTGGACCTCGCGGTCTCCACCTTTGGACGGCTCGACATCATGTTCAACAACGCCGGAATCATCGGAGCGACCGGGTCAATCGCCGAGATCTCCGAGGAGGCCTGGGACCGCACCGTCGGAATCTTGCTGAAAGGTGTCTTCCTCGGCATGAAACACGCCACTCGCGTGATGGTGCCGCAGCAGTCCGGCGTGATCTTGTCGACGGCCAGCACGGCCGGTGTGCTCGGTGGGCTGGGGCCGCATCTCTATACGGCGGCGAAGCACGGTGTCGTAGGACTGACAAAGTCGGTCGCCAACGAGGTCGGCCCACACGGTGTGCGGGTCAACGCGATCGCCCCCGGCAACACGGTCACCGCGATGACCGCCACGATCCACGGCGGCGACCCCACTGAAGAGTCTGCGGTGAGCGACCACATCGCCGGTCGATCGCTGCTCGGGATCGCCGGCCTGCCGTCCGACATCGCCAACGCCGCGCTCTATCTCGCCTCCGACGAGTCCCGCTACGTGACTGGCCATTGCCTCGTCGTCGACGCCGGCCACACCTCGTCGGGTGTTGCGCCGAATCGATTCAACACCGGCCCACAGAGCGTCTACCGCGAAGCCGGGATTGTCGAATAGAGCAGCGTTGAATAACTAGGCCCAGTTGGGGTTGAGCAGCACCTTGGTTTGACTGGTATTGCCTGAGGCGAGATCTTCGAGGGTCGCGGCGAGGCCGTCGAGGCGAGTGGTCGCGGTGTGCATGGTCTCCACTCGAAAGGCGCCCGACGCGACCAGCTCCATTGTTTGAAGGAAGTCGTCGTGCAGATAGGCGAGGGCACTGGTGACGGTGATCTCTTTGCCGAGCCAGCGGCGTGGATTGATAGGCACATCGCCGTGAGCGAGGCCGATCAAGCACATCGTGCCGCCGCGGCGGGCGAGGTCAACGGCGGCCTGGAGGGTCGCGGCCGCCCCGACGCACTCGTAGACGATGTCCGCGCCCAGTCCGTTCGACCGGTTGAGGATGAACTCCTCGGCCTGATCGGGATGGACGACATGTGTGGCTCCGAGCGTGCTGGCCAGTGCCCGCCGCGATTCGCCTGGTTCGATCACGATGATTTCACCGGCGCCCGCGGCCGCGGCGCACTGCATCGTCATGAGTCCGACGGGGCCGGCGCCCTGGATGACGGCCAGGTCGCCTTCCCGAATTCCGCTTCGGGCCACGGCGTGGAACGAGACGGTGAACGGTTCGACCTGGGCCAACGCTTCGTCGTTGAGGTCAGCGTGGGCGTGGATCACGCGGTCTTGGTGCACCGCGATCTGCGGGGCGAAGCCGCCGTGGGCGGGTGCTTGTTCGTCTCGACCCACGGCGAAACTGAATGCTGTTGAACAGTGGGCGTGGTGGCCAGCTCGGCATGCGTTGCACGCGCCGCAAGCCGGCGGCACGCCGACGACGACACGGTCGCCTTCCGTGAATCGACTCACACCATTGCCCTTTGCAGAGACAACACCCGTCCACTCATGGCCGCAGATGGCGGGGTTGTACTCCCGGCCGCCCGTGTAGGCGTGCAGGTCGGTGCCACAGATTCCGCAGAGCGCAACATCGACGACAACTCCGTCCAGAGAAGGAGTGGGGGTGGGGAATTCGACGATCTCGACTTGTCGAAGTCCGGTGATAAGGGCGACGTGCATCTGGCCTACATACTGACCGATCAATTAACGTTGCTCAACGATCAGTTCTACGAAGGAGGCGACGTGGTCCACAAGCCGACTCGAGGAGACGCACCGTTGCGTCTCGGCGAGACGATAGTCGGGCTCCCGGGAGTGGCCGGTTCGACGCTCGACGCCGACCTCTATCGAGACCCCGACCGCTTCGCCGCGGAACGCACCCAGGTGCTTCGTTCGGCGTGGATGGTTGCGGCTCGGTCGAGTGAGCTGCCAAGCCACGGCGACTGGGTCACCTACGAAGGTCACGGTGAAACCGTGATTGTTTGCCGGCAAGAAGACGGCACGGTCGCGGGGTTTCACAACGTGTGCCAACACCGGGGCGCACGATTGTCGCGGGGCAATGATTCGGGTTGCGATCGTCGCTTCACCTGCCCCTGGCACGGCTGGGTCTACGACACCACGGGCGACCTGGTGGGTGTGCCCGAACGCCAAGATTTCGACCCGGCCCACCTCGAAGGTCTGCGCAGTCCCAAGGTGGCCGCCGATGAATGGGGCGGCTGGGTCTGGATCAACCTCGCGGGTGACGGTGCGCCGCCGTTGCTCGACTGGATCGGCCCCGACATCGTCACTGACCTCGGCCGGTTCGCAATGGACGACATGGTGCTGCACGAGAAGCTCGTCTACGACCTGCCGGTCAACTACAAGGCGATTGTCGACGGCTTCAACGAGGTGTACCACGTCACCGAACTTCACCACGTCGACCCGGAGTTCACGAAGTCAGCTCGAAACACCACGTTCCATCTGGCCGGGCCGAACTCGATGATGTTCGTGCCCCGGTTCCAGCACCGCGATGCATTGGCCGAAACGGGAGACCACCATCAGTTCGGCATCTGTCACTACGTCGTGTTTCCAAACGCGATCTTCAACAACAACCCCGATCAGATTCAGCTTTTCCAACCCATCCCGCTCACGGCCAACACCACGCGCTTCATCTGCTGGGAGCTGATGTACGGCCCCGACGGCGACGACGATCCCGAGTACGACGCCTACCTCGCCAACGCTATTGAGCGCTGGGGTCACCTCAAAGAAGTCGTGGAAGAGGACCTCTTCATCTTCGGTGAAGTGGGGGCCACCATCGAGTCGATGGGCTACACGCAGAACATTTTCTCCACCCGCGAGTGCAAGCCGACTCGCTACCACCAGGTCATGGACCACTGTGTCGACGGCGGTTCCGCCCTCGACTTCTACGCCGACTCTTTTCCAACCACTCCTCCACTCCAGTAAGTAGGGACTCTCAATGATCGTCATCGCCGGACACCTCGAATTTGCGACCAAGGAAGGACGCGACGGCGCGGTCGCGATGGGCGCGCCGGCTCAGCAGGCAACCCGTGACGACGAACCGGGCTGTCTCGCCTACATCTTCTCGGCTGACCCCTGTATCGACCGCAACATTCAGGTCTACGAATTGTGGGAAGACGAGGCCACGCTCGCAGCCCATTTCGTGCATCCGAACTACAACGGCATGCGCGAGGCTTTGCGGACTTTCGAACGCACCGGCGGCGACGTCAAGAAGTTCCGCTGCGATCTCTCCGAGCCGGTCTACGACCCCGAAGGTATCGCTCGCGCCGACTTCTTTACTGCGGCTGACTAACGAGCGGGACTGAGGCGCACGGGGATCGCCGACTGCACGGCCATGCCGGTGATCGGGTCGTAGCCCACGTCGTTCGCGACGAGGGCATTGGTGGCCACACCGTGCTCTCGCACGTCGGCGTCGTCTCTAGTCGCCAGACCCCACGAGTGAGACATGGAGACGACACCGAGCTTCACGTCGGGGGCCGCGGCAACTACGCCGGTGATCCGGCCGTGCGGTGACTCGATGGTCGCGAGATCACCCTCAGCAAGCCCCAACGATTCGAGGTCTGCCGGATTCATGTACGCCGGATTTGTGGTGCCAACGGAGGCGAGTCCGGGCAACTCTCGGCCGAGCGAGTTCAGAACGTGTTTCATGCGACGACTGGTGAGCCGGAAGGGGAATTCCGCGTAGGCATCGGCCCGGCCCTCGGCATGGACGTCGGTGAGCTCAGCAACCACGTCGGACGGGGCGACGGCGAAACGGCCGGTCGCCTCTGGATCGCCGGCGACCACGCGTACCGGGTTGTCATCGTGGACGGCGCCGCGATGGGCACGGATCTCGTCCATCCCGATGCGAGACGTGGCGTAGACCAGATCGAGGACGCTGTCGTCATCCTCGTCGGCGGTGAGCGGGCCGCCCGGCAGATTGATTGGAGTCTCGTTGCGAGCCGCGATACCGGCGAACACTTCCCACTCGGCCAGCAGGTCGTCTTTGGTCGCCAGAACGGCTGGGGTGTAGTTCGTGTAGATACTCGGGATGCGGCGATCCATGATGTGGGGCACGTCGGCCCGCTCCAGCTCAAGGCGGGGAGCGATGACGTAGTCGGCGAGTTCGGCGGTGGGTGTCATCCGCGGATCGATCACGACGAGTAGGTCGAGCGAGGCCAGCGCGGCTTCGGTCTTCTTCTGATCAGGCCACGCCACGATCGGGTTGCCGCCCGAGACGATGAGGGCCCGGACTTGCCCTTCACCTTCCATAAGGATCTCGTCGGCGAGCGCGTTGGTAAGCATCTCGCCCGGCATTCCGTTGAGGTTGCGCACGCGATGGGGTGTGCCGGGTGCTGGATTCGACGGTGGGATCACCTGGGCCCGCCGGGTGTCTCCCGGGGTAAGGAACGCGCCACTCTCGAGCGTGTCACCCGGTTGGAGCACCCGGCCGCAGAGCACGTTGAGGGTGAGCGCGAGGTGTTCGGTGAGCATCGAGTGTGGTGCCATGTTGGGCCCGGTTCCGGTGCCGGCCGAACCCCGAGGCCCGGCCGCGAAGAGCTCGGCCGCTCGAACGATGTCGTCACCAGCAACCCGAGCTCGACGAACTGCCTCGTCGATGGTGAACGGATCGACCGCGGCCCGAAGGTCATCGAGCTGGTCTACGTGGTGGGCGCAAAAGCCCAGGTCATGAAGGTCGTTGTCGAGGATGTGGCGGATCATTCCGGCCAGAAGGGCCGGGTCTTCGCCGGGCTGTACCTGGAGCCACACGTCGGCAAATTTGGCCGTCTCGGTCTGGCGAGGGTCGATCACGATGAGTGAAAGGCCACGTTCTTTCGCCTCGCGCACCTTCACGAAGGGATTGGTGCCCTGGAGCCCGCCGGAGGGGCCGTAGGACGACACGAGCGGGTTGTAGCCGACAACCAGCGTGACATCGCTTTCGGTGAAGTTGTCCCAGCCTGCTTCCCACGCGCCGAGTCGTAACGCGGCGCTGCGGTGAGCGGGCTGGTCGATGGTGATGGAGGTGTAGAACGACGGCGAGTCGAACCCGGCGTGCCACGCGGCGGCGACCGGGACCGACGTGGAGTTCTGGAACGCTCCGGTGCCGGTGTAGCTGGCCACGGCTCGCGGGCCGTACTTCGCGACGATCGCGGCGATGCGTGAAGCGATGTCGTCGAGCGCCTCGCCGGTTCCGACCGGATTGAAGCCGGCCGCGGTGCGCTGCATTGTGCTGCGCAACCGGGTGGGGTCGTGGTGCTGGTCGGGAAGTTGGCGACCCTTGATGCAGGTGTAACCACCAAACACCGGGTCGTCGCGATCGCCTCTTACCCCGACGACTCGTTCGCTCGCGCCGGTGATCTCCACGTCCACCAGCACCGGGCACGCGGCGTGGCAGACGCGGCAGAAGGTCTTTCGGGTGTCGAGCGAGGTCGCCTTGGTGGATTCAGGAGCACTCATGTTGTACGAAACTAACCGATCAGTTAGTTTCACGCGAATGGGCCTGCAAGATTCCTTCGACATGACGGACCGAGTAGCGGTCGTGACTGGTTCCGGCCAGGGCATCGGCCGAGCGATCGCGTGGGGTCTGGCCGATGTTGGTTGCGATGTCGTGCTCAACGCCCGCCGTGTCGCCGATCTCGAAGTGACGGCCGCGGGTGTCGTCGAACGGGGGCGTCGAGCGCTCATCGTAGATGGCGATATCCGTGACTTCTCGGAGACCATCGCCGACCGCACGATGGAAGAGTTCGGACGCCTCGATGTCTGGGTCAACAACGTGGGCGGCTCCGACGAGAAGAAGACACGGGCGCTGCTCGATACCCCTGACGACATCTTCCGCTCCCAGCTCGAACTCAATCTGACGAGTGCGTTCCAAGGCTGCAAGGCCGCCGCGAGTCGAATGGGCCCCGGAAGTGCGATCGTCAACATCTCCTCCGGCGCCGGCACTCGAGGATCACCGTTCACCGGGCCCTACGCCGCCGCGAAGGCGGGGATGAACAACATGACACAAACCCTGGCGCTCGAACTTGCGCCGAACATTCGCGTGAATGCCGTGGCCCCGGGGCCCGTGATCACCGAAGCTTTTACCCAGGTGCTGGCCGACGACCCGAACAAACTCGACGAGATTGCGTCAACCATCCCGCTGGGTCGAACCGGCACGCCCGACGACATCGCCAGTGCGGTGCTCTATCTCGCCTCCGACGCCGCGTCGTGGGTAACCGGACAACTCATCCTCGTTGCCGGCGGGCGTACGCAACGAGTGGCGCAGTACACCCCGAAGGACGACACATGAGCAGCGAGAGTTACAGCGGCGCTCGGTCTCCGGGCGTCAGCTATCAGGGTCTTCTCGACACCGACACTCGAACGGTGCCCGCCGTCCTTCGTCTCGAATCGCCGAAGTATCTCGGCAGTGCCGACGTCGATATTGCCCACTACATCTCTCGCGAATGGCATGAGCGTGAAGTCGCCCATCTCTGGTCGCGGGTGTGGCAATTCGCCTGCCGCGAAGACGACATTCCTGAGGTTGGCGATCACATCGTCTACGAGATCGCCCGCGCTTCCTATTTCGTCATCCGCTCGGCGCCCGATGAGATCAAGGCATATCCCAATGCGTGCCTACACCGCGGTCGGCGGCTGAAAGATCACGAAGGAAACTGCGACGAGATTCGCTGCCCGTTCCACGGCTTTGCCTGGGCCCTCGACGGCGCGCTCAAAGAAGTGCCGGCCCGCTGGGACTTCGAGCACGTTGCCGACGAAGACTTCTCGCTTCCCGAATGCCAGGTCGGCACGTGGGCGGGATTCGTCATGATCAATCCCGATCCCGATGCCGAACCGCTGGCCGACTATCTCGGCGAAATGCCCGATCACTTTGCTGATTGGGATCTCGCCAACCGCTACACACAAGCCCACGTCGCCAAAGTGATTCAGGCCAATTGGAAGATTGCGCAGGAGGCGTTCTGTGAGTCGTTCCACGCCAACGCCACTCACCCGCAGATCCTTCCGTACATTGGCGATACCAACAGCCAGGTCGACGTATGGGACAACTTCTCGCGGGTGATCACCCCCGGCGGCACGCCGAGCCCACTGCTCGACTATGTCCCCACCGAAGACGAGATGATGCGGGCCATGACCGACACCCGCGTCGACGAACCCACGCCGATCCCGATCGCCGAAGGCGAGTCCATGCGGGCCGTCGGTGCTGCCTCCAGTCGAGAGCGGTGGCGCCCCGCGGCCGGTGACGCCGTCGACGAGATGTCCGACGCCGAGATGATGGACAACATCGACTACACGGTGTTCCCAAACTTCCATCCGTGGGGATCGTTCAACCGCATCGTCTACCGGTTCCGGCCCAATGGCGACGACCATCGCAGCTCGATCATGGAGTGCATCTTTCTGGGGCCCTATGCCGGGGAGAAGCCACCGAATGCTCCTATCCACTGGTTGGGCGAGGACGAGACATTCACCGACGCGCCGGAACTCGGCACGCTCGGCAAGGTCTTCAACCAGGACCTCTTCAACATGCCTCGGGTTCAGCAGGGCTTAGAGACCACCCGGAAGCCCGGCGTTACCCTCGGCAACTACCAGGAGTCGAAGATCCGCTGGATTCACAACAAGCTCGACGAGTGGTGCGGCGATCATTCCGACGGCAGTGAGCAATGAAGGGAACGCTATGAAAGGTATTGTCCATCCCTTCACCAAGGTTCTCTACGAACAAGACGGCAACGGCAATCTGCTCGTGACCGACGGCGACCGCTGGGGTCGCTTCACCACCGGTGGCCGGTGGATCGAAGGTGACCTCAAACACTGTGACCCGCAGCTCTGCGGCTGGGTGACGGGCCCATCGGCCCCGCACCACCGCGTGGCCGCCGCCCCGCCGGCCCCGGGCACCGAAAAGGACTGAACATGTCTCGCGCCTTGCTCGTTGAGTTGGCGCAACGCACCCTGGCCCACGCCCGAGCAGGCACCGTCCCGCTTGCGGCCAACGTCGTCGAGGTGCCGGCGAACACGTATCTCGACCCCGACCGGTGGGCCGCCGAGATCGAACGAATTTGGCGCCGGGTGCCACTGGTGTTCGGACCGTCGGCCGATCTGCCGGAGCCACACTCGTACCGGGCGCTCGATATCGCGGGCGTTCCTGTGCTGCTTACCCGCGGCGACGACGGCACCGTCCAAGCCTTCATCAATTCGTGCAGCCATCGCGGCGCGATCGTCGTGGAGGAGGGGAGTGGCTCGGCCCGTCGTTTTACCTGTCCGTTTCATGCCTGGACCTACGACGGCGACGGCGCGCTCGTCGGCATCTTCGATCGCGAGGACTTTGGCGATGTCGACCTCGACTGTCGAGGGCTCACGCCGCTGCCGTGTGAGGAACGGGCCGGCCTGGTCTTTGGTCAGATCAATCCCGAGGCTTCGCTCGATCTGGATTCGTTTCTCCAGGGCTACGACGACGTGCTCAACGTGCTCGGTCTGGCCGAATGCCATGTCGCGGGCCGCCAAGAAGTCGCCGGTCCGAACTGGAAGGTGGCGTTCGACGGATATCTCGACTTCTACCACCTGCCGATTCTCCACAAGAACAGCTTCGGTCCCGACTATTCAAACAAGGCCGTGTTCGATGCCTGGGGCCCGCATCAGCGTTTGCAGCAGCCCGACCATCGTGTGCTGGCGCTCGATGACAACGATCCCGACAACTGGACCGTCCCGCAGATCACCGGTGGCGTGTTTACGATCTTTCCCAACATCTCGGTCGCTAGTTTCGATGCCGGTGGGCGTCTCTTCATGATCTCGGTGCTGTTGCCGGGGGCCAGTGTCGGTGAGTCGATCACGGCCCAGTACTTCCTGTCCCCATCTGAACCCGATGCCGAGCAAGAAGCCGCAATCGCCGAACGGATGGACTTCCTCCTCAATGTTGTGCGAGATGAGGACTACGCCACGGGCCTGGGTATCCAACGGGGACTTGCGGCCCGACCGAAAGAGACCGTCCTCTTCGGGCGCAACGAGGGCGGCGGCCAGCGGTTCCATCGCTGGGTCGACGCGCTGGTAGAGGCCGATGACGAAGCGGCTGGTGCGCTCTTTGCCTCAGCCGATACCGACTTCGCGCCGTGAAGTCGCTGGTCGCCACCGAGCCCCGAGGTTGATGCGGTGACTGCGATCGCGCCACCCTCGCTCTTCTGGAGAGTAGGAACGGCCGCCCGAATGCCCAGAGCGACGGCCCGCACGTTGAGGTTCCACACTGCATCGAAGTCTTCCATCGGGAGCTCGTCGATCCGGCCCCGACGAGACATTCCGGCATTCAGTACCACGGCGTGAAGGCCGCCGAATCGGTCGACGGCGTGGGCAGCCATGCTCTCGTTCGTCGCCGGGTCGGTGACGTCGCCGACGTACTGGGAGAGGCGCTCATCATCGGCCGTCTCTGAGAATGCGAGGTCGACACCGGCCACCGACGCGCCCTCGGAATGGGGCAATTCGACGGTCGCGGCGCCGATGCCCGACCCGGCGCCAGTGACGATCGCGACTCTTCCCCTGTGTGCGTTCATGCCCCGAAGGTACACCTCGACCTACCAAGCGGTTAGTTTCTGTCCATGGACGTTTACGAAGCGATTTACACCACTCGGGCAATGCGTCGGCTCTCGCCCGACCCGATCCCCGAAGAACTGCTTCCGAAGCTCTTCGACGCGGCGATTCGTGGCCCGAACTCCGGCAACGCGCAGCTCTTCCGTTTCCTCTGCGTGACGGACCCGGAGATGAAGCAAACGATCCAGGGGATCTACCGAGAGTGTCTCGACGAGATCAACGCCACCAAATATGCAGGCGCTCAGGAGAAGATTGCGACCGGTGACCCGGACGACCCAGACGTGCAGCAGACCACTCGCGTTGACAAGTCGGCCCAGTGGTTGGCCAATAACTTGAACACCGCTCCGATGCTGATATTCGCGTTTGGAAAAGAGGGCGGTGAGACCACCACCTATCCTTGTCTGTGGAATCTCTGTCTCGCGGCCCGCGCTGAAGGACTCGGCACCACGGTGACCTCGCTGCTGAAGGTCCAGAAAGAGCGAGTTGAGGATCTCCTCGGTATGCCCAAGGGAGATGTGTGGCACATGCACGGCATGATCCCGATCGGCTATCCGACCGGTAAGTGGGGCGTGCCGCGGCGCCAACCCGCTCAGACCGCCGTCTACGCCGAGACCTGGGGCGAGGCCCCAAGCTGGACCGCCGACGAAGCGCTCTGGACCGCCCCCTACTAGGGCTGTTCAGAAATCATGCACATTGATCTGAGCCATCCAATCGTGGATGGCATGTTGACGTATCCCGGGTTGCCAACGCCGATCGTCGACACCCATCTGTCTCGTGAGGCGGCCGAGGAGATCTACGGGCCCGACATCACCTTTCAGATCGGGCTCATCACGATGTGCACGAACACCGGCACGTATCTCGATGTGCCGTTCCATCGCTACGCCGACGGCCACGACCTCTCTGAGCTGGAACTCGACCGCGTCGCCGGAGTGCCGGCGGTGTGTCTCGATCGTCGTGGTGTCGAGACCATCGAGCTCACGGCGGCGGAGCTCGCCGGACTGGCCGGTCATGCCGTGTTGATTC
This sequence comes from Candidatus Aldehydirespiratoraceae bacterium, assembly GCA_047639555.1. GTDB lineage: Bacteria > Actinomycetota > Acidimicrobiia > Acidimicrobiales > Aldehydirespiratoraceae > JAJRXC01. The sequence goes on from JBLIOE010000023.1 coordinate 34,266, forward strand.
GCACCGATCACTCGGTGACGTTCGGGACCGAGCCGTACTTCGATTCCCATCCCCACTTGAGCGCGGCTACGGCCGCCGCGCTCGTCGAGGCCGGTGTGGCCTGTGTCGGAATCGATTCGCTCAACATCGACGGCACAGCGACAGGCGAGCGGCCGGTACACAGCCGCCTCCTCGGAGCGGAGGTGCCCATCATCGAGCACCTGACGAACCTGGCCGAGCTGCCCGCATACGGGTTCCGTTTCACCGCGGTGCCACCGAAGATCGTGGGCGCCGGCACCTTCACCGTTCGGGCTTTCGCCACGCTCGACTAGCCAGTCAGAGCTCGCGAATCAGGGCTTCGCCAATCCATCCGACACTCGCGGCACGGACCCTGTCGTAGAGCCGCTCCATGCTTTCGGTGCGCTCGTAGATCTCGACGAAGTGGCCGAGTTCGTGTCGAGCATCGAAGTGGGCAAATGGTGTGCCACCGGGGGTCTCGGCGTAGATCGCTTCGGGCCAGCCTCGGTCGGTGAGTTCGCCCGCGGCAGCGGCGAAATCGTCGACGAAGAACGCCATGTGGTGAAGACCGAGCGGCGGAGGCGCCGGTGTGTGCACGGCGATGAGCTCAACCATGATGTCGCCCCACTGCCCGTAGGCCGCGGAGTGGTCGAACCCGCCCGGCGAGCCGTCGACTCGAACCGCGGTGACGGCAATGTGGTCTCGAACGAAGAACGGCCCGACACCCAGGTTTCCCCAGGTGCGGGCCGCTTCTCGAATGTCGTCGACCGCATACGCGATCTGGACAGGTTGACCAAGCATCCTTAGTAGGGCGATCTCCCTAGTAAGGCATTGATCCGCCGTCGACCGGAAACATAGACCCGGTGATGTTTCGGCCCGACTTTGAGGCGAGGAGGAGGGCCACTGCGGCCACTTCCTCGACCTTGTTCGGGCGTTTGATGGCGGAGCCGCCACTAAACGCTTCGATCAGGTTCTCGTAGGAACCGAGGCCCATGGCGATGGCCGATTCGGGACCGGTCTCGCGCACGATGTCGGTCTCGATGAGGCCGGGCAGGATTGCGTTGACCGTGATCCCCATCGTGCCCACCTCGTGAGCAGCCGACTTCACGAGGCCGTTGACCGCATGCTTCGTGGCCGTGTAGCCGGGGATGCCCGGCTTGCCGAGCTTTCCCTCAACCGAACCGGTCACGAGAATGCGGCCGGTCTCACGCGGAATCATGTGCTGGAGCGACTTACGCATGCCCCAGAACACGTGATTGAGGTTCCAGTCGACTTCGAGTTCCCACTCTTCGTCGGTCATCTGGGCGACCGGCGCCGTGTTCTGCACACCGCCCGAGTTGAGACACATGATGTCGAGTTGGCCGTAACGCTCGACCGTGAAGTCGACGATCCCCTCTACGTCAGCCTGCTTGGTGGCATCGCCGGCGTAGAACGCGGCATTGTCGCCCGCGCCCATTTCCTCGAGACACTTGTGGCCCTTTTCTTCGCTGCGGCCATTGACCACAACCTTGGCGCCCTCAGCGAGGAAGGCTTCGGCCATTGCTCGGCCGATGCTGCGTGTGCCGCCGGTGATGGCAGCGACTTTTCCGTCAAGTTTTCCCATAGTGCTGCTCCTTTAGTAGGGCGACGTGCCGCCGTCGATGGAAATCAGTGAGCCGGTGATGCCAGCTCCTGCTTCCGAGGCGAGCAGGACATTCACGTCAGCGACGTCTTCAACTTCGTTGAGACGCTTGATCGCGGACTCCTCAGCAAACATGCCGAGCAGTTCTTCGTAGGTCATACCCATCGACTCCGCGGCGCCGGGCCCTTCGGCCAGCATGACGTCGGTTTCGATAGCACCCGGACACACGGCGTTGACCGTGATGCCGAGCGTGCCGACTTCCTGAGCGGCGGACTTTACGAGGCCGTTGATCGCATGCTTCGCGACGACATAAATCGAGAGGCCGGGCTTGCCCATCTTTCCCTCGACCGACGAGTTGCAGATGATGCGGCCACTTTCCTGCGGGATCATGTGGTTGAGCGCGGCTCGCATGGTCCAGAAGGTGTGCCAGAAGTTCCAGGTGAGCGAATCTTGCATCGCCTCATCGGTGAGCTGGGCGACCGGTGCGTGGCCGGTTGCTCCGCCCGCGTTGGCAAAGAGGATGTCGATCTTGCCGAAGTGGTCGACCGTTCCTTGCACGAGGGCTTCGCAGTCTTCGCGCTTCTTCACGTCGCCGGGGATGAAGAGGACGTTGTCTCCTCCACCCATCTCGTCGATGGCTTGCTGACCCTTTTCGGGGCTGCGTCCGTTGATGACCACCTTGGCACCTTCACGAAGAAAGGCCTCAGCTGTCGCTCGCCCGATGCCGCGTGTGCCGCCTGTAATACAGGCCACGCGTCCGTCGAGATCACCCATGTGGTTCCCCCTATCCCTGATTGGGATGGTTGTTGAAGCGCCGATACTAACCGCGCGGTCAATTTCGGCAAGTGCGCACGTGTCCCGCTACGTTTCGACCATGGAAAACCCGCTGGAGACGCAAGCGATCGTGGTGCTCACCGCGAAGTACTGCTGGGCGCTCGACACCGGCGCGTTCGAACGGTTGCACGACGTGTTCCTGCCGGACGCGACCGCCCAGCTCGGGCGCGTCCTCTGCGAAGGGATCGACGAGATCATCGATCGGGTTTCGTCGTCGCTCGGCAAGTTCGCGGGCAGTCAACATATGGTGAACACCCACGAGATCGTCGTCGACGGCGACACCGCCACGAGCCGCTGCTACGTCCACGCCCAACATATGCGGCTGCCCGGTGAGGAACCCGCGCTCTTCACCCTCGGCGGCACCTATGAAGACGACCTGGTCCGCACGGTCGATGGCTGGCGTATCCGTCATCGCACCCTCACTAGTCTTTGGGAAACCGGCCGCTAACTCATCGGGTCGCTCACCGCCAGAAACGCGTCCCCGCGGGGACGCGTTTCCACTCCGGTCCCTCACCAGCCGCTAGAGCGGCGTGGCTACTTCGGTGAGGTGGTTGGTGTCGTTGAAGGCGCGGAGGAACCAGCGGTCGGCGGTGATGGAGAGCCGATGGATTGAACCATTGTCGGCGCCTCCGGTTCCGGCCATTGTTCCGCCGGTTGCGCGGCTGAGAAGCGCGCCGACCACGCCACCGTGAACGAACACGGCCACGTGCTCGTCGGGATGGTCGGCGTGAATTCGCTCGAGTACCGCAACGGTTCGCTCAGTGAGCGACGTATTGCTCTCGCCGCCGGGGAGTGAGCCGTAGTCGCCTGTCTTGAAGAAGTTGGCAACTGCGGGGTGCGTGTTCTCGTGAACCTTCTGGCGAAAGAGGCCACCTTCCCAATCACCGACGCACACTTCGCGTAGCTCCGACTCGATTCGCACCTCAGCATCGAGGGCGGCGGCGAGCGGCGCGGCGGTCTGCTGCGTGCGGACCATGGTCGAGGCGTAGAGGGCGTCGAATTGTTCCGTCTTGAGGCGCTCGCCAACGGCGGCGGCTTGGGCATGGCCGAGCTCAGTGAGCGGCGGGTTGCCCTGGCCGTCGACCATTGGGAAGGTCGTGCCGGGTTCGTGAGCTTGAGACTGGCCGTGGCGGACGAGTGTGATCTGTGTCGAACCAGGTGGGGGAGTGAAGCCGCGCTGCGGGTAGGTGGTTGCCATGGCGTCGGCTTAGCGCGCCTTTGCGTCGCGTACCCCGCCTTTCAACACGAGAATGAAGCCGTCGAGGGCTTGACGGTGTTCGGCATGGTCGTTCGATAGGCCGTCAGTGAGACCGATCGTGAAGGCACGGATGTAGCTGATGACTGCGGCCCGATCCTTTTTCGCGATCTCGCCGGTGTTGATACCGCAGTCGACGATCGCTTCGAAGAAACCATCGCGGCGATGGTCGTCGGGTCCAAACTCAGCGGCGAGTTCGGGAACACGGCGACGGTCGATGCGCGAAGCGCCGAGGAACTGCGCAAGCGACGCGTCGTCACGGTTGGTCTGGTGGGCACATTCGAGGACAGCTTCGATCTTGCCAGCGAAGGTGTCTTGCTCTCGCTCGGCCTGCGAGAACAGGTGGTACACCCGTTCCTGGACCTCGTCGAGCACGGCTCGGTAGATCTCGAGCTTCGAATCGAAGTAGTGGTAGATCGCGCCGGTTGTGATCCCGGCCTCGGTCGCCAGCGTCCGGTTCGTTGTTGCGTCATAGCCGAGCTCGGCAAAACACTCGCGGGCGACATCGATGATGCGCCCGCGGGTCTCCGCAGAGCTGGATGCAGGGGGTCGGCCGAGACGAGGTTTCTTCGATGCCACGACCGGACACTAGAGGTTGATCCGGGTTTGTGTCGCTTCAGCTTCCCGTCCGACCTACCAAGCGGTTAATTTACTGCCATGACGATCTCCGTTGAAGAGTTTGCCGTTGCAGCTGCCGAATGGCTGGCCGCGAACGGTGCGCCCAAGTCGGTCGAGGTGTCCGACGACCAGTCGTGGGGCACCGGCGAATTCTCGGTCGCGGTGTTCCACGCGCTGAGCTTCGACGACGAGAAGGCCGTGCTCGATGACGCCATGCAGTGGCAGCAGAAGAAGGCGACGAAGGGTTACCACTCGATTGCTGGCGCAACAGAGTTCGGCGGGCTCGGCCTGACAACCGAGCATGCCCGTGCCTTCGCAAAGCTCGAACGCGACTACGCGATCCCTACCCGCCACGAATCGTTCAGCGTCACCACCGGACTGATTGCGCCGACGGTGGAGCTCTTCGGCACCGACGAGCAGAAGGAACAGTTTGTCGGGGCATTCCTGGCGGCGGAGTCGCTGTGCTGCCAACTCTTCTCCGAGCCGGGTGCCGGCACTGATCTCGCCAACCTGAGCTGCCGCGCCGAACGTGATGGTGATGAGTGGGTGATCAACGGACAGAAGGTATGGAGTTCAGGCGCCCAATTCTCCGAGTGGGGTGAGCTCATTGCCCGTTCTGATCCTGACGCGCCGAAGCACAAGGGCATGACGGCCTTCATCGTGCCGATGGACCACCCCGGCGTTGAAATTCGCCAGATCAAGCAGATGAGCGGCGGCACCTCGTTCAACGAGGTGTTCTTCGATGACTGTCGCATCCCCGACTCGCTTCGGCTCGGTCCGGAAGGTGAAGGCTGGAAGGTGGCTCTCACCACTCTCGGATTCGAGCGCGACCACAGCGACTCGGGCGGCAACAAGACTCGGGCCGGTGGCAGTTGGAGCCAGCTCCTCGCGACCGCGCAAGCAATGGGCGTCACCAACGACCCGACGATTCGCGATGACCTGATGAAGGTCTTCACCCACATACAGGTTGAGCACCATCTCAACATGCGGGCGGGCGACCTGGCCAAGCAGGGCACACCCGGCCCCGAAGCGTCGCTGGGCAAGCTCATGTGGACCGAAGGTATGCGCAAGATGTCGCACGCCGTTTCTCGCGTTCTTGGCCCCAAGCTCGTGGCCGACACGGGGGAGTGGGGCACCTGGGAATGGGGCGAGCATGTGCTCGGTGCACCCGGCTATCGCATCGCTGGTGGCTCAGATGAGGTGCAACGCAACATCATCGGCGAGCGTGTTCTTGGTCTGCCGGGTGAACCTCGCGTGGACAAGGGGATTCCATGGAAGGACGTCCCCCGCTAGTCTCCACAACACAGAACTAACCATCCGATTAATTAACTGGAGAAACCACCCATGGACCTCGGACTCACCGGCAAGTTGGCCCTGATCACCGGCGCCACAAAGGGCATCGGCCGCGCCACCGCCGAGACGCTCCTGACGGAGGGCGCATCAGTGGCCATCTGTTCTCGAAACGCCGACGAAGTTGCGGCTGCCGTTGCGGAATTGAGCGAGCTTGGCACTTGTGTCGGCGGAGTCGCCGATGCGGCTGACCTCGGTTCCCTGGAATCATGGATTGCGTCGTCAGCCGAGCAGCTCGGCGGCATCGACATCTACGTGCACAACACCTCGGGCAAGCCACAGAAGGTGCTTGAAGACTGGTCGAAGAACTTCGAGATCGACCTGTTGGCCCTGGTCGGAGGTGTTGCTGCCGCAAAGGAAGCCCTCGCCGACGGTGGCGGAGCACTCATCAGCATCGGCACTACGGCCTCGGCCGAGCACTTTGGATCGGGCTCCAACAGCTACAGCGCCTTCAAAGCTGCGGTCACCAACTGGACCCTCGGCCAGGCGCAAGTTCTTGGCGCCCAGGGCATCCGTTGCAACGTCGTTTCTCCCGGCCCGATCTATGTCGAAGGCGGCGACTGGAACATGATCAAGGACTCCCGTCCGGAACTCTTCGAGACGGTCTCGGCCGCTCACCCGCAGGGTTCCATTGGTGTCGTATCCGACGTCGCCAACACGATCGCCTTCCTCGCGAGCCCCGTTGCCGGTCACATCAATGGCGTGAACCTCACGGTCGACGGCGGCTTCGTCAAGCGCGTCAACTACTAACCAGTGAGCGCCGAGCAGCTCACCCGCGTCGACGTCTATTTGGTGGCGGGCGGAAAATGGCACGACATCGACTTTGCGCGCCGTGAGCTGCTCAGCCTTCTGGCCGAACACGAGAACATCCGGGTCACCGTTGGCAGCAACTGGGACGACATTGACGCGTTGACGGCGAGTGACATCATCGTCAGCTACACGTGTGACGTGCGGCCCTCAGAGGCTTCTCAAGCAGCGATGCGAACATGGGTAGAGAGCGGCGGCCGCTGGATCGCCCTTCACGGCACCAATACCGCGCTCGACCACCCTCGGCCCAACGGTGTGGAGTCACCCCGTTGTTTCCCTTTGTGGGCCGACACGCTGGGCAGCCAGTTCATCGCTCACCCGAAGATCGCCCCGTACCCGGTCGAGGTTGCGGCACCGACTCATTGGCTCGTCGAAGGCATCGAACCCTTCGACACCGACGACGAGCTCTACCTCATGGAATACGCCGCCCGAGACGAACTCGAAGTGCTGCTCCACACCCACTGGTCGGGTGAAGCTGTCGGTTTTGCCGAGGCCGACTGGTCGACCGGCAACGACGAACACCTCATCCAATACATCCGTCCGCTTGGTGCGGGCGCAGTGCTCTACAACACGCTCGGCCACTGCCGAGGCCACTTCGACATGGTGCCGCTGAAGGCCTACCACCCCACGATCGAACGTTGTTCGTGGGAAAATCCGCAGTACTACGAACTGCTACGCCGGGCCATCCGCTGGGCCCTACAGGAGACGTCACATGCCAATAAGTAACGAGATCACAAAAGATCTCCACGAGCGCATGCTGCGTATCCGCTTCTTCGAAGAGGCCGCCGGCAAGCTCTTTGAAGCGAACAAGATTCCGGGCTTCATTCACCTCTACGTCGGCCAAGAGGCCGTCGCCGCGGGTGTGTGTGTTGCGCTGCGTCACGAAGACCAGATCAGCTCAACCCATCGTGGTCACGGTCACCTCGTGGCCAAGGGCGGCGACCTCGGCAAGATGATGGCCGAACTGATGGGTAAGGCCACGGGCTACTGCAACGGCAAGGGCGGCTCGATGCACATCTGTGATCTCGAGCTCAACATGCTCGGCGCCAACGGAATCGTCGGCGGCGGCGTGCCGATCGCGGTGGGCGCCGGCTTCGCCAACAAGTACCGCGGCAACGAGACCGTGTCGGTGGTCTTCTTCGGTGATGGATCAACCAACATCGGTGCGTTTCACGAGGCCGCCAACATGGCCGCCGCGCTGCAGCTGCCGGTGCTGTTCATCTGCGAAAACAACGAGTACGCCGAGTACACCCCCCGCGAAGCCACGATGGCGATCAAGGATCTTGTCGAACGAGCCGCCGCCTACGGCATGCCGAGCAAGATCGTCGACGGTATGGATGGTCGGGCGGTCTACGAAGCCACCATGCTGGCGCTGGAATCCATTCGCGCCGGCGAGGGCCCGGTGTTTCTCGAATGCAAGACCTACCGCTACTACAACCACCACGGCATCCAGACGCTGGGTATGAAGTACCGCAGCGATGACGAGGTCGAAGAGTGGAAGGCCCGTGACGCGATCGATTCACTCGAGGCCGCGCTGGTCGCCGAGTCCATCGCCACCCCCGACGAAGTCGCCGCGATTCGGGCCGAGGTACAAGCTGAAGTCGACGTGGCGATCGAGTTCGCCGAGAACAGCCCACTGCCCGATCCGTCGGAACTGCTCACCAGTGTTTATACGGAGATGTCGTCATGAGCGGCGAACGCGAACTCACCTATGGGCAGGCCTTCAACGAGGGCATGCGGCAGCTCATGACGGAGGACCCCGACGTCTTCGTTCTCGGTGAAGACGTCGCCGGCAAGGGCGGCGTATTCGGCAGCTTCGTCGGCTTGCTTGATGAGTTCGGCCCGAAACGAATGGTCGATACTCCAATCTCCGAGCAGGCCATCGTGGGGCTCGGTATCGGCGCGGCCGTTGTTGGTCTCCGACCCGTTGTCGACTTGATGTTTATGGACTTCATCCTGGTGTCTATGGATCAGATAGCGAACCAAGCGGCCAAGCTGAAGTACATGTTCGGCGGCAACGCCCAGCTCCCGTTGACCATCACCACGAATGGTGGCGGTGGGCTCTCCGCGGCGGCGCAGCACAGCCAGAGCCTTGAAGCCATGTTGTGTCACGTGCCCGGCCTCAAGGTCGTGATGCCCTCAACGGCCTACGACGCCAAGGGCCTCATCGTTTCGTCGGTTCGTGACAACAACCCCGTGGTCTTCGTCATGCACAAGCGAATGATCGGAGCGAAGGGCCCCGTGCCTGAAGAGCTGTACGAGGTTCCGCTCGGGAAGGCGGCCGTTACCCGCGTCGGCGCGGATGTGACGGTCGTGGCCTACGCCAAGATGGCGGCCGACGCCCTCGTGGCCGCCGAAGAATTGGCGAAGGAAGGTATCGACTGCGAGGTCATTGATCTCCGCACCGTGCAGCCACTCGACATCGACACGGTCGTCGAGTCGGCCAAGAAGACCAACCGGATTGTTGTGGTCCACGAGGCCGTTCGTTTCGGTGGCCTCGGCGCCGAGATTGCCGCCCAGGTCCAGGAAGAAGCGTTCGACTATCTCGATGCCCCGGTTGCTCGGGTGGGCGCTCCCTTCTCTCCGATTCCGTTCAGCCCCTCGCTGGAGCAGGCCTACATCCCCGACGCCGCCAAGATCGCGGCGGAGATTCGCAGCACTCTGAATCGTCCGGTGCCCGGAGCGGTGAGGTAGCAGCCCATGGCCACCGAATTCCTGATGCCCAAGCTCGGCCTCACTATGGAGGCGGGCACCATCATCGACTGGCTGGTCGACGACGGCGCCGATGTTGAGCAGGGTTCGTCGATCCTCAACATCGAGACCGACAAGGTCGAGAGCGAAGTCGAAGCCAGCGCGTCTGGTCGAATCCACTTCATCGGCTCGAAAGGCGATTCCTTCCCCTGCGGTGAGGTGATCGGATGGTTCCTGGCCGAGGGCGAAGAACCCCCGGCCGCGCCCGCCCCGGTTGTTGCTGCGGCGCCAACCGTCGCTGCCACTCCGACGGCGTCGATTGCGCCGTCCGCGGTTGCTGCACCGTCTGCCATTGCTACGCCGATCCTGCATGCTGGCGGACGACTCCTGGCCTCGCCGAACGCCAAACGGGTCGCCGCTGAGCGCGGTGTCGACCTGCGTCGGGTCGCTGGCTCCGGCCCCGGTGGACGAATTGTCTCCGAAGATGTGATCGCCGCGCCGGTCGGTGGAAATGGCCCGTACCCGGCCACGATTGCGGCCCGTCAGCTGGCCGATCTGCTCGGCGTTGACCTCGCAGCCGTTGCACCTGCGGGCACCGACCCCCGCGTCGACCGCGAGGACGTCGCCCGCTACGTCCGGCAGCGCCTTGCCGAGCGCGCCGCGCCAGCGCCGGCCTCGACGGCGCCGGCCTCACCTCCCGCTCGCCCGTTGGTGCAGACCCCCACCTCCACTGTGCCGCTGACGGGGATGCGCGGCACGATTGCTTCGCGTATGCACCAGTCGCTGCAAGAGATGGCGCAGCTCACCCTCACGATGGATGTGGTGATGGATGCCGTTGTCGCCGACCGCTCCGGTCGAGACGGTGACCGTCCCGGCTACACCGACTATGTGATCGCCGCGGTCGCGCAGGCGCTCGCCGCTCATCCGATCGTCAACAGCCAAGTTCACGAGGGCACGGTTGCTCTGCTTCCCGATGTCAACGTCGGCGTGGCCGTTGCTCTCGATGGCGGTCTGGTGGTGCCGGTCGTCTCGGGTGCCAACTTGCGAAGCATCGAGGACCTCAGCACGGAGACCACCCGTCTTGCCACTGCAGCCCGCGATGGCAAGCTTGTCCTCGCCGACCTCGAGGGTGGCACTTTCTCCGTCACGGCCCTCGGCATGTTCGGCGTCGATGGATTTACGCCGGTGATCAATCCTCCGAACACGGCTATTCTCGGCATCGGCCGTCTCCGCGAGACCGTGCGCTGGGATGACGCCACGCCGGTGAAGACCACAGTGCTTACCTTGAGTCTTACCTGGGATCACCGGGCGTTCGATGGCGCGCCTGCCGCGGAATTCACCGCCACCGTTCGAGACAATCTCGAGCAGTGGGGCGCACCCGGCGGCGGAGAGAACTAGTCGTGCAACAACTTCGGTATTCGTTCGCAGACGCGGCCGCGATTGCGGAGGACCAGCGGGCCGAAGTGATGGGTGGCAAGGGTGCCGCTCTCGCTCGCATGACCGCAATGGGACTGCCCGTCCCGCCCGGCTTCACCCTCACCACCGATGCGTGCCGCCAGGTCATGCAGTCAGGCTGGTTCGCCGCACTCGACGACGAGCTCTCGTTCGGCATCGCCGCTCTCGAAGAGCAGATGCAGCGGCGCTTGGGAGATCCGAGTGCGCCGCTCCTGGTGAGTGTCCGCTCGGGCGCTCCGATCTCGATGCCCGGGATGATGGACACCGTCCTCAACGCAGGCATGACTACAGATGTTGCCCGAGCCCTTTGTGCGGCTTCCGGCGATGAGCGTTTCGGTTGGGACACCTACCGGCGGTTCGTGCAGTCCTACGTCACGGTGGTTGCAGGCGCCGACTACGAGCAGGTTCGAGCGCTCCTTCATGCCCACTTGAGCGACGATGAAGGTGCTTCGCTCGACGGCGCCGCCCTGGCCGCTGCCGCTCAAGCCTTCCGGGCCTCACTCGCCGATGCGGGATACCCAATTCCCGCCGATCCGCGCACACAGATCCAGGCGGCCGTGGCGTCAGTGTTTGCTTCCTGGCACAGCGATCGCGCTCGGGTCTACCGGAAAATCGAATCGATCAGCGAAGACCTCGGCACCGCGGCGACCATTCAAGCGATGACGTTCGGCAACCTCGGCGCCCGATCCGGCACCGGGGTGGCGTTCAGCCGCGATCCATCGAGCGGCGAAGCAAGAATCGTCGGCGACTTTCTGGTTGGTGCGCAGGGCGAAGACGTTGTTGCGGGAACCCACGCAACCCAGCCGATCAGCGAACTGCGGGCCGTATGGCCCGAAATAGCGGACGAGCTTGATGCTGCTTCGGCGCTACTCGAGCGGGACCTGGCCGACCTCGCCGACATCGAGTTCACGGTGGAAGACGGCACGTTTTGGCTCCTTCAGGTGCGGCGGGGCAAACGAAGCCCGAGGGCCGCATTGCGAATCGCCATCGATATGGCCGAGGCACCCGAGTTCCCACTCAGCCGGGCGGAAGCGCTCGGCCGAGTCTCCGAGATTCTGTTGGACCCGCCCACTGCCGCGGCCGATCCCACGGTCGATGACGGCGAGGTCCTGGCCCGAGGACTCGCCGCGTCACCGGGGCGAGCGGTTGGGGCGGTTTGTACGGACATTGACGTGGCGATCGCCGCTGGGGCGCGCGGCGACGACATCATTTTGTTCCGTCGCGAAACTGCCCCGGCTGATATCGCCGGAATGGCCGCCGCTCGCGGACTCGTGACAACCCTCGGCGGTCTTGTGAGCCACGCCGCGGTGGTGGCCCGGGGTTGGGGCGTGCCCGCAGTCGTCGGTGTGGGCGGCGTTGAGATTGAGGCCGAAGGCATCCGTGTCGGCGACTCGTGGATCGCGGCCGGCACCGTCGTGACGGTCGACGGCGATCTTGGAATCGTGATGGCAGGTGCTCATCCGGGTGCTCACGCCGAGCTCCAAGAAGTTCGGGTCCTCCGGGCATGGCAGGAGGAAGCCGCCAACGCTCGACCGGTGAGTGCAGCGTCAAGCCCTGGCGGCGAGCCGGTGAGCGCCCAGGACTGTGAACGACTGCTGGCCCTGAAGGGAATGGGCAACGCCGAGGTTGTTGCCTCGATCCTCGGCTGTGCGAGCGCCGCCGTGCAACCCTTGATCGACGCGTTGTTGGCGGCCGAAGAAGCGCAAGAACTGCCCGGCGGTCGTGTCCGGTTACTTCCGGTGGCGATTGCCCGCGTTGACGCGCTCTATCGGTCCGATGCTCTTCGGCTGACCCCGGTCATCGAGCCATTGCTCCATGACTTCCACGCTGCGAACGACCGGTTCAAGGAAGTCGTCACGTCGTGGCAAATGCGCGAAGTGGGCGGAGAAACCGTCCCCAACGACCACGAGGACGCGGTCTACGACACCGCAGTGATCGACGCCCTCGCGGCCGAGATCCACACCGTGATCGTCCCGATCGTCGAGGTTGTCGCCGAAGCGGAGCCTCGGATGCAGCGATATCTCGTCCGGTTCATCGGCGCGCTCGATGCCCTTCGGGCCGGCGACGGCCAGATGATGGCTCACCCGATGAAGGACAGCTACCACACGGTCTGGTTTGAGCTTCACGAGGAGCTCATTCGTTTGTCCGGTCGCAATCGGGCCGACGAAGCGGCCGCCGGTCGCGCCTAGGGTCCAGGCATGAGTCCGGATTGGTTCGACCCGCTCGGTTTGCGAGGAAGCAAGCTCGACCCGTTTGCCTTTTTCGCTGGCGCGCTCAGGGGGGAGGGGGTCGCCGGCCAGTCCGCTGACCTCATGGCCAGCACGCTCGCGAAGCAGCTCGTCGGTCGACGGATCGAGATCGATTATGAGCCACCGATCAGCGCCACCGTCGAACGGGTCGACGAGGTTCGTCCACCGTCAATGCGTTCGGCCACCGCAGTCATTGGGCGGGAAGTGCCGATGTGGGAATCCGTGGCTGGTCGGCTGGCCGACGTCCATATCGGGAAGTGGCGAATCCGCAGCATCGACTTGCAAGCCCGGTCGCTCGTCCTCGTGGGGGCAGCGGCACAAAGGATGCGAGTTGGCCAGGTCGAGGCGCAGGCCGAAATTGACGCCGAAGCACTTCAGACATGGGCCGGCGCGCTCGAGGGCGAGTATCGGGTACGAGTGAATGAAGGTCGGCTGGAAGTTGGCGATCGACGAGCACCGGGGTGGTTGTGGCTCGAGGTGTCGGTCACTGCGGGGGATAGGCACCTTGCCGTGACGCCGCTGGCCCTTCGGGCGTTTGGGCGAACCGTGCCACTATTGCGGCGTTTTCGGCGGCCGGTTGTTCGGCCGATCAAGTGGCTTCCCGTCGACATGGAGATCACTGCGGTGCGGGTCGAGGGTGACTCCGTGCAGGTAGATGGCCGTCTCCGGAATGCCATCGTTCCCGTGGATATTGCGAAGGCGTTGACGGATCTCGGAAGTGAGAGCACCCGTTCGGTACTCCGGATCGTGCTCGGGGACCGGTAGTCAGTCGCCGTTGTCGTTCTCGAGCAGAAACGACTGGTAGACCCGGATCAACACCTGTTTCTGATCGGTGCTGAGATCGTCTTGGGCCCGGATCGTGGCGAGGAGGTCGGTGGCCCGGTCCTCGTCGAGAATACCCGCCCGTACATAGAGCGATTCGGCCGACACCTCGAGTGCCCGGGCGATCTGCTGGAGGATCTCCGCCGATGGCCGCTTCAGCCCTCGCTCGATCTGCGACAGGTAGGGGTTGGAGACGTTGGCAAGGTCGGCGAGCTTTCGAACGGAGAGTTCGGCCTGGCGCCGCTGTTCGCGGATGTACTCGCCAAGGTCAGCCCATGCCTCGCGGGGGTCTTTGTCAACCATCTCGCCTCCTTCTCGTCTTTTGTTTGTTGCGTTCAGTCTGGACGCGAAGCGACCGGGCCACGCAGGTTCAACCCACGTGACCCGGGCGCCGGGCGATCTCGTCCGTTGGGGGACGGACGTTTACGAGATCACGCTTTGGTGGCCGCGGCCTTCTTGGTGCTCTTCTTGGGGGCCTTCTTGGCGGCGCTGGCCTTCGGGGTAGCGGTGGCCTTGGCCGCAACGGTGGCCTTCGGGGCGTTGATGCCGATGAAGTCCCACGCCTTGGTGCGGTTGGTGGCCATTACTTCGGCGACCTGTCCGGGGAAGCGAGCTTCGAACTTCTGCACACGGGGCTCGGTGCGGGCACGGAGATCGGTGAGGGCTTCGGTGGCCTGCTTGCGGGCGATGGTGGTGTGCTCGGCGACCATCTCGGGAGCGGGGAGCTCACGGCCGACGATGGCGTCGGTGACGAGAAGGTTCACGCCAACGGAGGCGTATGCGGCGTTCTTGACCTGATCGAGTACTGCAGTCATTAGTCTGACTCCTGGGTGAGGTTGGGGGATATCGCATCCGAATGCGCACTGCGGCGTTCGGATATGCTTACTATAACTAGCAGTAACTCTGTGTCAACCATTTTTGCTAACAAAAGTTTGCAGTCGTGCTAAGCGCCGTCCACGTCATGGCAAACTATTGGCGCGACGACTTCGATGAGCTCACCAAAGTCGGCGAGCTCGTCGCTTCGGCCAAGGATCTCGAATCGACCGATGCTCTGCGTCATCTCGAACGCCTCCTCGCCGCCTGGGTACTCGACCTCGATTTGCCTGCTGGTGCCGCCGTGATTGCGGTGCCGCCGGGGCCGAACCGAACGGCCCATCCGGTTCCGTCACTGGCGGCCTGCGTGGCCGAAACGCTCGACGTAGACGTCGCCTTGGGGTTACTGAAGCGAGAGAATTCCACGCCGCGCCTTCGCGACACGCCGATAGAAGGTCGGCGCGACGTTGTGGAGGCAGCCGGATACTCCGTCGATCCCGCCGTCGAAGGCCGCAATGTGATCCTCGTCGACGATGTGATCCTCACCGGCACCACGCTCGGCTTCCTCGCCGAGCTTCTTCTCTCCGCAGGGGCGAGGTCGGTTCAAGCAGTGGTGATTGCCCGGACCCGTCAGTTGCGCGAGTCGCGTTGACCGATGAGCCGCTCGATCCAGCGGGCGACCACTTCGACCTCTTGGGCCCCCTGAATCGGGAGCACCTCGTTGATCACCATGGTTGGCACGGCCGTGACGCCCTGCTCGATTGCGGCGTTGTGCTCTTCGATCACTTGCTGAGCAAGGATTTTCTCTCGTTCCGCAGTGAGGGAAAGGAACTCGTCACGGTCCACACCGACGTCGCCGGCCAGATCGGCGAGAACCGCCCAGTCGCTAATCGTGCGGTTTTCGGTGAAATACGCCTTGAGAAGGCGGTGGTGGAACGCGTCGCTCGCCTCGGGCGCAATCAGAGCGAGCGATTTCGCCGCGACATGGGCGGGAACGCTCGATGACGGCTGTGCCTCGTCGGTCGACCAGACGTTGAAGGTTGCGCCCGGTTCGGCTTCGTTGGGACGCCGCCATGACTCGGTGTAGGCGACGAACTTCTCCTGATTCGTGCCCTTCGACTCGGTGCGGAGCAGAAAGGATCGCCAGGTCACGTCGATCTGATCGCCGAATCGCTGCTTGAGTTCATCGAGACGGACCGTCCCGACATAACACCACGGTCAAAGGAAATCGGACCAGGCGACGATGCGAATGGGATCATCCATACGTCGAGCCTATGAGCTTTATGCTGACGGCATGGCGAACTGTGCATTCATTGGTCTGGGCGTCATGGGCGCCCCGATGGCCGGACACCTGGCCGCCGCTGGCCACTCGGTGACCGTCTACAACCGCACGACGGCGAAGGCTGAGGCGTGGTCCGCGCTGCACAATGGCGCCACCGGCGACACCCCGGCGGCCGCAGCCGAAGGGGCCGACTTCGTCTTTCTCTGTGTGGGCGACGACCCTGACGTGCGAGCCGTCACCACGGGCGCCGGTGGTGTGCTTGAAGCGATGACGGCCGGCACGGTTCTGGTTGATCACACGACCGCTTCCGCCGATGTCGCCCGTGAGGTCTACGCCGCCGCTCAGATAACGGGTGTGGGGTTCGTCGACGCTCCGATCTCGGGTGGCCAGGCGGGCGCCGAAAACGGAGCACTCACGGTGATGTGTGGCGGCGACCAGGCCGACTTCGATCGGGTCGCGCCGATCATCGATTCATACGCCCGCGCCTGCACCCTTTTGGGCTCCTCCGGTAGCGGCCAGTTGTGCAAGATGGTCAACCAGATCGCGATCGCGGGACTCCTCCAGGGCCTTTCCGAAGGAATCGACTTCGCCACTCGCGCGGGGCTCGATATCGAAAAGGTCATCGAAACGATCTCCCAAGGCGCCGCCGGTTCTTGGCAGATGGAGAACCGAGCGACCACGATGGCGGCCAACGAATTCGACTTTGGGTTCGCCCTCGACTGGATGCGGAAAGACCTCGGTATCTGCCTCGCGGAAGGCGACCGGGTTGGCGCCTCCTTGCCGGTGACGGCGCTGGTGGATCAGTTCTATGCGCGGCTCCAACGGCAGGGCCACGGCCGCTGGGATACGAGCTCGCTGATTCACCTCCTGAGCGACGAATAAGCGGTACTGTTCGGCCCATCTCTGGGCGCGTCTCGCTGGGTCGAACTCCCGATTTCTACACCTATCCGTCGCGGCCGATCGAGGCTGCGGTGCATAAGGGAGATTTCGTGGTGATTCGCTGGGCCGACAAGGCCACCCTTCACGCCTATGCGCTCTGGCTCTGGGAGAACCGCATGGCCGATGTGGGTATCGACGAACGTACCCGCGAGGGCAAGATCGATCCCGCCAGCCTGCCGACATCGACGGTGATCGACCGGGTCGAGGTGGTCGACGGACATCTCATTGTTCACTGGACCGACGGCGCCGCGAGCGAGTTCGACGCCGGCTGGCTTCACCATGTCGCGCTAGACGCTCAGCGGGTCGACGCCGCGCTCCCCGCCGCCGAACTCTGGGACGTTCGTGACCATGTTGAACCGCCATCGGTTGATGGTCGACGAGTCCTCGCCGGTGACGACGCCGCGCTGTGCGAATGGCTCACCTTGCTCGCGCGGTTCGGTCTTGCCCGGCTCGAGGGACTCCCGATCGACGATGAGACCCTCCCCGCGATCGGGCGGATGATCGGCGCTCTCCGCGATACAAACTTCGGGGTGACGTGGCCGGTCAGCGTTGACTTCGCCCCGACGTCCACTGCCAATACGCCGCTGCCGCTGCCGCCGCATAGCGATCTCCCCACACGGGAAACGCCGCCGGGGTTCCAGCTCCTGCACTGCCAGATCAACACGTGCGGCGGCGGGCTGAGCACGATGGCCGATGGGTATGCGGTCGCCGCGTGGTTCCGCGACAACGAGCCTGAGCACTATGACGCGCTCACCACCCTCCGGTGGACGTTCTTCAACCGCTCGCTCGACCACGACCATCGCTGGTCGGGACCAATCATCGACGCCGGTGCGCCCGGCCAGCCCCTTACGCTGCGGGCCTTCCACCCGGTGCGCGGCTTTCCCGACATGGCGCCCGCGGATCAGCCTCGGGCGTATGCCGCGCTGCGCCGCTTCAGCGAAGTCGCGGGAAGATCACCCTTTCAGATGTGTTACGCATTGCGGCCGGGCGACCTCGTGGCGTTCGACAATCGTCGAGTACTGCACGGCCGCACCGCGATCGATGAAGCGGGCGGCAGCCGAGTGTTGCACGGCACCTATATCGATCACGACGAGATCTACTCGCGGCTACGGGTGTTGTCCCGGCGCCTTCAATCCCAATCGTTAGACAGTTAGGAACCTCATGAGCGTCTTCATCACCTGCGCAGTTACCGGCAGTGGCGATACGGCTGGCAAGTCCGAGCATGTGCCGGTCACTCCCGAGCAGATCGCCACCTCGGCGATCGATGCTGCGAAGGCGGGGGCGGCGGTCGTGCATTGCCATGTCCGTGACCCGGAGACGGGCGCGCCGGCCCGCGACCTCGATCTCTACCGCGAACTGACCGATCGCATTCGTTCGTCTGACACCGACGTGGTGCTCAACCTCACCACCGGCATGGGCGGCGACATCGTGATTGGTTCGGTGGAGCAGCCGTTCCCGCTCGATCCCGAAGGCACCGACCTCGGCGGCGCCACCGAACGGGTGGACCACATCCGCGAGTGCAAGCCGGAGATCTGCACTCTCGATGTGGGTTCGATGAACTTCGGCGAGGGCAACTACATCATGTCCAACACCACGGCCACGCTCGACGAGATGGCACGCCAGATTCGAGACGCGGGGGTTCGGCCGGAGTTGGAACTCTTCGACACCGGCCACCTTTGGTACGCGAAGAGCATGGCCGAGCGGGGCCTCTTCGAGGGTCCGGTGTTGGCCCAGCTGTGTATGGGTGTTCCGTGGGGTGCACCCGCCGATCTCAACACGTTCATGGCGATGGTCAACAATGTGCCGAGCAACTGGGTCTTCAGCGCCTTTGGCATCGGCCGCGATCAGCTCCGCTTCGTGGCGGCGGCCATCCTGGCCGGCGGCAATATCCGGGTCGGCTTGGAGGACAACCTCTACCTGGATCGAGGGGTGCTGGCGACCAACGCAATGCTCGTTGAGCGAGCCGTCACGATCACCGAGTCGCTCAACGAAACCGTCATGACCGCCGCCGAGGTGCGTGAGCAGCTAAACCTCACCAAGCAGGTCTGAGCCTTGGTTGAGAAGCGAGGGCCGGAGATCGAGCGCGCCGCTGTTGTCGGTGCCGGTGTGATCGGTGCGGCCTGGGCCGCCCGGCTTGCTCTGCATGGGGTCGACGTGAAAGTACTCGACCCGAATCCCGACACGCCCCGGATCATCGACGAGGTCTTCGCCAATGCGCGGGCGGCCTGGGCCGACCTCGACCTCCCCGTCATCACCGAGGGCTCGGTGCAGATCGTTGAGACCTACGACGAGGCGTGTAGCGACGCCGAGTTCGTGCAGGAGAGTGCGCCGGAGAACGTCGAGATGAAACGTTCGATCCTCCAGAAGATCGAGGATGCCTGCGATGCCGACGCGGTGATCGCTTCGTCAACGTCGGGCATTAAGCCGTCGGTTCTGCAGGAGGGCATGGCGCATCCATCGCGGCTTCTTGTCGGCCACCCGTTCAATCCCGTCTACCTTCTCCCGCTGGTCGAGGTGTGCGGCGGTGAGCACACCCGCGCCGAGGTCGTGCAAAGGGCGATCTCGATCTACGCCTCGGTGTCGATGAAGCCGTTGCATGTGCGGGTCGAGATCGATGCCTTCATTGCCGACCGACTGCTCGAAGCTGTCTGGCGCGAGTCGCTCTGGCTCATCAACGACGGTGTCGCCACTACCGAAGAGATCGATGACGCAATTCGCTACGGCTTCGGTCTGCGCTGGGCACAGATGGGGCTGTTCGAGACCTATCGAGTCGCCGGTGGTGAGGGCGGCATGGGTCACTTCGTGCGCCAGTTCGGACCGACACTTTCGTGGCCCTGGACGAAGCTCATGGACGTGCCCGAGCTCACCGACGAGCTCATCGACACGATCGAGCAACAGTCCGACGCCCAATCTGGAGCCCACTCGATTCGCGAACTCGAACGAATTCGTGATCGGAACCTGGCCGGCATTCTCCGCGCGTTGGAAGCCAACGAGTGGGGCGCGGGCGTCACGCTCGCCGAACAGCGGCGGTCGCTCTAGTCGACGAGCTCCCAGACAGCAGCGTCGGCGTCGAACCGGGCGAGGAGCAGGCCACGTGCGGCGCCGAGATTACCCGGTTCGAGTCGGGCGTCGAAGTAACCGGGCAGATCGATTTCGCCGATTGACTCCAACCCGAGCTGGAGCGAGTCGTTGGTGAGTTCCGGCCCGGCGGCGTCGAGCGCGGCTTCGAGCAAGTCGGCGATCCCGCAGGCGTAGAGCGCCACTGTGATGTCGTTGACGGCCAGGCCAAGTTCGGTCGTGACGGTTCGGCCCGAGCCGGCCGCCAGATCGGCCAGGCATTGGGCGACGCCGGGATCGTCGGCCATGGCGGGCTGCGCCGTTGTCCCCACCGCGGTGTTGACGATTGCGTAGGCCCCGTCGAGATACTGCAGGTCGATGCCGGCCTCGACCAGTGCGTTCGGTTCGAGCATCACCGTGAGCAGCCAGCGATCGGTCGAGTAGCCGGCTGACTGGGCGTTGAAGATCTCCAGCGGCACACCGGTGGTCGCCACGGTGAGGTCGACCCCCGCGTCTCGCATCCGTTCGAACACAACGTCTTGCGCTCGCCCGGTGGCCTCGATGTCATTGCCGGTGTCGCCGATCAGGCCTTCGATGACCTCGTGTCCGGCCTCGGCAAACGCGTCGACCAGCGAATAGAAGTCGAGGTCTCCCAACGCGGTCGCACCGCTCACGCCGATGGTCACATCGTCGAGAAGGCCGGCTTGCTCGGCGAGGCTCACGGTGTTGGCCGACTGGGTGGCCGACGATGCCCACAAGGTCGCAAAGGGTGCGGTGGAGCGTTCGATTAACGGATCCGCCAACCCGGCCACCGCGATCGAGGCCGTGTTGTGCAGTTCGGTAAAGCACAAGGCCATGGATTCGAGTTGGAGCCCGACGACCACAAATATCTCTTTGTCCTCAGTGAGTCGGACACACGATTCATCGAAACTCGCGCTGCCCACCGGGAGGTAGTATTCGCTGTGCACGACGAGCTGACGGCCGTGTACCCCGCCCCGATCGTTGATCGCAGTGAGAGCGGCTTCCCATAAGTCCGCCGAGTTACTGCGACCGAAGTCGACGCCGACGGCCGCGAGGGTCTCCCACTCGACGGCCATCACACCAACGCTGATGGTGTCGGCAGTGACCCCGCGAAAGCTCGCGCTATTTCGAATGGGCTCAGTTGGAATGGGCTCAGTTGGAAGGGTCGCGGTGTCGGTGATCTCGACGGGTCCGTCGGACTCGGTGGCGACGGGCGCCTCCGTTGCTCCGCAACTGGCTCCGACCAGCGCGACGGCGGCGGCCACGAGTCCAAGGCGATTCTTCAAGAGATGCGATGCCACACTCCAGTATCGCCGTCGAACTCCATGAGATGGAGTTCTTTCGCCACACCCATGTCGCCGGGGCCGAGCGAGGTGCCGATGTAACCCGCGAGATCGATCTCGCCGATGGCTTCGAGACCGGCCTCGAATGACTCGTTCGTGAGGACCGGTCCGGCGTTGAGAAGCCCGGCTTCGAGTACATCGGCCATCGCACACACGAGGAGGGCTTCGCCAAGATCATTGGTCTCGGCGTCGAGCAAGTAGGGGAGCTTGTGGCCGGTTCGTTCGACGAGATCGTCGACGCACTGGGCGATCATTGGGTCGTCGCCCAGCGTGGGCTGTTCACTCGACCCCAGCAGGGTGTTACTCACGCCCAGCGCTCCGTCCAGGTAATTGAAGGGAATGCCTTCCTCAGTAAGGCCGCGGCCAGTCATCAGTGTGCTGAGAAGCCATTGGTCGGTCTCATAGCCCGCGCTGCGCATATTGGCCATCACGAGTGGGACCCCGGACGTCGAGACGCTCACGTTCACGCCGGCCTCGCGCATGAGTTCCGCGATCACCTCTTGCTCGCGGGCCGAGGCCTCGAGATCTTCGGCGTTGCCGCCGATGAGTCCGGCCACCGGATCAAAACCGGCGTCGGTGAGCACCGCAAACATTGTGTGGTAGCTCTCCGGACTGACGTCGACCGCGCCGAGGACACCGACGGTCGCATCGTCGAGCACGCCGTGGTCCGTCATGATCTTGAGGAAGGAGTTCGTCCGGCGGTCAACGGAGTCGATGATCGCCGCGTAGGGAGCGTCGGCCCGCTCGATTGTGGACGGGGTCATCCCGCTGGCGACGACCGCGGCCGTCTTGTGCTGTTCGGTAAAGCAGAGGATCTGGTCGTTGAGGGTGGTGCCGATGACCACGAAGACCTCGTTGTCCTCGGTGAGTTCGAGGCACACCCGATCACCGTCGGTCGGGCCAACCGGTAAGAAGACACGGCTGATCGGTTCGAGGAGTCGTCCGTGGACCCCGCCCCGATCATTGATCTCTTCGATGGCGGCGATGTAGAGATCCTCGGCGTTCATCCGGCCGAAGTTCACGCCGAAGTCAGCGAGTGTCTCCCAGTCGAAGCTGACGATGCCCACCTTGATGGTGGTCTCACTCACTCCTCGGAAACTCGCGGTCAGCGGGGCCGGGGCTGCCGTTGAGGTGGGGGCAGCGTCGGTCGTGGTCGGCCCGTCGACTGCCGCGGCGTCGCTGTCGCCGCCGCCGCAGGCGGCCGCGATCATGGCCAGCGCGAGAAGGGCGGCGATGAGGCGAGGCGCGTTTTGTGGGGTTCGCGGCGGGAAGGTCATCCCGCGGTTCTAGCCCGATCTAATCGCGGAGCGAAAGTGGTGTGTGGGCACGGATGCCCTGTAGGAACAATTCGACGAGATAGTCGAAGCTCTCATCGTGGCGGCCGCGGCCGAGTGCGTCGGCGGCCTCGAGTGTGCTGAACCCGTGGAGCGAGGCCCGCAGTGTTCGACCCGCTGCGGTGGCGTCGGCGCCGGTGAGTCCGTAGGCCGAGAGCACCCGATCCATCGTGTCGATCGCGCTGCGGCCGGCGGAGAGTTTGTCGGCCGAGTCGACCTTGCGCAGCGAGAGCTCGTACCGGCCGGGATTGTCGGTCGCCCATTTGCGGTACGCCTTCGCGAACGCGGACACCGCGTTGTCGCCGGCAACCCCTACGACGGAGTCGCGCAGGGTCTCGCCGAACTCCGCGGTGACGGCAATGGCGAGTGCATCAAGGAGGCCGTTCAGTCCATCGACGTGGCTGTAGAGGGAGGGGCTCTGCACGTCGAGTGCATCGGCGACCGCCTTGAGGCTCAGCGCATCGAGCCCATGCGTATCGACGATTGTGAGTGCGGCGTCGATGACATTGCCCTGATCGAGTCCTCGTCGCTTCGCCATGTCCCGAGCGTAGCCGTTGAACTCCCATAGGTAGATGTCTAAGCAGATTAGACTCTAGGATGTCAGAGAGAGCAGTACCCGCCCCCCACGAGAGGCCCATTCACATGAGCGAGCGTTACACGATCATTTCCGCCGACAGTCACGCCGGCGGCAACATGGCGATGTACGAGGAGTACCTCGACGCCGAATGGAAAGACGCGTTCGCCGAATGGCGGGGCGCCTATAAGAACCCGTACCGCGACCTCCAAGACGACGGCCGTACGCGTAACTGGGACAACGAGCGCCGGGTCCAGGAACAGTACGACGACGGTGTCGTCGCCGAGATCACGTTCCCGAACACCGTGCCACCGTTCTACCCGACCGGCATGCTGGTGGCCTACCCGCCAAAGTCCGACGAGGAATATCAGCGTCGCCGCGCCGGCATCGATGCGCACAACCGCTGGCTGAAGGACTGGTGCGCCGAGTACCCAGTGCAGCGCTGCGGGCTGCCACAGATCTTCCTGGAGGACATCGACGACGCCATCTCCACCCTCGAATGGGCGGCCGCCGAAGGGTTCCGCTCCTTCATGATGCCGCACATCGCCCCCGACGTAGATCTGCCCGGCCTGTGGTCCCCACACTGGGACCGTCTATGGGCCGCGGTGCAAGACCTCGATCTGGTGATGACCCAACACGGCGGCAACGGCACGCCGAACTACGGGGACGACCCCGCGTCGGGTCTCATCTTCTTGATGGAAGTGCCCTTCTTCGCCCACCGCAATCTCTCCCACCTGATCATGAGCGGCGTATTCCACCGCTTCCCGAAGCTCAAGTACGTCATGACTGAACAGGGCACCGCGTGGGCAGTTGAAGAACTCCGACGCATGGACATGTACCACATGCAGATTTCGGGTGGCCGTATCGGTGAGCTGGGTTTCTCCGCCGACATCGTTCTGCCGATGAAGCCGAGCGAGTACTTCGATCAAAACGTTTGGATCGGTGCATCGTTCCCGTCGCCCGCCGAGGCCGAGTCGATCAAAACGCTCGGCAAGCACAAGGTGATGTGGGGTTCCGACTACCCGCATCACGAGGGCACCTACCCGTACTCGCTTGAGTCTTTGCAGCGGGCGTTTTGTGACTGGAGCGAAGCCGATATGCGCCAGGTGCTCGCCGGGAATGCCGCCGAGGTGTATCGGTTCGACCTCGACGCCCTCGCCCCGATCGCCGCCGAACACGGCCCGACCGTCGAACAGGTCGCGACGCCCTTGGCCGAGATTCCTCGCAAGGCCACGAGCCCGGCGTTCTTCAAGAAGTGAACAACCGCGGAGTGCGGTAGTCTCACCACGCACTCCGATTGGGGGATCGGATGTCGATGGCGCTTCCTACGGGAGGCGCCATCGTCGTATCTGCCCGCAGATCCTTCGCCGGTGTAAACGGATCCTGCTCTCGTAAGCGGTCGCGGCTAGAAATGCGCCCGTGACGAACACAGAGAACAACGCCGACCCAACGGCGGCCTATGCCGGGTTCGAAGGATCGGTGGGCCGGATCTTCTCCACCTCCGAGCCGTCCTGGCCCGCGCCGCCGAAGGCGCCGGAGAAGGCGCCCAACATCATCGTGATGCTGGCCGACGACCTCGGCTTTGCCGACCTCGGCTGCTACGGCTCAGAGATCGACACGCCGGAGATCGACGGGCTGGCCGCCAACGGCGTTCGTTACACGAACTTCCATGTGAACCCGATGTGTTCGCCCACCCGGGCATCGATGCTCACCGGCCTCAACCACCACCTTGCGGGCATGGGCCACGTCGCCCACAGCGATCCCGGCTTCCCCGGCTACGCGCACGAGATCCGAGACAACGCGGTCACTATGGCCGAGCTGTATCGAGACAACGGTTGGGCCAGCCTCATGGTGGGCAAATGGCATCTCTGTAAGGACTCCAACCTCAGCGAGGCCGGCCCCCGCCATAGCTGGCCGTTGCAGAAGGGCTTCGATCGCTACTACGGCATTCTCGATGGGTTCACGAACTTCCATCAGCCGCATCGGCTCTACGAGGACAACCACCACGTCGACATCGACCAGTACCCCGACGACTACTACTTCACCGACGACCTCACTGGCCAGGCGATCAAAATGATCGACGAAGTGCGGTCGTCGCATCCAACGAAGCCCTTCTTCCTCTACTACGCCCATGGTGCGGTGCACGCACCGCTGCAAGCAAAACCGGCCGACATGGACAAGTACCGCGGCCTGTACGACGCCGGTTGGGATGTGTTGCGTCAAGCGCGATACGAGCGGCAGCTCGAGATTGGCGTGATTCCATCTGAGACCGTGCTTCCACCGCGCAACACTGAGGAGAGGCATGAGGTGACCGCGTGGGACGACCTCTCCAACATGCAGCGCGAGACCTTCGCTCGGTACATGGAGATCTTCGCCGGCATGGTTGACTCGATCGATCAGAGCGTGGGACAGCTGCGGTCCCACCTCCAGAAGATGGGGGAATGGGACAACACGATCATCGTGTTCACTTCCGACAACGGCGGATCCCGCGAGGGTCAGTACGACGGCACCTCTCAGTACTTCCGGACACTGCTTTCGCAGACCCGCGACAGCGGCATGGACGACATCGAGATCGACCACGCCCGACTCGACATTATGGGTGGGCCACAGACCCTTCCGCACTACCCGATGGGGTGGGCGATGGTCTCCAATACGCCGCTGCGGATGTACAAGATCAACACCCACCAAGGCGGTCACCAGGTGCCGTTTATCGTCCACTGGCCTGATGGTCTCGCCACTGCGGGCGAGATCCGTACGCAGTACCAACACATCACCGATCTGCTGCCCACCTTGGCCGAGCTCACTGGCGTCGAGATCCCGAACGAAAAACATGGCCAGCCGCTGCCCCTTCCGGCTGGAGCCAGCTTCGCGGAAACGATCACCGATGGCGACGCCGCGTCCACCCACCCCGAGCAGTACTACGAGATGATCGGTAACCGCGGCTTCTATCGCGAGGGCTGGTCGGCCGTGACCCTCCGTCAGCCGAAGACGGCGTTTTCCGAAGAGGAGTGGGAGCTGCATCATCTCGCCGAGGATCCTTCGGAGTCTCGCAACTTGGCCGCCGAACACCCCGAGAAGCTGGCCGAACTGGTCGATGGCTTCGAGGAAGCGGCGTGGGCGAACCAAGTGTTCCCGCTTGATGAGGGCAACTTCTTGAAGATGATCTCGAAGCCGCCAACGGACGCGGAGTTTGTGGCTGATGTCCGGCTCCGGCCGGGGATGCCCACGGTCGAACGGTGGCGGGCTTTGCAGCTCATCTCCTCCCGCGACTTTAAGGTCGATGTCGACCTGGCCTACGCCAACGGCGACCAGGGCATGTTGTTTGCCCACGGCGATCAGGGAGGCGGCTACGCGATGTACATCGAGAATGGCCACCTCTACTTTGCCTTCAATGGGTATGGCGACATGACGGTGATCGACGGCGGCGAAGTGTCGGCCGGCACCACCGCGGTCGCGTTACATATGGAGAACGCCGGGAACTTCCGCTGGAATGCTCGGATCTCGATCGGCGGCACGCAGGTGGGAGAGGCACTCGACTTGCCGGTACTCATGGCGATGGCACCGTTCGAGGGCATCGATGTTGGTATCGACCGTCGGTCGCCGGTGAGCTGGGACATCTACGAACGTCACCGCACCTTCGCCTACCAGGGCACGTTGCACGGAGCGACGTACCGGCCTGGTGAGCTCGCCGCCGATGCCGGCGTGCGATTCCTCGACTACATCAAAGAAGCGGGGACCCGGTTCGAGTAGTCGGTCTGGGCGCTGGTCGACATAGGCGAACACCTCGTCGCGGATTTGGCTCAGTCGGTGGAGGCGGCCGCCGTCGCGGCTGCGGCAAGTGCTTTCAGCCGTTCGAATTCTTCGATGTGGAGATCGGCAAGCCGATCGAGGTCGGGCACAAGCTCACGGCACGACACGAGGCCGAGATCGAGCGTGTCGCGATAGCTCTGGACGGTGATGTTGAGACCCTGCCCGTCGACGACGGTCGAGACCGGCACATAGTGCCGAACCGGGGCGTCCCCAAGGGCCAGCAGATCGCGGGGGCCGGGAACATTGCTTATTGTCACGTTGGCCGGGGTGCGGCCCGCGTTGGTAATCCGAGGGTTCGTCGCGAGACGCGCCGCTTGTTGGGCCAGAAGCCCGGGAGCGAGCGAAGCGGCTTCGACGATGAGGTCGGCGGGAAGGAGATCGTGGCGTTGCTTACCTTCGGCCATCGTCACGCCGATTGCGGCCACTCGCTCGGCCGGGTCCTCGACGTCAGTCGGAATAGTGACGAAGAGGCTGGAGACACGGTTGGTCCACGGGTCGACCTCGTCGCCGGTTCGGATCGAGACCGGAACCATTGCGACGAGGGGGTCTTCGGGCAGCGCGTCGTGTTCGAGCAGATAGTTACGGAGGGCACCGGCACACATCGCCATCACGACGTCGTTCACCGTGCAGCCGAGTGCGGTCTTGATTGCCTTGATTTCGCTGAGAGAGATGGCCCGCCAGGTGAAACGCCGGTTCGGGGTGATCGCGGCGTTGAACGGAGTGCGGGGCACGCCGGGAAGCAGGTTGGCCAGCTCGGATCTTTGGTCGGAGCGGCCCACTCGGAAGAGTTCTGTCGCCAACTTGCGCTGCCACTTGAACATTCGCCGTGGTCGGCGAGCGAGATCGAAGACGGCCTTATTGAGCACCTCGTTCGGTCGCGGCAGCGGGTCGGCCCTAGGGAGGGGGGCGACGTCCTGGCTGAGGTCGACGTCGG
Source organism: Candidatus Aldehydirespiratoraceae bacterium (assembly GCA_047639555.1). Taxonomy (GTDB): domain Bacteria; phylum Actinomycetota; class Acidimicrobiia; order Acidimicrobiales; family Aldehydirespiratoraceae; genus JAJRXC01. Next base: position 62,072 of record JBLIOE010000023.1, read on the forward strand.
CGGTGGTCGCGAAGATCTGTTGGGTGAGCATTGCGCCGGCAGCACCGTCGATCGTGGAGTGGTGCATCTTCGTGAAGATGGCGAACTGATCGTTCTCCAGCCCTTCAATGACGTAGGCCTCCCACAATGGCTTGCTGCGATCGAGAGGACGTCCGATCGAGCGGGCGATCAGCGCATCGAGTTCTCTCGACCCGCCCGGTGGTGGCACCGCGACGTGGCGAACGTGAAAGTCGAGGTCGAAGTCGGGGTCATCGGCCCAGTACGGGTGGTCGAGTCCGAACGGCACTTCGACGAGGCGGCGTCGCAACGGAACGAAGTCGGCTACGGCTCGTCCGATGCGGGCTCGATACTCGGTATACGGGTCGAAGTTGGGGTCGTCGGGCCGGTCCAGGATCAGGATGCTGCTGACGTGGCCGAAGCTTCGACCGGTCTCGAGGTAGAGAAAACTGGCGTCGAGTCCGGAGAGTTGGGTGAGCGCCATGAGAGTCCTCGGGTCGTTGGACAGCGAAGTGCCGGGGTGGGTCAGAACAGTAGCGGCCGTACTTTACAGAAGATGTACGCCACACGCCGATCCGTACGGTGGCGTCTCAAGGAAGTGCCGCTGCGTCTCGACCGGGCGGTGTCCAACGCGTCACCAACTGAGGCGGGGCTAGCCGACGAAGGCCCGGATGATGTCCGTCCACCGAGCAACATCGGCATCGGTGTCGGCGACAACGAGCTCGGCGTCGGGGAGCGCCTCGGCCACGCGACGCGCCGTTCCTATCGGCCGGATGGGGTCGCCCCGGTGGGCGAGGATCAGCGTGGGAATCTTCAGTGTGCTGAGCTCCTCTGCCGATGGCAGGTTGCTTCGGGCCGAGCCGACGAGCGCCGCGATGAAACGATCGCGAGGCGTATGCGTGATTCGGCGAAACTGTGCGGCGTGGTAGGCGCTGATCGTCCCGCTCTGGTACTGCGGAAGGGGAGCGAACCGGGCCGCGAAGCGCAGCGGTTCCGTCACCCCGGCGAAGGCGCTTGCGCCCAGCAAACCCTGGATGCCAGCGGCCGGCGCGCGCCAACTCCAGCCATTGGGCAGTGAGGCAAGTACGAGACGGTTCACCCGGTCGGGGGCGAGGTGGGCGGCCCACAGAGCGGTGGCCGCACCCGTGGAGAAGCCGCCGACCGTGACGCTCGGGAGTCGCATACGTTCGCAGAGCTGGAGCATGTCGTCGCCGCGGGATTCCCAGGTGTGATCGTCGGGCCGAGCGACACCGGCCGAGCGGCCGTGACCGACCGCGTCATAGCGGATCACTCGGCGTGATGCAGCAAGTTGGCGAAAATCGACGAGGGCGACCGCGTCGTCGTCGTCGATGCTCGAGAACGCATCGTGGGCCCAGACCATCGGTTCGCCCCAACCCTTCGACACGACGCGGAGGCCAAATCCGTGTACGAGTTCGACCCGATCTTCGGTGAGCCCGTCACCGGCGATTTTCGACAATTCCGACAATTCAGGCATCAACAGCCGCCTTTGAGAAGACCCCGGCGGCCCCGCGTTCCGTCGTGCTGATCACGGCCACGCTGCTGCGTGTTGCCGCGGACGCAACCGCGAAGAGTGTGGGCGTCATCGAGCCGTCGCGGCGCGGTTGGTCGTAGCGGGAGTTCGCAAGTCGATCACGTTGGTGCTGGGCAGGAGGAGGCCGGCCCGCTCGGCAACATCGGTGACCGCGGTAGAGACGAGCTCGCCGAATTCGGGCTCGAGACAACTCACATGGCCGCCGTCGTAGCGATGAACCCGGGCACCAGGAATTGCGGCGGCGAGGCCATATTGCGCCTCGGGTGGAACGGCCCGGTCGCGTTGCGTGACGACCACGCCCGTGGGCACATCGATTGAGCCAATCCAGTCGCTCGACGAGTAAGTGCCGATCGCTAAACCGGCCTCACTCACCATCCGCCAGGAGTGTCGCTGCATCTCGGCGCGGGCCCACTTCGTCAACGTTTGTGGTCGGTTCTGACCACGTGCGCCCCGTGTGGCCTGGCGGGCGAGGGCGGAGGAGAAGGAGCCGGGCAAGCCGCCGGCCCGCATGCCCGCAGCGGCCATCGTGGCGACGCCGCCCATAGCCACCCGTGCGCCACCGTGCTGGACAAGATCGAAACCGGTCGCGCAGAAGACCAGACCCGCCACCCGGCTGGGGTGCTTCTTCCACAACATCTGGCTGATCGGGCCGCCGAGCGAATAACCAACAACGATGGCGTCGTCGACGCCGAGTACGTCGAGCATGACGGCTAAGTCGTCGGCCGCGTCCTCGATGCGAAAGCGCGAGCGGGAGCGAATGCCTCGGCCGTGGCCCCGATTGTCGGCGGCGAGCACGTGAAAGTCGCGGCCGAGTGGGGCAAACGTCGTGAGCCAGTTGAGCCCGCCCGACGCCATCCAACCGTGAACGAGCAGGACCGTCGGTCCGCTCCCTCGTTCGTTCAGTTCACGCACGAATGTGGTGCCCCGACCCGGAAGGAGGACGCGATGGCCAGCCGGGATCGGCAGCCTTCCATCGCTTTCACGCATTGCTAGGCCCACGGCTTCTCACCCCCACGCATCATCGCCAACCGGCCACGCACCGTAGCGGTCCCGGAGAGCGGCGTCGATGAATCGTTCGCCTTACTGCGCAACATCAGCCCAGCCCAGCCGAGCGGCGATAGCCCGGCGCATGATCTTGCCGGTCGTGTTGCGAGGAATCTCGTCGACGATGGAAAGGCGCTTCGGGACCTTGTAGTTGGCCAGTGAGTCCCGCACTGCGGCTCGAATCTCGGCCAGGTCGAGCTTCGACTTTTCAGAAAGCACAACGAAGGCTCCGATCATCTGTTCGAATTCGACGTCGTCGAGACCGATCGCGGCGGCATCGATAGCTCCTGGCACCGTCAACAAGGGTGCCTATGAGCAAAGCCGAGCCAAATTCCGAGAGGTGGTTCGGGGCAATAACTGCCCGCCCGAGCTTCGGAATGTGTTCGAGGCCAGTGACGGTTGTTGGCCACACCGTGCGCAAGGCTGGCTTGAGAAACCGGCGGGCGTTGCTGTTCAGACTGCCGATGATTGACGGGTTGATCTGGCGGTCCACGGGGCGCGAGGTTAGCCCCGAGAGAGACGCTTGGGGTCCGGGAAAAGCCGAGTGCACATTCCCGATTCCTGACTAGAAAGGTAACTGCGCTAAAACGGCACGATGTACATCGGATATGACGAGACGCAGGAGGAGCTCCGCGCTGAGCTCCGGGCGTACTACACCGACCTTCTTACCGACGACGTTCGAGAGCGCCTCGCCGAGGAAGAGGGTTGTGGCCCTGTCCATCGCGAGATCGTCGGGAAGATGGGCAGCGATGGTTGGTTGACCGTTGGCTGGCCTGAAGAATACGGCGGCCGCGGCTACAGCGCCGTCGAGCAGTTCGTGATGTTCGACGAGTCAGTCGCCATCGGCGCGCCGATCCCGATGCTCACGATCAACACCGTGGGCCCCACGCTCATGCAATACGGCACGGAAGAGCAGAAGCAGTTCTTTCTGCCGAAGATCTCGCGGGGCGAGATCACGTTCTGTATTGGTTACTCCGAGCCTGATGCCGGCACCGACCTGGCGGCGCTGCAGTGCCGGGCTGTCAAGGACGGCGATGAGTACATCATCAACGGCCAGAAGACCTGGACGTCGTTAGCGAAGGACGCCGACTACATCTGGCTCGCGGCCCGAACCAATACCGAGGTGAAGAAGCACAAGGGCATCTCGCTCTTCTGTATCCCGATGGACACGCCGGGTCTCTCGATCGAACCACTCGACCTCCTCTCGAGCCACGACATCAACCACACGTTCTTCGACGATGTGCGGATTCCCGCCTCCACGATGATCGGCGAAGAGAACGGTGGTTGGGGGCTGATCACGAGCCAGCTCAACCGTGAACGGGTGACGATCTGCTCGTCCGGGATGGTGTCGAAGGCGCTCGAAGAGACCATCGACTACGCGAAGAACACCAAACGAGCGGATGGCAGCCGCGTGATCGACCAGGCGTGGGTGCAGCGCAACCTCGCCGAGGTCACCGCCGGACTCGAATATCTCCGGCTGGCCAATTGGAAGGTGGCCTGGACTGTCGCCACCAAGATCGACGGCGCGGGCTCATCAAACAACGAGTCAGACATGGACAACATGACGGGCTTCATTGCCGACTCGTCGGGCGTGAAGGTGTATGGCACCGAGTTCTATACCCGGGCGTATCGCCGGCTTATGGAGATCTACGGACCCCAAGCCGCGATCAGTAAGGGGCAAATCGGCCACGTCACCCGGCTCGAAATGCAATACCGCTCCACCGTGATCCTCACCTTTGGTGGTGGCACCAACGAAATGCAGCGTGACCTCGTGTCGCAATTCGGCCTCGGCTACCCAAAGGCGGATCGATAATGGATTTCACCCTCAACGAGGAAGAACAAGCGATTCACGATCTCGCCGGGCAGATCCTCGGCGACAAGTCCACTCACGAACGGCTTCGTGAGCTCAGCGCCGCCGATGATCGGGTCGACGCGGAAGCCTGGGCGGCCCTCGCCGAAGCGGGTGTGCTCGGGGCCGCAATCCCTGAGGAGTTCGGCGGCCTCGGTCTCGGTTACCTCGCCACGGCCACGGCGTTGCAACAGGTGGGCGCCACTGCGTCACCCGTGCCCCTCCTCTCCACTGCCGTGATGGGTGCCATGCCGATCGTGGAGTTTGGCACCGCCGCCCAGAAGGCCGCCTACCTCCCGTCGATCGCGGACGGATCCCTGATCGTTGGTGCCGG
>JBLIOE010000024.1:0-61041 GCA_047639555.1 Candidatus Aldehydirespiratoraceae bacterium
CCGCCAGCGTGCGATCGCGTCCTCGTCTTCCCAGTACGACACCGTGATGCCGGTCCCATCATCGCTGCGGGCCGACTCGATGCCGATATACCCGGGGATCGTTTTCGCGAGTTCATCCATACGGGCGCCCGCCGCGCAGTAGGCGGCGTCGGTCGGCGGGTCGCCCCAACCGGCTCGTCGGTTGGTGAAGATCACCGCGAGATATGGAGGTTCGGGGGTTGTAGCCATGCACTGACCCTAGAACTCAGAGGCCGCGGCTCCGTCGCCAATTCGAATAGCGGGCCATGAGATCGAGCGAGCGGATCGCCCGACCAGCCGACGAGTGACACATCTGGCCTGCAGCATGCGCCGCGGCAGGACCGGCATTGTCGGGACGAGCATTGGCGAGCTCAGTCGCCAGCAGCACCGGGGTGCCGGTCCGCTCAGAAATCTCGGCCGCCGCTTCGGCGTAACGGGCATCTTGGCGTTCGTGGAAGTTCACGATTCGTTCAAGACCGTGGTCGGGGTAGAACTCGCCCTCGCGCATCATTGCCGCGGTGTTGGATTGGATGCCGAGTCCGAGGAACAGGACGGCATCGACATCGGGATGCGCGGCGGCGAGTTCCATGATCTCGGGCACGGTGTCGCGCGTTTCGCCACCGGCCATGTCGATCGGGTTGTTCTTGCTCCAACGGGGCGGCAGCTTCTTGTCGATCGCTGCGTAGAGGTCGGCGGGTAAAGGCGTGGCTTCGAGGCGACTGTCGGCCATAGCATCAACGGCGGCAACACCCCAGCCGCCGACAGTGGTGACCACGACGACGCGGTCGCCCTTGGGCAGGGGCTGGGTGGCGATTGTCGCCGCGGTCTCGAACGCTTCCTCGACGTCTCGCGCTCGAATCAGGCCGGCTTGGCGGCACATGCCATCGAAGACGGCGTCGTCGGAGGCGAGCGCGCCGGTGTGCGACGCGGCCGCTCGAGCGCCCGCGTCGGACGCTCCACCCTTCACGACGACGACGGGTTTGCGTTCGGCCACGGCCCGCAGTCGATCGAACATCTCGCGGCCGTTGTCGACCGACTCCATGTAAACGAGGCAGACGTCGGTCTCGGGGTCATCGGCGAACCATTCGACATAGTCGGCAATACCGAGGACCGCCGCGTTGCCGGCTGCCACGGCTCGGCTGATACCGACGCCGGTGTGATGCGAGAGGTTGAGGAACGACGAGACGAAGTTGCCGGACTGGCTCGCGATCGCGATGCGGCCCGCCGGGGCGTAGGGCGCCACGATCTGGGCGCACATCTTCGATGGCGTCGACACAACACCCTGGCCGTTGGGGCCGGCGACGGCGATGCCGAGCTCGTCCGCCAACGCGACGAGGCGCTGTTCGGCTTCCACTCCTTCGGGTCCGGCCTCGCGGTATCCGGCCGCGGCAAAGAACGCCGCGGTGACACCCTTGGCCGCGGCGGCGCGCAGCAGGTCTTCGTTGATGGCCTGCGGGGTGCAGATGAAGATCATGTCGGCTGCGCCCTCGGGCACTTCGTCGATCGAACCGAGCACCGGCCGACCCAGCGCCTCGCTCGGCTCTCGACCGACCGGGAAGATGTTGCCCATATAGCCAGAAACAAGAAGGTTGTGCAGCGTCACAAATCCGAACTTGCCGGGGTGGTTGGAGACACCGGTGATGATGATGCCCTTCGGGTCGAAGAGCGTGGACAGATCGTGGTTGGTCACTGGTTTGCCTCCGCAGCATCGATCTCAAGGAGTGCGTCCACGGCGATGGGTTTGCCGTCAACAAGAATCAACGGGTTGAGGTCGACCGAGCGGATGCCCGTCTCCTGTTCGCCGACTTGGGCCAGGGCGACGAGTGCATCGATGAGCGACTGACGGTCGAGAGCGGGTTCGCCCCGGAACTCTTCGAGGAGACGCTGGGTGGCGAGGTCATCGATCATCTCGGCCGCGTCGACTTCAGTGATCGGAACAAGACGAAACACCACGTCGCGGATCGCCTCGGCGAGGATGCCGCCCACGCCCAACATGATGGTGAGGCCGAACTGAGGATCGTCGTTGAGGCCCGCGATGAGCTCACGATTGCCATCGACCATGGTGGACACGAGCACCTCGACATCGCCATCGTCGGCCCGGGCGGCGGCGAACAGTTCATCGCACGCGCCGCGAAGGGCCGCCTCGTCGGCGAGACGCAACTTCACAAGGCCCCGCTCGGTCTTGTGGGCAATCGCCCGACCGCAGAGCTTGGCCACGACCGGGTAGACGACCGTGGAGTCTGCGTTGGCAGCAGTGATGACCTCGTCGGTGTTGGTGCCGGTGACAAAGGGGGAAACAGGGACGCCGTATCCGGCGACAACGCGCCGGGATTCGGCTTCAGAAAGTGTGATACTCACGGCTTCGGGTCTACCACGCAGCGATCGATCGCCTACCGTCCGGTCCATGAAGAACGGCGAAGTCATCGACCTCGGATCGCCTTGCCTGGTGGCGGCGTACACCGACCATGTGCTGCGGGTGCGGATCGACCGGGTCGATCGCCGCAACTCGATGACGCAAGACATGTATCGCGGCGTGAAGCGTGCCGCGATCCTGGCCGACAAAGAGTCCGACATCGACGTGCTCGTCATCACCGGCACCGACGATGTGTTCTGCGTCGGCGGCGACATGGCCGGGAACTCGATCGATGACCCGACCCTGTCCGCCGAGTGGGACCCCACCGATCACTTTCCGTTTCGCCATCTTGAGCGTTGCTCGGCCGCCGTGATCGCCGCGGTCAACGGCCTTTGTTACGCCGGTGGTCTCGACCTGATGCTGCATTGCGACTTCTCGATCGCGAAAGCGTCGGTGCGGTTCCGAGCCCCCGAGCTCTTGCGCGGCGCGCCCGACGTCTTCATGGCTACCCGCCTTGCCGATTGGGTCGGTGTGGGCAACGCCCGTTGGATCATGTTCGCGATGGAGGTCTTCGGGACGGAACGAGCCATGCAGATGGGGCTGGTGCAGCAGATCGTGCCCGATGATGAGTTCGAGTCGGCCCTCGACGCGCTCGTGGCGAAGGTCTTGCTGGGTGCGCCCGTTAGCCGCGCCGTCATCAAGGACGACATCAACCGACAGCTCCGCCCGCACGACGCGCGGGTCTTCCAGCGCTCGATCATGAACCCGGAGATGCGGGAAGGCATGACGGCCTTCGTGGAAAAGCGGGATCCGATCTGGCCTCGCGACGAGCAGCGCTAGCTATCGAGTCGGCAGGCGTCGGTGGCGCCGGGAAGTTTGTGGCGATAGCGGGCGATCAGCTTGTACACCGGGCTCGCGAGCCAGCTAACCGGGGGAGTGATCGTGATTCGTCCGAGCGGGCGCCAGATCCCTCCGGCCGCGATGAGCGACCGGCCGATCGCTCGATGGCCGCGATGAGCAGTGCCCTGATCGTCGATCCAATACGCCGCGGTTGTCACGTCGGCTTCGGTGAGCCCCAGTGCGCCCAGATCGCATGATTGCCACGGCACAACCTCGGTCTCGCTGGGCAGGCGCGCCTCGAGCCAACGAGCCGAACTCGTGCAGAAGCCACAATCACCGTCGAATACGAGCACACGTCAAGTGTCGCACGGACTGGCGAATCTGCGACACTGCGACATGCATGATCTCGTGATTCGCGGTGGCAAGGTTGTCGACGGCACCGGGGCGGCGCCTCAATCGGCGGACATCGCGATCGACGGCGACCAGATTTCCGTGGTCGGCACGGTTGACGAATCGGGCACTCGCGAGATCGACGCCGATGGCGCGCTCGTCACGCCCGGCTTTGTTGATGTGCACACGCACTATGACGGCCAGGCCAGCTGGGACGAAGTGATGATGCCATCGGTCAACCACGGGGTCACCACTGCGGTGATGGGCAACTGTGGTGTGGGGTTCGCGCCGGTCCGCCCGGGTGGTCAGGAATTCCTGATCGAACTCATGGAAGCGATCGAAGACATTCCCGGCACCGCGCTGGCCGAAGGCATCACCTGGGACTGGGAGACATTCGGCGAATACATCGACTCGCTCGCCAAGACGCACCGCACGATGGACCTCGGCACCACCGTGCCTCACGCGGCGGTGCGGGCCTACGTGCTCGGCGACCGCGCCCACGAATACGACGTCACCGCCGCCGAGATCGCGGAGATCGCGAAGGTGATGGCCGACGGGGTTCGCGAAGGGGCCCTCGGGGTCTCGACGAGCCGCACGATCCAGCACCGCTCGAAGCATGGGTACGAACCCGGCACCTTCTCTCCTGACGAAGAACTCATGGCGATCGGCGACGAACTCGTCGCGGTTGGACGGGGCCTCTTCCAGTTTGTGAGCGACCGTGTGCATCAGAAGGCTGAGTGGCCGTGGTTCAACCATCTGGTGGCCGCCGGAATCCCGTGCACCTACACACTGGCCCAAGACCCCGGCAGCCCGCTCGGCTACCGCCAGGCGATGGACGACGACGCGGCCCAGACGGCGCGAGGCTCGATGATCGCGCCGCAGGTGCCGACCCGACCCACCGGCCTCCTCTACGGACTGCAGTCCTCGTTCCACCCATTCCGCGCCCACCCGTCGTACCGGGAGATCTGGCGCGACTCGCACGAGGTTCGTCTCGCGAAATGGCGAGATCCGGAGTTCAAGGCCCGGTTGCTCAGCGAAGAGATCTCAACCGACAACGGCTTCACGAGCTATCTGGCCAACAACTTCGAACAGATGTATCCGCTCGGAGACATCCCGGACTATGAGCCGCTTCCCGAAACGAGCGTGGCGGCGGTCGCCGCTCGTGAGGGACGCACTCCTCAAGAGGTGCTCTACGACTGGATGGGGAAGGACGACGGCAAGGCCATGATCTTCATGCCGCTCGGGAGTTATGTAGACCACGACCACGAAGCGATCCGCGAAATGATCGCGCACCCCGCCTCGATCATGGGCCTCTCCGATGGCGGCGCGCACTGCGGCCTTATCTGTGATGCGTCGATGCCCACCTACATGCTCACGCACTGGACTCGAGATCGCACCCGCGGTGAGCAGTTGCCCGTCGAGCTTGTCGTGCACAAACAAACCCAGGCCACCGCTCGTACCTACGGAATGATGGATCGCGGTGTGCTGGCGCCGGGAATGCTGGCCGATGTCAACGTGATCGATCACGCGCTGCTCACACTGCGCACGCCGCGGATGGTGCACGACCTTCCCGCCGGCGGCCGTCGCCTCCTGCAGGACGTGGCGGGATATCTCTACACCGTGAAAGCGGGCGAGATCACAGTGATCAACGACGAGGTCACCAACGCTCGCCCCGGCCGCACTCTGAAGGCGACCGACGATGGGATCGTGCGGATCTAGCCAGTTCGCCCCCGGCTGACGGGCCGGGCCGGGCCGGGCCAAAACGGATAGGGCCAAAACGAGCAGCACCGCCGGTCGAGGCCAGCGGTGCGCAGAGACTCAGTTACAAGAACGCTCTATTGAGAAGAACGCTCTATTGAGAAGAACTTTTTAGCTGTTGCGGCCCTGGTTTGGCTTGCGCCCGTGGTTGGCCTTGCTACGGCGAGTTTTCGCCTTCTTCTTCTTTGTGCGCTTCGACATGGCCAATACGATAGCGGGCCGACTCAGATTTGCGTCCCCTTACGGGAGGCCTCATCACGACGAATGTGATGTGGGCCAGGCGAGGAGTTCATCGGCCGACCAGGTGTTAATGATGTCGTCAGCTGGCACGCCACGCCGCACGGCCTTATCGGCTCCGTAGGGTTGCCATTCCAACTGCCCGGTGGCGTGAGCGTCGGTGTTGATCGCGATCTTGCATTCCCACTGCACGGCGAGCCCGAGCAGGTCTTCGGGCGGGTCCTGACGTTCGGGGCGGCAGTTGATTTCGACTGCGGTGTCGAATTGGGCGCACGCCGCGAACACGATCTCCGGGTCGAACTCCGAGGGCGGACGACCCCGACCGGCCAGCTTGCGGTTGGGGCAATGGCCGAGGACGTCGGCGTGGGGATTCGCGACCGCCATCACCATCCGCCCCGTCATCTCGTCGAGTTGGCGAGTGAGGCGTTCTTCGCTGAGTCCGTGAGTAATGGCGAGGCGAGCGGAGTGGTCGGTGATGGCCATCCAGTCGTGGCCGATAGCGATAGCGGTCTCGGCCATGTCGCGCAGCGGCGCGCCGCCATCGGACCATGTGGTGTGGGCATGGCAATCGCCGCGAAGGGCATGAAGAACGGCCTCGCCCTCGCCCACAGGAATCTGACTGCGCTCATCAAGTCGCGCCAGGTAGCCATCGTGGTTTTCGTCGATCGCGTCGACGATGACTTCGGCGGTGGACTTCCCGATTGCCTCGAGGTCGGTGAGGGTTCCGGCTGCGGCTCAGGCCGAGATCTCGCTGGGCCCCACCTCCACCACAACCTCGATCGCCTGCTGGAAGGCCCGAACCTTTTGTCCGGGCACGAGCTCGCGGTCGAGATAGTGAATTACTTGCCCTAGCGCGAAAACCGGCTCCATGGGTTCCACGCTCGCCCTACGACATCTGCCGTGAGCGACGAACAGTTGAGCAGAGCGAGACTAGAGGTTGGTGAAGTCGATCGCCACAAGCACGATGAGGAGAACGATGATGCCAACGTTGATGGCGGTCATCGGCCACTTCCACTTGTGGTCGGCGCGATGGAAGCGCCGGATACTTACCACGTTGGCGATGATGGCGGCGATGCCGATCGGCACGCCGATCCAGGGGCCAACACCCGTGCCAAACCCGATGATCGGGAAGACGAAGGGGATCAGCACATAGGTGAGCGTGCACCGCATCGCGGAGACCGCGAGCGACTTCGAGAACGCTCGCTCGGCGGAAGCCTGCTGGGCATCATCGGCAAGGCGGTCGGCGGCGCCGCTCGCTGCGGACGACACGGAGTCGGTCACGTCGGTCACGAGTTCCCACGGTACAAGCATCCGGCGTCGATAGCCTCGCCCGAATGGAGCGATTCGGATTCGTCGGCCTTCCCAATGCGGGCAAGAGCTCGTTATACAACGCGTTGGCCGGCGGTGGCGCCCACGCGGCGCCGTACGCCTTCGCCACGACCGATCCCAACATCGGTGTCGCCAAGGTGCCTGATCATCGGCTCGACCAGCTCGCGGTGATGAGTGAGAGCAAGAACATCGTGCATGCCGCCGTGCAGTTCACCGACATCGGCGGTCTCGTCGAAGGGGCGAGCCAGGGCGAAGGCCTCGGCAACGCGTTTCTGTCACACATCCGCGAGGTCGACGCGATCGTCTTCGTACTGCGTGCGTTCCCCGACTCCGATGTGCCCGGCCCCTCCGACCCACTCGAACACCTTCGCGTCGTAGAGATCGAACTCGCCTTGGCCGACCTCGCGTCGGCTGAGAAGGCGCTCGATAAGACCACCCGTTCCATGAAGGGCGATCCGTCGCTGAAGCCCATGGCCGCGATTCTTGAGAAGTGTGTGGCGAGCCTTTCTGAGGGCAGCCCGCTCTATCGGGCCGGGCTCTCCGCCGATGATCGAGCCGAACTCAAAGAACACTTCTTTCTCACCAACAAGCCAGTTATGGCCGTGCTGAACATTGGCGAGGATCAGATCGGTCAAGAAGACGAGATCGCCGCGCCGGTTCGTGCGGAGCTCGATGGCGCCGAGGTCGTGGTCTTGAGCGTGCAGCTCGAAGCCGAGGCCGCGTTGATGGACGCCGACGAGCGCCAAGAAATGCTCGAAGCGCTTGGGCTCGGCGAAGGCGCAGTGCCCCGATTCCTCAAAAGCGCCTACCACATGCTCGGACTTCGAACCTTTCTCACAACGGGGGAGAAGGAGAGCCGAGCATGGACCTTCCGAGCCGGCTCAAGCGCGCCGGAATGCGCCGGCGTGATCCACACGGACTTCCAGCGCGGCTTCATTCGAGCCGAAACCATCCAGGCTGAGGAGCTCCTCGCTCTCGGGTCTTGGTCCGCCGCCCGCGACGTCGGCAAGGTTCGCTCTGAGGGCAAGGACTACATCGCCGAAGATGGCGATGTTATGGAGTTCCGCTTCAACGTGTGAGGGGCGCCGGATCGGGCGTAACCCAACCGGGCAGCCGTGAGTCCAAGACAGTGTGTCTCCTCTACTCGCCCGCGGCACCCCCCGTGCATCGTTCCCTGCCTACCGGCAGGTAGGCTGGGTCTCACCATGGTGAATCCCGCTGATATCCCCCTCGTCGAAGCGCTCGAAGCCACTGCGCAAACGCTGCTCGAACGCCATCTCGAAACAACCAAGGAGTGGTTCCCGCACGCTCTTGTGCCATGGACTCAGGCCACGGACTACGAACCCGACTACGAGTGGGAACCCAACGACGCCCAGATTCCGCCTGCCCTTCGCAGCGCGCTGTTCGTCAACGTTCTCACCGAAGACAACCTCCCCTACTACTTCCGCGACATTGAGCGCATGTTTGGTCGCGACGGCGCGTTTGGTGAGTGGGTCCGTCGCTGGACCGCCGAAGAAGGTCGCCACGGCATGGTGATCAACGGTTACCTGCAGGCCACCCGAGCGATCGACCCGGTCGATCTCGAGCGGGCCCGCATGATCCAGGTGTCCACCGGAGAGGTGCCCGAGCCGCCCACTGCAGTCGACGGCCTCGCCTACGTCGCTCTTCAGGAACTCGCCACTCGTATCTCACACTTCAACACCGGCACGGCCCTCGAAGATCCCGTCGGTCGTCAGATCATGCGCCGAGTGGCCTCCGACGAAAATCTCCACTTCCTCTTCTACCGCGATCTGCTCACCGCAGTAATCGGAATCGATCCTTCCGCCGCGGTGATCGCGATGGAACGGCAGGCCACCGACTTTGCGATGCCCGGTGTTGGTATTCCGGGGTTTGCCTCACACGCGAAGGCCATTGCCGACGCCGGTATCTATGACCTGGGGATTCATCACGACCAGATTCTGCAACCCGTGATCATGCGAGACTGGGCGCTGGAATCGATCGAGGGTCTTTCCGCTGAGGCGGAAGAGGCACGCGCCCGGCTGGTCAAGTACATCGGCCGCGTTGGCAAGGTGGGCGCTCGTCTCGTTGAGCGTCGCGAAGCTAAGGCAGCGAAGCTCGAGACCGCGGGCGTCTAATCGTCTTGGCGATACGCAAACGTGTCGTCGAATCGAGATCGTAGATAGTCACCCGCCCCCACGGGCTCATAACGGGCCGGTCGTGTCGCGTCGATGCACGAGTCGAGAACCTCGACGTAGGTGTCGTAGCCCGGGTCGACAAAAACCGGCACGGAGTAACGATGCCGGTCGGTCGGGGATTGCACGCGATGTTTGGTGGAGCGGTACAAGTCGTTGGTCCAGCGGCCAAGAAGGTCGCCGAGGTTGACGATGAGTTCGCCGGCGGATGCGCCGACGTCAACCCAGGTGTCGTCGCGGCGCAGAAGTTGGAGGCCGGGGACACCGTCGGTGAGCAATAGCGTGAGACATCCATAGTCGCTGTGGGCGCCGCAGCCGAGCTGCTTGTCGATCTGCTGGTTTGGTATCGGTGGGTAGTGGACCATCCGCGAGCCGAGAAGGGGATGGGCGAGTCCGGGCTCGAAGAAGTCGAGCGGCAGATCGAGGGCGGTCGCGATCACCCCGAGGAGAAGCGACGCGGTTTCCCGCGCTGCTGCCTGGTAACGCTCGACGGTGTCTCGAAACCCGGGAAGGTCGGGCCACTGATTTGGGCCTTCGAGCGGGGAGCAGCCGGGATCATCGAGGGCGCGTTCAATGCCGAAGTCGAGCGTCTCTTTGGCATCCCCCGGCAGATCCGGCTGCAGCTGTTCGGCGCCAATCCCCGCATAACCGCGGTGATGGTTGGACTGCTCGATGGCGATCTCAGCTTTCTTCGCCGACGGCTGGTCGAAGAATTCTCGCCCCGCCGAGAGCATCTCCAATTGCAGCTCACGGCTGATCGGGTGATTGGTAATTGTGAAGAATCCGACGTCTCGACAGGCGCGATCAACCGCGGCAACGAGGTACTCGCGGGCCGGAGAACCCAAGTCTCCAGCGGCGGTGAGGTCGATCAGAGGGACGGACGACGTCATTGCTTCACCATAGGTAGACGCCCGCTTTATGCGTTGTGGGTTTAGATTTCCGCCATGGCGTGGCTGGTCGTAGACGATCGTGTGGTGGCATCTCTTGAGATCGCCGACGCTGCATCTACTCGCCGTCGCGGGCTGCTCGGCCGCGCCGGAATTGAAGGAGCGATCCTGCTTCGCCCTGCCCGCTCGGTGCATACGGTGTGGATGCAGTTCGCGATCGACGTCGCCCATGTCGACGCCGCCATGGTGGTGCTTTCCGTGGTGACGATGCCGCCCGGTCGACTTGGACGCTGGCGACGCCGGGCCCATTGCGTGATTGAGGCCGAGGCCGGGTCGCTGCGGCGATGGGGCGTTGTGCCGGGAGTGCAGATTGAGGTGCGTAAATGAGCGCCGCTCTCGTGTTGGTGGCTACGCCGATCGGCAACCTCGGCGATCTGTCGCCGCGGGCCGTGGCCGAGATGGAGAAGGCCGCGCTCATCTGCTGCGAAGACACCCGTCGTACCGGCCGGCTGCTCGCCCATGCCGGAATCGACGGTGTCCGACTTCGACGCGTCGACGATCACACCGAGGCCCGCTCGGTCGACGAGGTCGTTGGCATCCTCGATGCGGGGGGACGCGTCGTGCTGGTGTCCGATGCTGGCACGCCGGGAGTGTCTGATCCCGGTAGCCGGCTCGTCGCCGCGGTAATCGCCGCCGAACACACGGTCACTGTCGTGCCGGGGCCGGTCGCCGCGGTGGCCGCGCTCGTCGCCAGCGGCCACGCAACCGACCGCTTCGTCTTCGAAGGCTTCTTGCCCCGCAAGGGAACGGAGCGCAAGCAGCGTCTTGCGGCGATCGCGGAGGAAGCTCGCACGGTCATCATTTACGAATCACCCAAGCGAGTGGCCGCCACCATGTTGGCGCTGGCCGAGATCTGCGGATCCGAGCGGCGGGCCACGGTTGCCCGGGAGCTCACGAAACTCCATGAGGAGTTCGTGCGGGGCACATTCGCCGAATTGGCGGCATGGGCCGATCCGACCCCGAAAGGCGAGATTGTCGTCGTGATCGAAGGTGCGGCGCCCCCGGCCGATGCCACCGACGACGAGATTGTCTCGGTGCTGGAGGCGGAGTTGGAAGCCGGTGCAACTCGACGCGACGCGAGCGATTCTGTGGCCGAGCGCCTGGGCGTCGGACGGCGACGCGCTTACGAGCTTGCGCTCGGCATCCCCAGGGCTGTCACACCCCCTTCGTAGCATCCGGTTCGTGGAACCAGTGCTTGTGATCTCTCTGATCGCCTCTCTCTTTATCGCCGCCGCCCTTGGTGTTGCGGTAGGCCTTCGCCTCGTGCAAACCCGCCAGTCGGCCCACGACGACGTTGTTGCCCAGTTGGCGTCTGAGCTCTCGGCCCGCCAAGCACAACAGGTGGATGGTGTTATGGAGCGGGTGGTCGCCGTCGCCGGCGAGAGCTTCGATAGCCGTTTGCAAACCGGCAACGCCGAGCTCGACGTGCGTCGCGAAGCGATCGATCTTCGGATGAAGGGTGCCTCGGAACGCATCGATGAGCAGCTCGGCGGTGTTGTCGCTTCGCTGCAGGCAAAGGTCGTAGAGGTCGACAAGCTGGTCGCCGAACGGGTCACCGGCCTATCCGAAACCGTCGATGCCCGGGTTGGCGGCATGTCGAAGAACTTGGGCCAACAGGTCACCGCAATGAGTGGAGAGCTCGCTCAGGTCCGCATACTCGTGGCCCAGCTACAGAAGGAACGTGCTCAACAACACGGGCAACTCGTGGAGAGCCTCGAGGCAGCCACCCGTCAGCAGAAGGTTCTGGCCGAGACCACACAGCATCTTCGTGAAGCCTTGGCGAACCCGCAGGCCCGCGGGCAGTGGGGCGAGCGGATGGCGGAAGATGTGCTCCGCACTGCGGGCATGCGCGAGGGCATCAACTATCGCAAGCAGAAGATGATCGAAGGTGGCACGAAGCCCGACTTCACATTCCTGTTGCCCGACGATCGTCAGCTCCATATGGACGTCAAGTTCCCGGTCACGAACTATCTCCGACATCTTGAGGCCCCCACCGACATCGAAGCGGCGGCCTACAAAGATCGCTTCCTTCGAGACGTGCGCGATCGGGTCAAGGAGCTCAACGGCCGGGGCTACGCCGCCGAAGACACCACGGTCGGGTATCTCCTGCTCTTCATCCCCAACGAGAGCGTCTACGGCTTCATCCACGAAAACGACATGACCTTGCTGGATGACGCGCTCAGCCAAAAGGTGGTGCTTTGTTCACCCACCTCGTTGTTTGCGGTGCTCGCCGTCATCCGTCAGGCGATGGACACCTTCCAGGTCGAACGAGCGACGGAAGAGATTCTCGAGTGCCTCAGCGGCTTTGGCGAGCAATGGCGAAAGTTCTCCGAGCAGATCGACAAGGTCGACCGCCATATCACCACGCTCACCACGAGCTTCGGCGATCTCTCGGGCACCCGTCGCCGCCAGCTTGAACGCCAACTCGATCGAATCGAAGACGTGCGCTCACGCTCGGGCGTCGACAGCGATGCCCCGGTGCTAGTCCCGGCTTCGGCGACCATGTTGAGAGACGTCACCGCGAGTTAACGCCCGGGCGATCTCGCCGCCGGATGCGAATTGGTGACCTGCCGACAAAGCGCACCGGTAGCCTCGGGGGCCATGTCCACCCCTGTTCTTGTTGCCGTTGCCTGGCCCTATGCGTCCGGGTCTCGGCACCTCGGTCATCTCGCCGGCGCCTATCTACCGGCCGATGTCTTTGCCCGCCACCAACGTCGGGTCGGCAACGACGTGTTGATGGTGTCTGGGTCCGATGTTCACGGCACCCCCATCACGGTCCGCGCCGACGTCGAGGGCGTCACGCCACAAGACATCGTCGATCGCTACCACAATGAGTTCGTGGCTCAGTGGGACGCCATTGGTATCCAGTGGGAGAACTACACCACCACTGGCACGCCGCACCACGCTCGAGTAACGCAGGAAATGTTCCTACGTCAGCTCGAAAACGGACACATCGATCGGCGTACTTCGGATCAGTTCTACGACCCGGAAGCCAAACGGTTCCTGCCGGATCGCTACGTCGAAGGCACGTGTCCGAACTGCGCCTATGAGGAGGCTCGCGGCGACCAGTGCGACAACTGCGGCCGCACCCTCGACGCAACCGAGCTTGGCAACCCCCGCTCCAAACTCAGTGGCGCCACGCCAGAACTGCGGGCGACCGAACACTTCTACTACCGCTATTCCGACTTCAACGAACAGGTCGCGGCCTGGCTGAAGGACAAGCAGGGCTGGCGGCCCCATGTCCTGAACTTCGCCCTCGGCTGGACCGAGGACGAAGGCCTGCTCGATCGGGCGATCACCCGCGACCTCGACTGGGGCGTCGAGCTCCCGGTCGATGATCTGGGGCCGGGTAAGCGCATCTACGTCTGGTACGACGCCGTCATTGGTTATCTGTCGGCATCGCAGGAATGGGCCACACAACAAGGCGACGACGACCTTTGGCGCAACTGGTGGGAGAACGACGAATCCCGCCACGTATATTTCATCGGCAAAGACAACATCCCGTTCCACTGCCTCTTCTGGCCGGCCCAGCTCATGGGTTCGGGCGATCTGCATCTGCCTGACGATGTTCCAGCAAACCAATACGTCACGTTCAAGGGCGGTAAGGCGTCGGCCAGCCGCGGGGTGGGTCTCACCATTCAGGAGGGGCTCGACATGTTCCAGCCCGACGGTCTGCGTTACGCGTTGGCGGCCAACTTCCCCGAGCAAGCCGACACTGACATCTCCGTGGAGGAGATCGCTCGCCGGATCAACGAAGAGCTCGTGGCGACGTGGGGCAACCTCGTCAACCGGGTGTTGTCGATGGTGCACAAGAACCATGGCGCCCAGCCCGAATCGGTCGGCCGAGCAGCCGAAGACGACGTCGTGCTGGCGACCGTCGACGCCATGTTGGCCGCCGGTAGCGAGCAGATCGAACGGGTCGAGCTCCGCGCCGCACTGCGAAGTGCGATGGACGGCGCCCAAGCGATCAACGCCTATCTCAACGCCACCGAGCCGTGGAAACTCGCGAAATCTGATCCCGAACGATCGGCCGTTGTGCTGGCTACCGCACTCGACGCGATCAACGGCATCCGGATCGGGTTCACGCCGTTTCTGCCGTTCAGTAGCGCGGTGCTCGACGAGACCCTCGGTGCCGTCGAAGGCTGGCAGCGAGTGCCCGTTGCCCCCGGCACGGTGATCGAAAAGCCGGTGCCATTGTTTGCGAAGGTCGACCTCGACGAGTTGCTCGGCGAAGACTGAGGCGGACACGTCATGTCGTGGGTTGATCAGCACTGCCATATCCCTCCGGGCGCGGATGGCGCCGAACAGGTCGAAGAGGCCCGCGCCGCTGGTGTTCTCCGGATGGTCACCGTTGGCACAACCATCGAGCAGTCGAAGCAGATGATGGCTGTGGCCCGTGCCCACGACGGTGTCTGGGCAACGGCCGGCGTTCATCCCCACGATGCCAAAGACGGTATTGGCGGGCTTGAGGAGTTGCTCGATGCGCCTGAGGTGTTGGCGATCGGGGAGTGCGGACTCGACTACCACTACGACCATTCGCCTCGCGATGTGCAGGCAGATGTCTTCCGCCGCCAGATCGCAATAGCGAACCAACGCGACATCCCCCTTGTCATCCACACGCGCAGCGCGTGGGATGACACGTTTGCGGTCCTCGATGCGGAGGGCACCCCGAGGCGGACGGTCTTTCATTGCTTCACGGGTGGCGCGCCCGAAGGAGCGGAGTGCCGAGCCCGGGGCGCGCTGCTCTCGTTCTCAGGAATCATCACCTTCCCGAGCGGCCAAGACCTGCGCGACGCCGCGGCGGAGTGCCCGATCGATCAGCTGTTGGTGGAAACCGACAGCCCCTACCTTGCCCCGGTCCCGCATCGCGGAAAGCCGAATCGGCCCGCCCTCGTGCCACTGGTCGGTGCGGCGGTCGCAGCGGCGAAGGGAATCTCGGTCGAAGAGGTCGAGGCCGCAACATGGGCAACGGCCGCCGCGTTCTACGGTTTCGATGTCATCTGAGGGTCCTGGGCCTCTGGCCTAAGGTTGCAATTGTGTTACGAAGCTCATACGGTCGCGTGTTGTACGACGCCCATGAGCTGCGAATGTGGCTCATGCCAGAGGGAAGGATGGAGCTCTGGACGGCAACCGCCGCACATCTCGCCGCGCCATTGGATTGGCAGTGGTCGTCGTGATGTCGCTGATTCTCGCAACCCAGCCGGTGGCCGCGGTCACGCCCCTTCTGGAGATAGATGTTGGGGCGTTCTCCTCGCGCGCCGAAGCATGGACGAGCGCTCGAGACACCCTGCGAGCGGACTCGTTGCAACAGGCGGTGCAGATCGCCGAAGACGTCCGACAGGCCGCGGCAGACCAGGTGGCCGCGGACGAAACCGCCCGTGTCGTCGAGCTTCAACGCCAGGCCGCCGCCGTCGCCGCGGCGACCACAACCTCACCACCCACGACCGTTGCGCCCACAACAGCGCCGCCGACCACAGCGCCGCCGACCACACCGGCGCCCACTACGCAGCCACCCACGGCGACGGTTCCCGGCGACTCGACCCCTCCGGCCACCACCGAACCGTCGGCCGAGAGCCCAACCGCCGCACAATGGAATGTGCTCCGGCAGTGTGAGTCGAGCGGCAACTACTCGGCCGTGAGCGCCGATGGGCGGTACCGCGGCTCGTACCAGTTCTCGCAGGCCACCTGGGACTGGGTGGCGAGTCTCGACGATCAATCGCTGGTTGGAGTCGACCCCGCCGCAGCCGCGCCAACCGCGCAGGACGCGATGGCCTTCTCGCTCTGGAGCCGTCAAGGTTGGCGCCCGTGGCCGCTCTGCGGCCCACAAGCGGCCGCTTCCTAGACCAGCTTCGTGACGCACTCCCCCCAAGATCTACGCGCCCTGCTGGACCGGCACGGCCTCGAAGCCCGCCGTGCTCTTGGCCAGAACTTCGTGATCGACCCGAATACAGTTCGCCGAATCGCCCGCCTCGCTGAGGTGGGCGCCGGCGATCCGGTCATAGAAATCGGAGCCGGCTTGGGTTCGCTCACCCTGGCGCTCGTTGAGCATGAAGCCGACATCACCGCGCTGGAGATGGACCGTGATCTCGTGCCGGTCCTTCGAGAGATCGTCGAACCACATGGCGTGCGTGTCATAGAGGGTGATGCGCGGGAAGTCGACTGGTCCGAAATTCTGGCGAACCACGAATCGTGGTCTCTCGTGGCGAATCTTCCCTACAACGTGGCGACACCGCTGATTCTCGATCTTCTGCGCGATGTTCCGAAGATCACTTCAATGCTGGTAATGGTGCAGCGCGAGGCGGGCGAACGTTTGGCGGCCACGTCCGGCAAGGCCGTGGGCATCCCGTCAATTCTTGTCGCGTTTCACGGTGTGGCCGAAGTGGTCGCCAGCGTGCCGGCAACGGTCTTTCATCCGCAGCCGCGTGTCGAGTCCGTGCTGGTCAGGATCCGACGCCACGACACGCCGCCGGTTTCGACACCGCTCGCCGAGATCGAACCGGTTCTGCGCGCTGCGTTCGGTCAGCGTCGCAAGATGCTCCGCCGGTCGCTGGTCGATCGAGTCTCGCCCGAAGGCTTTGCCGCAGCCGGCGTCGATCCACAAGCGCGACCCGAGACTCTCGATCTCGAAGCCTGGGCTCGGCTGGCCGGTCAGGCTCGCTGACGGTCCCAGAGTTCGGCCATCGATCAAGGGAGAGGTGGTGGTCGGCGCTGGCGATAATGCCCTCGGACTGAAAGTCGGCGTCACAATGAAGTGAAGAATTCTCCCATCACGCCCAACTTGGGCGCGGCGCGAGGCAACACATCCATCGTTTCCGGGATCTCGTGGGCCATCTCCTCGGCTGCGGCGAGAGAAGTGATCACGGCCGCGGGTACCTGTTCGATGCCCTGGCCAAGATCGTGGAGGCCGTGTGTGAACGAACGGGTGCCGAGCGTCATGCGCGCACCCTAACCTGCGGTCGTGGTCACGATTCATGCTCCCGCCAAGCTCACTCTCTCGCTGCGTACGGTGGGGTTACGCGGCGACGGCTACCACCTGATCGACGCTGAAATGGTGTCGCTCGACATCCACGACACGCTCGAGATCGACGCGGGTGATTCCTTGGACATGGTCACCGAAGCCGGTGTGGCAGAGATCATCACCGACGACAACCTTGTGTCGAAAGCCCTTCGTTTGGTGGGTCGGACGGCGGCGGTGCGGCTTACCAAGCGAATTCCCGCCGGCGCAGGACTCGGAGGGGGCTCGTCGGATGCCGCCGCGATCTTGCGATGGGCGGGCTACGACGACCTGAACGGTGCGGCCGGGATCGGGGCGGATGTTGCGTTCTGTCTTCGCGGCGGGCGCGCTCGCGTGACTGGTATCGGCGAAGTGGTGGAGCCACTGCCGTTTGAAGCGAAGACTCTCACGTTGCTCACACCGCCCGTGCACTGCTCCACACCCGCGGTGTACGCAGCATGGGACGCGATGGGAGGACCGAGCGGTGACCACGGGAACGACCTCGAACCGGCTGCGCTACAGGTCGCACCAGAACTGGCTCGATGGCGCGACAAGATTGCCGAGGCATCAGGTCAGCGCCCACGCCTTGCCGGAAGCGGCAGCACGTGGTTCGTTGAAGGTGCGTATCCGGGGGACGAGCGGGTCGTAACAACGACCGTGCCAGCCAGCAAGTAGGGGAGCACGGCCATATGGCCGCGCCGTCGCTACTTCTTGCGCTGGTGGCGCGTCTTTCGGAGCATCTTCTTGTGCTTCTTTTTACGCATGCGCTTGCGGCGCTTCTTGATCAGTGAACCCACGGCAGCGACGTTATCGCCGCGCCTGGCAAGGGCCACCCAGAAATCTGGGGGATAGGTGTAATCAGCCCGATTGGTCAGCGTTGAAGGGATGTCCCCTCCCGAATCGAGCCCCAAAATGCCCGTCCGATCCCCCCTCTCCAGGTTCTGTGAACGGAAACCGTCCTATACGGCCGGTTTCCGTTCACAGAAAACCCGATTTGGTCTTCGGAACGCGAGAGCGATGTTGCTGGCGGTTGTTGTGATGGCGACGTCGTTGTTGGCGGTGCCGGCATCCGCCGGTGAAGCGACCGATCAGGGGTCACATCCATTGCGCGAGATCGTGGCGGAGCTCACGGGTTCAGCGCTTGAGCTTCCCGACGTCGCCGCCGCAATCAAACTCCATTGTGCGCCTCGGCAGAGCGACACGGCCGCCGCCGTGCATTGTGAATGGCGAGCTGGCGACGATCTCGGTGTTCGAGCCTGGCAACTGTGGCGATTGCAGGTTCGGCCCGAGAGAGGCGACCGGGTTCTGGTCGCCTCTCTCGGTGCAGATGCGGCCTCGCACACTGACACCGGAGTCGTTTCTCCGGCCAAATACCTCTACGCCGTGCTCGGCCTCGATGCCGGCGGCGACGTGATCGCTCGAAGTCGGTTGGAGACAGTGCGTCTTCGTAATCACGACGAACGCGAAGTCGACCTCGTTCCCATGCGCCTCTCATGTGCCGCGGCCCACGGTGAGGGCGATGCCGCCGCCTCAGCTGGTTGTGAGTGGAGCGGTGTCGAACACGAGCGAGCGGTGGGTTATGTCCTCTGGAGGTCCGTCGATGGTGGCGAACGAGTGGCTCTAGCTCGAGTGGGGCTCGACACCCAGTCGTACCGAGACACGACCGTCGTAGCGGGTCATCGCTACACCTACATAGTCACCGCCGTCGACGCCGAAGGCGAGATTGTCGGCCGGAGTCGAGCCGAAACCGTGGGCCTTCGCCCGGCGGTTCGGCCGGAACCGGCTCGCGATGTCGTTGTCGCTGACCGCCCGGCCGCCCGGGACTAGGCGCCCGAATAGCGACTCGGGTGTCCCATGCGTCTCCTCGTCCTGCCCCTGCCACCGGCGTGCCCCTCTCATGAGTCACGCTGGTGGGCGGTGGACGCGCACGCTGATGATCAGGCCCGACTCGACGAGCAGTCGCTCGTCGAGCGGGCGCGTACCGATGCCGACGCGTTCGCCGCCCTCTATCGGCGCTACGTCGACGCGATCTACGGATTCGTATTGCGCCGCTGTGGCGACGTTTCGCTCGCCGAGGACATCACGGCGGCAACGTTTGAGAAGGCCTTGGCCCGACTCGACCGGTTCCGCTGGCAGCCGGCCGGAATCGCTCCCTGGTTGTTCCGAATCGCAGCCAACGAGCTCACGGATCACTTCCGTCGACAGAGCCGCCGCCGCGGCGACCGAACCCGCCGAGCCGCCGATCGGCTCACCGACCATGTCGCGATCGACGATCTCGATCACCTCGACACCAGCGCAGAGTTGGAGCGAATGCGTTCGGCGCTGCAGCGCATCAACCCGCGATACGAACGAGCCCTCACGCTGCGTTACCTGTCAGGGTTGGACTACGACGACGCGGCCAAGGCGATGGGCGTGACGCCGAAACTCATGGCCGTGGTTGTGCATCGTGCAACGGTCGCGCTGCGCAGGCAGATGGCCGGAACAAGCGTGACCAAAGAGGACGGAACAGCGTGACCAATCAGTCTAATGACAACCCGCTGGCGCCCTTGGCCGACGAAGATGTCGCGCTCGATCCCCGCCGTCGCGATCAGATCGAGGCGGGTCTCCGTGTGCAGTTCGCCGGTGTCGGCGGTCGCCCCCGCCGCGCCGCGTTGCCGCGCTGGCTTGTTGTCGCGCCGGTACTCCTGCTCTTGCTCGCGGTCGCGACCGTGACGTTGGTTGTGCGTGACGAGGGAGCGGTGGCCGCGCTCGAGGTCCGCGATGCTGACAATGTCACGGTCATGTTGCCTGACGGTTCTCAGGTCGAAAACCCGGCCGACGGTTTCACCCTTGGAGAGGGCGTAATTGTCATGGTTGGAGAGGCTGGTTCGATCACGATCGATGACGTCACGCTGGGAAGCGGTGCCGTGGTCAGAGTGCGAGATGGTCGACTGGTAACTGACGTCGTTGTGACGGCGCCCGGTCGTCCCGATCACCTCGACGAGTCGGGGAGGCCAACTCCAACGGTTACTCCACCAACCACTCGGCCAACCGCCGATGCCCCTCCGGCCGACGGGCCAACAACGAGGGCGCCGCCGGCGACAACGACGGTTCCTTCGACCGACACGCGTTCGGCTGACTCGCCGACCACCGTTCGCCCCGTCGATCGGCTCCCTGAGGAGAGTGGCGGCGATCGTCCGGGTACGAGTCGACCGGCGGAAGAACGAGATGAGGCGGCACCTCCTCGCGATGTTGCGGTCGCTCTCCGAGTCAGCGGCCGTGATGGCGAGATTCGTGTGGTGTGGGAGGCGAGCGGGCTCGACGAGGCCTGGACCGTGCATGTGCTTCGAACCACCGATGGCTCGACGCCGGTCGATCCGTCGGCGGCGGTCACCGTTGCTACGGCCGCGACCGGAGAATTGGTCGAACGTCGCGACGGGCTGCCGGACGACATTGCCGCCCTGCGTTATCGAGTGGTTGTCCTCGACGATTCCGGAGCGGTCATCGCTTCCAGCGCTGTCCAAACCCTCCACCGGTAGCGCCTCTCCAGGTTCTGTGAACGGAAACCGGCGCCCTGCGCCGGTTTCCGTTCACAAAACGACGGGGGGAACGGGATTGGAGTGGGGTCGGGGCGCGGTACGGTGTCGGCGTCATCGTGACGCGATGGCCCGTAGTTCAGTTGGTAGAACGCCGGCCTTTGGAGCCGGATGTCGCAGGTTCGATCCCTGCCGGGCCAGCCATACCGCTCCGCCTCGCTTGCGGAGCGTGGTCGCGCTAGAACCATGTGGTGCCGCTCGCCGCTCCGTCAATCGTTATCGTCGGTACGGGTGCCGATTATCGGATGCGCTCGGCCACACCGAAGGCGTTGCATCAGATCTGCGGGCGTTCCCTGCTCGACTATGTGGTTGAAGCCGCCCACGCTCTCGGGCCGCGCCGCCTCACTGTCGTGGTTGGCCCGAGTGACGACGAGACCGAGAAAGAACTTGCCGACGGCATCGAGGTCACGCGAGTTCCGGCCAACGTTGCCTACGACGACTGCGCAGCCGTGTTGGCCGCGCTGATGGCATGGTCCGACGACGATCTCGCACTCGATCTTGATTTCGACGATGACGACGTCCTGATCGTCCCGGCATCGGTGCCGCTACTTCAGGGCCACACACTCCGTTCGCTCTACCGCGCCCACCGATCCAACGGTGCCTCCGCCACCGAGTTGGTGGCGCCGGCCGCGAAGGACACGACGGAAGACCGAACCGACGGCGCGATCTGGTTCGTGCGCCGATCCCTCCTCGCTCCCGCCCTCCGTCGCGCCGAAACACCGTCGGTGTCCGCCATCGGAGAGGTGCTCCGTGACATCGGACACGATGTGGCCACCGTTGAGGCGGAGGATCCCGCGGAGTGCCGAGTCGTATTCGACCGCACCCATCTCGCGGAGGTTGAGGCAGCCATGCGGTCGCGTATCAACGATCGCTGGATGCGCCGTGGTGTCACGATGCGAGACCCCAATCACACCTTCATCGACTGGTCGGCCGACCTTGCCGCCGATGTTGTGCTCGCCTCCGGGGTTGTCCTCCGCGGCACCACATCCATCGGCCAGGGCACCGAGGTCGGACCGGGCTGCCAGTTGGTCGACAGTCGGGTTGGCGCCCAGTGTCGACTCGACTCGACTTCCGCGGCACTCGCCACCATCGGCGACGACGCTCGCGTCGGCCCCTTTGCTGTTCTCGAACCCGGTTCGGAGATCCCCTCCGCGACCGTCACTGGCCCGTTCTACACTGCGGGACCAGACGCCCGCTGACCCGACTGGACCCGGATGCAACTGCTGAATCACAAGAAGCTCCACATCGTTGCCGGTCGTGCCACGCAACAGCTGGCGTCCGACATCAGCCATGAGCTCGGGGTGCCACTTGGCTCCGCGAACATCATGGCGTTTGCCAACGGTGAGATTCACGTCAAGTACGGCGAATCGATCCGTGGAGCGGATGTCTTCATCGTGCAGACCCACACCGCGTGGGAAGACGGGTCGATCAACGACGCGTTGATGGAACACGTGATCATGGTTGATGCCGCCAAGCGTGCTTCGGCCAAGCGGATCACCGTCGTCGCTCCGTTCTACGCCTACTCCCGCCAAGACCGGAAGGCCTCGGGTCGCGAGCCAATCACCGCTCGCTTGGTCGCCGACATGTTCACCGTGGCAGGTGCCGATCGGCTGATGTCGGTCGATCTTCACTCGGGTCAGATCCAAGGGTTCTTCGACGGGCCGGTCGATCATCTCGTGGCCATGCCGGTGCTCGTTGACTATCTCGCCGATCTTGACGATGACGATCTAGTGATCGTCTCGCCCGACGCGGGCCGAATGAAGGTGGCAGAGCGCTACACCAACCTGCTCAACGCCGACCTGGCTTACGTGCACAAGCGTCGCTCCACTGAAGAGAAGAACTCGGTCGAGGCCAAAGAGATCATCGGTCATGTAAAGGGACGCACCTGTGTGCTGATCGACGACATGATCGACACGGGCGGCACCATCTGTGCCGCTGCCGATCTGCTCGCCGAAAACGGCGCGGGCAAGGTCATCGTTGCCACAACTCACGGCGTGTTTTCGGGCCCGGCAATCGACCGATTGAAGAACGCTGCGATCGAAACAGTGCTTGTCACCGACACGTTGCCGCTCGGCCCCGAGAAGCTGATCGACAAGATGCTGGTGCTCAGCGTGGCGCCGATCATTGCTCGAGCAATCTCTGCCGTGTTCGAAGACACCTCGGTGAGCGAGATCTTCGGCGGCAACCATCTCGCCTAACGGCGAGAATCCACGCCCGTTCACCCGTGGTGAATGGCGCAGGTCGCGCTAACCTTGCCCGCTGGCCCGAGTCCGGGCTGTTTTGTACGCCGTGCCCTTCTCAGGAGCCGAGAAACCATGCCCGATCAACTGCTGCTCAGCGCCGAAACCGGTCGCGCCGAAGGCACACGTTCCTCCCGCCGTTTGCGCCGCGAGGGCCGCGTCCCGGCCGTCGTTTACGGTCTCGACGCCGATCCCGTCACCGTGTCAGTCGCATGGCCCGACCTGCGTGCGGCGCTCACCACCCATGCCGGCATCAACGCCATCATCACGCTCAACATCGATGGCACCGAGCAGCTCTCCGTGGTGAAGGACCTCCAGCGCCACCCCGTGCGCCGCGACGTCATCCACGTCGACTTCCAGCGCGTCACCGCCGACCAGCAGATCGAGGTCGCTATTCCCGTCGTGCTCATCGGCGAGGCCCTCGAGGTCACCCGGGCCAACGGCATGGTCGATCAGTCGATCTACACCCTCACCGTGTCGGCTAAGCCGTCCGAGATCCCCGATGAGATCGAAGTCGACATCAGCGAAATGGTGCTGGGCGACATGATCCGTGTTGGCGACCTGGTATTGCCCGTCGGTGTCACCACTTCGGTCGATCCTGATGACGCGATCGCGAACTCGCTCGTCACCCGCTCGACTCGTGAGGCAATGGCCGCTGAAGAAGCAGCCGAAGCCGCGCTTGAAGACGGAATCGTCACTGAGTCTGGCGACCCCTTTGGGGGGGTGGCGGGCGCGGGCAACGACGACTGATTGTTCTTCGGCGACCGCTGATGGTCGGCCGACGAAACACGCCCCGCAGGGGCACTCCCGCCGACCTTTTGGTCGTCGGGTTGGGCAATCCCGGCGACGAATACGCCGACACGCGCCACAACGCTGGTGTCTGGGTGATCAACGAGCTCGTCCGCCGTCACGGCGGCAAGCTCAGCCGCGCCAAGAAGGAACACGCAGAGACCGCGGAGCTGCGGGTCGGACTCAAACGCCTCGTGGTGGCGGTGCCGACCACCTACATGAACGAATCAGGTCGGGCCGTTGGGGCCATGGTCCGGCGCCATGGCATCGAGGATCTTTCTCGGCTGGTCATCGTGCACGATGAGCTCGACCTGCCCGTTGGGCGACTGAAGGTGAAGTTCGGTGGGGGTATGGCGGGCAACAATGGCCTCAAGTCCATCCGTGATCATCTGCGGGCCGACGAGTTCTCACGGATTCGCCTCGGTGTCGGCAAGCCGGCCCCCGACACGATGAAGGGCGCGGACTATGTACTTCGACGGCCCGCCCGATCCGAACGCCCCGAGCTCGCCCGGATCGTGAACGAAGCGGCCGATGCAGTGGAACATCTGCTCGATGCCGACATCGAAGCATCAATGAACCGCTTCAACGCCTCCTGAACCAGACATGCTCTCTCACTGATGTCTGCCCCGGCTACTGATCTTCGCTCTCTGCTCCCGCTTCTGGCGACTGAGCCCGCCTTCGACAAGGTGCTTTCGCGGCGAGATGC
Source organism: Candidatus Aldehydirespiratoraceae bacterium (assembly GCA_047639555.1). Classification (GTDB taxonomy): domain Bacteria; phylum Actinomycetota; class Acidimicrobiia; order Acidimicrobiales; family Aldehydirespiratoraceae; genus JAJRXC01. The sequence continues at coordinate 24,369 of JBLIOE010000024.1, forward strand.
CGTTCTCGCCGTGCCCGATGCGGCCCGGGCGCTCACGATTGCGGGCCTGGTGGAAGCCGGTGAGCGTCGCCCGGTGCTGGTTGCCACCGCCACCCAGAACGAGGCCGAACGACTTGCGGCCGACATCGGCGCCGTGCTTGGCGCCGACGAAGTTGCGATCTTTCCCGCCTGGGAGACGCTGCCGTTCGAACGGGTGAGTCCTGCGGTCGAGACCATGGGTATCCGCCTGCAGACCCTGCACCGACTCCGTGACCCGGGCACCGCTCCCGCGGTCATCGTGGCTCCCGCTCGGGCGCTCGTGCAGCGCCTCGATCCCGACGCGGTGATCGATCCGATCGTCATCGGCAGCGGCGACGTGGTCGATCCGGTCGAGCTGGTCAAAGAACTCGTGGGCCTGGGTTATCGCCGCGAGCATCAGGTGGAGCATCGGGGCGAGATTGCCGTACGCGGCTCGATCGTCGACGTGTTCCCGAGCACCGCCGACGCCCCGGTTCGAATTGACCTTTGGGGCGACGAGGTCGACCGCCTCACCGAATTCTCGGTGGGGGACCAGCGCGCCACCATCGCCGTGGCCGAGGTCGAGATCTATCCGTGTCGGGAGTTCCGTCCCGGCGACGAAGCCCGCGCTCGTGCCGCCGAACTGGTGGCCGAGGAGCCCTGGGGCCGTGAGCAATGGGATCGCATCGTCGATGGCCAGCTGTTTGACGGCATGGAGTCGTGGTTGCCTTGGTTGGTCGAGGAGGAAGTTGTTCTTCCCGATCTCGTTCCCGCTGACGGGCTCATCCTCCTGATCGAGCCGCGTCGCGTTCGTGACCGGGCGTCCGACATCAGCTCAGAAGAAGCTGACCTTGCGGCGTCGCTGGCAAAGACGTGGAACGTCGACGCCGACGATGTTCATCGCCTGCATCTGTCGTTCGATCGGCTGCTCGTCAGAGCCGACGCTCCCTCATGGTCTCTGCTTGCGGTGGCCGACGGCCCGAAGACACCCTCGATCGCGGCGTCCGGGTGGGAACCCGTTGTTGGCGACATGGCGCCCACCGTCAATCAGGTACAAGGCCTGTTGGCCAAGGGTTATCGCGTCATCGTGGCCGCCGACGGCGCAGCCAGCGCGGATCGGCTGTCGGCGCTGCTTTCTGATCACGGCGTTGAGTTGGCGGTAGCCGAACGCGACACCGATCTCACGCAACCGCGTGGCTTTCTCGTCACCGTGCCGCTCGAGCGCGGCGCAATCATGCCCGACCTCAAGCTCGCCATCCTGGCCGAGACTGACCTCACCGGCCGTCGTCGCACCCATCGCCGGGCGAAGACCCGCAAGCGCGATGCCCAGAAGTTCTTCGACGACCTCCGGGAGGGCTCGTATGTCGTGCACCAGCAGCACGGTGTCGCTCGTTTCGGCGGCATGGTCACCCGCGCCATCAACGGCAGCGACCGTGACTACCTCCTGCTCGAGTATCGCGGCAGCGACAAGCTCTATTTGCCGTCGGACCAGATCGAATCGATTCGCCTCTATAGCGGTGGTGAAACCCCGACCCTGTCGAAGATGGGCGGCGCTGACTGGCATACGGCCAAGGCCAAGGTGCGTTCGGCCGTCCAGGAGATCGCGCAAGAGTTGGTCGTGCTTTACCAGACGCGTATCAATGCCGAGGGCCACGCCTTCGCTCCCGACACGCCGTGGCAGCGCGAGCTCGAAGATGCTTTCCCGTTCCAGGAAACACCTGATCAGTTGCACGCGATCATCGATGTAAAGGACGACATGGAGCGCCTGGCACCCATGGACCGCGTGGTTGTGGGCGATGTTGGCTTCGGGAAGACCGAAATTGCCCTGCGGGCCGCGTTCAAGGCGATCCAAGACGGCATGCAGACTGCCGTGCTGGTACCCACCACCTTGCTCGCTCAGCAGCATCACGCAACGTTCAGCGAGCGTTACGCGCCCTACCCAATACGCGTTGAAGTCCTTAGCCGATTCCTGACGAATGCCCAGGCCAGGGCCGTTGTCGACGGGCTGAAGACGGGTGAGGTCGACATCGTGATCGGCACCCACCGCCTTCTTTCCACCGACATCGAATTCAAGAACCTCGGGCTGCTCGTGGTCGACGAAGAACAGCGCTTTGGCGTGTCACACAAGGAGCAGATCAAGTCACTCCGCACTGATGTCGACGTGTTGACGCTCACGGCCACACCGATTCCTCGCACGATGGAGATGAGCCTCACCGGTATCCGCGACATGTCGGTCCTCAACACCGCGCCGGCCGATCGTCAGCCGATTCTCACCTACGTGGGTGAATACGAAGAGCAGGCGGTGTCGGAGTCCATTCGCCGCGAGCTGCTCCGTGAAGGACAGATGTTCTTCGTGCACAATCGGGTGCGCGACATCGAGCACGTCGCCGAACGGCTGCGCAACCTGGTGCCCGAGGCCCGCATCGCGATCGCCCACGGTCAGATGGACGAGGGCACGCTGGAGCGGGTCGTTATCGACTTCTGGGAAGGCAAATTCGATGTGCTCGTCTGCACAACGATCATCGAATCCGGCATTGACATGCCATCGGTAAACACGCTGGTGGTCGACCGAGCCGACCTGCTCGGGCTCGGACAGCTGCATCAGCTTCGCGGGCGGGTCGGTCGATCCGGCTCTCGGGCCTACGCCTACCTGTTCCATCCTGAAGACGTGGTGCTGAGCGAAGAGGCCTATGAACGGCTGAAAACGATTGGCGAAGCAACCGAACTCGGATCGGGCTTCCGTATCGCGATGCGGGACCTCGAGATCCGAGGCGCCGGCAACCTGCTGGGCACTGGCCAATCCGGACACATTGCTGCCGTTGGCTACGACCTCTATTGCCAGATGGTCACCGAGGCAGTCGCCGAACTCAAGGGCGAAGCGATCAAGGCCCCCGTGGAGATCGTCATCGAGGTGCCGGGCGACGCCCACCTGCCCGACGACTACGTGACCAAGGAAGCCACCCGGCTCGAGGCCTACCGTCGGCTTGCGAACGTTGAGACCCAACAGTCATTGGAAGATGTTCGCACCGAATGGCTCGATCGATTCGGGCCGATCCCCGCGCCGGCTGAAGCGTTGCTGAGGGTGGGTCGTCTCCGGGTGGAGTGTGTTCGAGCCGGAGTCCGCGAGATCTCGGTGAACAAGGGACCGGGCTTTGGCGGGCCCGATTTTGTGGCTCGGGTTTCGCCGGTCACGATCGCGGAAAGCAAGCAGGTTCGGATGCAACGCCTCTACTCATTTAAGGGCTCGGGCAACGCCGCCGTCTACAAAGAGGGCACCCACGAGCTCCAATTGCCGTTGCGAAAGAAGGGCGGTCCGGTGGTCGATCAGCTGGCCGCGATCCTCGCCGACCTACTTCCCGATATCCTTTCGGACTCGTGAGCCTCTTTCGCAAACACATCCGCCTTGGCCTTGCCGCTGTGGCCCTCGTTCTCTTCGCTTCCGCCTGTGGATCCGACAGCCCGGTTGCAACGGTGGGCACCTCCCCGCTCGACACTTCGGACCTCGACGTTGCCGTCGAGGACGGTTCGGTCGCAACGGTGGGTGTCTCCATCCTCGAACGTTCGGACCTCGACGTTGCCGTCGAGGATCGTGCCGTCCTTGCCGAGCTGATCACGAACTGGGTGCGCAACGAACTGTTCTTCGCCGAAATGTCCGAGCGGGGTTACACCCCCGACGAATCCTTCTTTACTGCCTCTCGCGCCGAGCTCGAAGACCTGCGTTTGACCGACCCAACGCTGCCCGACCCCGCCACCTTCGCAGGCGACATCGCCGTTCGCGGCAACGCCCTCGCCGCGATCCTGGCGGACTTCCTAGTGAGTGAAGGCTTCGAGCTGGCCGCTCACGGCGAGTTGTGTTCGAGTCACATCCTTTTGGAGACCGAAGCCGAAGCGCTTGCCGCGATTGCGCGGCTCGACGCCGGGGAAGACTTCGCCACACTGGCGATAGAACTCTCGACTGGTCCCTCCGGCCCCGTGGGCGGCGACCTCGGCTGTGTCGACTCCCGCTCCTTCGTGGCGGAGTTTGTCGACGGCGCCCGAGAAATTGAGGCGCCCGGTGTCACGGCACCGACCGAGAGCCAGTTCGGTTGGCACGTGATCGAAGTGTCATCGTTCGATCTTCAGCCCACGACGGATCTCGCCGAGAGCATCGATCTCGTGCTGGCCTCGACCGAGTTCCAAGAACTGCAGGCTGCCGCGATCACCCGCGCCGTCACGGTCGATCCCGAGTTCGGCGTTTGGGATACCGAGACCGTGCGAGTCGTCCCCTAAGCGGGATTTGTTGTGGGCACCATCACGGTTGTCGGGCTTGGTCCAGCCGACGCGTCGCTGCTCGCACCCAACACCACCGAAGCAATCGAGCGCCATGAGCGTCGATTCCTTCGCACGTCGGTGCACCCGGCCGCGACGGCGGTTCCCGATGCCACTACGTTCGACGACGTCTACGACACCGCCGATGACTTTGCTGAGGTCTACCTCACGATCGTGGAGCGACTGATCGAGGAGTCGGCGGCCGGTGACCTGCTGTACGCAGTTCCTGGTTCGCCACTGGTGCTCGAACGTACGGTCGAGCTTCTCCGAGCCGCAGCCGCCGAAGGTCGAATCGATCTCGAGATCCTTCCGGCGATGTCGTTCCTTGATGTGGCCTGGGCCCGTCTGCAGGTGGATCCGGTCGAGGCCAGCGTCCGTCTGATCGATGGCCACCTCTTTGCAACGGCCGCGGCGGGCCAGACCGGTCCGTTGTTGGTGGCGCACTGCCACTCGGCCCAGGTCTTGTCCGACATCAAGCTGGCGCTCGATGATGGCCCCATGGTCACTGTGCTGCAGCGGTTGGGCTTGCCGGACGAGGAGATCACCGAAGTCGCGTGGGCTGATCTCGACCGTTCAGTCGCAGCCGACCATCTCACTTCGCTCTGGATCCCCACGCTGGAGACACCGGTGGCGGAGGAGTTCGCCCGGTTCGAGGAGCTCGTGCGGGTGCTGCGAGAGGAGTGTCCATGGGATCGGAAACAGACCCACGCGTCGCTGCGTCAACACCTTCTCGAAGAGACCCACGAAACGCTCGAGGCGATCGACGCCCGAGCCGGGCTCGACGACGATGAATACGACCCCGATCTCGACGAGCATCTCAGCGAGGAGCTGGGCGATTTGCTCTTCCAGATCTTCTTCCACGCTCGACTCGGCGCCGAACGAGGGGCCTTCACCGTGGCTGATGTCGCCCGCGGCGTCCACGACAAGCTTGTGGCTCGCCACCCGCACGTCTTTGCTGATGTCGACGCGGCCGATTCCGACACCGTGTTGAGAAATTGGGAAGCCATCAAGCGTGAGGAAAAGGGCCGCGAGTCGGCCATGGACGGCATCCCGGCGGCACTGCCGGCGTTGCTCTTGGCCCTCAAGGTGCAGAAGCGGGCGGCCAGTACCGGATTCGACTGGGCTGGTGGCCCCGAAGTTGCCTACCTCGACGTCGAGGAAGAGCTGGCCGAGGTGCGCGACGATCCGTCGGAACACGAGGTGGGCGACCTGTTGTTCGCCGCCGTACAAGTGGCCCGCCGCCTCGACCTTGATCCGGAGTCGGCGCTGCGAGGAGCGGCCGTTCGTTTCCAATCACGCTTTCGGAGCGTCGAGTCGTTGGCGGCCGAACAGGGACTTTCTTTGGCCGATTCTTCAGAAGATGCCCTTGGGGCATTGTGGACCGAGGCCAAGCAGCGCGAGACTGGCTGATATCTCACCGGCGGCCGGAGGATTCCTTGGATGTCGCGCGGATCGCGCGAGATACCTCACGCTGCGCGCGAGGGCCGGTAACGTTCGCTGTATTGGCCAGAAATTGTGATCGCCCAGAAATTTGCCATCCCCCGAAGTAGTTGAGGTAACACGACGTGAGCAGCATCGAACGAGTCCATGGCCGAGAGGTCTTTGATTCCCGTGGTAACCCGACCGTTGAGGTCGAGGTCGAGCTTGATTCCGGCGCAACCGGCCGAGCCATCGTGCCGAGCGGCGCCTCCACCGGCGCCTTCGAGGCCGTGGAATTGCGCGACGGCGGAGATCGGTTTGCCGGCAAGGGTGTACTCACCGCAGTGGGGTTCGTCAACAACGACCTCACCGAAGCGGTTATTGGTCTCGACGCGGTAAACCAACGCAGCGTCGATGCGGCGCTGCTCGCCGCTGACGGCACCGACAACAAGGGTCGGGTCGGCGCGAATGCGGTGCTTGGTATCTCGCTCGCCACCGCCCACGCGGCGGCCGCTGAGCTGCAGATCCCGGTCTGGCGCCATGTTGGTGGCGTCAACGCCCACGTCTTGCCGGTGCCGATGATGAACGTGCTGAACGGCGGCGAACACGCCGACAACAGTGTCGACTACCAAGAGTTCATGTTCATGCCGGTGGGCGCCGCGTCGTTCTCCGAAGCGATGCGCTGGGGCGTCGAGGCCTACCACGTGCTCAAGAAGGTCTTGCAGGATCGTGGCCTCTCGACCGCGGTTGGCGACGAGGGTGGTTTCGCCCCCGACCTCGGGTCCAACGAGGAAGGCCTGCAGCTGTTGATCGAAGCGATCGAGCTGTCCGGTCTCACGCCGGGCACCGATATGGCGATCGCCATGGACGTTGCGTCCACCGAGTTCTACGCCGACGGCATCTACTCGCTGGCTTCGGAAGGCCGTCAACTCAGCTCCGATGACATCGTCGCGGAATACGTCTCCCTGTGCGAGAAGTACCCGATCGTCTCGATCGAAGACGGCATGTCCGAGGACGACTGGGATGGCTGGAAAACGCTCACCAACGAACTCGGCAGCACTGTGCAGCTCGTTGGTGACGACCTCTTCGTGACCAACACGGAGCGGCTGGCCCGCGGCATCGAACTCGAGACCGCCAACTCCATCCTGGTGAAGGTCAACCAGATCGGATCGCTCACCGAGACACTCGACGCGGTCGAAATGGCCACCCGCAACAGCTACACCTCAGTGATGTCACATCGCTCGGGCGAGACCGAAGACACCACCATCGCCGACCTTGCGGTGGCCACGAACTGCGGCCAGATCAAGACAGGCGCACCCGCCCGATCGGACCGGGTTGCGAAGTACAACCAGCTGCTGCGGATCGAAGAGCAACTGGGTGAAGCGGCGGTTTTCCCAGGCCGCGCCGCGCTGGCCGGCGGATCCTGATTCATTGTGACTGACGCTCCTCGTCCGCCCCGTTCTGGCCGCATTGTGCGGGCCGGCCTTGCCGCGGTCACGCTCAGCGTGGGTGTGGGCCTTGCCGCGATTCCGGTCGGCAACTGGATGGATCAGCGAGACGAACTCGACGAGGCCCGCGAGCGCCGCGATGAACTGCAGACTGAGGTCGTTGGGATCGAGGAAAACATCGAAGGGTTGCTCGGCGAGGAAGGCCTCGAAGTTGCCGCCCGTTGCTACGGCCTGCTCGTGGAAGTCGGCGAAGAGGTCTACGCGGTTCCCGGCCTCGACGGCTGCGTGACAAATCCCACACCCTGAATCGCCCCTTTCATTCGGTACTCCGCAACCGCGCCGGTACCGTTGCCAGATGCAATTCGGTGTTCCAGTATGACCAAACCAATCGAGGCCGAAGGCCTTGTTCGTGCGTTCGGTGATGTCCGAGCGGTCGACGGCATCGACCTCTCCGTGGACGCTGGTGAGATCTTTGGTTTCCTCGGCCCGAACGGCGCCGGAAAATCCACGACGGTGCGGATGTTGGTCACCCTGCTGCGCCCCACCGGCGGTGTGGCCCGGGTCGCGGGATTCGACGTGGTGAAGGAGCCGACGGCCGTTCGGCGCTCAATCGGTGTCGCCCTGCAGGATGCGGCGATCGATCCGTTGATGACGGGCAACGAACTACTCAAGCTCCAGGCCGTGCTTCACGGGCTCGGTGGCAAGGTCGCCGCTACCCGCTGCGGCGAACTACTCGAACGTGTCGGACTCACTGCGGCCGCCGACCGTCGAGTGGGGGAGTACTCCGGCGGTATGCGTCGACGTCTCGATCTGGCGTTGGCCCTGGTCCACACGCCGAAGGTGCTCTTTCTTGATGAGCCCACCACCGGGCTCGACCCGACGAGCCGCCAGGCGGTGTGGGAAGAGGTTCGTTCGCTGAACGACGACGGCACCACGGTGTTCCTCACCACGCAATATCTCGAAGAGGCCGATCAGCTCGCCGGTCGTATAGCGATCATCGACGGCGGCAAGATCGTTCGCGAGGGCGACCCCACCACACTCAAGGAACAGGTCGGCGACCCCACGCTTCGCGTCGAACTGGCCGACACCGTGATGGCCGACACCGCGACCCAGGTGCTCGCGGCATTCGGAGAGAGCCGCCCCGCCCGGGCGGGCCGGCTCGCCATCGGACTCGCCGGTGGCGCCAGTCGACTGGCCGACGTCGTCCGTGCGCTCGACGATCAGGGCGTACATGTCGCCCACGTCGAGCTCGACTCACCCAGCCTCGACGACGTGTTCGCCGACGCAACCGGTCGGCGCCTCGAAGGCGCTGAAGCCGAGCCGGCATGACCGCGTCGACCGCAACCCCCGCCCGTTCCGCGGTGGTGGTGGCGCTCGAGCAAACCTGGGCCCTCACCGTCCGTTCGTCGATGGCGACGGTTCGGAACCCCGCGGCCTGGATGCCCGGCCTCATCTTTCCGCTCGTCATGGCGGCGGTCTACGCCTCGCAGTTTGCCGACGCGACGCAATTGCCGGAGTTTCCCAAGGTCGACTCGTTTCTGCAGTTCGTTCTCCCCGCCGCGATCCTTCAGGGCATTGCCTTCAACGCGGCCAACGCGGGAAGTGACATGGCGGTCGATATCGAGACGGGCTTTTTCGACCGACTGATGTCGAGCCCGGTTGCTCGCCAGTCGGTGCTGATTGGCCGGGTCGGTGGTGCGGCGTTCTCGGCTGGCGTGCAGGCCATCGTGTTGATGGTCGTCTTCCTGCTCTTTGGTGCACCAGTGAAGAGCGGCATCGGCGGCGCAATCGCCATTGTGATCGTCAGCATCCTTCTCGCGATAGCGCTGTCCGGATTCGGTCTGGCCGTCGCGATGCGCACAGGAAGTTCCGAGGCCACGCAATCAATGTTCCCGCTCATCTTCGTGATGATCTTTATCTCGTCGGCCTTCTTCCCGACCCAGCTCATGCGGGGTTGGTACCGCACCGTCGCCGAGCTGAACCCCTTCACCAAGATCATCGATCCGACGCGCGAACTGGTCATCACCGGCTGGAGTTGGAGCGACTTTGGTCAGGCCGTGGGCGTCACGCTCCTCGTGGCCTTTGTGTCGCTCAGCCTGGCGTATCGGACCTACATCGGACGGTTGAAGAACGCATGACCGCAGTCGAGTCCACCAACGTCTATGCCCCGAGTGTTCCTTCGGCGGTCCACCTCGCGAAGCGCAATCTCACCCGGCTGGTGCGGGTGCCGTCCATCTTGATGCCAATGGTGGTGATGCCGCTGTTCTTCGTGGTTGCCTTCACCGGCAGCTTCGACGGCGTCTCGCAGGTGCCCGGCTACCCGACCGACAAAATCATTAACTGGGTCACCGCGTTCGCGATGCTGCAGGGTGCCTCGTTCGCCGGAGTCGGCACGGCCGGCTCCGTCGCCAACGATCTTGAGAGCGGGTTCATCGACCGACTGCTCGTGAGCCCGATTCGCCGCAGCGTGATCCTGGGGGCGCCGTTGATCTACACCGCGGTCCGTGCCCTGATTCCAGTTGCTGTTGTACTGCTAGCGGCGATTGTGCAAGACGCCGACTTCCCGGGCGGGGCGTTGGGAATCCTTCTCGCCTTCGTGGGATCGATCGGCGGCGCCCTGGTGTTTGGTGCATTCGGCCTCGCGGTTGTGCTCCGAATTGGCAACATCAAGGCGATGGCGATCGTGCAGATGGTGTCGTTTCTGGTCATGTTCCCTTCGATCGGGCAGGTGCCGATCGCTCTGCTCGATGGCTGGATGGAGCGGGTCGCTCGGATCAACCCGGCCACCAACGTCATGCGAATGGTGCGCCAGGGTTTTCTCGGTCAGGTCACATGGGCCGACACCTGGCCCGGCCTGCTGGCGATCTCGGTCGGCTTCGTCCTGTGCTTCGCGTGGGCTCGAATCGAGCTCGATCGCCGCAATCCATAGTGCCGAACGGCATGCTGGTGGCGTGAAGGAACTCTTCGACGACCTCGATCGATGGCGGGCAGCCGGTACGCCGGTTGCGATCGCCCGAGTGGTCGATCTGGAAGGCTCCGGGCCGCGTCTGCCGGGCGCGGCAATGGCGGTCACCGCCGACCGCGAAGTGTCCGGCTCGGTGTCGGGCGGCTGCGTGGAAGGTGCTGTTGTATCAGAGGCCCTCGACGTTCTCGCCACCGGCGAACGCCGCATGGTCACGTTTGGCTACAGCGACGACGAAGCCTTCGCCGTCGGTCTCACCTGTGGCGGCACCATTCACCTCTTTATCGAACCGTTCGACTGGTAGCCGTGGCCTCGATCTCTGTTTCGTTGCGTGATGCCGTACGTTCGGAAACACCGGCGGCGCTCGCCACGGTGGTGGAAGGTGCCGGCGTGGGGGCCAAGTTGCTCGTGCATGGCGCCGGACCCACCGAAGGCTCGTTGGGTAACGACGATCTCGACCGAGTGGTCGCCCGCGACGCGCTAGGCGAACTGGCTGCGGGCCGATCGGGGATTCGCCATTATGGCGATCACGGGGAAGCCCGCGAGGGAAGCGTCTCGGTCTTCATCGAAAGCTTTGCCGCTCCGCCTCGCATGCTGATCTTTGGCGCCGTTGATTTCACCGCAGCGCTCGCGAAGGTGGCCAAGCTGCTCGGCTATCGGGTCACCGTGTGCGATGCCCGCGAGGTGTTTGCCACTCCGGCCCGTTTCCCGATGGCGGATGAACTCGTGGTCGACTGGCCCGACCGCCTCTTGGCCGCGGTTGGAGCTGATCTCGGTGAACGCGACGCGGTCTGTGTGCTCACCCACGACGCGAAATTCGACATCCCCGCCGTTACCTCCGCGCTCGCGACCGACGTTGGCTATATCGGGGTGATGGGAAGTCGACGCACCCATGACGACCGCACCGCTCGTCTGCGCGATGCCGGTGTTGATGAGGTTGGTCTCAACCGCCTGCGCTCGCCAATCGGGCTCGACATTGGTGCCCGCACGCCCGAAGAGACCGCTATCTCGATCATGGCCGAGATCATTGGTCGCCGCACCGGGCGCGACGCCCGAGCACTTTCAGACGTAGCAGGGCCGATCCACGACTAGTGGCTTAGAGAGAAGGTGGTTCAGGCCTTCGGCAGGGCCACAAACGCCACGCTGATGTAGTGCAACGCCGCACCGGCGATCACAAACAGGTGGAAGATCTCGTGGTAGCCGAACATCTGAGGCCAAGGGTTGGGGCGCCGGAACGCGTAGGCAAACGCGCCGACGGTGTAGAGCAGCCCGCCAACGGCGACGAGCGTAAACCCGGCGGGGCCGAGTGAGCGCCACATGTCGACCATGACGAAGGCCGCCACCCAGCCGACTGCGATGTACGGGGCTGCAGCGAGCGGCTTCGGGGCGTCGGGCCAGAGATTGCGAATCGCGATGCCCATGAGCGCGCCGGTCCACACTGCGATCAGCACGATCGTCGCGGTATTGCTCGATAGGGCGAAGACCGCGATGGGTGTGTAGGTGCCCGCGATAGCGATGAAGATCATCGAGTGATCGAGGCGTTTCATCCGGGCTCGGGCCGGCGGGCTCCAGTCGACGCGGTGATACAGCGCGCTGATGCCGAAGAGGGCGGCGATAGCGACGGCGTAGAGGGCGATGACGAAACGGGGCACGATGCCGGGCGCCGCCACGATCATGATCGGGGCCAGCGTGAGCGCGACAACAAAGGCGTACTCGTGCGATCGACCGCGGAGGTGCGGTTTGATCGAGTCAGGGTCGAGGCGCTCGGGTGCCGACGTGGGCGACGTGGGGGAGGTCGTCGTCATGTCAGTCGAGTCCGGGGAGCCGACCCGGGGCGGACGGGTTGGCGGCCGGCGGCGGACCAGTGGGCGGAGCGGGTTGGCCGGCTCGCATGTGGAAGCTCTGGCGCCAGTCGACTTGGGTGGCGCCGTCGATCGAGAGCTGCCAGGTGTAGCTCTTGCCTTGCTGGGTTGGGATCGTGGGGAAGTTGATCGCGAGCGGCACTGACAGGGGCGTGCCGGGCTTCAAACCGGCGGGGCGACCGGCTTCGAATCGGCCGTGCACGATGAGGGGTTTGTCTCGCACCATGAGCGGGTGGCCGTCTTCGTCGAGCAGGTCGATCCGCCACTGGTGAGCGACGTTGGCTCGGTCCCAAGGGACTTCGATCCGGATGGCGACGCCCATGGGTTGGGGGCGTGGGCCAATCGCGGTGAGGCCGCCACCGAGGATGTAAAGCTTGCCGTCGGCGACTTGGGCCGAATCGGCAAGGAGCATCGTGACGCGAACCGCAGGCGGGCGGCTCGGCGCGAATGACTCGGCAGCGTTCGAGTGAGCAGCGTTCGAGTCGGCAGCGTTCAAGTCGGCATTGAGCGGCGTTGTGGGATCGGGATCCGAATCCATAGAGAAACCCTAGGCCGGTCTGTGGAGCGCGAGACGTCGCAGACCCCTTTCGGCAAGCCAGACTGGGGACATGTCGACCTACGAACCGCCTGTCACCACGAGTGCCGCGGTCATTCTCGCGGCTGGAGCGGGAACCCGCTTTGCCGGCGAGAACCACAAGCTCCTCACTAACGTCAAGGGTAAGGCCGTCGTCCGTCATGCGGTCGATGCGGCCCGGGCCGCGGGCTTCGACGAGGTGATCGTGGTGAGCGGCTGCGTGGATCTCGTGCCGGTCATGCCCGACGACGTAACGATTCTCCACAATGAGCGCTGGGAAGACGGGCAATCCACGTCCCTGCGGGCTGCCACTATGTACGCCGATTCCCGCGGCCACCGCAGCATCGTGGTCGGCCTGGGCGATCAGCCGGGAGTGCCCACCGAAGCATGGCGGGCCGTGGGTGCATCCACGTCCGATATAGCGGCGGCCGACTTCGGCCGCGGTCCTCGTCCGCCCGTGCGTTTGAGCGACGCGGTGTGGGCCAATCTGCCGGTGTCGGGCGATGAAGGTGCTCGCACGTTGATGCGCCACCGCCCAGAGATGGTGGAAGCGATCGTGGTCGACGGCGATGACGCCGATGTCGACACCCTTGAGGATCTTCGTCGGTGGAGCTGAGCAACAGCTTCGATGTCGCCTGTCCGATCGACGAGGCGTGGCGGCTCCTCACCGATGTGGAGCGCGTCGCGCCCTGCATCCCTGGCGCTCGGTTGCAAGAGGCCGAGGGCAACAGCTATCGCGGCATCGTCCGCGTGCGGCTAGGCCGCATCACCACTGAGTACGCGGGCACCGCGTCGGTCATCGAGCAGAACGACACCGACTACAAGCTGGTGCTCAGCGGTCTGGGTCTCGATGCGGAAGACAACGGCAACGCGGCGGCCACGGTTACCGCCAAGCTCGAGCCAATCTCAGATCACACCACCCGAGTGAATGTTGACACTCACCTCACGATTACCGGTCGGGTGGCTCAGCTGTCCAAGAGCGTGATCCCCGATGTGAGCGCGATGCTGTTCGCGCAGTTCGCCCAGAATCTGGTGACCTTGGCGGAGGCTGATGAAGCGCCTTCAGTCGCGCCACCCGCTGATCGGGCCCATCGGCGTCAGATCGATATGCCGGAACCGGAGGCGATCGATCTCATGGATGCCGCCCGTACGCCTGTCCTGAAGAGGCTGGCCGTCCTCGTGATGGCATTGCTCATGCTGCGCTGGCTCGTGACGCGATGACCGGCCCGTCGAGCGAGGCTGATCGCGCCCGCGTCGAGGAACTGCTCGGCCGTCCGGCGGCCGGCGCCTTTGACGTGGTCGTCCGCGATGCCACCGGCGATCCCGTGGTGCTTCGCAACGCGCCGCTGCTCGACAACGGTCGACCGATGCCCACTCGTTATTGGCTCGTCGGCGAGGTCGCCCGAAAGGCAGTCGGACGTCTGGAGTCAGTCGGCGGCGTGCGGCAGGCCGAAGCAGCGGTGCCGCCACAAGAACTGGCCGCGGCCCACGATCGTTATGCCGCCGAACGAGATGCCGCGATGCCTGACGGGCATGTCGGTCCAGCCCCCTCCGATGGTGTTGGCGGTACTCGCCGCGGCGTGAAGTGTCTCCATGCGCACTACGCCTGGCATCTGGCCGGCGGCGATGACCCGGTCGGCCGCTGGGTGGAAGAACAGCTCAATACCCCGGAGGATTCCGAGTGAGTCTCATCGTCGCCGCAATCGACTGCGGTACCCATTCCACCCGGCTCTTGGTGCACGACGGCACCCAGACCCTCGAACGGCTGATGACCATCACCAAGCTGGGTGAAGGCGTCGACGCCACTGGTCGTCTGGCTGATGCGGCGATCGAACGAACGGTCGAATGCCTCCGGGAGTACCGCGAGGTCATGGACCGCCATGGCGTCGACCGCACCCGGATCACCGCCACCTCCGCGGCCCGCGATGCCACCAACTCGGATGCCTTCTTCGACGCGGCCGAAGCGGTTGTCGGCACCCGACCCGAGCTGCTCAGCGGTGTTGAAGAGGGTCGACTCTCCTTTCGAGGCGCAACGGCCGAGCTTGACCCGGCCGATGGGCCATTCCTGGTGTTTGACATCGGCGGCGGCTCGACCGAATTCGCCTTCGGGTTCGAGGAAGCCGAGGCGGCGATGTCGCTCGACATCGGGTGCGTCCGGCTGACCGAGAAATACATCGAGTCCGACCCGCCCGCACCGGAAGAACTTGTGGCATGCCTCTCGATCACCGAGGCGTATATCGACGACGTTGGCCGGGAAATGCCGCAGTCGCACAACGCCAAGACCTTCGTCGGGCTGGCGGGCACGGTGGCTTCCGCCGCGATGATCGAGATTGGGCTGCCGGAGTATGACCGAGACAAGGTCCACCACTTCCGGCTCACGAAGGCCGCGGCCGAAGACGTGTATCGCACGGTGGCCACGGAGAACCGTGAAGACCGGTCCTTCAACCCTGGCCTCGAGCCCGGACGGGTCGACACCATCGTTGCTGGCATGAGCATTTTGGTGCGGATCATGCGCTATTTCGGGATCGAAGAACTGCTTGTCAGCGAGGCCGACATCCTCGATGGCCTGGCGTTGTCCCTGTTCGACGCCTGACTGACCTACGATCACTCGCCGTGAGCACCCTGTTCGGAAAGCGCATCCTGTTGCGCCCGCTCGAAGCCCCGGATTTCGCCAAGTGGCAGGAAGTCCGTCGTCGCAACGAGGAGTGGCTGACGAGATGGGAACCCGCCCGTTTGACCGGTGCCCCCGACGTGGTCGAGGATTCTCACGCCTTCGACGTGCGTTGCTCCGCCCGCCAGCGTGAGCGCCAGCTCGGTTCCGGCTACGGATTCGGCATCTTCGTCGACGGTGTCTTCGGCGGCGAGATCAATCTGAACTCATTGCAGCGCGGCCCGTTCCAGTCTTGCTACGTCGGGTATTGGATCGACGAGGCGATGGCGGGCAACAGCTATGTGCCGGAAGCGTTCGTCGTGGCTGCTCGATTCGCGTTTGAAGAGCTTCATCTCCATCGCGTGCAGGCGGCCATCGTTCCTCGTAATACCGCGAGCCGTCGAGTGGTGGAGAAGTTGGAGCTCCGCGACGAAGGAACGGCCGAGCGTTATCTCGAGATCAACGGCACTTGGGAAGACCACATTCGCTTTGCCATGACCGCGGAGGAATGGGAAGCGCGCGGCACCGATCTCATCGCCGAATGGATCGGCTTCTAGGTCGAGGCACCGGTCGCTGAGAACGTGCGAAACGTGTCGTTGATGCGGCGTTGCGCCGGAAATACTTCGGCTTGTTCCGCAAATTCGCTCCACTGCCGCCCGGCCGCTTCAACTTCGTTGATGACCTGGTCAACTTCCGTCGAAGTCATGTCCGCCGCGACTCCGAGGGCGAAGAGGTCCTCCCGTTGGAATCCATCGGCCTTCAGGTTGACGGTCATCTGGTGTTGGTTCGTCCATCGACCATCAGCGTTGTATGCGTAGGTCACATCGAAGGCCGGGGCGAGGGTCCAGGTGCCGCGGCGGTCCATCAAGAATCCGATGTTCTTCGTGTGGTCGTCTTGATTCCGACAGACGAGATTGAAAATGCACCGTCGAACCTGCTGCTCGATCTCGGGACGACTCAGCCCGATCCGTCGCATGACCTGGAGCGCCTGTTCGTATGAGGCGGTGCGTGGCGTGTTGTAGTCGTACTCGGCTATCGCGTTCAGCGACTGGTAGTGCAGACGCCCGGTCGCTCCAACCCGATCGAATCGCTGCGTCATGAAGTGGGCCCGCCCACTTTCTTCGAGGAGGCGGCAGTTCGACATCGTGATGCCGGCTTCTGCGGCCATCAGTGAGTATGCGTATTCGAGACGGCCGTAGCCGGCAGGGTCGGCGAACGCCTCTTTGTCGCGGCTGTCGGAGATCCCATCGAACTTGAGGAGCCAGTGTTCGAAGCTGGCCGGAAGGTCGGAGATCTGCCCCGAACGAACCTCGCCGCTTGATGGATCCCAGGCGATCACGGCCTTGGCTCGGGCGCCACCAGCAGAGGTGCCGACCGACAAGATCTGGGCGAGTTGTTCCTCGGTCTTGAGACCCAGGGTTTCGAGCGACTCTTTCTTGCCAAGGGCGGCGGAGGCGAGGCCGACGAGTGCGGCGATATCGAGCGCTTCGTCGGGCGGTGCGTTTCGTTCGGTGGCCGGCCGGTACTCGAGGGCTCCCATTCCTCGAGAGCCGATGTAACACAGCTGCTCGACCGGGGTCATGCTTCCGGGTGGCCGGCCTTGTATCGCCAGCCACTGGTCAATGACCGCTTGGCCGAACTTGTCCGGCAGTGAATCAGCGACAAGTCCGGGCAGCCCACGGAATGTTTCGGAGTTCAGTCGTTCGAAACCAGAGAAGGTGTCGGGGGAGAGCGGCATTGTGATCGGGGCGAGTTCGATGCGGCTCGTCTGGAAGCGAGGGGTGTATCCGAATGTGACGCGTTCGTCGGTATCGACCAACGAAGCGATGTGGTCGCCCCAGAGCCACACCTCCACGTGTTCGACGGTCATCGTTCGTCACCCCATTCCCATACATCCGGAGTGGCTGGGCGCGCCCTTGACGAACGCTGTCGTTGGCCGCTCGTCCGTGGGGGACTGATGGGATCGATCGGAGGTTCTTCCAGGATTCTGTCGAGCGAGTTGATGTCGTTGAGTTCGCGGACGATCGAAATGAACGTGGCGAGTGAGGGGTCTGATTCGCCCGCCTCGAACCGTCGGACCGTGTGGATTCCGAGCCCGGTGCGTTCTGCTAACGCGGCCTGTGAGACGTTTCGGCGGAGCCGGGCGGTCTTGGCTCGCTGACGGAGCTCGGTCATGACCTGACTATCGGATAGTGATCGCAGATCCATGCCATCAATCTATCATAAATAGCATGTTAAGGCGATATATATCAGTGTATAGTACTTCTACGATATATTGGGGTGCTATTCGAGTTCACCCTTCACGACTTTGCCCATCGAGTTCCGGGGTAGGTCGATGTGTACATCGATGCGGTCGGGGATCTTGTAGCCCGCAATGTGCGCCGCGCAATGGGCCCGGAGTTCGTCGACATTGATCGGCGTTGCAGCGGTGGTGGGCACGATCGCGGCGGCCACGCGTTGGCCAAGTCGATCGTCGGGCACACCATAAACGGCGGCCTCGGCCACCTCCGGGTGAAGGAGCAGAACACCCTCGACCTCAACCGGATAGACATTGGCGCCACCGCGCAGGATGAGCTCGCTGCGCCGGCCGCTGATCGTGAGTCGACCGTTGTCGTCCAGAGAGCCAACATCGCCGGTGTGGAGTTTGCCGCCGAACAGGGCCGCGGTCGTGGCTTCGGGTTGCTTCCAGTAGCCGAGCATCGGCTGCCAGCAGCCCGCCCAGTCGCCCGTGTCCGTCGCGGAGAGGCAGATCTCGCCTTCCTCTCCGGGGCTGAGAGTCTGGTCGTCTTTGTCCACGATCGAGATGGTGAACGGCTCCATCGGGTAGCCCGTGGCCGTGTCGCTGATGGGTTCATCGGCGGACTCGCGAACGATGCCGGTGGGCGCTTCGCTGAGCCCATAGCCACAGATCGCACGGACGCCGAACTTCTCGACGAACGCTCGGCGAAGCGGGGCAGGCGGAGCGGCGCCGCCGACGATGACGAACTCAAGGCTGGCGAGGTCGGCCGGGTCGATGTTGTCGCGGTGAACAAGGTCGTGGGCGATCGTGGGGACGATGGTGGTGCGAGTGAGTCGGTAGCGGGCAACGTCGGCCGCGAAATCTTTCGCCCGTCCGCTCTGGAGGACCACCGCAGTGGACGCTCGTGTGAGGGCGGAGATTGAGCCGAGCACGAGCATGTTCAGAATCGTGTGGGCCAGGGGTGTGCCCTGGCGTTCGTGAGGGGTGACCGGGTGGGTAATGAGTGTTGCCAGGCCCGGCCAGACGAGATTGTGCTGATTGTGCACCGCTCCCTTGGGGCGACCGGTGGTGCCCGACGTGTAGGCCATCGCCGATGGGGCGAAGGGGTCGACGTCGAACGGGGGGCGCCCGGCGCGAGATGCGGCGAGCCGGTCGGTCCACTCGTCGGGCCGGATGAGGGCACGGTCGCCGGTGACCTGGCGGAGAATGTCGTCGGTCGCGACATAGTGCGTGACCTGGGCATCGTCGAGTAGATACTGCTTCTCCGGCGGGGCGAGCGGTGCGTTGATGCCGAGCCAGAGGGCGCCGATGCGCTGGGTCGCCAAGAGCCCGATCGGGAGCTCGGCGCAGTTCGGAAGTGTCCACGCGACCCGAGATCCCGGCCCTGCGCCGATCCCCAGAAGCGCGGCCGCGGTGCGTTCGATTTCGTCGTCGAGTTCGGCGTAGGTCCACTCCCGATCGCCATCGATCAGCGCGAGCTTGTTGGGCGTGGCGGCCAGTGGTGCGTCGAGCAACGTGGCCAAGGACGACGGCCCGAACGGGTAGGGCCGGGGCGCGGGGCGGTCAACCAAACCCGTGACCGGGTCAACGGGGAAGTCCATCTCAGTCCTTGGAGCTGATGTTCTTCTGCAGGCGAGCCACGAGATCGCGGAAGTCGCCCTGTTCCATCGACCAGAGCTGCGGCCAGAGTTCGTGGTCGACGGCGGCATTGGATTCCGACACCGTGTCGAGCGTGAGGATCGAGGCCTTGGTGCGAGCGTTCAGTTCCTTGCCCTGACCCGCGGCCTTCTCGGCCATGGCGAGCGCTTCATCGAGCAACGCCGCGTCGTCGACAACCTTCCAAACGAGGCCCGCTTCTTTGGCCCGCGCGGCCGAGAGTACTTCGCCGAAGATGACCATCGCCATCGTGGCCTGGCGGCCAACGATGGACCGGAGGCGCCACGTGTGGCCACCGCCGGGGTGAAGGGCGATCTGGAGGAAACGGGAGTCGAAGCGGGCTCGTTCGGTCGCGGCGATGGCCACGTCGCACGCCAGCACCATGTTCATGCCTGCACCCACCGCGGCGCCATTGACGGCGGCGATCGTGGGCAGCGGGGTGTGCGCGATCCGGAGGAAGCCCTCGTAGATCTTCTTCATACCTTCTTCGCCCTGGTCGGCGAGGAGATCGTCGAGGTCAGCGCCCGCGCAGAAACCCTTACCCGCACCCGTCAGCACGATGGCGCCGATGTCGTCGTTGGACTCCCAGTCGTCGAGCACGGCCGCGATCTCCGCGTTCATAGCGAGGGTGATCGCGTTGCGCTTGTCGGGGTCGTTCAGGCGGAGAATGCCGACGCGGCCACGGACTTCGGTCTCGATGAGGGCGGTCTCGTTGAAGGCGGTCTCGTTGGGGGGCATGCAGGCATTCTGGCAGCTCCGTCGTACGGTGAGGCAGGTGACGGACGCGGGGCAACACCACATCGCTCCGCCCGGTGCATTCGCAGCGTTTCGGTATCCGGCCTTTCGTCAGATCTGGGCGGCCGCCGTCTTCTCGAATACGGGGCGATTCTTTCAGAATCTGGCGATTCCGATCGTCATCTATGACCTCACCGATAGTGCGGCGTGGGCCGGGTTCGTTGGTTTCTGTCAGCTTTTGCCGACCGCCATGCTCGGTCCGCTCGCCGGGGCGATCGCCGACCGGTATCAACGTCGTCAGATCCTCATCGTCACGCAGGCACTCCAGGCCCTAGCCAGCCTCCTCTTCGTGGCGATGTGGTTCAGTGGGATTCGATCGCCGGGGGCCTACGCCGCGGCGTCGGTCATCGCCGGCGCCGCGGCCGGCCTGAACCTTCCGGCCTGGCAGGCGTTTGTCTCTGAGCTCGTGCCGCGAGACACCTTGATGAGTGCGATTACGCTCAACAGTGCGCAGTTCAACCTCGCCCGTCTGCTCGGTCCGCTTCTCGCCGCTGTGGTGATTGGCGTGTGGGGCCCAGGCTGGGCGTTTCTCGTGAACGCGATCAGCTTCTCGTCGATGATCTTTGCGCTCATCGCCGTGAAGGTTCCGCACATCGAGCGCGACAACAGCACGAAGATGCGTCCGTGGAGGGAGTTTCGTGAAGCCATCGCGTATTCCCGCGCCCGTCCCGGGATCATCACCGCGATCGGCACCGTGCTCTTCATTGGCTTCTTCGGACTCGCTAGCCAGCAGATGTCGATTGCCCTCGCCGAAGAGGTCTTCCATGTCGACGAGGGCTTGGCCTATCTGCTGACGGCGGCCGGCGCGGGCGCCGTCATCGCGTCGCCGCTCGTGGCGATCGTTGCTCGACGGATTTCTCGATCGGTGATCCAACAGTGGGCGCTCGTCATCTATGGCGCCGGGATCACGCTGGCCGGACTCGCGCCGTCGTTTCTCATCGCGCTGCTGGGCCTGTTCGTGATGGGTATGGCGCACATTGCGTCGGCGTCGACGCTCAACACGTCGATTCAGATGCAGGTCGACGAGTCGCTGCGGGCGAAAGTGCTCGCCCTCTACATTACGGCCCTCTTGCTCGCGAATCCGCTCGGCCAACTCACGCTCGGTCAGCTCATCGAGCGAGTGGGACCGCGAGAGACATTCATCGGCTCAGGCCTCACCCTGGTGGCGGCCGCGGTGCTGCTCACCGCCACCGGGAAGCTCCACGGTCTCGATGATGACGGCGACTACCAGCCCGCGTCTTCCTCGTCGTCTTTGAGGTAGCGCTGGCCGTCGTCGCAGACGGAGAGCTCCGGGCACCAGCGACAGGCCGTGCTCGGTGCGGTCGTCGGGTCTCGCTGGCCTGAAGCGAGCATGAGGATGCGTTCGGCGCCGTCGATCACGCGGGCGACCGTGGAGAACAGCAGATCCTTGGTGACGTCTTCGGGCAGGAAGCGGCCCTGGTCGAGGTAGTAGGTGGCCAGGCGGCGCGGGGGAGTGCCCAGGCGGATGGCCTCGATGAGGGCGTAGAAGCGAAGATCGTCGAGATGCTGCGGCGAAAAGCCGCCGGTTTTGAGGTCGATCAGTACCTTGCCCGCGAGATCACCTTCGGCCTGGCCGAGCGCGAGGTCGACCTTGCCGCTCAGCACGAACCGGTCGTGGATCTCGAGCCGGAGACGGGATTCGGTGACCGGGCGCCAGCCGGTCTTGAGCGGCGGGAAACATTCGAGAAACTTCACGACCCGATCGTTGGCTTCGGCCCGCAGTTCGGCCCGTTCGACCTCGGTGGCTTCCTGGAGCCATTCGGCGAGGCCGTCGGTGCCTTCAGCGAGGCGGCTGATCGACTCGTCGACGAGCACGAGGGGCTCGGGTTCGCGACGCCAATGGATGCTGAGCTCGATGGCCTTGTGGGCAACACTGCCGCGGGCGATCGGGACCGACCAAGCGAACTCTTCGCTGGCCTCGCGAACGAAGCGACGTTCGCAGCCCATCACGCGCCCGAGCGTGAACTTCGAGAGGAACATGTTGTCGCCGGGTTTGGCGTCGTCTCGTGCGTCGAGGAGGCCGAGGAATGGACCGAGGCCATCGTCGAGGGCTCGTCGGAGTTCGTGGCGGAGCACCGCATCGAAACGGGGTCGTTCCTCGCGACTCGCACCGAGCTGGACGAGCACGTCCTGCTGGGCCGGGTTGAGCTCGACGGGGATTTCCATGCCCGCAGGCTAGCGGTGCTCGGCCACCCGTATCAGCTCTGGCGAGCGCCCTCCGCGCGGTTACTCGCGCGATCCGTGAGTGTCACAGGGCCTCGGCAAGATGCACGACATGGAAGCCACCTCCCTCAAGTTTGCGAGCGCCGCCAGGAGCCTCGGGCAAGCAGCTCGGCTGCGGGATCTTGTCGTGCCCGGTTTTCGGTCTCCGCCCAGTGTCGCCGGCGTGCATCGCACATTGCGTCGTCGGCGCGGCGTCCCCTCGGTTGCGGTACAACTGAAGGGCCGCCCTTGGTCGGCGGTTGTTGCCGACATGATCGAAGGCATTGTTGTCGCCAACGGTCTCAGCGGCGCCAAAGCCGACCGGGCTCGCGCCGCGCTGTGGTTAGCCGTTGATGATCCAGGTGAAGTCTCTGAGCAAGAACGAGCGTCGACCCTTCGTGCCGGGCGGGTCGCCAGCTGACGAGTCGACGAATCGTCGTCGCTGGTGCGAACATCTCCAACATGGTGAACGTTCCCGGTGATCTCAATGATGTGACGGCCGAATGGTTAACTGGCGCGCTGGCCCAGGGGCAGCCCGGCACCGTCGTGTCGTCGATCGCGTTCGAGCAGGTGATCCACGGTTCGCTCACGAAAGTGCTGCTGGCCATCGACTTTGCTGAGAACCCCCACGAGATCCCGGCGTCGCTCTATCTGAAGGCTGCGTTCGAAGATCACGGCATTCCCACCTCGGTGCGGTCCGAGGCCGTCTTCTATGCGATCGGTCAGCCCGAAGTCGACATGTCGACCCCCAAGCCCTACGCGGCCGTGTACAACGACGAACACGGTGTCGTCGTGATGGAGAACGTCGTCGCTTCCGGTGCCACGATCACCGACCCCCGCGTCGGCTGGAGCGTCGACCTCGTGGCCGACGGCCTGGCCCAGCTGGCGAGCCTTCACGCCCGCTGGTGGGGTGACGGCCGAGTGCCCGCCATCCCCGACTTCGAAGGGTCCAACGCGCTCGGCGCCATTCTCATGGCCGAGGGGTATTGGGAGTCATGCGTCGACGGCCCCACCGGAGCGCACGTACCCGAGGCGTTTCGTGATCGCGAACGAAGCCGTCCGATGGTTGAGGAGTTGTGGCGGCTCGACACCGAACGCCCGCTCGCCTTCTGCCACGGCGACGCCCACCTCGGCAACACGTTTGTCACCGCCGACGGGGGAGCGGGCTTCCTCGATTGGGGCGGTGTGAAGGCCGGCCACTGGGCCCGCGAGGTCTGCTACTTCCTCGCCGGAGCACTCGACCCCGAAGATCGACGCACCCACGAAGTCGCCCTGCTCGAGGGTTACCTCGCCGCGTTGGCCGCCGGCGGAGTAGCCGACCCGCCGAGCTGGGACGACGCCTGGCTGAGCTACCGGCGCCACTCCCTCCACGGCCTGCTCTGGTTCCTGTGCCCCACCCAGATGCAACCAGTCGACATCATCAATGCCAACGTCGAACGCTTCGCCGCCGCTTGCAACGATCACGACATCGCCACCCTGTTCTGACCGATACGGTGCCCTTACAGCCCGGGTGGCGGAATCGGCAGACGCAGGGGGCTTAAACCCCCCGGGAGGGAAACCTCCGTACGGGTTCAAGTCCCGTCCCGGGCACTGGTTTGACATGGTGGGGAAAATGGACTTCGAGACTCGAGAGCATCAAGGGCGAAACGTTCGATTCGCTTCGGTGGGAGAGGGAACCCCCGTGGTTCTCCTCCACGGATTCCCGGACGGCCCTGAATCGTGGGAGAAGACTGCGGCCGCATTGGCCGAGGCCGGCCACCGCGCGATCGTTCCGTACCTCCGCGGCTACCACCCAGACACCATCCATCCCGGTCGTGGCTACACCCGGACTGAGTTCGCCGACGACGTCGTGCATCTTCTGGACTCGATCGGACTCGACGATGCGGTGCTTGTTGGCCACGACTGGGGTGCCGCCTACGTCTGGAGCACCCTCGGCGCGTATCCGGAAAGAGTGCGCGCTGTCGTCCCGATCGGGATCCCGCACCCAGCGTGTCTGAAACCATCGATGGGTCTCCTGTGGGGCGTCCGCCACTTCTTCTACTTCAAGGCCCCGGCATCCGACTGGCGTGCGGCCCGCCGACACTTCGCCTACGTGGAGCAGTTGTACTCGAGGTGGTCTCCCAATTGGACGGGAGTTGACCGCGATACGGCGGTCGCCCGAATCAAGGAGATCTTCGTTGACCCGGCGGTCCTTCATGAAGCGTTGGAGTACTACCGAGACCTTTCGTTCAAACCGGACCCAGCCAGCGATTTTCGTTCCTCGTGCCCGGCCTTGATCGTCGCCGGCTCCGACGACTTCGATGGCAACCTGGGTCCGTATGAGGCATCCGTGGCCCGATTCGAGGATTCCGCTCGGCTACTTGTGATCGATGGCGCCGGCCATTGGCCGCATCGCGAAGGTGAGTCTGAGTTCATCCAAGAACTCGTCGCCCTCGTCGACAACGTGTCGAGCCTCTGACCCTCCCCTGCTCAAGACTTTCCGCGGTCACCCTCGTTCAACGCCGGGGACTTGAGCTAGCAGCAATCGCAGAGCGGAGCCGCACGGCGGAGAAGAGCGAGATTCCCAGCATGGCGGGTATGAAGACGAAGCTGAACAGCATCAGAAGGCCGCCGCCGATGTTGGCGCCTGAAACGGGCGCCGTCGTGATGTTGTACGTATAGCCCGCATAGCTGGCACTGCATGCAAGGGGAACCAAAATCCAGAGCCATCGGCGCGGGAGTTTGCCGCGGTGTCGTCCGGAAGGGCAAGTGCCAACCACCAGGTGAGGGGCGCCACCGCGACGACACCGAGGGTGACAGCGGCAGCTCGCAGATCTCTCTTCGTCACGACAGCATGGTGCCTCGCCACTGTCACAGGGGGTCCGTAAGATGCGAACACATGTTCGATCAATCGGAGTTGCGAGATCTAGATTCGGTGTTGGGCGGGCTGCTCGCCGACGGCGTGTCGGTGGGATCGGCCCGTGAGGCAGCCGCGTACTTGCGTCAGCTCGAGACGGCGGCTCGGAAACTGCGTGCGGTGCAGATCAATGTGCAGGTAGCGATCGATGCTTCGGGCGTCTACGGGGCGGATGGCCACTCGTCGGCGAAGGTGATGGTGCGTCATTGCGCGCGTCTCTCGCCGGGTGCCGCGGCCTGTCGGCAACGCGGCGCCCGCATGAGCACGGCATTGATCGATGTCCACGCCAGCTTGCAGCATGGCGCGTTGGGGATCGACTACTTCGACCTGCTCGCCCAGGTGTGGGCAAACCCTCGGGTCCGCGACGCGATGGTCGACGCGCAAGATTGGTTTCTGCGGATTGCGGCCCGGTTGTCGTTCACCGACTTCCAGATCGAAGTGCGCACGTGGGAACGGCTGGTGGATGAAGACGGTCCCGAGCCGGCCGGTGGCCGAGATCATGATCAACGTTCCGTTTCCTTGGATCAGGATCCCGTCGAACTCGGCTGGGAACTCGGCGGTGGGTTCGGGCCTCTGCAAGGTGACCA
Organism: Candidatus Aldehydirespiratoraceae bacterium; assembly: GCA_047639555.1. GTDB lineage: Bacteria > Actinomycetota > Acidimicrobiia > Acidimicrobiales > Aldehydirespiratoraceae > JAJRXC01. The sequence goes on from JBLIOE010000024.1 coordinate 49,985, forward strand.
GGTCGACGAAATTCTTGGCCACTACGCCGACGCCGAACGGCTCGCCGACTGGGAGAAGGCTCGGGCTGAGCGCGGTGAGCAGGCGACCGACTCCGATCTGCCGCGCACTGAGCAACAACGCCGGGCCGACGCGCTGTGGCAGATCTGCCAAGACGCGGCGGCCAACCCTGACTCGGCGTGCCCTGAGATCGTGAGCAATCTGGTGTGGGACCACGCCACCTATGAGGAGATGGCGCGACGCTTCGCCGGAGCGGATCACCAGGCGCTCGACCCGTACACATCCGTGTGTCGCACGCTCAACGGCACGCCCCTCGACCCGACCGAAGCATTCGCCGCTGCGCTGGTGTCGAAGATTCGGCGAGTGGTCGTCGATTCAGCGGGTGTGGTGATCGACATGGGTCGAGCCCGGTTCTTCACCGGCGGCGCCCGCCTGGCCGTACAACTTGGCGATTCCTCGTGCCCGTGGCCGGGTTGCGCGGTGCCGGTGACCAAGTGTGAGATCGACCACACCGTCGATCATTCGAAAGGCGGTCACACGGAGCCGCATAACGGTGGGCCCTTCTGCGGCAAACACAACCGTTGGAAACAGAAAAGCTTCGCCGTATGGCGCGACCCCATAGGGGTGTGGCACACCTACCGGCCCGACGGCTCAGAAATCTGAGCTCCAACGAGTGGCGCCCCCGCCCGTCCGCGATCTGATGTGTCGAAGGGAGAGGCGTTCGGTACCGTCGATGGGGTCGACGCAAAGGAACCGATGACATTTCAGACCGAAGCACACGATCCGCTCGAAGGATTTCTTCTGGCCGGGGACGGTGACACCGAAGCTCTCAAGGACGCAGATTCCGATGTCGGAAAGCGCATCGCGGAAGCGCGGGAAGCGGCTGGCATGGAGCGCGCTGCGTTCGGTGCCCGGGTGGGCGTCAGGCCCGAGACGGTGGCGGCGTGGGAGACAGGCCATCGGCGGCCCCGGAGTAACCGGCTGGCCACGATTGCCGGCGTTCTCGGTGTGGGCATCTCATGGTTGATGATCGGTCACGGCGACTCGCCGTCCGAGCAAGACGACCTCGCGGGCATCGCGCCCGAGATTGCGGCCATTCGCGCCGAACTCGAACTGTTGGTCGCTCGTCTCGACCGCTTGGCCAGTGCACTCCCTGCGCCGTCCTAACGCACCCTTAAAACAGCGTCAGCTCACCGCACGTCGTAGGTGATCTGCATTTCTTTGACGCCGTTGATCAGGTTGGAGTGCAGCCGTCGAGGCGGCGACGCCAACTGCACGTTGTCGATCGTGGCGAGTAGGTCGGTGAAGAGCAGGCGCAGCGAGAGGCGGGCGAGGTTGGCGCCGAGGCAGAAGTGTTCGCCGATGCCGAATGACTGTTGACGGTTCGGTGAGCGGTCGATCTGGAACGTGTGCGGGTCGGTGAACACTGCGGGGTCGCGGTTGGATGCGGCGTACCACATGATCACTTTGTCGCCCTCGGCGATGGCCTGGTCGCCGATCATCGTGTCGACCGTCGCGGTGCGGCGGAAGTGATGGATCGGCGGTTCCCAGCGCAGGATCTCTTCGATGGCGCCGGGGATGAGCGACGGGTCAGCGGCGAGACGGGCCATCGCCTCGGGGTGCTCGATGAGCGTGTGGAGGCCGTGTGACCCGGCGGTTCGGGTCGTCTCGTTGCCAGCGACGATAAGGAACATGAAGAACAGCGTGTATTCCATGTCGCTGAGCTTGCGGCCGTCGACCTCGGCCTCGAGCAGCATGCTGGTGAGGCTCCCGGTCGGGTTGGCCCGTTCCTTGGCGGCGAGGTCGGTCGCGTAGCTGAAGATCTCGAGCAGCGAGTTGGTCGACGTCTCGGGTGTGGGCGCGACCTCAGGATCCTGATCATCGATGAGCGCGTGGCTGAGCTCGTACAGCCGCTGGCGATCGCCTTCCGGTACGCCCATCAGTTCGCTGATCGCCCACATTGGAATACGAGCGGCGACGTCGGCGACGAACTCGCAGCTGTTGCGGCCACGGAGGCCGCCAACGACCTTCTTCGTCTCCGTGAGAAGCGCGTCTTCAAGTTGGTTGATCATCTTCGGGGTAAACGCCTTGGCCACGATGCCGCGGAAGTCGTGGTGTTCCGGCGGGTCCATACCGATGATGATCATCCGTACCTTCTCGAGGCCGCCCTCGTCCATGAGCCGATTGGGGCCGGCGACCGCGCTCGAGAATTCGAGAGGATCACTCGACACGCGACGCACGTCGTCGTAACGGGTGATCGCCCAAAATCCGGGCCCGTCGGACTCCTCGTGCCAGTGCACGGGTGCCTCGGTTCGGATCTGATCGAACCACCCGTGAGGGGCGGCCTGCTCCCACACCGACGCATCGGTGAGGTCGATATGGCTGAGATCGGTGGGTTCAGTTGTGGTCATCGTTGGCCTCGCCGTTCGTTGCCGGAGGACGGCTCGCCTATTGTGCCTCGCATCATGACTGGCTCACGAACCGACCTCATTCTCATCGACAAACCCCGTCCGCACACCACCGTGATCACACTCAACCGGCCGGAGCGAATGAACTCGATGGCGTTCGAGTTGATGGTGCCGTTGCACGAAGCGTTTCTCGAAGTGGGTGCCGACAACGACACGAGCACCGTGATCCTCACCGGCACCGGGCGAGGCTTCTGTTCGGGGGCCGACACGAGCAACGACGGTGGCCCGCCGCCCAACATCGACGGTATGACCCTCACTCGTATCGCCACCAAGGCAATGTCAGTGCTGGCCGATCTTGTACCCGCCATGCAGCGCATGCCGCAGCCCGTGATCTGCGCGATCAACGGTGCCGCGATCGGCGGCGGTATGTGCCTCACTCTGGGCGCCGACATTCGTATTGCGGGCGAGTCGGCCTACTTTCGGGCCGCCGGGATCAACAACGGGCTCACCGCCACCGAGCTCGGCCTCAGCTTTCTGCTGCCCCGGGCCATTGGTTCGTCTCGGGCGATGGAGATCATGCTGTCGGGGCGCGATGTCGACGCCCAGGAGGCGGCCAACATCGGCCTCGTCTCCCGAGCGGTTCCTGACGAGGACCTTCTGTCTGAGGCGCTCGATCTCGCCGACCGGATCAACGGCTGGAGCACGCAGGGCACGGCCCTCACCAAGCGCACGATGTGGGCTGGGCTTGAGATGGGCAGCCTCCGGGCCGCGATCGAAATGGAGACCCACACGCAGCTGTACATCCGGATGACGACGAAGAACTTCGAAGAGGGCGTTCGGGCCCGCAAAGAAAACCGCCCGCCGGACTTCAAAGACTGATTGTTGAAATGAGCAGGGAATGATGAGTAACGGACCACTAGCCGGGGTGAAAGTCCTCGACATCTCCATCGCCCTCACCGGCCCCTACGCGGTCGCGCTTATGGCCGACCAAGGCGCCGAGGTCATCAAGGTCGAACGTCCGGGCATCGGCGACATCGCTCGTTACGTGGGTGTCTCGGTGAACGGGATGAGTGCGCTCTATCTCGTGTGTAATCGGGGCAAGCGATCGATCTCGGTCGACATTCAGACTCCGGAGGGCCTCGACATCGTTCGCAAGCTCGCGGCCGAAGCTGATGTGGTGGTGGAGAACTTCCGCCCCGATGTGATGGACCGTCTCGGGCTTGGCTACGAAGACATCAAAGCCATCAACGCCGACGTTGTCTACGCCTCCCTCTCGGGCTTTGGCGCCGAGGGGCCGTACAGCACCCGCAGCGCCTACGACACGGTGATCCAGGCCTACGGCGGTATCGCCATGAACCAGGCGGATAGCGAAGACGGCGTTCCCACGTTCCTGCGCCAGACCGTGGCCGACAAGGTGACCGCGCTCTACGCGAGTCAGGCGATCACGGCCGCGCTCTTCGCCCGGTCGCAAGGCCGGGGCGGGCAACACGTGAAGCTGTCGATGGCCGACTCCGTGGTGTCGTTCCTCTGGGCCGACGCGGCCGGCAACGAGGTCATGCTCGACGCCGACGGTTCGCAGAACTCTAGCTTTGTGGCCGGTTTCAAGCCCATGGCATTCGTGGATGGGTGGGGGATCGTCACCCCCACGTCGGACCACGACTTCGCCGGCATGTGTAAGGCGCTCGACGTTGAAGGCTTCGACGATCCCCGTGTGGCTACGGTGGCCGAACGCAACCAGAACCGCGACATGGTCTCGCCGATCATGGACATGGTCTACGCGATGGCCGCCAACCTCACGATGGAGGAAGCGTCGGTGCGGTTCGAGCGCGAACGGGTGCCGTTCTCCATGATCCTCACGCCCGACCAGATCACTCGTGACCCGCACGCCGTCGCCATTGGCATGTTCGTGGAGGCTGACCATCATGTCGCCGGCCGCACCCGCTTGCCGCGCCACCCCGCCCAGTTCGACGAGACCCCGGCGACACTCACCGGGGACTCGCCGTCGCTCGGTCAGCACACCGACGAGATTCTCACCGAACTCGGCCTCGGCGATGAGATCGCGTCGCTGCGGGAGAAGGCTGTTGTTACCTGACATGAACACCGAGCCGATCCTTGACGCCGTGCTCGTGCCCAGCCCCGTTTCCACTGGCGCTCAGCGCCACATATGGTGACCTCACCACTTCGGAAGGTCGGATTGTGACGGATACGAGCCAGGCACGGCACTACGAACTTCGGTCGACCGACACGTGGCGAGACCCATGGGACGACTACCGCTCGCTCCGCGACCACGACCCCGTTCATCGGGTCAGCCACGACGAATACGGTGACTTCTGGGTGCTTTCCCGCTTCGACGACGTGTTCAACGCGGCCCGCGACACCGTCACGTTCTCTTCCGCCGATGGGCTCACCCCGATGCCAGGTTCGGCCGACATGTTCAGCGACGACGCCCGGCCGATCGTGATGATGGACCCGCCCAACCACACGGCCATGCGTCGACTGGTGAGCAAGGCGATGACCCCTCGGAGGGTCGAATCGATCGACGGCATCGTCCGCGAGTTCGTCGATGCCCGTCTCGACATGATCGACGGCGAGTGCGACATCGTCGACGTGCTCTTTAAGCCTCTACCCAGCTTCGTGGTCGCCCATTACCTCGGCGTGCCCGAGGAAGACCGGGAGCGCTTCGACGGCTGGACCAACTCCATCGTCGCCGCAACGGCCTCGTCGAACTTCGAGGACGCCACCGAGGCGTTCATGAGCCTGTTCGCGTTTGGCGACGAGCTGATCGCCCGCCGCCAGGTCGAGCCGGGAGACGACCTGGTGTCATCGCTGGTTGAGGTCGGTCCGGAAGTTGCCTCGGCCGGTTGGATCGTCGGCTTCGTGTTCACGATGGTCACCGGCGGCAACGACACCACCACCGGTCTGTTGAGTGGCGCGGCCGAGTTGATGACCAAACATCGCGACCAGCGTCAGCTCCTGCTCGACGATCTCTCCCGGGTCACGCCTTCGATTGAGGAGTTCCTGCGGCTCACGTCGCCGGTGCAGAATCTTGCTCGCACCACCACCTGCGACGTTGAAATTCACGACACCGTGATCCCCGAGGGCAAGAAGGTGATGCTGCTCTACGGTTCGGCGAACCGAGACGAGCGTGAGTTCGGCGACGACGCCGGCGAACTCAACGTGCAGCGCGAGATCGACAAGATGGTCAGTCTTGGTTACGGCGCCCACCACTGTCTTGGAGCGGCCGCGGCGCGACTGCAGACAAGCGTTGCCCTTGAGCGCATCCTTGCCCGGTTCCCCGACTTCTCGGTCGACCACGAAGCGGGAAAGTTTGCCGCTGGCTCCTTCGTTCGCCGCTACGAATCCCTGCCGTTCTCGACTACGAGTTAGGCACCGGAGCTCAGCCTACGAGCGGCTCGCAGCCCGTTCCGGCGAGTACTTCATCGACGCTCGCCCGGCTTGCGTCGTCGAGAGCCGCATAGGCGTCGCGGAGCCAGCGCAGGCACTTGGCCTGGTACTTGAATGGTGCTTGGCGGTACTCCTGGCCCGCGATCTCGCAGACGACCTCGTCATCGCCCGCTTCGAGCGCGGCCGCATTGGCGAGCATGAACGGTGTGTAGCTGCGGCCCGCCTCCGTCAGAAGGTCCCGTGTGGTTCCGCTCAACGCGTGAGGCGCGGCCCAGCCTTCGTTCTCGTTCGGCCACCACGACAGATCGTCGACGCGGTCGACCCACATGATCGTCTTGGGCGACCGTTCGACCGCGATGGCCGTTGGTGTTGGATCCCACCAGAGCAGCGGCTTGAGCTGGCCGTAGAGGGCAAAGTCGCCCCGGCCCGGGCGATCCCCCAGGAGGAAGTCGTTGTGCTCAAAGTGCTTCTGGAGGATGTCGAGCACCCGACCGAACGATGCTTCGATGATGGGCTGATTCTGTGGCGTTGAACCGACGAGCGCCCGGCGTCCGACCTGGCGTTCGATGATGAAGTCATGGAATGTCTCGTGGGTGACGTCATCGAGCTGGAGATTCTGATCCAGCGGAAGAAGAGTGCCGGCCTTCTCGATGTCTTCGTCGTAGGCCCAGCGGTAGTGGTACATCATCTTCGTGACCCACTCGTCGGCGAAGTCTTCGATGAGCCCGTCGATGAATGCGAGTGCGGGGTCGGTCGGCATCAAGCTCCGGTCCGCGAAATCCTGTTCAAGGCGGAGAATCTGGGGCGACGAGTCGACGAGTGTCTCGGTGTAGTCGCCGTCGTCGCCGGCGAAGATGAGGACGGGGATCACGGGCACGTTGCCGGGCGGAAACGTGTCCCACTTCGAATCCTTGAGAATCCAGCGGAACGGGATGTGTCGATAACGAAGCACCGCTCGCATCTTGAGGCTGTACGGCGAACTGAAGGCGCCACGGATGACGATGGGCTGATCCGAACTCATGGATCGGACGGTAGTCGGCGGCGCTCAGTCTCTTCGCATTGCGGGGAGCTGGCTCGGGTATGGCGATGCATGTCGTAGGCGCGGTGAACATTGGCGACGACGTTGACGAACGCACCGGTGCTGGTCGCGCCCGCCGCCCTCGCCAGGTCGGCGGCCCGAGCAACCCGCTGCCGGTGTACGGTTCGGTCGGTGAAGACCATGACCTTCGGTGCCTAGGGCCGCGATGGTTCGACGAGTGGGGCTTCGTCGTCCTTAGACGCGTTCGATGATGATCGCCGGGGCCATGCCGCCGCCGGCGCACATGGTGATGAGGCCGACCTGCAGGTCGCGGCGCTCGAGCTCGTCGAGGACGGTGCCGATGAGGATCGCTCCGGTGGCCCCGATCGGGTGACCGAGGGCCATGGCGCCGCCGTTCACGTTGACCTTGTCGCGGTCGAGGTTCAGGTCTCGCTGGAACTTCTCGGACACAACCGCAAAGGCCTCGTTGATCTCGAAGATGTCGATGTCGTCGAGAGTCATGCCGGCTCGTTCGAGCACCTTGTAGGCGGCGGGCACGGGGGCGTTGAGCATGAGTGTCGGGTCATCGCCCATGTTGGCCGTAGCGACGATGCGAGCACGCGGCGTGAGGCTGTGCGCCTTGGCGTAGGACTCGCTGGCTAACAGGATCGCGGCGGCGCCGTCGACCACACCGGATGAGTTGCCGGCATGGTGGACGTGCTGGATGTCGACCTCGGGGTACTTCTGGTTGATCAGCTCACGGAAGGTCTTGGAGTCTTCGGTATGGCGATAGTCGGCGACGGCCGTGAAGCTCGGATTGAGGGCGGCCAGCGACTCGGCGGTGGTCTGGGGCCGCGGGAATTCTTCGTGGTCGAGGGCCAGCGTGCCGTCGAGGTTCAGCACGGGGATGAGGCTCTTGTCGAAGCGCCCTTCCTTGATCGCAATGTCGGCCCGACGCTGCGACTCGGCCGCGTGGGCATCGAGCGCTTCACGGGAAATACCCTCGATCGTCGCGATCGCATCGGCGCACACGCCCTGGTGGCTCTGAGGGTGAATCTCTTGGAGGTGCGCGTTGCCCGCTCCCATCGGCATCAGGCCCTTCTTGGGGAGCGACATCATCTCGGTGCCGCCGGAGACCACGAGGTCTTCCATGCCGGCCATCACCGCGTTGGCCGCGATGTTGGTGGCGGTGATGCCAGAACCGCAGAAACGGTCGAGGGTTACGCCGCTAGCTCGCACGTCATAGCCCGCGTCCAGTGCCGCCATACGGCCAAGATCACCCGACTGTTCGCTCACCTGCGAGCTGGTACCCCACACCACGTCGTCAACGTCGGCGGTGTCGAAGCCGTTGCGATCGCGCAATGCCTCGAGGACAGTGCGGGCGAGATGCTGCGGATGCAGATGGGCGAGAGCGCCCTTCCCCTGCTTGCCGATCCCCCGAGGAGTTCGACATGCGTCAATGATAAATGCGTCAGCCATCCCGCCAACCTACTTACTGGGGTCAGACACCCGCACTTTCTTGGGTGTCGGCGGAGAAAGTGCGGGTGTCTGACCCCACGCGGTTTCTTTAGTCGATGCCTTCGAAGTTGGGGGCGCGCTTTTCGGCGAAGGCGGTCATGGCTTCGATGTTGGCGGGGGCGCCCATGAGGACGGCGAACTCGCCGTTCTCGCGTTCGTGGGCTTCGTGGAGCAGGGGCTGGATCGGCCCCACGATCGTGCGCTTGCACGCCTTGAGGGAGCTGATTGGTCGTGAAGCAAGCGTGCGGGCGTGGTCCATGGTGACGTTCATGAGGTCGCCGGGAGCGCAGACCTTGAACGCGAGGCCCATCTCCTTGCACTCGTCGGCGGTGAGCCATTCGGCGCTCATGAGTGCCCATGTCGCGTTCTGGCGGCCGATCAACGACGGGAAGGTAACGCTGCTAGCGAGTTCGGGGGCAACGCCCAGTGTGGTGAACGGGCACTTGAGGCGAGCCTCGCTCGACATGAAGACGAGGTCCGACACGCCAAGGATCGTGGCGCCGAAGCCAAGACCCATGCCGTTGACCGCGAGCACGAGCGGCTTCGGGAAGTCGATGAGCACTTTGGTGAGACCGGCGAAGCCGTATTTGGCCTCGATCTTCTCGCCCATCGCCATCCGGCCCATCTCGATCACGTCTTGGCCCGCCGAGAACGAGTCGCCGCTACCGGTGAGCACAACAACGGCCACCGTCGGATCGTCTTGCGCGCCGAGGAAGGCCTCGGTCGTGGCGTCCCACATGGCAACGCTCATGGCGTTCTTTGCTTCCGGGCGCTGCAACGTGATGGTGCGGACCCGACCGTCGTTTGTTACTTCGATCATCCGGTCACCATAGAACGGACCTGCCAGGATGCCGAGATGAGAGTGATCGTGGCTGGAGCCGGTATTGGTGGACTGACGGCGGCCCTCTGCCTGCAACGCGACGGCCACGAAGTCGAGTTGATTGAGCGAGCATCGGAGTTCGGTGAGGTCGGCGCGGGAGTGCAGGTGTCGCCCAATGCCGCCCGAGTGCTGGACCACCTCGGCCTCGCTCCCCGCCTTGACGAGGTTGGCATCGCGCCCGACAACATCCATATTCGACGATGGGAAGACGACGCCCTGCTGCTCGACAATCCCATGGGCCCGGCCGCCCGTGAGCGCTACGGATTCCCGTCGTACAACCTCTATCGACCCGATCTCATCGGCATGCTCGCCGAAGCGGCCCAGTCGATTCCGGCTCGGTTCGGTGCACGTGTCGTGGCGGCCGAGTCTGGCGCAAACGGAGCATCGGTCGAGTTGGTCGACGGCACCCGGCTGGAAGCTGACCTGGTCATCGGCGCTGACGGTGTGCACTCGGCGGTGCGGACATCGGTCTTCGGGCCCGAGACGACACGCTTCAGCGGTTATGTCGCCTATCGGGCGCTGGTCCCGGCTTCGGCCGTGCCGGACTTCCCGTCAGTCGTCACCATTCGCGTGGGGCCCGACCGTCACATCGTCACGTACTTCGTGGGGGAAGGTCGACGGTTCCTCAATATTGTCGGCATCGTCCCGGAAGCGACCTGGGCAGTCGAGTCGTGGACCGAACCCGGCCAACTCGTTGATCTCCAGGCGGAGTTTGCCGCCTGGTCTCCCGCGGTGGCCGAGATTCTGTCGAAGGTTGATCGTCCGGTCTTTCGTTGGGCGCTGCATGATCGAGAGGAGCTCCCAAGCTGGACGACGGAAAACGTCGCCCTGCTCGGAGATGCCTGCCACCCGATGCTCCCCTTCATGGGACAGGGCGCGTGCCAGGCGATCGAAGACTCGATCGTGCTGGCTCGCTCGGTCACCAGAAGCAGTGACCTCGCCTCCGGGCTGGCGCAATACGAGTCGATTCGAAAGCCGCGGGCCACCCGGATCCAGAACAGTTCGTGGGGCAATCGGGTGACGTATCACCTGCCCGACGGACCCGAGCAGATCGGGCGAGATGAGCTCTACGCCAGCGTCTCCGCTGACGAAGGGCTTTCGATCCTCGACTGGGTCTACGGCCACAACCCGCTCGACGATTAGGGCAGCGGGAAGTACTCGAACCGCTCGGTGCGTTCGTCGGTGTCGTCGTCGCGAGTGCGAATGCGCACCTGCACCTGACCGTCTTCAATCTCGAAGTCGATCCGCGTTTCGAGTTGGCCCTGTGTGTAGGTGGACTCGACGCCGTCGATATCCGGGCCGGCTTCGTCGAGGATCCAACCTGCGGCGGGTGTCGCCGATATCAACACAAGCTGGCTGCCCGTCCACTCCACGACAGTCGTTCCGACGCCGGTCACCGTGTACGGGTAGGTCTGCGAGGCCGGCGCGGTGGTGCTGGTATCGGGCACAGTCGTGGTCGGCAGGCTCGTGGAGGGAACGGTGGTGGTGGGGACCGTCACCGGGGGAGCAGTCGTGCTCGGGACCGAAGTGGTCGGCACGGACGTCGTTGGCGTGGAAGTGATCGTGGGGGTCGCAGGCACCGTGGTCGTGGACGTGACGATGGTGAAGTTGTCATCATCGAAGTCGTCCGTGTCATCGAAGTCATCGTCGATGGTTTCGACGATCGCGTCGGTGTCGATATCGGGGAGGCCCGGAAGGTCGATGACTCCGCCCGCATGGGCCGCGCCGACTGAGGCCGCGGCGATGGACGTGCCAACGAAGAGTTTGCCGGCAAGAGTGCCGAGGAAGGTTGAGAGGGTGGCGAGCACTGGGGTTCTCCTTAGATCTGGC
>JBLIOE010000025.1:0-58379 GCA_047639555.1 Candidatus Aldehydirespiratoraceae bacterium
CTGATCCGCCCGCATGTCGATTCTTGACGACTGGTATCAGCGAGCATCGGCCGCGCCGAGGCGGATCCTGCTGGCTGATACCGGCGACGGTCGGGCCCACGAGGCGGCTGACCGGCTGAACGCCGACGGCCTGGCTGAAGCACTCGTTTTCGGCCGAGACCTCGGGTCGCTCGCCGATGCGGCACATCCCGAAGCGGAGGCGCTCGTCGACGAACTTGCGTCGGCGACCGAGGGCCCCTGGGCCAGTCGGCCGCTCGATCGAGACGATCCGCTGGTCATTGCCACCGCGCTCGTGAAGACCGGCTGGGCTGCGGGCTGTGTCGCCGGAGCGAGCCGTCCGACCAGCGACGTAATCCGAGCCGGTCTCCGCGTGCTGGGAGTGTCGCCCGATGTTGATGCGGTCAGCAGCTGCTTCTTCTTCGTGCTGCCCGACGGCACCCCGATTGTCTATGGCGACTGCGGTGTGCTGCCCGATCCAAACCCCGAACAGCTGGCATCGGTTGCGATCTCCAGTGCCGCATCCTTCGCGCAGCTGGCCGGGGAGGAACCTCGGGTCGCGATGCTGTCGTTCTCCACGAAGGGGAGTGCCGAACACCCGCGGGTCAACAAGGTCCGTGAAGGCCTCGCGATTGCTCAGGCCAAAGCGCCGACCCTCGCGATCGATGGTGAGCTCCAGTTCGACGCGGCGTGGGTGCCCGCGATTGCGGAGAGTAAGGCGCCCGACAGCCCGATCGCGGGACGAGCCAACGTCTTCATCTTTCCCGACCTCGACTCGGGCAACATCGCCTACAAGATCACCGAACGCCTCGGCGGTGCTCAAGCCTTCGGGCCACTGTTGCAAGGCCTCGACGGCGTGCTGCACGATCTCTCTCGCGGCTGTTCGGCCGACGACATCGTCAACGTCGCCGTGATCGCCTCGCTGCAAGCCAGCTGAAGTGGACCTCTCGGTCGTCGAGCTCGCCATTGCGGCGGGCATCGTGTTCGTCGGTTCGATGGTGCGGGGCTTCACGGGCTTCGGTGCGTCGCTGATCTGGATCAGCGGGCTCTCGTTCCTCATGGATCCGGATGAAGCGGTGCCTGTCATCTTCTGCCTCGAGGTCCTCGTTTCGGCCCAGCTACTTCCGGCCTGTCGTCATGAGGTGGACTGGTCGATGCTGAAGGGGCTCCTGCTCGGGGTGCTCGTTGGTATGCCGCTCGGAACGGCACTACTCCTCGCCGTCAATCCTGACCCGATGCGGATCGTGGTGTCGGTCGTTGTTCTCATTTCCGCGATCGCCCTTGGTTCAGGCATGACGATCCCCGCCGGGGGACGCGCCGCCACGGTGGCCACCGGTGTCGCCTCCGGCGCGCTCAACGGCGCGGTCGCGACGGGCGGACCGCCAGTGATCGTGTTCTTTCTGGGTTCGCCGGCCGGGATGGGTGTCAGTCGGGCCTCGCTGATCGCCTTCTTCGGGATCACCGACATCATCGGCATCGTGATCGTTGCCGCGACGGGCCTTCTCGACGGGACCGCATTGATCCGGCTCGCCGTCTTGGCCCCCGTGATGTTCGGCGGTGCGGCGATTGGTGCACGAGGTTTCGGTGGAGCGACCGAGGAGGCTGTCCGCCGGACGGCCCTGGTGATGCTCGGCGTGTTGGCGATTGCTGGGATCGTCACCGCCCTCTAACAAAAGCGGGATACCTTCTAACGAATGGCGCGACGGACCCTCGACACTGATCAGGTGATCGACGCGGCTGCTCGCATCGCCGACAAAGAAGGCATCGAGGCGATCACGCTCACCCGTGTGGCCAACGAGCTGGGTGTTCGCCAACCCGCCCTGTACCGCCATATCGACGGCTACGACGCCCTGATTCGCAGTCTTGGCCTCCGCGGTCGCGAGATTCTCGGCACGCGCCTCGCGGGAGCGGCGATCGGTGTCTCCGGCGACGAGGCCGTGCGAACAGTTGGACGAGCGTGGCGCAAGGTGGTCAAGGATCACCCCGGGCTTTACGCGGCCACCGATCGTTATCCGTGTTCAGGCGACACCGAGCTCGAAGAAGCCGTCGAACGTATCGTCGAGGTCATTGCTCAATCGTTGGCCGGGTTTGATCTCGGTGCCGCCGACCAGGTGCACGCGGCACGAAGCCTGCGCAGCGCGTTCCACGGATTCGCACATCTGGAGGCGGGGGACGGTCACCCCCATCCCGAGGATCTCAACGACTCGTTCGACGAGTTGTTGACCCTGCTCATTTCTGGTGTTCGTAACCTCGAGCGCTAGAACCTATAGCAAATCCGTTATAGACTCTCACGGACCAAAACATCCTGCGCAGGAGAAGCGAAATGACCCGAATGACCCCGAGCGAAGCCTTCGTCGAAACGCTGGTTGCCAATGGCGTCGACACCACGTTCGGCATCATGGGCAGTGCGTTCATGGATGCGATGGACATCTTCGCACCGGCCGGCATTCGGCTTGTCCCGGTCGTCCACGAGCAGGGCGCGGCCCACATGGCCGACGGCTTTGCTCGCGTGAGCGGCCGTCACGGCGTAGTGATTGGCCAGAACGGTCCAGGTATCTCCAACTGCGTCACGGCGATTGCGGCGGCGTTCTGGGCCCACACTCCAGTCGTGATCATCACCCCCGAGACGGGCACGATGGGCATCGGCCTTGGTGGCTTCCAGGAAGCCAACCAGCTCCCGATGTTCCAGGAGTTCGTGAAGTACCAGGGGCACATCACCAACGAGAACCGCATGGCGGAGATCACCGCCCGCTGTTTCGACCGGGCGATGTCTGAACTTGGCCCGACCCAGCTCAATATTCCTCGCGACCGCTTCTACGGCGACATCGATGTCGAGATTGCTGAGCCCATGGTGCTCGACCGCGGCCCCGGCGGCGAACGCACGCTCAACGAAGCCGCAGAGCTTCTTGCCATGGCCGAGTTTCCAGTCATCGTGAGCGGCGGCGGCGTCGTGATGGGCGACGCGATGGACGAGGCAGTTGCCCTCGCCGAACGTCTCGGCTGCCCCGTGGTGAACAGCTACCTCCACAACGACTCCTTCCCCGCCTCCCACCCGCAGTGGTGTGGCCCGTTGGGTTACCAGGGCTCGAAGGCCGCGATGAAGCTCATCGCTCAGGCCGACGTCGTCCTCGCCCTCGGCACCCGCCTCGGTCCGTTCGGCACCCTCCCGCAGCACGACATGGACTACTGGCCGAAAGACGCCAAGATCATTCAGGTCGACGCCGATCAGAAGATGCTCGGCCTCGTCAAGAAGATCTCCGTCGGCATCTGCGGCGACGCGGGTGCCGCCGCAACCGCGATCCTCGAGCGTCTTGATCAGAAGATTCTGGCCTGCGATACCACCCGTGAAGCGCGGGCGAAGACCACCGCCGACGAAAAGGCCGCTTGGGAAACTGAGCTCGACGAGTGGACCCATGAGAAGGACGACTTCTCCATGGAAATGATCGACGAGGCCAACGGGGAAGAGGGCAACTGGCTCCATCCTCGCCAAGTGCTTCGTGAGCTCGAGAAGGCCATGCCCGCTCGGGCGATGGTGTCCACCGACATCGGCAACATCAACTCCGTGGCCAATAGTTACCTGCGTTTCGAAGAGCCCCGTTCGTTCTTTGCCCCCATGAGCTGGGGCAACTGTGGCTACGCCCTCCCCACGATGATTGGCGCCAAGGCCGCGGCTCCCGAGCGTCCGGCTATCTCCTACGCCGGTGACGGCGCGTGGGCGATGAGCATGTCCGAGCTGATGACCGCGATTCGTCACGACATTCCCGTCACCTCGGTTGTGTTCCACAACCGTCAGTGGGGCGCGGAGAAGAAGAACCAGGTCGACTTCTACGGCCGACGTTTCGTCGCGGGCGAGCTTGAGGGCGGCGAGAACTACACCGACATAGCGAAGGCCATGGGCGCCGAGGCCGTGCGAATCGATCAGCTCGATCAGGTTGGCCCTGCGCTCACCGCGGCGATCGATGCGCAGATGAACGAGGGCAAGACCACCGTCATCGAGATCATGTGCACGAAGGAGCTAGGCGACCCGTTCCGCAAGGACGCGCTGAGCACCCCGGTTCGCCACCTCGACAAGTACAAGGACTTCGTCTGAGTCGTGTCGGCTGCCACTCCTGACATCGCGGTCGACGTCGAGGCCACCTTCGGCTTCGCCAGCGACCTCAAGGTGTTCGGCTTTGCCGAGCCCGACGAACATGTTCCCGCGATCGACCCGGTTTATCGCTTCGATCCTGATGTGACGCTGGCGATTCTCGCCGGCTTCGCCCGGAATCGTCGTGTGATGGTGCAGGGTCGTCACGGCACCGGAAAGTCAACACATCTCGAACAGGTTGCGGCGCGTCTCAACTGGCCCTGTATGCGGGTGAACCTCGATGGTCACATCACCCGCCTTGACCTTGTTGGGCGCGACGCGATCGTGGTCGACAATGGTCTTCAGATCACCGAGTTTCAGGAGGGGATCGTCCCTTGGGCCCTGCAGCGGCCCATGGCGTTGATCTTCGACGAGCTCGACGCGGGCCGACCCGAGGTCATGTTCGTGATCCAGCGGATCCTCGAACGCGAAGGACGGTTCACTCTTCTCGATCAGAATCGAGTGATCGATCCTCACGTGTCGTTCCGACTCTTTGCCACGGCGAACACGGTTGGCCTCGGCGACCTCACCGGGCTGTACCACGGCACGCAGCAGATGAATCATGCCCAGGTCGACCGCTGGGACATCACTGCCCGGCTCGACTATCTCCATCCCGATGCCGAGGTGGCGATCGTTGCCGCACGAGTTCCCGAGTTGGCCGCAACCCCCACCGGCCTCGACTCGATCGCCGCGATGGTTTCGATTGCCGGCATGACCAGAGTGGGATTCGAAGCGGGTGATCTCTCCACTGTGATGTCACCACGTACCGTCATCAGCTGGGCGGAGAACCTCGAAATCTTCGACGACATCGCCCGATCTTTCCGGCTCGCGTTCCTCAACGTCTGCGACCCGGCCGAGCACTCGATTGTCGGCGAGTATTACCAGCGCGTGCTCGGAACTGAGCTCGAAGGTTCGATCGCCGACGAGCTGTCGTGAACCTCAGTGTTCGACGCCGCGTCGCCGAGCGGCACGCCGCGGCGACAGTGCGGGCAGTCTCCGGGCGTCCGAGTGCCGATCTTCGGGCCCAAAGACTTCGGGTCGACGACCGAGCGGTAGCGCTGGCGTCCCCTCACTTGGCTGCGGATCTGGGTGAGGTTGGTCTTGCCCGCGGCAGGGGAGTGGCCGACAACCTCGGCCTACTTCTCCGGCACACCGATCTGGACATGCATCGTTCGATGGCCCCGGAGTCGACGCTCGAACGGGTGGTCTTCGATCTTCTCGAACAGCTGCGCTGCGAATCACTCGCGCCCGAGAGTTACGCGGGCATGCAGGCGAATCTCGACGTGGCGTTTCGGGCCTGGACGGCGCAGGCGTTGCATGATCGCATCGACGACAGCGGCGTTGGCCTGCTGGTGTTCACCGTCACCCATATGGTGCGGGCCCGACTGGGACGCCCGCTCCAGGTCGAGGGACTCGACGAGGTCATCGAACAGACCCGCTGGATGCTCTCGGTCCAAATCGGCGGACCGCTCCGCTCCATGCGAAGCCTTACGGCTGACCAGCAGGCCTACGGCGACGCCGCCCTCGATATCGCGCAACTGATCGGGGAGATTGCGGGCGATGCCGCAATCGCGCCAGCGACCGCCGCACTCCTCCAGCGTCATCGGCTTTTGTTGTCGCCCCTCGACGACTCGGCGGATGACGTTGTTGCGGCGGGACAAGTTGGACTGGGTCGGCTGGCGACGTCGAGCCCACCCGCCCTCGATCAGGTGGGCGACTATCAGGTGTATTCAACTGCCTATGACCGCCAGGTTGATGCCAGCACGCTGATTCCGTTAGCGCAGCAGATTCGACGTCGGGGCGAACTCGACGCCCATCGCCGGGCCCAAGGTGTGAGTACGGCTCGTCTGGCTCAACGACTACGGGCCCACCTCGCGTCGCCGAGCGACGACGGCTGGGAGCGCGCCGTCGAGGAGGGTTATGTCGATGCTGGCCGGCTCGCCCGTCTTGTTGTTGACCCCTTGGAGCGGCGGATCTTTCGCCGGCCCGACACCGCGCCGCGGGCGGATGTGAGTGTCTCGTTTCTGGTCGACAACTCCGGCTCGATGAAACGCCAGCGTTATGAGACTGTCGCAGTGCTGGTCGACACGCTCTCCCATGCGCTCGATCTCGCCGGAGTGGAGAATGAAGTGCTGGGTTTCACCACCGGAGGGTGGACGGGGGCCCGTCTCGCTCAGGAGTGGCGCCGTGACGGTCAGCCCGACAATCCTGGACGGCTGAATGAGCTGCAACACATTGTCTACAAGGACGCCGCCACTCCGTGGCGCCGGGCCCGCCGGTCGCTGGCGACACAGCTGTCCACCCATCACTATCGAGAAAGTGTCGATGGCGAAGCGATTGTGTGGGCCCATCAGCGACTTATGGGTCGTTCCGCTCGCCGACGGCTGCTCGTTGTGATCAGCGATGGTTCACCGATGGACTCCGCCACTGTCAACGCGAATCGCGAGGGCTTCCTCGACGACCACTTGCACGATGTGGCGCACTGGGTCGAGCGCTGGTCGCCGGTCGAGCTCGGAGCGATTGGCATCGATGGCGACGTCTCGAGCGTATTCTCGCGATCGGTAGCCCGAGACCTCACCGGCACGCTCTCGCTGTCGGCCTACGGTGTGCTCGAAGAACTGTTCGCGTCATCTCGTGGCGTGCATTGAACGAGCCAAGGGCTGAAAACCGAGACATGTTTATCAATGGTGAGTGGACCGATGCCGACGATGGGTCGACCTTCGAGATCACGAATCCCGCCAACGGCGACGTCATCGGCACCATGCCGGCCGGCGGTGCGACAGATGCCGAACGGGCGATAGCGGCCGCCGACGGCGCGTTCGCCGGATGGTCCTCAACGACGGCCTATGAGCGCGCTGACCTACTAATGGGCGCCTGGCGTCTGATGAATGAGCGGGCGGAAGCCCTGGCCGCGTTGATGACGCAGGAGCAGGGCAAACCGCTGAAGGCCTCCCGGGCCGAGGTGAACTATGGCGCCGATTTCCTGCGCTGGTTCGCGGAGGAGGCTCGCCGGATCACCGGATCGTGGCTTCCTTCGGGGCGCAAGGATCAGCGGTTTCTCTCGGTGAAGGCGCCGGTCGGGGTGGTCGCCGCCATCACACCGTGGAACTATCCGATGTCCATGCTCACCCGGAAGATGGGCCCTGCCCTGGCGGCCGGGTGCACGCTGGTCCTCAAGCCGGCCGAAGCAACCCCGCTCTGTGCGAAGGCCGTCTTCGAGTGTTTTATCGATGCTGGTGTGCCGGCCGGCGTCATCAATCTTGTGACGGCAGCCGAGCCCGCCCCAATTGGTGAGGTGTTCACCTCCGACACTCGGGTCAAAAAGCTCACGTTTACCGGGTCGACCGCAGTGGGGCGTGTGCTGGCATCGAAGTCCGGTGCGAGCCTCCAACGGGTGTCAGTCGAGCTCGGCGGACATGCCCCATTCATCGTGTATCCCGATGCCGATCCGGTGCATGCGGCGAAGGGTGCGGCCGCGCTGAAGTTCCTGAACTCCGGGCAGGCCTGTATCAGCCCGAATCGCCTCTTTGTGCATCGCAGCCATGCTGAGGCGTTCATCGAGACGATCGTGCCGAGAGTGGCCAAGATTCGCGTTGGAGATGGCTCCCACGACGGTGTCGGTGTGGGTCCGCTGATCAACGAAGCAGCCGTGGCGAAGGTTGCCGCCCAGGTTGAAGACGCCCGCGACCGCGGGGCCGAAGTTCCCGTTGGCGGTCATCGTCTCACCGACGACGGCCTCGATCGCGGCCACTTCTATGCCCCGACCGTCGTCGCCGGAGTGACCGAGGAGATGACCATCTATCGCGAGGAGACCTTTGGGCCCGTGGCCCCGATCGTCATCTACGACGATGTTGACGAAGTGCTGACGATGGCGAACGACACCACCTACGGCTTGGCGGCCTACGTCTATACCAACAATCTCTCCACTGCGATCCGAGCGATGGAAGGGCTTCGTTTCGGGATCATTGGGATCAACGATGTGAACCCGACCTCGGCCGCCGCACCCTTCGGCGGCATGGGCGACTCCGGCCTTGGCCGTGAGGGTGGCGCGGAGGGAATCGGCGAATATCTCGAAACGAAGCTGGCCGGGATCGCTCTGTAGGCAGAGCGACCGAGCCGGAGTACGTTGGCGAAATGTTGAACCGTCTGGATACGCCCCGTCGTCGCTGGCTCGCCGTTATTGCCGTCGCCGCGGCCCTCGCCTCCTCGTGCGGCGACGACACAACGCCAGAAGCGGACCCTGCACCATCGGAAGGGTCGACAACCACTGCCGCCCCAACTACGGCCGCGCCAACTACGGCCGCGCCGACCACGACGGCGGGGCCGGAGCCGCTCCGCCTCAACGACATGACGGTGCTCGGGTCGCACAACAGCTACCACCTCCGGCCGGGGCCGGAGGCATACGCGGCGATTCTGGCGCTGAGCCAGGAGCTTGCCGAGTCGATCGACTACTCCCACCGCTCGATTACGGAGCAGTTGGAGACATTTGGCGTTCGTCAGTTCGAAATCGATGTCTTCGCTGATCCTGACGGCGGCCTGTATGCGAACCGGGCGGCCATGCCGATTGTTGGCCTTCCGCTCGAATCGGGACTCGCCGAACTCGACGAACCCGGCTTCAAGGTCCTGCATACGCAGGACTTCGACTTCGAAACGAACTGCCTCACCCTCCAGCTGTGCCTGGGGGAGGTGCGGGCCTGGTCGGATGCAAACCCCACCCATCTCCCGCTGATGATCATGATCGAGGTGAAGGAAGAGTCGGTGCCGGCGGCCGCGGCTGATGCCGGAATCGAACTCCCGGAGCTACCGATCGATTGGACGATTCCGATCGAGACCAGCGCCGAAATGCTGGCCGCACTCGACCTGGAACTCATCGAGGCGATTGGCCGTGACGCGATCATCACTCCCGACGATGTCCGGGGCGACGCGGCCACGCTTGAGGAAGTGGTGCTGGCCGACGGCTGGCCCACGATCGAGGAGAGCCGCGGCAAGGTGATGTTCGCGATGGTCAATACCGGCGACGCCCGCGCGCTCTATCGCGAGGGTGCGCCCAGCCTGGAAGGTCGTGCGATGTTCACGACCAGCGATCCCGGCTCGCCTGACGCCGCCTTTCTTCGAATCGATGACCCCCTTGGTGGGGCCGATGCCATCGCCCAACGTTCGGCTGAAGGGTATTTGATCCGTACACGCACGGATTCCCCGACGGCTGATGCCCGCACGGGCGACACCGCTCGGCGCGAGGCGGCGCTTTCAAGCGGCGCCCACTATTTGTCGACGGACTACTACGCCGAGGACCCGAGCTTCGGCACGGGTTATGCCGTCACCCTTGAGGATCGCTGCAACCCGGTCACCGCTCCACCAGACTGTGTCATTCAAGCGGTCGACGACTGAGTCGATAGACATGTTCATGCAAATCGTTGCATGAACATGCAGACTTCGGTAGGGTAACCAAATGCACCGGGTAGCGATCATCGGCGCGTCGGGGTTCACCGGCGCGGAATTCCTCAGATTGTGCGCTGGCCACCCGGAGTTTCAGGTGGTCGCGGCGACAGGCGAGACACAGGCCGGCACGCGTATCGCCGACCTCTACCCGAGCTTGGCCGCCGCGTATGGCGACATGGCGTTTGTGCCGTACGAGCCATCGATTCTTGATGGTGTCGACCTGGTGTTCATGGGTCTGCCCCATGGCCATTCGCAGGCGCTTGTTCCGCAGATCAAGGATGTCGTGCCGCACATCGTCGACCTGTCGGCCGACTTCCGGTTCAAGGATCCGGCCATCTATCCCGAGTGGTATGGCGAGCCTCATGCGGCCCCCGAACTCTTGTCGGAGTTTGTTTTCGGCATGCCGGAACTCTTTCGTGACCAGCTCCCGGGTGCCCCGCTGGTTGCGGTCGCTGGGTGTTATGTCACCACCGCTTCGCTGGCGCTGGCGCCGCTCTTAGCGGCCGGAATGATTGGGCCGTCGGGCATCATCGTCGATGCCGCGAGCGGTGCGTCGGGTGCTGGCCGACCCCCGAAGCCGAACACCACCTTCTGCGCGATCGACGAAGACTTCACGGCCTACGGGCTGCTCTCGCATCGGCACACCCCGGAGATCGAGATGGCGATCGGGGCCCATGCCAATACCGACGCGCAGGTCCTTTTCACACCCCACATGGCACCAATGAATCGGGGCATTCTGGCTACTTGCTACGGTCGGCCTGTGGGAACTCTCACTACGGCCGACGTCATGGCGTGCCTTCACGATGCCTACGCCGGCGAGCCGTTTGTGGTCGTCTCCGAGCGGTCACCGTCTACGAAGGCCACGCTCGGCAGCAACAGCGTGCATCTCACCGCTCGGGTCGACGAACGGACCAACACGGTGCTGGCGATCGGTGCCCTCGACAATCTCGTGAAGGGTGCCTCCGGCCAGGGCGTCCAGTGCGCCAACCTGGTGCTTGGCCTGCCCGAAGACACTGGGCTCGCAGCTGCGGGCCTCTACCCCTAAGGCTCGCGATGACTGACGTTTCACCTCTCGCCCCGGCCGGCTTCCCCGAGCTTCCTCCGATTGCCGGCTTGCAGCTCGCTACCTTCGCCGCCGGTATTCGTTATGAGGCTCGGGCCGATCTGTTTCTGGCCGAGATGGCGGAGGGCACCACGGTCGCGGGAACATTCACCCAAAGTCTCTGCCCGTCGGCTCCCGTCGACTGGTGCCGGCGGATCCTCGCCGAGGGCGACGGCACCGCCCGCGCCATCGTCTGCAATTCCGGCAACGCCAATGCGTTCACCGGTAAGGCCGGCGAAACGGCCGCCGCGCTCACGGCCGAGGTCATTGGCGAGGCGCTCGACATCGACCCAGAACGTGTCTACCTGGCTTCCACCGGCGTGATTGGTGAGACACTTCCTGAAGACGTGCTGCGCCGCGGGCTCCCCGCACTTACCGGTCAGCTCGACAATGCCAACCGCGAAAGCTGGGCCGCCGCGGCCGATGCCATTCGCACGACCGACACCTTTCCGAAGGGCGCGTCGGCGCGAGTTCCCGGCACTGCGGCCCACATTGCCGGTATCGCGAAGGGAAGCGGCATGATCGCTCCCGACATGGCCACCATGCTCGCCTTCGTCTTCACCGATCTTGGCGTCGCCCCCGATATTTTGCAGATCGCGTTGTCTCGCTCGGTCGCCACCTCGTTCAACCGCATCACGGTCGATAGCGACACTTCGACGAGCGACACCGTCCTGATGTTTGCCACCGGCGAACAGATCGATGACGAGATCACCACCACCGACGACGAGCGTTACCCCGGTTTTCAGGCGGCCCTCGACGAGGTCCTGCTCGACTTGGCCCATCAGATCGTTCGCGATGGCGAGGGTGCAACGAAGTTTGTCGAAGTCCACGTGTCTGGGGCTGCGTCCGACGCCGCCGCCGAGAAGATCGCGTTCTCGATCGGCAACTCGCCGCTCGTCAAGACGGCGCTCGCCGCCGAAGACGCCAACTGGGGTCGAATTGTCATGGCCGTCGGCAAGGCGGGCCAGGCCGCCGACCGCGACCAGCTCGCGATCTGGATCGGTCCGGAACAAGCGGCGGCCAACGGTGTGCGGCATCCGAACTACTCCGAAGAACGGGCGACCGCCCATCTCCAGGCGCAAGAGGTGCGCATCCATGCCGATGTCGGCGTGGGCACCGGTGTCGCCACTATCTGGACATGCGACCTCACACATGGCTACATCGAGATCAACGCGGGGTACCGGTCATGAGTGAGCACGAAGCGCGTCCGGACCGGGGCTTTGCGCCGAGCCAGCGGGCCAGCGCCCTGGTCGAGGCCCTTCCCTACATCCAGCAGTTCCGCGGCGCCGTTGTTGTCGTGAAGTACGGCGGGAACGCCATGACCGATGAGTCGCTGGCCGCCACCTTCGCCGAAGACATCGTGCTCCTGCGTTCCGTGGGCCTGAAGCCGGTCGTTGTCCACGGCGGCGGCCCCCAAATTGGTGATCTCCTCAAGCGCCTCGGCAAAGAAACCGAGTTCATCGACGGCCTCCGCGTCACCGACGAGGAGACGCTTGATGTTGCTCGCATGGTCCTCGTGGGCAAGGTTGGCCGCGAGATCGTGGGCGCGATCAACATCCACGGCGCCTACGCCGTTGGTCTCTCGGGCGAGGATGGCGGGCTGATCACGGCGGCGCCTCGAAATGCCAAGTTGGGATTCGTCGGCGATGTCGTCTCGGTGCAACCCGGCATCATCGAGCGGCTGCTCGCCGAAGAAATGATTCCCGTCGTTTCGACCATCGGGTCTGATGGCAAAGGTCAGGCCTACAACATCAATGCCGACACCGTTGCGGCGGCACTCGCGGGTGCCCTCAACGCCGAAAAGGTCGTGTACCTCACCGATGTCCCCGGCCTACTCGCCGATGTCAACGATCTCGGTTCGATCGTTGCTCGCGCCGATGTGGCCGACCTCGAGGCGCTCATCGCCGATGGAACGATCAGCGGCGGAATGATCCCGAAGGTCGAGGCGTGCATTAAGGCGGTCGAGGCGGGCGCAAAGTCAGCCCACATGCTCGACGGTCGTATCCCTCATGTGCTCCTGTTGGAATTCTTTACCGACGCCGGAATCGGTACGATGATCACCCGTTCGGGCGGACAAACAGGAGCAACTTCATGACGGCCGAACAAGCCGCGGCCTGGGGCGCGTCCGGCAACCACAGCCCGCTCATGAACAACTACGGCTCACCGCCCCGCCTCTTCGTACGCGGCGCGGGCGCCGAACTCTGGGACGACCAAGGCACCCGGCATCTCGACTTCCTCTGTGGCCTCGCCGTCACGTCGCTGGGTCATGCCGACCCGGCGATCGCCGCCGCGATTGCGGCGCAAGCTACCAAGCTCACACACACCTCGAACCTCTTTGCCAACGAGCACCAGGCGCCGGTGGCCGAGGCGATCTCTCGACTGATCAATTCCGGTCCCGGCCAGGTGCTCTTCCAGAACTCTGGCGCCGAGGCCAACGAAGCGGCGATCAAGCTGGCCCGGAAACATCAGGGCCGCGGCCGCCATGTCGTGATAAGCGCGATGCGTTCGTTCCACGGCCGCACGCTCGCCACGTTGGCCGCCACCGGCCAGCCCGAGAAGCACGAGCCGTTTCAGCCGCTCCCCGAGGGTTTCCACCATGTTGCGTGGAACGATCTCGAAGAGCTCGAACGAGCATTGACCCCCGAGGTGGGAGCGATCCTCCTCGAGCCCGTGCAGGGCGAAGGTGGCGTGAACCCGGCCGACCCCGAATACCTCCGCGGTGTTCGTTCGCTGTGTGATGAGCGCGGCATCCTCCTGATCATGGACGAGGTCCAGACCGGGTTCGCCCGCACCGGCGAGTGGTTTGGTTTCCAGCACGCCGGAATCGCCCCAGACATCGTGTCGCTCGCGAAGGGCATCGCAAACGGCATGCCGGTGGGTGCGATCTGGGCGCGCGATGAAGTGGCCGCAGCCTTTGTTCCCGGCGATCATGGCTCCACCTACGCCGGACAAGCGCTGGCGCTCGCCGGCGCCCGAGCCACCATCGATCGTTATGTCTCGATGGACGCGCCGACGGTCGTAAAGGAGCGCGAAGTTGCGCTCCGAGCCGTGCTCGGCTCACTCGACGGCATCGACCACATTCGGGGAAGCGGCCTGCTGCTGGGCATCGAACTCACCGCCGACGCCCTCGCCGGTCGCACCGGCCCTCAGATTGCCCGGTCGTGTCTTGATCGGGGCCTGATCCTCAATGGCATTACACCCACGGCGCTTCGTGTTGCCCCGCCGTTCATCATTTCCGACGAGGAGATCGCGGAAGCGGTCGCGATCATCTCGTCCGTTCTCGACGACCTCCCGGAGGCATCCTGATGCGTCACTTCCTTGAAATCGACGACCTCGCGAGTAGCGAGCTTCAACGCGTGCTCGATCTTGCGTCCAGCACCGACCCGGCCCGAGTGTTGGCCGGGAAAGGTATGGCGCTCATCTTCGAAAAGCCGTCGGCCCGCACCCGCAACTCCATGGAGATGGCGGTCGTGCAACTTGGTGGTCACCCCGTCTACATCCAAGGCGAAGAGGTGGGTCTCGACACCCGCGAGTCGGTGGAAGACGTCACCAACGCGATGGCGGGGTTCCACTCGGCGATCGGCGCTCGGGTCTTCGATCATGGCGTGGTCGAACGTATGGCGGCCGTTGATCGGGTGCCGGTGGTGAATCTCCTCAGCGATCAGGGACATCCAATGCAGGCATTGGCCGATTTGTTGACCATGCGACGGGAGTTTGGTGCCCTTGAAGGCCGCAGCGTGGCCTACGTGGGTGATGCCAACAACGTGGCGCGCTCGCTCGCCATTGGCGCCGCGCTCAGCGGCGTGCAGTTCCGGATCGCGAGTCCGTCGGGCTACACCTTCTCCGAGGTCGATCTCGATCGGATACGCACCCACGGCGAGCCTTTGATCTTTGATCGGCCCGAGGAAGCGGTGGCCGGCGCCGACGCCGTCTACGCCGACACTTGGACATCGATGGGGCAAGAGGCGGAGGCCGAAAAACGCCGCCGTGACTTCGAGGGATTCCAGATCGACGAGCGGATGATGGGTTTGGCTTCGGCCGGGGCGATCTTCCTGCACTGTCTTCCCGCCCATCGGGGTGAGGAGGTCGTCGACGAAGTGCTCGACGGCAGCCGGAGCCGCATATGGGTCCAAGCCGCAAACCGAATGCACGCGGCCCGAGGGCTGCTCGCATTCCTGATGGCCGAGGCGGACGAACAATGAGCAAAGCTCGCAGGCAACACCGCATCTCCATGCTGCTAGAGGAGAACTCCGTCACGAGTCAGGGCGCGCTCGTCGAGCTGCTCGAGGCGGAAGACATCGATGCCACTCAGGCCACGGTGTCGCGCGATCTCGATGAGCTCGGCGCGATCAAGGTACGAGTGCCCGGGGGAGAAACGGTCTACGCGATCCCCGAGCATCCCGTCGATCGCATCGCTCCTTCGGAGCATCTCCGGCGGGTGATGGGCGATTGGGTGGCCGACGTTGGCTGCTCCGCCAACATCGTCGTACTGCGGACCCCGCCGGGCTCTGCGCACGTCGTTGCATCGGCCCTCGACCGAGCTGGGATGGAAGAGATCCTGGGTACGGTCGCCGGTGACGACACACTGATGGTTGTTGCCGTCGAACACGTCGGTGGTCTCGAACTCGCCAATCGCTTACGCGGCCTGGCCGGACTGTGAACACGAATTCTGTATCTATAGAGGCTGTATCTATGAAGGGCGCGAAATGAAGGTTGTTCTTGCTTACTCGGGTGGTCTCGATACGTCGATCATCCTCCGCTGGCTTCAGCAGACCTACGACGCCGAGGTAATCACATTCACCGCTGATCTTGGTCAGGGGGAGGAGGTTGAGCCGGCTCGGCAAAAGGCACTTCAGATGGGTGTGCCGGAAGCCAACATTCATATCGAAGACGTGCGCGAGGAGTTCGTGCGCGACTACGTGTATCCGATGTTTCGCGCCAACACGATCTATGAAGGGGAGTACCTCCTCGGCACATCGATTGCCCGGCCTCTCATCGCCAAGCGTCTGGTGGAGATCGCCAACGAGCACGGCGCCGATGCCATCAGCCACGGCGCCACCGGCAAGGGCAACGATCAGGTTCGGTTCGAACTCGGCGCCTACGCGCTCGCACCCGACATCAAAGTCATCGCTCCATGGCGTGAATGGGATCTCGGATCGCGCCAGTCGCTGATGGACTATGCGGCCGAACACGACATTCCGATCGAGATGAAACGAGGCAAGAAATCGCCGTTCTCGATGGATGCCAACCTCCTCCACATCTCGTTTGAAGGGGGACCGCTAGAGGACCCCTTCACCGAGCCGCCGGCCGAGATGTGGCGCTGGTCGGTGAGCCCCGAGTTCGCCCCCAACGAGGCGACATATCTCGACCTCACGTACGAAAAGGGCGACATTGTTGCCATCGACGGCGTCGCCCTGTCGCCGGCCGAGGTCCTCACCAAGCTCAACGAGATTGGCGGTGCCAACGGTATTGGTCGGCTCGACATCGTGGAGAATCGCTTCGTGGGCATGAAGAGCCGTGGCGCCTACGAGACCCCCGGCGGCACCATCATGTTGCGCGGCCATCGAGCCATTGAGTCGATCACACTCGACCGCGAGGTTGCGCACCTGAAAGACAGCCTCATGCCGAAGTATGCCGAGCTGATCTACAACGGTTTCTGGTGGAGCCCCGAGCGCGAGATGTTGCAGGTCGCGATCGATCATTCCCAGGAGTACGTCAACGGCGAAGTGCGGTTGAAGCTCTACAAGGGGAATGTCGATGTAGTCGGTCGCAAGTCGCCCGACTCCTTATTCGACGAAAAGATCGCGACGTTCGAAGAAGACGATGGCGCCTACAACCAGGCGGATGCCGAAGGCTTTATCAAGCTCAACGCACTCCGGCTCCGGAACTTGGCCCGCAAGCGTGGCTGAGCGGGGCCAGCTCTGGCACGGCCGCTTCGAAGGCGGACCATCGGAAGCGTTGCAGGCGCTCAACGATTCGTTGCCGTTCGATCGTCGGATGTTCCGCGAGGACATTGCGGGCTCGCGCGCCCACGTGTCGATGCTCGCCGACGTCGGCCTGTTCGAAGAAGCCGAACGTGACACCGTTCTTGCGGCGCTCGATCAGGTCGAGGCCGAGATGTCCGACGGGTCGTTCGACTTCATTGCGAGCGACGAAGACATTCATACCGCGGTCGAACGCCGGGTTACCGAGATCGCACCAGCGGGAGCAAAGCTCCACACCGGTCGGTCCCGTAACGATCAAGTTGCCACCGACCTTCGCTTGTGGACGCGCGCTGCTATCGACGAGGTTGTCGAATTGGTCATTCGTCTGCAGCGCACGCTTCTCTCGCAGGCCGAGGCAGCCGGCGATGCCTATCTGCCTGGTTACACCCATCTCCAGCAGGCTCAGCCCGTGGCGCTGGCCCATCACCTTCTGGCCCATGGCTGGGCGCTGCAGCGCGATGTTGAGCGCTTGCAGGATGCGCGGGGTCGCGTCGACGTGTCGGTCCTTGGCGCGGGCGCGCTGGCGGGTTCCTCCCTTCCCCTCGACCCGGAGATCACGGCCCAGGCGCTTGGGTTTGCCCGCGTGTTCGACAACTCGCTCGACGCCGTCGCCGACCGCGACTTCGTAGCCGAGACCCTCTTCGCTCTCTCTCTTCTCGGGGTGCACCTCAGCCGTATGGGTGAGGAGCTCATTCTCTGGGCCTCCACCGAATTCGGATTCATCGAACTCGACGACGCTTTCTCGACGGGCTCGTCGATGATGCCGCAGAAGAAGAACCCCGACATTGCGGAACTGGCGCGGGGGAAGGCCGGTCGGCTCATTGGGCATCTCACCGGTTTTCTCACCACGTTGAAGGGCCTGCCCCTCGCGTACAACAAGGACATGCAGGAAGACAAGGAGCCGCTGTTCGACTCGGTCGACACGATCCGCCTCACTCTGCTGGCCCTTGACGGGATGATCGCATCCAATACCTACCGCACCGAACGTATGGCTGCGGCGGCATCGTCGCCCTACGCAGCCGCCACCGATCTCGCCGAGTGGCTGGTCGCCAAGGGCATGCCCTTCCGCGCCGCCCACGCCGTAGTGGGGGAGCAGGTGCGCAACGCTCTCGCTGGTGAGGGTTCACTCGTTGACCTCGTGGCCGCCCACCCTGACCTCGGCCCTGACGCGGCGGCACTCCTGGTTCCGGGAGTGTCGGTCACCCGACGCACCACACGCGGAGGCGGTTCGCCTACCGCGGTGGTCGATCAGATCGAGCGTTTCCGCTCGGCTCTCGACTGACCGTCCGCACGTGCACTCGCCCGAACTTCTCACGGCGAAGGACCCGCGCCTCGCGTCTTCGACACGTGTCGGTGATGCATGGTCGGCGATCGCTCCCGTCGCGACCGTTGCTCTCCGGGGCGAACGCGACCGCATGCGTTGGTTGCTCGAACACCGCCCGGCGCCGCTGGATCGTTCGGAACGGCCGGGGCACATCACCGGAAGCGCGCTCGTGGTCGACGGCACCGCTGATCGCACGTTGATGCTATTCCACACGAAGCTGCAGATTTGGGTGCAACCCGGCGGTCACGCCGACGGCGATGCGAACCTGCCCGCCGTTGCGTTGCGAGAGGCCGAAGAAGAGACCGGGATCGCCGGGCTCCGCATCTGGCCGGTCGCCCTCGATCTCGACATTCATCGAGTGGACCCGCCCAAGGAAGACGCCCACGACCACTACGACGTGCGTTTCCTGGTCCTCGCACCTGAAGGTGCCACGATCGACGCCAACCACGAGTCCGAGTCGCAGCGGTGGGTCACCGGGTCGGAACTACCCAACCTTGGGGTTGATCCCGGCCTTGAGCGTATGGCCGCCAACGGTCTCCGTCTGGCCCGCCACCTCCTGCGCCAATAGAACCGGGCTAGATGTCGCCCGGTACGCCGCAGGAACTCATGTCGTTGACCACGGCGAATCCCTCGATGGTTTTGGTGTAGTTGCCGCCCGAGGATCGTTCGGTGAGGGTGAACGCAAGGTCGCGGCGGTTGGCATCAGCGGGAGCGTCGACGAGGCGGTCGTGATAGGCATCTCGATCATCGATGTAGGCATCCCAGTCGCCAAACCAGAGTTCGAGCAGCCGGAGATCTCGTTCGTCAGTGATGGCGTCGGCGGCAGCCTTTACATCGTCGATCATGTCGCGGGCAAGGGTGGTGCCCTGATCAACGTGTTCTGCTCGTTGTGCGATCGTGGTATCCGTGGTGGTGCGGGGAATTTCGAAGATCTGCACACTGAATGGCGCACAGATTTGTTCGGCCGAAGTGGTGAAGGAACGAGCCTCGAGCCGATCGGGGTTGCCAGGAGAATTGAAGACAAAGGCGTAGTAGATCCACACCCACATAGCGACCATCAGAACGACGACCACACCAAGGGCGATACGTGTCGCGCTCCAGTAACGCCCATCGAGCTCATCGTGGGGTGTGTCATATGGGGTGGTCATCCGCCGCCTCCGGGTTCGTCTGGTGGATCGGGTACCGGGTTCACCTTGATACGTACGATTTCGACGCCCTCTCGGTCGGCTCCGCTTTCGGGGTCTTGGGCCCAGACCGCGCCCGAGACGTTGCCGCCGTCGGGTGGTTCCGGGTTCTCCTCGTAAATCACGTCGTGACCGAACCCTTCGCCGCCGATGGTCTGACGGGCCTCGGCCTCGTTCAGGCCAACGACATTCGGAACCGGTGAGGTGAACGGAGCGATGGCCACGCCAACACTGATCAGCGTGAGTCCGGGCACCGGTGTTCCTGCGGCGGGGATCTGCGACACGATCGTGCCCTCCGGCACGTCGTCGCGAATGACTTCGAAGGGGTTGAGTCGAAAGAAGGTCTCTTCGAGTTCGGTGTACAGCTCTGGGCTCACCACTCGGTTGATCAGCGATGGCACGTTGACGGTCTCGGGGACGTCGGGGAGCGTGGTGGTCGTGGAGCTCGGAGGGGGAGTGGGGAACGCTTCCAACGGCATGTCGAGGTGGGCTTGGTCCATCACCGCTTTGAAGATTTGGGCCGGGTAGGTGCCGCCTTCCACGCGTTGCTTCCCGCCCTGCTCGTTGATGAAGTAGTCGCTCATCGGGGTCACCGCTTCGGGGAACCCCACCCAAACAGCGGTGGTCCGCTGCGGAGTAAAGCCCACGAACGTGGCGTCACCATTGAGCTGCGCCGTGCCGGTCTTGCCGCCCGCCTTGCGCCCGTCGGCGAGCTGAGCTCGCCGGCCGGTGCCGGCGTCGATGCCGCGAGTGAGCGCCCATGCAATCTGGTTCGCGACGCTTGTCGCAAGAACGGGAGCAGGCACGCTCGACTGGGCGTAGCGAAGCGTGCCGTCGAGGTTGACAATACGGGTGACGAGGACGGGATCAATTCGAGTGCCCGACCGGGCGAACGTGGAGAAGACGGTGGCCATCTCCAGCATGTTGACGTTCTCCGTGCCCAACACTGCCGCGCAGACTGGCTGGATTCGACCCTCGCCGATACCGAGGGACTCGGCCATGGCCACGAAGGTCGGGGGGCGGATGGCCACCATGACCTGGGCGTAGACCGTGTTCAGCGAGAGCCGGGTGGCATCCGCGAGCGTGACCTCGTCGCCGTTGCCACCGCGGACGTTCCATGTTGTAGGGCCGCAGATAGCGGGCTCTTCGATGAGGATGGTGGAGGGCGCTTGCCAGACGCTCGTAATCGGAATTCCGCGGGTAAGCGCGGCCGCCAAGGCGATTGGTTTCATCGATGAACCCGCTTGACGTCCGGTTCCCGCTGCCAGGTTCACCTTCGAAAAGTCGCCGTTGCCGAAGAAGTCGCGCCCGCCGACCATCGCCAGGACATGGCCGTCGTCGGTCGGAGTGGAACCGAGGGTGACCACGGCGGCGTCGGGGTTCTGGCGTCCGTCGGCGGCGATGTCAGGCATGAGCCGAGCAACGGCAGCCTCGGCCTCGGCTTGGAGTTCGAGATCAATCGTGGTGTGGATCGTGAGGCCGCCTTCGAAGAGTAGGCGGGCCCGGTCTTCGCGGGTCTCGCCGAACTCAGGGTTGTCGAAGAACCACGCCTTCACCTCGTCGACGAAGTGGGCGGCCGGATACTGCTCTTCGAGCAGCGGCACGTCTTCAACCAGTGTGATCGGCTCGAGAAGGGCAAACTCGTACTCCTCTTCAGTAATGTACGCGTTGGCGTACATCCGCAGGAGGACGAGGTCGCGTCGGTCGCGAGCGGCCTCATAGTTGTCGTAAGGGTTGAAGCGGCCAGGGGCTTGGATGAGACCAGCGATAGTCGCGGCCTGGACGATCGAGAGCTCGTCCACCTTGAGGCACGTGCGGTCGTCTTCGTCGGTGACGTTCGCCTGGCGAGCGCAATCGGGAGGCCCGAAGTATTCGCGGGCGGCGGCTTCGACGCCGTAAGCCCCGTTGCCGAAGTACACCCAGTTCAGATACCGACCGAGAATGAACTCTTTGCTGAAGTTGTTCTCGAAGCGGCGGGCCATGAAGATCTCTTCGACCTTGCGCCCGGCGGTCTGGTCGGACCGCTCGAGGAACACATTGCCCACGTACTGTTGGGTGATTGTCGAGCCGCCCTGGCTAATGCCGCCCGAGCTGACATTGCTGCGAGCGGCGCGAAGGATCGCCTTGATATCGACGCCGGAGTGATCCCAGTAGCGCTCGTCTTCGATGGCGACCACGGCGTTGTAGACGAGTTCGGGTACTTGTTCGAACTCCACGTCGATTCGGTTCTGTTCGCCTCGGAGATCGGTGATGACCACACCGTTGCGATCGACAATTCGAGAGGACTGCGCAGTCGCTAGTTGGTCGACGGAGAAGTCGTCGCCGAAAAGGTCTTCGAAGCTATTGGTCTCGACACTGCATGCGCTCGCGAGAAGCGAAAGGGTCAGGAGCGCGAGAAGGAGGCGGCGGAGTCGGCGCATGGGCGTACATTCTGGTCGTAAACGGTCTCCGATCCACGGCAGGCCGACAACGAGTTGCCTGGAAATCCCGATTGTTCATCGGACGGGTCGCGTATCCTTGGCGTGGTGAACGGCTCCGACATCCTCAACGACCTCCACGCTCGTGGTTTGGTCCAGGACACCACCGATGAGGCTGCGCTCCGGCTCCGCCTCGATGAAGGTCCGATCACGGTCTATTGCGGCTTCGACCCGACCGCCAACAGCTTGCACATCGGCAACCTGGTGCCCCTGCTTCTGCTGCGGCGGTTCCAACAGTTTGGCCATATCCCGATTGCCTTAGCCGGCGGCGCGACCGGAATGGTTGGTGACCCGTCCGGTCGGTCTGACGAGCGCAACCTGCTTGACAACGACACTCTTAGTGCCAACCTGGCCGCGATTCGCTCGCAGCTCGCCGCGATCGTCGATATGGATGCGGGAGCGGTTCTCGCCGACAACCGTGAGTGGACCGTCGAGATGAGCGCGCTCGAGTTCCTCCGTGACGTCGGCAAACACGTCACGGTGAACACCATGCTCGCCAAGGAGTCGATCAAGAGTCGTCTCGAAGGGGAGCAAGGCATTTCCTTTACTGAGTTCTCCTACATGCTCCTGCAAGCGAATGACTTCGTCGAGTTGAACTCGCGCCACGGTTGTGAGCTCCAAGTTGGTGGGTCAGACCAGTGGGGCAACATCACTGCTGGCATCGACATGATCCGGCGCCGCAACCAGCGGGCCGTCCATGGCCTCACTGTTCCCCTGGTCACGCGTTCGGACGGTGCGAAGTTCGGCAAGACCGCCGACGGTGCGGTCTGGCTGTCGGCCGAACGCACCTTGCCCTATGAGTTCCATCAGTATTTCATGCGAACCGATGACCGAGATGTCGAGCGTTTCCTGCTCCAGCTCACGATGTTGCCCGTAGATGACGTGGCGTTGGTCATGGCTGAGCATGAGAAGGCCCCTGAGGCCCGACATGCCCAAGGTGTGCTCGCTGATGCGGTCACGGCTCTGATCCACGGCGATGCTGCGGTGCGTCGAGCTCGGCTGGCGGCGGGAGCGCTCTTTGGTGGGGGAGTGCTCGATAGCGAAGCGCTCGAAGCCCTCCGCGGCGTCGTGGCAGAGACCGCACTCGACACCGATGCCGTAGGCACCGACGAACCGGCCATCGATCTCTTGGTCGCGACCGGGGTTTGTTCCAGCCGGAGCGACGCCCGCCGAACGATCGAACAGGGTGGAATCCGTGTAAACGGGGAGAAAGTTACGTCGGCCAGCCAGGCTGTGGTATTCGTCGACGGACAGTTTGCCCTTGTACAGCGCGGAAAAAAGCAGCGCCACCTTGCGGTGAAGTCGACCTAGCGCCGCTATGTGACGGGGATCACACGTCTCAGCGGTGCGCGATTGTGATTTCCCCCGATATGGTCTCCCAGCGCTCGCAGGTGAGACCAACCCACAAGGTTGGAATCACTGAGAAAATCGGGTGAGTCGGGGTTGACGCCCTGGCTTCCTCCCGATAGCGTGACAACTCGCCTCCTGGGGCAATAGCCCCTAGAAGCAAAATTGCAAGGCACCGACGGTAATCGAGTCCGCTCGATCTGCGTGCCCGGCACAATATCCCAAGCTCAGCAATGAGCGAGGGACACGGTGTCGATTGCCCCTTGAAAACGGAAGAGACGGACGCAAAAGCGAGTGCGGGTGACTTTTTGGATTTCGCAATCCAAAATGGCATCTGTCAATTCAAGTAATGTCGAGGCCCTCAACGGCCTCGGCGAGCCACGCTGATCGTTTCGAAGACTTGTTCTTCGTCTCGTGAAGCAAACAAAATGGTCACTGCAGCCAGCGGTGGCCGGCTCTCAGTACGCAGCTTCCTCATGCGATCGTTCAGGCTTGCCTGGACGGTTGTGGAAGCAGCAACCCGATTTAAGGACCAGCTTCGGTTGGTCTGGAGATCTCGACGGAGAGTTTGATCCTGGCTCAGGACGAACGCTGGCGGCGTGCCTAACACATGCAAGTCGAACGACAACCCGGAGCTTGCTCCGGGGGACAGTGGCGAACGGGTGAGTAACACGTGAGAAACCTGCCCTAGAGACCGGGACAACCGTTGGAAACGACGGCTAATACCGGATGCCTTCACATGACCGCATGGTCGAGTGAAGAAATACTCAGGTGCTCTAGGAGGGTCTCGCGGCCTATCAGCTAGTTGGTGAGGTAATGGCTCACCAAGGCATCGACGGGTAGCTGGTCTGAGAGGACGATCAGCCACACTGGGACTGAGACACGGCCCAGACTCCTACGGGAGGCAGCAGTGGGGAATATTGCGCAATGGGCGAAAGCCTGACGCAGCAACGCCGCGTGTGGGATGACAGCTTTCGGGTTGTAAACCACTTTCAGGGATGACGAAAATGACGGTAATCCCAGAAGAAGGTCCGGCCAACTACGTGCCAGCAGCCGCGGTAACACGTAGGGACCAAGCGTTGTCCGGATTTATTGGGCGTAAAGAGCTCGTAGGCGGTTTTGTAAGTCGGATGTGAAAACTCAGGGCTCAACCCTGAGACGCCATCTGATACTGCAATGACTAGAGTCCGGTAGGGGAACATGGAATTCCTGGTGTAGCGGTGGAATGCGCAGATATCAGGAGGAACACCAATGGCGAAGGCAGTGTTCTGGGCCGGTACTGACGCTGAGGAGCGAAAGCATGGGGAGCAAACAGGATTAGATACCCTGGTAGTCCATGCCGTAAACGTTGGGCACTAGGTGTGGGACCTTCTAACGGGTTCCGTGCCGTAGCTAACGCATTAAGTGCCCCGCCTGGGGAGTACGGCCGCAAGGCTAAAACTCAAAGGAATTGACGGGGGCCCGCACAAGCGGCGGAGCATGTTGCTTAATTCGAGGCAACGCGAAGAACCTTACCTGGGTTTGACATGTATCGAAAAGCCATAGAGATATGGTGTCCTTCGGGGCGATACACAGGTGGTGCATGGCTGTCGTCAGCTCGTGTCGTGAGATGTTGGGTTAAGTCCCGCAACGAGCGCAACCCTCGTCCTATGTTGCCAGCACGTAATGGTGGGGACTCGTAGGAGACTGCCGGGGTCAACTCGGAGGAAGGTGGGGATGACGTCAAGTCATCATGCCCCTTATATCCAGGGCTGCAAACATGCTACAATGGCCGATACAGAGGGCTGCGAGACCGCGAGGTCAAGCGAATCCCATAAAGTCGGTCTCAGTTCGGATTGGAGTCTGCAACTCGACTCCATGAAGCTGGAGTCGCTAGTAATCCCGGATCAGCAACGCCGGGGTGAATACGTTCCCGGGCCTTGTACACACCGCCCGTCACACCACGAAAGTCGGCAACACCCGAAGTCAGTGGCCTAACCCTTCGGGGAAGGAGCTGCCGAAGGTGGGGTTGGCGATTGGGGTGAAGTCGTAACAAGGTAGCCGTACCGGAAGGTGCGGCTGGATCACCTCCTTTCTAAGGAGCTCCTCTCGATGATCTGGCTCTTATGAGCCGGCTACTCGAGTAGGTTCCCAGTTAGGCACTCGCTATTCGTTCACTGCCCTCTAGAAAGGCACAGTTCTTCGGAATCGTGCTTAGTAAGGGCGCAGTGTCGGTGTTCGTCTCTTCCGCTTTGAAGGCGTGGTCGACAAGACCATTCTTCACAGACGCTCTGCCCCGCACATGGTCGAATAGACCACTTGTGGGGCATTCGTCATTTACCGCCTCTTGAGAATTGCATAGCGAGCACGAGCATCTTTAAATAGATGTCATCTTTAAATAGATGAATTTAAATATCAATTTCTTGAAATATAGAATTCCAAGCTACTAAGAGCCAACGGTGGATGCCTTGGCACTGACTACCGATGAAGGTCGTGAGAGGCTGCGATAAGCCACGGGGAGCTGCCGACTAAGCGTCGATCCGTGGATGACCGAATGGGGAAACCCAACACCCGTCATGGGGTGTTACTCCTGTCTGAACACATAGGGCAGGTAGAGGGAACCTGGTGAATTGAAACATCTAAGTAACCAGAGGAAAAGAAAGCAACAGCGACTCCCTGAGTAGCGGCGAGCGAAACGGGATGAGCCTAAACCAGTGTGGTGGAAAGCCTGACGGCGTTGCCACATTGGGGTCGTGGGAACCGATTGAGGACGCGTCAGAGTCTTCACGGAGTTACAAAACAAGTGTGTAGTGGAACGACCCTGGAAAGGTCGGCCGTAGAGGGTAATAGCCCCGTACGCGAAACGCATCTTGTCTCCGATCGTGTCTCCCGAGTAGCGCCGGATCCGGGAAAGCCGGCGTGAATCTGCGAGGACCACCTCGTAAGGCTACGTATATGTCAGTGACCGATAGTGAACTAGTACCGTGAGGGAAAGGTGAAAAGTACCCCGGGAGGGGAGTGAAATAGTACCTGAAACCGTTGGTTTACAAGCAGTCAGAGCGTCGTCGTTGTTCTTCGGAACAACGGCCGCGATGGCGTGCCTTTTGAAGAATGAGCCTACGAGTTACGGTGTGTGGCAAGGTTAACCAGTGATGGGAAGCCGGAGCGAAAGCGAGTCTGAATAGGGCGTTTAGTCGCATGCTGTAGACCCGAAGCCGAGTGATCTAGCCATGGGCAGTGTGAAGCGGGGGTAAGACTCCGTGGAGGCGCGAACCCACTTCGGTTGAAAACGGAGGGGATGACCTGTGGTTAGGGGTGAAAGGCCAATCAAACTCGGTGATAGCTGGTTCTCCGCGAAATGCATTTAGGTGCAGCGTCGCACGTTCAACCATGGAGGTAGAGCACTGGATGGGTTAGGGGCCCTACAAGGTTACCGACCCCAACCAAACTCCGAATGCCATGGTTCCAGAGTGCGGCAGTGAGACCCCGGGGGATGAGCTTCGGTGGTCGAGAGGGAAACAGCCCAGAACTCCAGCTAAGGCCCCTAATTCTGTACTAAGTGGTAAACGATGTGGGATTGCACAGACAGCCAGGAGGTTGGCTTAGAAGCAGCCACCCTTGAAAGAGTGCGTAATAGCTCACTGGTCGAGTGATCCTGCGCGGACAATGTAACGGGGCTCAAGTACAGAGCCGAAGCTGAGTATTTGTACGTAAGTACGAGTGGTAGCGGAGCGTCGATCTCGCAGAGAAGCGCCGGAGTAATCCGTCGTGGAGCGTGGTCGAGTGCGAATGTAGGCATGAGTAGCGAGAGAGGGGTGAGAAACCCCTCCGCCGAAAGCCCAAGGGTTCCTGGGGAAGGCTAATCCTCCCAGGGTGAGTCGGGAGCTAAGACGAGGCCGAAAGGCGTAGTCGATGCACAACTGGTTGATATTCCAGTACCACCACATTATGCGCCCATACCAAGGCAACTTTGCTAAGGGGATGCTGCTAGCCCGTAAAACGGCCGGCAGACGAACCGACCCAGGTTGCGGCGGTAAGCAATGCGGGGACGCAGGAAGGTAAGTGATCCCAGGTGATGGTTATCCTGGGGTAAGCGTGTAGGGAGAGGCCCAGGTAAGTCCGGTCCTCATGAATCCTGAGACGCGACGCCGAACGAAACTTCGTGAAGTCACTGATCCTATGCTGCCAAGAAAAGCCGCTAGCTAGTACGTGTGGTGCCCGTACCCCAAACCAACACAGGTGGGCAGGTAGAGAATACCAAGGCGATTGGGAGAACTATGGTTAAGGAACTCGGCAAAATGCGTCCGTAACTTCGGGAGAAGGACGACCCCAATAGAGTGACGGGATTTACTCCCAGAGCTCGAAGGGGTGGCACAAACCAGTGGGAAGCGACTGTTTACTAAAAACACAGCAGCGTGCGAAGCCGTAAGGCGCTGTATACGCTGTGACTCCTGCCCGGTGCTGGAAGGTTACGGGGAAGGGTTAGCCCTCGGGCGAAGCTCTGAACCTAAGCCCCAGTAAACGGCGGCCGTAACTATAACGGTCCTAAGGTAGCGAAATTCCTTGTCGGGTAAGTTCCGACCTGCACGAATGGAGTAACGACTCCCCAACTGTCTCAACCATAGACCCAGCGAAATTGAAGTACGAGTAAAGATGCTCGTTAGCTACAGAAGGACGGAAAGACCCCGTGGACCTTTACTACAGTTTGGTATTGGTTTTTGGTCTGAGTTGTGTAGGATAGGTGGGAGACTAGGAAGCATTGGCGCCAGCTAGTGTGGAGTCGTCCTTGAAATACCACCCTTCTCATGCTGGAAATCTAACTTCGGCCCGTTATCCGGGTCAGGGACAGTGCCAGATGGGTAGTTTGACTGGGGCGGTCGCCTCCTAAATTGTAACGGAGGCGCTCAAAGGTTCCCTCAGACTGGTCGGCCATCAGTCGTCGAGTGCAAGCGCACAAGGGAGCTTGACTGCGAGACCTACAAGTCGAGCAGGTACGAAAGTAGGAGCTAGTGATCCGGCGGTTGCGTGTGGAAGCGCCGTCGCTCAACGGATAAAAGGTACCCCGGGGATAACAGGCTAATCTTCCCCAAGAGTCCATATCGACGGGAAGGTTTGGCACCTCGATGTCGGCTCATCGCATCCTGGGGCTGAAGCAGGTCCCAAGGGTTGGGCTGTTCGCCCATTAAAGCGGTACGCGAGCTGGGTTTAGAACGTCGTGAGACAGTTCGGTCCCTATCCTCTGTAGCCGAAAGAGATTTGAGGAAACCTATCCCTAGTACGAGAGGACCGGGATGGACGTAGCTCTCGTGTGCCAGTTGTCCTGCCAAGGGCATGGCTGGTTGGCGACCTACGGGAGGGATAACCGCTGAAAGCATCTAAGCGGGAAGCCTGTTCCAAGATGAGATCTCTCACCGGGTTAACCGGGTAAGGCCTGTGGCAGACCACCACGTTGATAGGCCGGAAGTGTACGCGCAGTAATGCGTTCAGCTGACCGGTACTAATCGGCCGAGGGCTTGGTTTTATATTTCACGTACGGATGTTCGTGCTCGCTATGGAGTTCTGAAGAGGCTGGAGTCCACCGACTCCACTCTTCGTCGTTGTCGCCACCGGTGTCTTTTCAGGCATCGAGGGCGGGTCAACGACATACTCAACAGTTTCGGTGGCGATAGCGTCAGGGTCATACCCGTTCCCATTCCGAACACGGAAGTCAAGCCTGTCAGCGCCGATGGTACTTGGGACGTCAGTCCCTGGGAGAGTAGGACGCCGCCGGATTTCTTGGTTACCGCCAGGTAACCCACCGCTCGCTGGCTCAGTGTCATTTGGACACCGCCGGCTTGAGCAGTGTTAGAAACGTTTAGCTCAGGCCCCGCTTCGGCGGGGCCTGAGTGCGTTTTACCCAGATAGAATGGAGCGCTATGGCTACTGAGCGTCCACGCGACAATCGATCCGGTTCTCGCGACAGCCGCGGTCCAGCAAAGCGTTCGGAAGGACGCGGCCCGAACAAGGGCGGCGCCGGATCAGGGCCCCGCGGCCCTCGGCGCGAAGATGGAGACGAACGCGGATCTCGACGTGATGGCGCCCGCCCCGTGCCTTCTCGCGAGGAGCGAGGCCCTGATCTCGCCGGCCCGCAGAAGTGGGGACGTATCGCTCGAGGTGGCGCCGGGCGTATGGAGTCGCCCGCTATCGGTAGCGAAGGATTCGACGACTTTCCGCAGAAGCGCCCGCGTCGGCCTCGAGCCGAACCCGAACCACAGCTCGATGAGAATGGGGAGGCGACCGCGGATCCCGAACCTCAACCAGAGCCCAAACAACCGCGTCGTCGCGAACGCGAGGCGAGCGATTTGCCGGATTCGGCCGATCTGCAGCGCCACGCCGAGAAGGCGGTGAAGCGCAGCCGCGGGCCAGCAGCGCGCGACCGCAAACCTCTGGGGGCGCGGCCGCAGCGGGTCGAAGACCCGGCTGTTGTGCTGAAGCGCCTCGTCGGCGCTGAGCGGGCGAAGAGCCTGATGCGAAAGCTGCGAGATGCCGGCGGCGCATTTCAGTCCGATCGTTTCAGCGATTCCCAAACCCTCCTTCGGCCGGTGGTGAAAGAGGCACCGGACCTACCCGATGGGCGCGAGCTCATGGGCTTGTCCTACTACCGGATCGGGAAGTGGCGCGAAGCAATCACCGAGCTGGAAGCGTTTCGGGAACTCACACACTCGACTGACCAACACCCGGTGCTCGCTGATTGTCACCGAGCGCTCGGCCGGTGGAACGATGTTGAGGCAATTTGGGTGGAGCTGGGCGAGGCATCGCCCAGCAGTGAACTCATTACCGAAGGACGGATAGTCGTCGCCGGCGCACTGGCCGACCAGGGCGACCTCGTCGGTGCCATCCGCACGCTCGAGCAGAACTGGAAGCTACCGAAGCGTCCAGGGGATCAGCATCTCCGACGGGCCTATGCGCTGGCCGATTTCTATGACCGCGCCGGCAAGGCGGCTCGTGCCCGTGAACTCTTCAAATGGATTTCGTCGAACGACCCTGGTTTCGCCGACGTGAAGAGCCGGGTAAAGGCGCTGAGCTAGCGCGTCCCGTACCGACAACAACGTCATGGCTGTCACACCCTCGCCGTAGGTTGTGACCAGTGACTTCCCCTCGCTGCGGTTCGCTGGCCCAGGTCGCGAACAAACGAAGGGGATCTGTTCATGAATGTTGCTATAGCCGCCGGAGTTCTCACCGCTGATGCGCGAATGTCGGTTCTGCCCGACGAGTCCTCCGTGCACAATTTTGAGTTGCGGACCGAATACGGCGGCGAGCGGCATGTGGTGCCCGTCGCCTGGTATGGGGCGAAGCGTCCGCCGCGGCTATCGGCCGGGGACGAAGTAGTGGTCACCGGCATGGTTCGCCGACGATGGTTCCGGGCCGGCGGCGGGAGTCAAAGCCGAACTGAGGTCGTCGCGATCGGCGTGGCGAAGCCCGGTTCGAAGGCGGCAGAACGGCTCGTCGGGGCAGCTCTCGCCGAGATTGCCAAGGTCGACCCGTCGGGATCGCCCCGGGGGATACCCCACTAGGGCGGCAGTGTGATTATGGTGACGATCGGCCCGCCATCAGAGTCGCTGGCAGGCCGAGGGGGACCGGTGACCAACACGGACGAACGCTCGATCGACGACATCCGAGAGGTTGACCGCATCATCGTGCGTTTCGCTGGCGACTCGGGAGACGGAATGCAGCTGACGGGTGATCGATTCACCACGGCGAGCGCGTTGTACGGAAACGACCTGGCCACCCTTCCAGAGTTTCCCGCAGAGATCCGGGCGCCAGCCGGCACTCTGGCCGGCGTATCGGCGTTCCAGGTGCACATCTCGGATCACGACATCCACACACACGGCGACGCGCCCAACGTGCTGGTGGCGATGAACCCCGCCGCCTTGAAGTCGGATCTGCCAAAAGTCGAGCTCGGTGGAACAGTAATTGTCAACACTGATGCGTTCGAGGAACGCAATCTGGCCAAGGCCGGCTACAAGGTCAACCCGCTCGATGACGGCACGCTCGACGGATACTCGGTGATCACCGCGCCGATGACCGAACTCACGAAGGATGTCTGCAAGGAACTTGGTGTCAAAACTCGGGATGCCGAGCGGTCGAAAAACTTCTTCGCCCTCGGCCTCGTGTCGTGGTTGTACACGCGGCCGACCGAACCGACAATGCTCTGGATCCGTGAGAAGTTCGCCGGCAAGGACCTGGTAATCGCGGCGAACGAGGCGGCCTTCAAGGCGGGGCACGCATTCGGCGAAACTGCGGAGCTCAGTGCAAGCCGCCTCGCCGTGCGCCCGGCGAAGCTTCCGGCCGGCACCTACACGACCATCAACGGCAACACGGCCCTGTCCTGGGGCCTCATCGCTGCGTCCCAGAAGGCCGGCCTCCCGATCTTTCTGGGCTCCTACCCGATTACCCCGGCCAGCGACATTCTCCACGAGCTCGCGAAGCACAAGAAGTTCGGCGTTCGTACCCTGCAAGCCGAAGACGAGATCGCGGCAATCGGCTCTGCCTTAGGAGCTGCGTACGGCGGTCACATTGGGGTCACCACCACGAGCGGGCCGGGTGTTGCGCTCAAGGGCGAAACCCTCGGTCTCGCCGTCAGCCTCGAGCTGCCGCTCGTACTCATCGACATCCAGCGAGGTGGCCCGTCCACCGGCCTACCGACCAAGACCGAGGCGGCCGACCTGATGATGGCCCGCTACGGGCGACACGGCGAGGCGCCGCTGCCAATCGTGTCGGCCAACACGCCGTCAGACTGCTTCAACGCCGCCTTCGAGGCGGTGCGAATAGCGCTTCGCTACCGCACACCCGTCATCCTGCTCTCCGACGGTTATCTGGCGAATGGCACCGAGCCATGGCTCCTGCCCGACCTGGACTCGCTTCCCGATATCTCGGTCGAATTCGCTTCTGCGCCCAATGCGATCAACGAGGACGGCGAAGACGTTTTCTGGCCCTATGTGCGCAACGAAGACCTCGCCCGACCATGGGCGATCCCGGGCACCGAAGGGCTCATGCATCGCATTGGTGGCATTGAGAAAGAAGACGGCACCGGCAACATCAGCTACGACCCCGAGAATCACGGTCGGATGGTCGAGATTCGCGAGGCGCGGATCCAGAAGGTGGCGGAGTCCTACCCCGCCCTTGAAGTTGTCGGCGACGACCACGCCGAGATCTTGCTCGTCGGTTGGGGTTCCACCTGGGGTGCCATCACCGGAGCGGCGGGCCGACTTCGTCGAGCGGGCCGGTCGGTCGCCCATGTGCATCTCCGAAATCTGTTCCCGTTCCCCAACGATCTTGGTGAGATTCTCCAGAATCGCAAACACGTGATCGTTCCAGAAATGAATCTCGGCCAACTCACTTCGCTCATCCGAGCCGAATATCTGGTCGACGCCAAAGTCATCGACAAGGTGACAGGGCAGCCGTTTACTGCAGGAGAACTCGTGTCCGCGATCGAGGAGATGGTGAAGTGAGCGATACCGCGACAACAACAAAGAAGGACTGGACCAGCGACCAAGAGGTGCGTTGGTGTCCGGGTTGTGGCGATTACTCGATCCTTACGGCGATGCAGTTGCTGATGCCGGAGATCGGGACGAGTCGCGAAGACACTGTCTTCATTTCGGGCATTGGATGTGCCGCCCGGTTCCCGTACTACATGAACACCTACGGGATGCATTCGATTCACGGGCGCTCGCCCGCGATCGCGACCGGTCTTGCGATCGCCCGGCCCGACCTCGATGTTTGGGTCGTGGGCGGCGACGGCGACATGTTGTCGATCGGCGGCAACCACCTGATCCACGCTCTGCGCCGCAACGTGAATCTCACGATTCTGCTGTTCAACAACCAGATCTACGGACTCACGAAGGGTCAGTACTCACCAACGAGCGAGGTGGGCAAGGTCACGAAGTCGACCCCGATGGGGTCGCTCGACACCCCTTTCAACCCGGTCTCTGTGGCTCTGGGAGCGGAGGCAACCTTCGTTGCCCGCACCCACGACCTGGATCGTGGACATATGCAAGAGATGTTCCGTCGAGCTCATGACCACAAGGGTTCAGCGATCGTTGAGGTGTACCAGAACTGCAACGTGTTCAACGACGGTGCCTTCGCCGCCATCACCAAGAAGGACGCGCGAGCGGAGATGCTGATCAATCTGCAGCACGG
The DNA here is from genome assembly GCA_047639555.1 of Candidatus Aldehydirespiratoraceae bacterium. Taxonomy (GTDB): domain Bacteria; phylum Actinomycetota; class Acidimicrobiia; order Acidimicrobiales; family Aldehydirespiratoraceae; genus JAJRXC01. The sequence continues at coordinate 33,139 of JBLIOE010000025.1, forward strand.
CGAGCCGGTGCGATTCGGCCCAGACGGCGAGCACGGCGTGATGCTCGACAACGGTATTGCGAAGGCCGTCGAGGTCGCCGACGTCGGAATCGATGCCCTCGTGGTCCACGACGAGACGGCCCCCGACCCTTCGGTGGCGTTTGCGCTGAGTCGCCTCGCCAATGACCGCGAGAGTCCCACACCGGTAGGTGTGTTTCGGGCGGTCGAACGAACGGACTACGGCAGCGCTATGAGCGCACAACTCGCCGCCGCCCAAGAAGACGGCAGCGGGGATCTCCACGGACTGCTCCATAGCCTCCCGACATGGGAAGTCAGCTAACCGCCTGGGCCATCGATCTTGATGGCGTGATCTGGCGCGGGGTCGAGACTGTCCCCGGCGCCCCGGAGGCAATCGCCGCCCTTCGAGACCGCGGCACGCCGATCGCTTTTGTTACGAACTCGGCGGCCCGAACGCCGGCCCAGGTAGCGGAGAAGCTCGCGTTTCACGGCATTCCTGATGCCGAGGACCTGGTGATCACCTCGGCGATGGCGGCAGCGTCAATGATCGACCCGAGCGCGGCGGTATTCATCATTGGCGGCGACGGCCTTCGACAAGCGATTGTGGAGCGCGGTGCGTCGCTCGTTCGCGGGCCCGAGGCTGACACCGTGGTCGTGGGAATCTCGCCCGAGTTCGACTATGCAATGCTCGCTGAGGCGATGCGGGCGATTCGGTCGGGTGCTCGATTCATCGCGACGAATGACGACACGACGTTCCCCGATTCCGCTGGGCTTTTGCCCGGGAACGGCGCACTGGTAGCCGCAGTGGCGGCGTGTTCAGAAGTCGCTCCCGAAATCGCGGGTAAACCCCACGAGCCCATCGCTGCGTTCGTGCGTGATCGACTCGGTTCTTCCGGTGTGATGGTTGGCGACCGGCCAGAAACCGATGGCCTATTCGCCTCGTCTGTCGGATATGACTTCGCCCTCGTGTTGAGCGGTGTGATCGGCGCCGAAGATCTTCCCGTCGTGCCCGCGCCACGGTTCGTGGCGGCCGACATCCTCTCGCTCCTTGAACAACTGGGCTGACCAGGGCAGACGTCCGCTGGGTCGGCGAACGAAGACCACTGGTGGTGGTTTTGCGATGAGTCCCGCGCCCCATGTCGGGTGATGCCGGTGCGATACCCTGAGCGCCAATGCGGAGGCGAACAAACCGACTCGCGGGTGTGGTTGCCCTAGTAGCCACACTCGGCGCGGCCGTGGCCGCGTTTCAGATCGATCCCGACGTCGTCACCCAGGTTGTCAGCTCGCCCACCGGGCTCTGGATCCCGGCGCCGTCAACGGGCGAGATCGTCCGCGTTGATGCCGCCAGCGGCGACATCACTGCTCGCGTCGTCGTTGGCGAGCCCGGAGCCGAGTTTGTTGTTGACGAGCAGGTCAGTGGCGTCGTTGTTGTCGACCGGACGGCAGGACGGGTTGCGCTCGTCGATCCCGCGCTCAACGAGGTCATTCGCGAGGTCAGAACCGTGGTTACTTCCGAGTCGCTTGTCGATATCGGTCCTGGAGTAGTCGTCGCCGCCTCGGGGTCTCAAGTCGACCTCATCGATCTCGATGTCACGGGAACGACAAGCACGCAAGTGAGCGGTGCGACGAGGTCGGTTGCGGCCGATGGTGGGGGAGCGATCAGCGAGACGTTGGGCGGTCGCTTCGACATCGCAGCCGACGGCTCCGTCGAGGGCGGCAGCGGTTCGGACGGGAGCGGTTCGCGCGGCATGGTGGTGCGTGTAATCGACCGCGTGGTGGTCGCGTCGGGCAGCGAGGTACGAAATCTCGATGGGTCGAAGCAGGGTTGCTTCGACGGCAATGTCATGAACCCGAGCCATCTCGTCGGGACCGACGACAACTGGGTGATCGCCATCGAGGGGTCCGTCGTTCACGTGTCTGACCTTGGCAATGGCGAGTGTGTGGCGGTCGACCTCGGCGAGGTTGGTGGTCTTGGTCGACCGGTGGTGGCGAACCGTCGTGTCTTCGTGCCTGAGCGTCGGTCCGGCATTGTCCACATGATCGAACCCTCGCAGGGTGTTGTCCGCTCCCATTATGTGCTTGGCGAAGGCGGCGACCTCCGAATGCGGGCGCGCAACAATTTCGTTGTGGCCTACGACGCGGGCACACCCATTGCGGCGTTGATGGACGAAGACGGAGTCATCCAGTTTGTAGATACGTCGATCGGCCATAGCGGCATCAGCGCAGTTATCGGCGAAGACGCTTCTGCGGCCGTGGTGGACGAAGGGGAGGCTGGCGTGCTCGACGGGGTCGACGGCATCAGCACCAACGGCGACGCTCCGATTATCGACGCCGGGGTCCTGGCCTCGACATTGCAGAACCCGTTGGACGACACGGAAACGCCGCTGCCGACCGGTGAACTGGTCGCGAACTTTGCCTTCTCGGCCTCCACCGTCACGGTGGGGGAGGCCGTGCGGTTTATCGACGGCTCGACGGGAGGCCCCGAGTCGTGGCTGTGGGACTTCGGCGACGGCACGGGCGCCGAGGGGCCCGAGGTCGAGAAGTCGTGGGACGACGCCGGCACCTATCCCGTCGCGCTGCGCGTGTCGCGGGGCGCCGCGATCGCGGAGATCAGTCTCGCGATCACTGTCGTGCCCGCTGAGGTGCCGCTTCCTCCCGCCGCGGATTTCGTGTTCTCCTCCACCGTTGTCAACGCGGGAAAGCCGGTGTCCTTTGAGGATCGCAGCGACGGCGAGATCGACCGTTGGCGTTGGGACTTTGGTGACGGCACGTCGTCCACCGATGTCGATGTCACGAAGTCGTGGGCCTCGCCAGGCCGCTATGTCGTGCAGCTCACCGTCGCGAACGACCAAGGGTCGGATTCCGCGGCGGTGTTGATCGAAGTGGTCGACGGTCTCTCTCCACCGTTGGCCGTGATATCGGCCACGGAGACTGAGGTGGATCTCGGCGCGCCGCTCACCTTCCGCGGCGCATCCTCTACCGATCCCGCCGCGTTCATATGGGACTTCGGCGACGGTCGGATAAGTAGCGGCGCTGAAGTTGTGCACGTCTTCCTCAAAGAGGGGGTCTTCACCGTCACTCTCACCGCGAAGAACGACGCCGGAACGTCGACCGCAGAAATCGACATCACTGTTGCTCCGCCCACGCAGCCTCCCACCGCGCTGATTGGCACACTGCCTGAGGTGATTGAAGTCGGTGTCCAGGTGACGCTTAACAGTCTCTCGAGCAATGCTCCCAAGACCGAACAGTGGTCATTTGGTGACGGTGACTCGGCCTCTGGGCGGGTCGTCACCCACATATGGACCACGCCGGGCACCTATCTCCTCGCCATGACTGCGGCGAACTCCGCTGGTACGAATACGGCCACGGAACTCATCGAGGTAGTCGACGAACTCCCCACGCCTACCGCACAGGTTGGCTCCTACGACGAGTCGCCGCGAGTGGGCGACGCGACCGTATTTGTTGATGCGTCGATCGCCGCGACGTCGTGGTTGTGGGACTTTGGCGACGGGGTCACATCGAACGCGCCAAATCCCCTCCATACCTTCACGTCTGCGGGTCAGAAGGTCGTCACGCTGACGGTCACGAATCGCAACGGCGCCGACTCCACCGCGGTGATTGTCGAACCTCGCTTGAAGCCCGACGCAAGCTTCTTTGCGTCGAGCACGGCGATCCGAGCCGGCGAGACTGTGGCGTTTACTGATGCCTCGGTGAACGCGGTGAGCTGGTTTTGGAACTTCGGTGATCTCGACGACTCGGGCAGCCAACACCCCACGCATACCTACGCCGAGCCTGGCGCCTATGCCGTCTCGCTCACGGTCGAGAGCGCCACCGGTGATATCGACACCTTTGGCCCTGTCGTGATCAACGTTGACCCGGCCCCGCCGTTGGTCGACCGCATTCTCAAGGTACCCGTCAACACCGGCGGCCTCACCACCCTCGTGCTCGACACCTTCGAGGCGCAGATCGCGGCCGCCTCCGGCCCGATCGACCTCTACCAAATCGACTTTGGTGATGGGTCAGCAATTCTCGACGGAGTCAGTCCTCGATTCAGCCACGCCTTCGGCGCGAGTGGCACGTATGTCGTGCAGATGCGGGCTCACGGTCCGCTTGGTGAGTGGAGCGATTGGGCAAGCCGCACGATCACCGTGGTCGACCCACCCGCGCCGATCATCGCGATCGCCGACAGCGTGCCTGCTACAGCTCAAGTCGGCAGCGTCACCCTCACCGGGGTCGAGTTGTCGGGCTCGGGGCCGATCGAAAGTTGGCGATGGGCAGTCAGCTGGGGCGGCAACCTCTCGGAGTATTCGAGCAAGGTTGCGGCGCACAACTTCGAGACCGCGGGCGTGTACACGCTCACGCTGATTGCCGAGAGCCCGGTGGCGGCCGTGGCTGATGGCATCGCTTCTCGCACGATCACCATCACGATCCCGGACCCTCCGGTCATCAACTCCATCGCCGCGAACCCGGCGACGCCGACCACCGCCGTCCAGGTCACCTTTACCCCGGACTTCGCGGGCTCGGTCACGAAATGGGAATGGGACTACGAAGGCGGTGGCTACATCCCCGGTCGCGAGATTGGCAGCCATGTGTTCAACACGCCGGGCATACACGAGATCTATCTGCGAGTGACTGGGCCATTTGGTCGACAAGACGTCGAACGGATCGAGCTGCGAGTAAATCCGAAGCCCGAACCAACTCCGCCCGTAGCGCTCCCAAGCGACACGGTCGAAACTGGCACTCTGGTGAACCTCTCCTCCACTGAAGTGAACGGTCGCACCGGACTCCGGTGGGACTGGACAATCTCGAGCGGTGCCGTAGCGATCAGCTATCCCGACGCGGGTCAGTCAGTCGATCATCTCTTCGATATTGCGGGCAGCTGGACTGTCACGGTGACCGCAACGGACGCCCTCGGTATCTTCGGTTCCGCCGTCAACTTCGTGACGGTTGCGGACCCCACACCGCCGCTCGTCGCGAACTTCTCGCCCACCGTTGCTGGGCCTCTGCAGACCCAGTTCAACGACACGTCCAGCGGTCCTGCCGCGGACACGTGGAGTTGGGACTTCGACGACCCAGGCGCAGTCGGTGATGCCAGCGCGGCAAACCCGGTAGTCACATTCTCCGCCGCGGGGTCGTACAACGTAACCCTCCGAGTGTCGAGCGGCGCGGAGGTCGACCAGGTCACGATTCTTGTAACCGTCGCCTAGCTCGCAGGTGTTCGGCTCCGTCGACCGCCGTCACGGTTGGGTGGCGGTTTCGGCGCTCGATAGCGCAACACTCGCGGATCAAGGAAGCGGCGGGCCGCGGTGAGGCGACCATTCGCCTGACGAATGCTCGTCTCAACAACGCGGACTTGTTCCCAGGCGGCGTCCGCCTCATCGGGGTGTGAACCGTTCGGTCCGTGGAGCGCTATCGCCGCGAGATCGCCAATCGTACGAACCTTGGCTCCCAGCGGACCATCGATATTTGTTGCCATGTAGACGACGTCATCGATGGTGGTGGCGGGAGTGACCGGTGCGCCGAGTTCGCGGAGACGGTCGACCGTCTCCGCCCACGCCCCCAGCACGCGCACCTCGGCCCGCCACCCGCTCGAATGTCGGAAGCGTCGCCGAATCACACGAACGAAAACCATCAACGCCAGCAGCGTGAGAGTGACGAACGATGCGATGAGAAAGAGACCGCGGCGACCGAGGTCGTTGTTTGTGGCGATTTCAGCCTCATCGGGATCCTCGCCCGGTCCGAGTTCGCGGGGGAGCGCACGGGCTTGCAAGATGGAGTCTTTGGGCAGCGTGGTGGGGGTGCCTGTGACTTCATCAGGAGCGTCGTCGGTGCTTTCGATCACGGCCGGGACCGGATCGCTGGCGACCCAACCGAAACCGGGGAATGGCGTTTCGGTCCAGACATGGAGGTCCGTGGGTTTGATCACTTCGCCGGAGGCGACATAACCCACGACCACACGACTCGGAATACCAACCGAACGAAGCATGAGCGCGTGAAGCGACGCGATTTGCTCTGCCCCGGTGCTATTGCCGGTCGTAAAGTCGTCGTGGAGTCGGCCGAGCGAATTGCCGGGGGCGACGGATTCGTTTCGCCCGATCTCGCGGAGTCGGGCCTTGATAGCGTCGATCGCGGAGATCGTGTCGGTGCTCTCCGCGACCGCAAGCGCGGCGGCATCACGGATGTCATCGGCCAGTCCGGGCGGTACCGCTCGGAATGACTCATCGACTTCTTCGTTTGCCGACGAGAGGCCTTCGAGTCCGGCCTGCGACACCACGGTGCCGGTGAACTCGTAGGAGTCGATGCGGCTGGCAGTAATCGCAGTCTGTGATGTTTCATTCCAGCGAAGATCGGAGAGGTCAATTTGAGTGAGACGGTCCGGGAGCGGCACCCATGGACCGTCGAGCTCTTCGAGACGAACGGTGGCGGAGACGACATCGCCAGGTGGTAGCTCGTCGGGTCGGGGAAAGGTGGCGATCTCGTCGAACTCTCTCGACGGGAGCCAACGCTCGCCATCATGGGCGTCGTACACCTGCAGCCGGAGACGGAGGCCCGCGACGGAACCCGTGCTCTCCAAGGTCATGACCGGCTGCGTGTTTTCGCGGCGAACGCCAAACTCGCTCAAGATGTCGGGCACCTGGATCTGGACAACTTCGAGGCTGCGACTGGATCGCGGGTCGAACGGCTCGCGATCCAAGCTGGCCGTAAAGAGTCCGGCGAGTCCGGCGACGGCGGCCGCAGCGGAGATCACCGCAGCGAGTGCGGCGGCCCGCCCCGGCCGGAGGCGCTGGTCTCGGGCTCGAGTGACGGTGGAGATGGCCAGCAGTGCGACGGCGCCGGCGAGAACGCCCCAAAGCGGAGTGGGTAGACCTTGGGGGACTGCCGCCGCGGTGCATACAGCAAGCATGACGGCACCGGCGCCGATTCCCGGAAGAGCCGTGCGAAACCGGACGCTGAGATGCACCGAAGCGCCCGCAAACATCCAGGCCAGGAAGGCGGCGAAGGTTTCCGCGGCGAGGGGGTCGGTGAGAGGGAACTGTTCTTCGAGGAGTGCGCCCCAGCCGCCAAAGACACCGTCGGTCAGATCACCCCAGACATCGCGGCCAAAGGGCGCTGAGTAGAAGGTGTCCCGGAGTGCAACTGCAAGAGCCCAAAAGGCCGCGCCGATGACCGTGATGAGCGCGATGGCAGGCAACGGGATATCGCGGCGAAGCGACTCGATCGCCGATGCGATCGCCGATGCCGCGATCGCCGCGCCGATCACACTGATGGCCCAGTTCCAATCATCGAAGACGTTGCGGAGGGGCAGCGTTGCGACCGCGATCAGCAGCGCGAACGAAGCCGTTGTGGCGAGCGCGGGACGGATTCTCATCGCCGCATCTTTCGATTCCACGCGTGAGCAAAATCTTCCGACGTGCCCGCGTTAATCAGTGTCGCTCCGGCGAGTTCGTGAACCTGCGAACGCTCGCCGCTTCCCATTCGGACCATGGTGAGCTGTTCGAAGCGATTCCGAATCGGTCCGAGGGTTCTGAGCACATCCACGCCGGCACGACCAGTGATCGCCGCGCATGACAACCCGGCTGGATCCTTGGCCGCGGCAACCGCGGCTTGGGCAAGGTCGGCTGAAGGGTCGTCGTTTGGTTCGATCCCGGCCAGGAAATCCATCACCGCGAGTCGGGAGGACCGATCATCGATGATGTGCCCATCGCTGGTTCGGAGGGTGAACGGGAACCGTCGCTTCATCGCGGCGACGACCACGCTGGTCGCTGCTCGAACGGCGTCTTCGAACGAGTCTTTGTCGTAGAGCGCAGCGGAGGTATCGAGGATCACGGTGGTGCGAGGCCGGTGAACGTCGACGTTGTGTCGGACCATCAGCGACCCGACCCGGGCCGAAGAGCGCCAGTGCACAAGTCGGAAGTCGTCGCCGGGCACATATTCGCGAAGGTTCGAGAACGTGACCCCGCCCGAGGCGGATTCGCCGGAGGGCAGCCCCTCGAGGTCTCGTCGAAGACCGGCCGGAAACGGCGTCAGCTCATGGACAACCGGATGGACGATGAGGCGAGTGAGATTCGAGCTGATGTCGCCGCGTCGAGCGAGCCCGATCGGGTCGCCTCGACGCACTGTGAGCGGCCCGACATCGAAGACGCCGCGACGGTCGGTGCTGATCTCGTTGGTGAGCACGATCGACTCGTGAGGTTCGAGCGAAGGGATCTGCAACGCGATCGTGCCCGAGCCGAACCGTTCTTGACCGTGAGAAGCGCTCGAAGATCGTCGGCCCGTGTTGGTGATTGTGAGCTCGGTGGTGGCGGAGTCGCCTGCAGTGACACGGTCGGGGCGGACGACCCGCGTGCTCGCGAGATCGGGGGGACGTCCAACGAGTATGAGCGCGATAAGAACCGCGGCGATCAACGTCGCACCCATGGTTGAGAGGGTGGGATAACCCAACCGAAACCCGAGCAGGCCGATCAGGATGCCGGCGACGAGGGTGCCGCGCCCGGCCGGAGTCATGGCCTCAGCCTCGTGCGGTCTCGTCCACCGGTGTCTGCGAGAGCACCTCATTGATGATGTCGTTGCCGGTGATGCCGCGAAGCTCGGCCTCAGGAGTGACCACCAGGCGGTGGGGGAGAACGTGCGGTGCCATGAGGCGGATGTCGTCGGGCGCGACAAAGTGTCGCCCCTGGCTTGCTGCCCAGGCCCGTGCCGCGCTGGCGAGGGCAATTGTGCCTCGAGGGCTGACGCCGATACGCACATCGGGCCGCACGCGGGTGGCGTTGGACAGTGCGACGACGTATTCCTTCGCGAAAGGACCGACATGGACACGATCGGCAATTCTGGTCATCTGGGCGAATCGGACGGTGTCGACCACCGGTGTGAGCTCGGTGCGGTCCCATCGCTTTTCGTGCTGATCAAGGATTTCCATCTCCGCCGCGGCATCGGGGTAGCCGATGTGGAGACGCATGAGGAAACGGTCGAGCTGTGCTTCGGGGAGCTCGTAGGTGCCGTCGAGCTCGATCGGGTTTTGTGTGGCGAGCACGAGGAACGGATCGGGGACGGGGCGGGGGGCACCGTCGACTGTCACCTGATGTTCTTCCATGACCTCGAGCAACGCGGCCTGTGTCTTCGGCGATGCACGATTGATTTCGTCGGCCACAACGACGTTGGCGAACACGGGACCATCGTGAAACTCGAATGTGTTTTTGCCCTGGTTATAGATCTGAACACCGGTGACATCAGTAGGGAGGAGGTCGGGCGTGAACTGGATGCGCTGAAGTGATCCATCGATGGTCTCCGCGAGCGCGCGTGCGAGCGACGTCTTGCCGACGCCGGGGACGTCTTCGATCAGCAGGTGGCCGTCGGAGAGCATGCACGTGACGGCAAGCCGGATGACGTCGGTCTTGCCCTTGAGGACATGCTCGACGTTTCCGACGATCAGGCCGAATTGATTCTGGAACCCCGCGACCTCTTCTTGGATCGCGTCGTCTGGATCTGCCGCCATGGTTCCCTTCTTGGCCCCGCTGGTATCAATACTGCCGTCCTGTCGGCTGTTCTGCCATGTTACGAAGGGCGACTGCATAGAGTGGTGGCGTCGGGCACATTTACTCGGAGATAATGCAGGGGAAGTCGGTGAGAGATCGATGAGTCGTCGCCGCCGTCTCGATGCTGAACTCGTCAGACGAGAGCTTGTCACCAGCCGCTCTCAGGCCCAGGACCTCATCGATCGACGGCGAGTCACCGTCGGCGGCACAATCGCCGACAAACCCGCTCGTCAGGTCGATCCCGGCGACGCGATTGAGCTGATAGGCGACCCGCCTCGGTTTGTCTCCCGCGGTGGCGAGAAGCTCGCCGCCGCCCTCACACGATTCTCCGTCGACCTCGGGGGGCGGCGCGTCGTTGATGCCGGCTCGTCCACCGGCGGATTCACCGACTGCGCTCTGCAAGCGGGAGCGTCTGGTGTTGTTGCGATCGATGTGGGCCGCAACCAGCTACACGAACGGATTCGCGCGGATGACCGGGTTGTGGTTCACGAGCAGACCAGCGTCCGCGGGCTTGAGCCCGCAGCCGTCGGCGGACCGGGCGACGTGTTGATTGGAGACCTTTCGTTCATCTCGCTTCGCACGGTCATGGATTCGCTGCTGGCGCTGACAGTAGATGGTGGTGATCTTGTTCTTCTGGTGAAGCCGCAATTCGAGGCGGGCAAGGAAGAAGCGGACAAGGGCCGCGGGATTATTCGCGACGCGGTCGTGTGGGAACGAACCCTCTCTGAAGTGTGCGCCGCGCTCGAAGAGCGAGGAGCGGCCATCATGGGGGCGATGAAGTCTCCGATAACGGGCGGCGATGGCAATGTGGAGTTTCTTGTCCACGCGCGCCGCGGTGCGGTTTTGTTGGATCGTGAAGCGATCGTGCAGTCTGCGATCGCGGAAACTGCTGACAGGGGAGGCCGCTAGATGGCTGCCATTGGATTGATCGTGCATCTCGGGCGCGACAAGGCTTCGACCCACGCTCGCGACCTCGCGACATGGCTCTTGGGAGAAGGGCATTCTGTTCGGGTTCCGCCCGACGACGCCGAAGTGAGCGGCCTTGACGACCATATGGTCGAGCCAGCGAGCTTTGCCGACGGCCTCGACGTGTGTGTCACGTTGGGCGGCGATGGTTCGATTCTTCGAGCGGTCGAGCTACTGGGGGCTGCGGTCGTACCAATCTTAGGCGTCGACCATGGCCAACTCGGCTACCTCACCGAGGTTGAGCCGAGCGAGGCCCAAACGGCGGTCGCTCGCGTGCTGCAGGGCGACTTCGACGTCGACGAGCGCATGCTCGTTTCCGTCCTGATCCGCAGCGACGGCAGCGAGGAGCGCCATTTCGCGCTGAACGAGGCGGTTGTCGAGCGCTCCGCGGATGCCAACACGATTCGTTTGGCCGTTGACCTCGACGACGAATTCTTCACCACATATGCCGCTGACGGTCTGATCGTGGCGACCCCCACGGGTTCGACCGCTTATGCGTTCTCTGCTCGTGGGCCGATCATCGACCCCACTCATTCGGCGCTGCTCCTCACTCCGGTTTCGCCCCACATGCTGTTTGATCGTTCGCTGGTTCTGGCGCCATCTACCCGGGTGACGCTGACGGTCGACGGGCATCGCCCGGCAACGGTGTCAGTGGACGGTCGTAGGGTGGCGGTTGTGGGAGATGGCGACACGATCGAGTGTTCCGCCGCCGACCACTCGGCCCAACTGGTTTCGCTCGGGCCACGCCGATTCCATCGAGTACTGAAGGCGAAGTTTGGTCTCAATGATCGCTAACCGGAGCACCCCATGCTGATCGAACTTGTTGTCCGCGACCTTGGTGTCATCGACGAACTGTCGTTGGTGCTCGGACCGGGGATGACCGCGGTGACGGGCGAAACTGGTGCCGGCAAGACTCTGGTCGTTGGTGCGATCGATCTGCTCACTGGCGGCCGGGCCGATGCCTCGCTGGTCCGTCCCGGTGCGGATGAAGCTGAGATCGAGGGCCGATTCGTCCACGGCGACGAAGAGCTTGTAGTCCGGCGGGTTATTCCGCGTGATGGGCGCTCGCGTGTTTACATCAATGGTCGACTCGCCACCGTGGCGGCGCTCAGCGAGCACGGTGCCGATCTGATCGACCTCCACGGTCAACACGCGCATCAGTCCCTTCTGAAGGGTCCAGTGCAACGAGCGGCGTTAGATCGCTTTGGAGTGATTGACACCTCGGCGCTCGTGGCGCTCATCGACGATCTCCGAGCGGTCGATGCTGGCTTGGAAGAGTTGGGCGGCGACGAACGGGCGAGAGCGCGAGAGATCGACCTCCTCCAACATCAGCTCGACGAGATCGAGGCCGCCGGCATTTCCGGTCCGAATGAAGACAAACATCTCGACGAAGAAGAAGATGTGCTCGCTGACGCCACTGCGCATCGGGAGGCTGCCGCAACTGCGCAAGGCCTGCTCGATGCCGACGGCGCGGCCGCCGGCGCGATTTCCCAAGCGCTCGCCGCGATCGAAGCACGAGTTCCGTTCGCTGACCTTGAAGAACGCTTGCGATCAGTGAGCGTGGAGTTGGCCGACCTTGCGTCCGAAGTTCGCGATCGAGCAGAAACGATGGACGACGACCCCGAACGCCTGGCGTTGCTGCGAGAGCGTCGTGCGCTGTTGCGCGAACTCCGACGCAAATACGGCGACGATCTCTCGGAGGTGCAGGCATTTGCCGACGAGTCCACAGAGCGATTGGCCGAACTTCGAAGCCGCGACGAGCGGGCCGCCGCGCTCGACGCTCGCCGCTCCGACCTCCTCACCCAGCTCGTGGTCGAGCAGGCCCGGGTTCGTTCGGCCCGAGTCGCGGCCGCGCCGCGGCTCGCCGAGGCCGTTGCCTCCCACCTCACCGGACTCGCGATGGCGAGCGCCCGGCTCGCGGTCGATGTCGACGGTCCGGCCGGCGACGAGGTCGTGTTCCGACTAGCCGCCAACGCTGGCCATGAGCCTCTGCCGCTCGCGAAGGTTGCGTCCGGCGGTGAGCTCGCCCGCACCATGCTGGCGCTGCGCCTTGTCCTGAGTGCCGGTCCACCCACTCTGGTATTCGACGAGGTTGATGCGGGGATCGGCGGCGCGGCGGCGAATACCGTGGGTGCCTCTCTCGCCGCTCTGGCCGACAACCACCAGGTCCTGGTGGTCACTCATTTGGCGCAAGTGGCCGCGGTCGCCGATCATCACGTCGCTATCTCGAAGCGAGAGGTTAAGGGATCGACGGTCAGCGCCGCCACCCTGCTTGATCAGGAATCGCGCATCAGCGAAGTCAGCCGGATGTTGTCAGGTTCGCCCGACTCCGATGTCGCCCGCGAACACGCTATAGAGCTCCTCGGCACGGGGCGCGCGTGATTTCCTTGCCCCCGTGCGCGCCTCGCGCCGCGCGATTGGTTATGTTCGGATTCCGATGACGAAGCACATCTTTGTTACCGGCGGTGTCGTGAGTGGCCTTGGAAAAGGCCTCAGCGGTTCCTCCCTTGGTCGGCTCCTTAAAGCACGCGGACTTCGGGTCGCGATGCAGAAACTCGACCCCTATCTCAATGTCGACCCGGGCACGATGAACCCGTTCGAACATGGTGAGGTATTTGTCACCGAAGACGGCGGCGAGACCGATCTCGACCTCGGGCACTACGAGCGCTTCGTCGACGAGAACCTCACGCAAGACTCCAACGCCACCACCGGTTCGATCTATTCGGCTGTGATCGCGGCCGAACGTCGCGGTGACTATCTCGGGAAGACCGTGCAGGTCATTCCCCACATCACCGACGAGATCAAGCGCCGGATCAACCGTCTGGTGTCCGATGACGTCGATGTCGTGATCACCGAGGTTGGTGGCACGGTCGGCGATATTGAGATTCTGCCGTTTCTCGAAGCGATTCGTCAGTTCCGACTCGATGTCGGCCGGGAGAACGTCTTCTACCTCCACGTCACCCTGGTGCCCTATATCGGGCCATCGTCGGAACAGAAGACGAAGCCCACCCAGCACTCCGTTACCGAACTACGGAGCCGCGGTATTCAGCCCGACGCGATTGTGTGTCGCTCGGACGATCCCATCAGCGCTGATCTCCGCCGCAAGATCTCCAACCTGTGCGACGTGCCCATGGAGGGTGTGGTCAACGCGGCTGACGCGTCCAGCCTTTACGACATTCCGCTGGTGCTGTACGACGAAGGCCTCGACACCTACGTCTGTCGCGTCCTTGGCCTCGATGATCGGGAGATCGATCTCGGTCCGTGGCGAGAGATTGTCGCGAAGGTTGAAGCCGCCACCACGCCGGTTCGGATTGGGCTGATCGGAAAGTACGTCAGCCTCCCCGATGCCTACCTTTCAGTGGTCGAGTCGCTTAAACATGGCGGTCTCCACCATGGCGGCGACATCCAGATTGAGTGGATTCAGGCCGAGGAAGTCGAAGGCCTACTCGCCGCCGGCCGCCTGAAGGATCTCGACGGGATCGTCATTCCCGGCGGATTCGGCGAACGTGGCGTCGAGGGCAAGATTGCGGCCGCGGCCTACGCCCGAGAGTTCGATGTGCCCTGTCTTGGCCTATGCCTCGGCATGCAGGTGATGACCATTGAATACGCCCGCAACGCACTCAACCTTGCGGGGGCTAACTCCACGGAGTTCGATACCCGCACACCACATCCGGTCATCGATCTGATGGAGAGTCAGCGTGGCGTCACCGACATGGGCGGCACAATGCGCCTCGGGGCCTATGTCGCTCAGCTGCGGCCCGGATCCCGTGTGGCCGCGGTCTATGGCAAGGAGACGGTGTCCGAACGACACCGTCACCGCTACGAGTTCAACCCCAAGTACCGGAGTCGGTTCGAGGAGAGCGAGCTCGTTCTTTCCGGCGAGTCGCCCGATGGCCGTTTGGTGGAATTCATCGAGCTGGTCGACCATCCGTTCTGGATTGCCACGCAGGCTCATCCCGAATTCAAGAGCCGCCCCGATCGGCCTTCTCCGCTGTTCCGAGAGTTCGTCGCGGCATCAATGCAGCGAGCGGCGGGCCGCAATCCGCAACTGATCGACATCGACGCGGCGATCACCGCAGTCGCCGATTCGTGACCACTCCGGGGCCCCGCTCGGCTTCGGGGTTCCGCCGTATCGCTGAACGTCAGATCCACCAGGGCTGGTCGATCAACGTCGTCGTTGCCGATTTCGAGACCCCCGACGGCGAGGTGGTCACTCGTGACGTGGTCCGCCACCCCGGGGCCGTGTCGGTTGTGCCGCTCGACGGCGACGACATCGTGCTCGTCCGCCAATACCGCGCCCCGGCCGAAGAAGACCTGCTCGAAATTCCAGCCGGAAAGCGTGATGTCCCCGGCGAACCGCCAGTAGAAACCGCCCTTCGCGAGCTGGCCGAAGAGGTCGGTCTCACCACCTCTACGCCGCTGGTTCTGCTGTCGGAGTTCTATAACTCGGTGGGGTTTTCCGACGAGTACTCCTACGTCTACCTGGCCACCGATCTCGAGTCCGTTCCCCTCGATCGTCAGGGCCCAGAGGAAGAACACATGACCATCGAGCGCTGGCCGATCGACTCGGTCGCTGACGCGATGGCTGCGGGCGAGATTAAGGACGCCAAGACGGTGATCGGCCTCCTGGCCGTGCTCCGACACCTGGGTCGCTGACATGGCGCGGCCGATCACCGATGCCGGCGATCGACTCGACGATGCGTTGGAAGACTTCCTGATCTGGCTCGCCGTCGAGAAGGGCCGCTCGCCCAACACGCTGTCGGCCTACCGTCGCGATCTTCACCGATACGCCGACCATCTGGAGCGTCGATCGAGCACGCCGATCACAGCCATCGACGACGATGTGATCGCCTTTGTTCATGTGCTCACCGGCGAGGGGCTGGCACCGTCGTCGATCACCCGAACGCTGGTCGCAGTCCGCGGCATGCACCGTTTTCTGGTGGCGGAAGAACTGCGGGCCGATGATCCGGCGGCGGAGATCGAGATGCCGCGGGTGCCGCGCGGTCTACCCAAGGCGCTCACCCTCGAGCAGGTCACGGCCCTTATCGAAGTCGTCACGGGCGATGATGCGGCCGCCCGGCGCGATCGGGCGATCCTGGAAACGCTTTATGGCACCGGGACGCGGATCTCTGAGCTGGTCGGGATGTCACTGGGCGACGTCGACCTTCACGACGGTCTCGTGCGAGTGCTCGGCAAGGGGAGCAAAGAACGCATCGTGCCCCTCGGTCGCCATGCCGCGATCGCTTTGTCGGAATGGTTCGCGGCGTCGGGGCGAGGGGTCATGGAGCCCGAGCGCTGGGCCCGTCGAGATGATGCCGATGCGGTCTTCCTCAACCAGCGCGGCGGCCGCTTGAGCCGGCAGGGCGCGTGGGGTGTCGTACGCCGCTATGGGCAGAAAGTCGGTTTGACCAGCGAGTTGTCGCCTCATGTGCTTCGCCACAGCTGTGCCACGCACATGCTCGACCACGGCGCCGACATTCGTACGGTGCAGGAGCTCTTGGGTCACGCGTCCATCTCGACCACCCAGATCTACACCAAGGTCTCCACCGAGCGCCTGCTCGCCGTCTACCGAGCGGCCCACCCGCGGGCCACGATCTGATGGGCGGCGCATGGCATCTCACTCGCCGGTTCTTCGGTGCCCTTCGACCGGGCGGTCCACCGTCCGCTGATCTCGCTTGGGTCGGGGAGGTGCTGTCGGCCGCGGAGTTTGCGCTCTGGAAGCGGCAGTGCGGCCCCGATCGCCGTCACACCGCTCAAGTTGCTCGGGCGGTGCAGCGACGCATGGGCAACGAAGCAACGTCACCAGTACTTGCGGCGGCGCTATTGCACGACATTGGAAAGATCGATGCTGATCTCGGCACCTGGGGGCGAGTCGTCGCCACGCTCTCCGCCAAGGTCGCCGGTCGCAACACGGCTCGACTGTGGATCAAGAGCTCTGGATTCACGCGACGCGTCGGCCTATACCTCCACCATCCTGAGATCGGGGCCGACATGCTGGCCATGGCCGAGAGCGACCCGCTCACGATCGCGTGGGCGGCCGAGCATCACCTCCCTTCCGATGAATGGACGGTCGATCCTGAGATCGCGGCCGTGCTCCACGAGGTAGACGATGACTAGATGCGCCGTGGCGTACCGTCACTCTTCGTAGTAAGTTGCAGCACGATGTTCACGGTGCAGCAAACAAAGCAGGGTTCACGACAGATGCGACGGACTCTCCTGCTTGGTGTCTTCGCTTTGGTGGCGGCGGCGTGCACGCCGACGTTCTTTATTGGCTCTTCGATCGACACCCATGCGACCGGGCCGAACACCGTCCGGATCGGCTGGAATACCGCGTACGACGCCGACTACCCCGACAGCGACCACCTGATCAACCACTACGAAGTGCTCGTCGACGGGGTTCTCGTTGCTTCCCCGACGCCGACCGTGTCCTACTGCCTCCTCAGCGGCCTGGCGGGCAACACGACCTACGACATCGAGGTCACCGCGGTGACTTCCAACGGTGAGCGCGGCGACGCGATTCCTGCGCTCGGTGTGTTGTCGACCCAGGTCACCACTCCTGCCGGTGGCGGCGGTGGAGCGATTGCTTGTGATTCGGAGACGGACTCCGATGGCGACCGGATTCCCGATGTGGCAGAGACCAACACCGGCATCTACATCGACAAGATGAACACCGGCACAGATCCCAACCTCGCCGATAGCGATCTCGATGGCCTTTCTGACGGTGATGAAGTGTCGGGCACGATCGATGGACTTGGTCTGAACCAGATGGGCGCCAACCCGAACCATCAGAACGTCTTCCTAGAGATCGATTGGTTCGACGATTCGCTTGAATGCGGCGCGCATAGTCACCGGCCGACGGCGGCGATGGTCGATCGTATGATCGCCTCGTTCGCGGCGGCCCCAATCGCGAACCCTGACGGCACGACCGGTATCGACATGATTGTCGACTACGGCCAGGGTCCGCCGTTTAACACCGGCGGCAGCTTGGTCGACGACATCTCAGGAGTTGATGGCAACCTCGTCGGTGGTGTGAACAGTGCCGAATACGGCGCGATCAAGAACGCGAACTTCCACGCGGTGCGGGAGAATTACTTCCACTACGCGCTCCACGTGCATCGCTACAACTCCTCGTCCACTAGCTCAGGCCAGGCCGAGATCGATGGTGATGACCAAATTGTTTCGCTGTACTGCTTCGAGAGTTTGACCAACACGTCGAACACGATGATGCATGAGCTCGGTCACAACCTTGGTCTCCGCCATGGCGGCAACGTGTCGGCGCCCAATCGCAAGCCGAACTACAACTCGATCATGAACTATGCGTTCCAGTTCCCCGGAGTGGACAACCCGTTGAGCGATCCGGGCGGTTGCGATGCGGCCGGTGATCAGGTTCTCGACTACTCGGCGGGCACTCGCTTCGTACTCAATGAGCTGGCGCTACTCGAGCCGATCGGCGTGTGTGGCCTTCCGATCGATTGGAACGGCAACACGATCATCGACGCCATTCCGGTGGTCGCGAATGTCAACGGTGATGCGCTGTTTGACGTGCTGGCCGACCACAACGACTGGGCCGCGCTGAACCTCGCCTCAGTCTCCGCTGACGGCGCCGACGGGGCCCGAATCAGCGGACCGGAAGTTATTGAAGAGCAGCCGGTGCCAACGGAGTTCCAGAACTAGCCCGGAAGCAGGCCGATGTTGGCCTTGGCACGCGCCAGGGTCACGTCGGCCACGGCTTTGGCCTTGTCGGCTCCCACCTTGAGGAGGCGGGCCGTCTCGGCCGGGTCCGCTTCGAGCTCGCGGAAGCGTGCTTGGAACGGTTCGAGTAGCGCGACGACCGCATCGGCCGTATCAACCTTCAGCTGTCCGTACTGCTCGTATTCGCCAGCGAGCGTCTCAGGATCGCGGTCGGTGGCCGCGCCCAAGATCGACAGCAGGTTTGACACGCCTGGTTTCTCGGCGAAGTCGAAGCGCACCTCACTGTCGTTATCGGTGACGGCGCTCTTGAGCTTCTTGGCGATCTGCTTTGGATCGTCGAGGAGGTTGACGGTGCCCTTGGGCGAATCCAGCGACTTCGACATCTTATTGTCGGGCCGCTGGAGGTCCATCACGCGGGCGCCCGCCTTCGAAATGACGGCCTTGGGGAGTACGAAGGTGTCGCCGTAGCGGCCATTGAACCGCTCAGCGATGTCGCGCGTGATTTCGATGTGTTGTCGCTGGTCGTCGCCCACCGGCACCTCGTCGGTGTCGTACAACAAAATGTCGGCCGCTTGGAGCGCCGGGTAGGTGAAAAGACCGCCGGAGATGAAGTCTTTGTGCTGGTCTGACTTGTCCTTGAACTGCGTCATGCGGCTGAGTTCGCCGAACGACACGTTGCACTCCATCAACCATGCACATTCAGTATGGGCACGGACATGGGACTGCACGAACAGGGTGCACACCTCGGGGTCGAGCCCCGCGGCCATCAAAAGCTGCGAAAGCCGCAGCGACGAGGCGCCAACCTCGCCCGGCTCCTTCTGCACGGTTAGTGCGTGGAGGTCGACGACGCAGAAGATGGCGTCGGTTTCGTGCTGCATACGCGCCCAATTTCGGATCGCCCCGAGGTAGTTGCCGAGGTGAAGCTCGCCTGTGGGTTGGATGCCGGAAAAGACGCGGGTCATAGGGCCGAATCGTAGGGCGGCAGGAGCGTGGCGCGGGGGTATTTGCCGTCTAGGGTCAGCGGAATGCCGTACGAGGTGCACACATCGGTCTTCGACGGGCCGTTTGATCTCCTTCTTCACCTGATTCTGCGCGAGCAGGTTGACCTCTATGAAATCAACCTCTCGGAGATCGTTGATGCGTACCTGGTCGAGCTCGACAAGATGGACCGGCTTGATCTCGAAGTCGCCACCGAGTTCCTGCTCATCGCGGCCACTCTTGTTGAGCTGAAGACGCGGCGACTCCTTCCCGACGACAGAGAGGTCGATCTCGACGACGAGCTCGGGCTTTGGGAAGAACGAGATCTACTCCTCGCCCGTCTCGTTGAGTGCAAGACCTTCAAGGACGCGGCGCTCATTCTCCGCAAGCTCTCGGCCCATGCCGCCCGGTCGTATCCGCGTCGCGTCGGCCCGGTTGAGGACCGATTCATCGGCCTCGCGCCCGACCTGCTCGAACGCACCACGCCCGAGGATCTTCGTGCCGCCTACCTCAAGGCGACCGCGCCGAAGCCAATCATCCGCGTCGACCTTTCTCACGTCACCCCCATCAAGGTGACAGTGGCCGAAGCCGTAGAGGAGCTCGTTGATGAGCTTCCGCGCTTCGGCCGTTTGACGTTCCGCGAACTCACCGCCGGGCTCGTCGATCGCATCGAGGTAGTCGTGCGCTTCCTCGCCGTGCTCGAATTGTTCAAGCAGGGTGTGGTTGAGCTCGATCAGGCCGGAAACTTCGGCGACATCATCGTGGTGTGGGTAGGCGATGATTCCGTCAGCGCCGACCCCATCGCAATCGACACTTACGAGGGCTGACACGTGGTCGCCGAACACATTCCGCCGGCCGTTGAGGCCATTCTCCTTGTCGCCGAGGATCCGCTTCCGCCGGAGCTGCTGGCCCAACTCGTGGGCACTTCGCCCGACGAGGTCGAGGAGGTGTGCCGCGCCCTCTCACACCAATATGAGGTTGAAGGTCGTGGCTTCGTACTCGCTCGGGTCGCCGGTGGTTACCGCTACCAAACCGCAACCGAGCAGGCGCCCTACGTCGAACGGTTCGTGCTCGAGGGCCAATCATCTCGCCTGTCGGCGGCCGCCCTCGAGACCCTTGCCGTTGTTGCCTACAAACAGCCGGTGTCTCGCAACCAGATCGCATCGATCCGCGGCGTCAATGTCGACGGCGTGATGCGAACGCTGCAGCAACGCGGCTATGTCGACGAAGTAGCGCGGGATCCAGGCCCGGGCCAAGCGGTGCTCTACGGCACCACGCCCACCTTTCTCGAACGTCTTGGGCTCGATTCAGTAAACGACCTCCCGCCCCTCGGCGACTTTTTCCCCGGCACCGATGTTGTGGAGGCGCTCGAACGAGGCCTCCGCGTCGTACCCGCCGACCAGGAAGCGCCGGCCGAAGACGACGATGTCGACGAACTCGATGAGACGCCGGCCGAAGATGGCGAGACGCCCGCCGACGACCACGAAACATCCAGCGAGGGCGCCGAGCCGGAAGCGACTCACGAGTCATGAACATGGACGGCGAGCGGCTCCAAAAGGTGCTCGCTCGACTCGGGTTCGGCAGTCGGCGCATCTGTGAAGAGCTGATCGCCGACGAGCGCGTCACGGTTGGCGGCGAGATAGCGGTGCTTGGTCGCCGGGTCGACGTCGAGGACGACATCGTGGCGGTTGATGGCGCCGTGGTCGGCATCCGCCCCGGCCTGATCTACTACGTGCTCAACAAGCCCATTGGTGTGATCACCACTGCGGACGATCCGCAGGGCCGCCCCACGGTGGTGCAAATCGTGCCGAGCGAACCCCGGGTGTTCCCCGTTGGTCGCCTCGATGCCGATACTGAAGGCTTGCTCCTTCTCACCAACGATGGCGACCTCACCCACAAGTTGACTCACCCCTCCTTCGGCGTCGAGAAGGAATACCTCGCCAGCGTGGAGGGCACGCCCAGCCGCGGCGCGATCCGTCAACTTCGCGAAGGCATCGAGCTCGATGATGGCCCCACTTCGCCTGCTCGGGTCACCGCCGTCGACGATCGGCTCCTCCGGATCACGATTCACGAGGGGCGCAACCGGCAGGTCCGGCGTATGTGTGATGCCATCGGGCACCCGGTCGAACGCCTGGTCCGAACCCGAATCGGGCCCTTTGTCGACCGCAAGCTGAAGCCGGGGGAGTGGCGCGAATTGACCCGCGAAGAAGTGCGCACCTTGGAAATCGCCGCCGGTGGCGAAACCGACGAGAGCTAGAATCATCAGCCGTGACTGAAACGCGGACCGCGATGGTCGTTGGCGTCGGCCTCATTGGTGGGTCCGTGGGTATGGCTCTTCGCGCCGCGGGCTGGCATGTGGTCGGGGTCGACCTGTCGGCCGACTGTCTCGCCGATGCCATCGCCGCCGGGGCGATCGACGAAGCCGGCGAACTCGGCGAATGTGATCTTGCGTTCATCGCCACGCCCGTGAATGCCGTGGCCGCGCTGGCCGCCGCGGCGCTCGACGCGGGCGCGGCCGTGGTCACCGATGTCGGCAGCGTGAAAGCCCCGATAGCGGCGGCGGTCAGCGATCCTCGCTTCGTGCCCGGACATCCAATGGCGGGCAGCGAACAAGACGGCCTCAATGGCGCCTTCGCCGACATGTTCAGTGGCGCGATGTGGGTGCTCTGCCCGACCGAAGACACCGACGATGCGGCATTTGCCGAGGTCAGAGCCGTTGTCGCGGCAATGGGCGCACAAATAATCGTCATGCCACCCGACCGTCACGACACACTCGTCGCCGTGGTCTCACACGTGCCGCACCTCACCGCGGCAACCCTGATGCGGCTGGCCGACGGTCGAGCCGAAGAACACCGATCGTTGCTGCGTCTCGCCGCCGGCGGGTTCCGAGACATGACCCGCATCGCCGCGGGTCATCCGGCGATCTGGCCCGACATCTGTGCCCAGAACCAGGACGCCATCACCGACGTGCTCGATGAGCTGATCCGGGAACTCGGCCTCCTCCGTGAGGTTGTCGCTCAGGGCCAGACTGACCAGCTCTTATCGCAGCTTGAGTCGGCCCGCGAGGCGAGGCGTAATCTGCCGACCACGGTCCCCGTGGCTGAACAGATGGCCGAAATGCGGATCCCGGTTCTCGATCGCCAAGGCGAACTCGCGGCTATTGCCACCCTCGCCGCCGATCTCGACGTCAATATTTACGACCTTGAGATCGCCCACTCGGCTGAAGGCCCGCGCGGCGTGGTTGTGGTACTGGTCGAGTCAGCTTTCGCGGAACGATTCCAGGGCGGCCTCATGGCGCAGGGCTACCGTCCATCGATTCGGAACCTGGACTGATCGTGCCGATTGTCAATCCCCGGACTCTCCCGGACCCGTTCGAAATCACCCCGCTCACCGGTCCGCCCAACACCACGGTTGTTCTGCCGGGCTCGAAGAGCATCACGAACCGGGCGTTGGTCGCCGCGGCGATGGCGGAGGGCGACACCGTTCTCGAAGGTGTGCTCTTCGCCGACGACACCGAGGCGATGATTGGTGGGCTCCGCGAGTTGGGGATCGAGATCCGAACCGACACCGATCGCTCGACCGCTCACGTATCCGGTTGCGGCGGTGAATTGCCGGGCGTGGCCGCCACCGTCGACGCCCGCCAGTCGGGCACCACCGGCCGATTCCTCACCCCGATCGCGGCGTTGAGCGCGGCCCCGGTGGTCATCGACGCCGACCCGCAGCTACGCGACCGGCCGATGGACGATCAGATTTCTGCGCTGCGGGCGATGGGTGTCACCGTCGAAGAACTGGGCGAGCCGGGCCGTCTGCCGCTGCGGCTCACCGGACCGATGACGGCGGCAGGCATTGGCCTGCCCGCTGATGTATCGAGCCAGTTCCTGTCGGGGCTGATGCTCGCGGGCGCGATACACGGCCTGGACGCACGACTGACCACCGCCGCGGTGAGCCGCCCGTATCTGGAGATGACCGCGGCCGTCATGCGCTCCTTCGGCGCCCAGGTCAGCGACGACGACGGCACCGCCTGGACGGTGGGTGGGGGCTACTCCTCTCCGGGCACCTATGTGATCGAGCCCGACGCGTCGGCCGCTTCCTATTTCCTCGCCGCGGCGGCGATCACCGGTGGCCGAGTGCGAATCGAGGGTCTTGGCACCGAATCGCTGCAAGGTGATGTGCAGTTCGCTCAGGTGCTGGCCGATATGGGTGCCAACGTCAAGATCGGCGCTGATTGGGTCGAGGTCCAGGGTGCGTCGCTTCATGGCATCGAGGTCGACCTCCGTCATCTCTCTGATACCGCACCCACACTGGCGGTCGTTGCGGCGTTCGCGACGGGACCAACGACGATCACCGATATCGGGTTTGTGAAAGGGAAGGAGAGCGATCGCATTGGTGCCCCGGTGGCGGAATTGCAGCGCTGTGGGGTCGACGCCGAAGAGATCGACGGCGGGATGATCATCAGGCCAACTGGACTTCCGCACGCGGCCACGTTTGATACGTACGACGATCACCGCATGGCGATGGCGCTCGCATTGATCGGACTTGTCGTTCCCGGCGTGGCCGTGCGAGACCCGGGCTGCGTCGCCAAAACCTTCCCTGGTTTCTTCGATGCTTTGGAACAGCTGCGATGACCCGGCAAGATGGTTTGTTATGCGTGTAATCGCCATTGATGGCCCTGCGGGCTCGGGCAAGTCCACCGTCGCCAAGGCGGTTGCCGACCGTCTGGGACTCAAGTACCTCGACACGGGGGCGATGTATCGCTCGGTCGCGTTTGCTGTCCTTCGGGCCGGCGGCGACCCTGCTGATACCGACTTTGCGGCTCACACGGCGCGGGCGATGGATCTCGACGTCGGGCGCGAGACCGTTGTTGTCAACGGGGTCGACGCGTCGGTTGAGATCCGCGGACCGGAGGTCACCCGAGCGGTGAGCCTCGTCGCCGCGAACCCTGCCGTCCGGGCTGAGCTGGTTTCCCGTCAGCGCGAATGGGTCGCCGTCCGCGGCGGTGGTGTCCTCGAAGGTCGAGACATCGGCACGGCAGTTTTCCCCGACGCTGAACTCAAGATTTACCTCACCGCTGACCCGGCCGAGCGAGCCCGTCGCCGGGCCAAAGAGGTCACTGACCTCGACTACGAGACAGTGGCCGCAGACCTTGCCCGCCGCGATTCCCTCGACACGAATCGAGAGGCCGACCCCCTGGCGGAGGCGACTGATGCGGTGGTTGTCGACACGACCGGCTTGTCAATCGTCGAGGTGGTGACAAAGATCGAGGGGCTGCTCAGCACAACGAGGTCCGAGGAGGACGGCGAGTGAGCGACGAACCCCAGGGCAACCCCACCCAATCCTTCGTTTCGCGGCCCGTGATCTACGGATCCCAGGAGGGCGATACTCCCGACCGGAGCCGTCACGGCCTCTTTGGGCGAATCATGTACCGCCCGTTCTGGCTCACCGTCTACTCCCTTTGTAAATGCATGTTCCGGCTTCGCGTCGATGGGCGGGAGAATCTGCCTGACGGCCCCTTCATTCTTTCGGCCGTGCACCGCTCGTTCATCGACACCCCAATCGTGGGAGTGATCACCGGAAAGCGGCTCCGATTTATGGGCAAGGAGAGCCTGTGGAACTCCAAGCCGCTCGGCGCCTTTCTCACGTTTTTCGGCGGATTTCCGGTCGAGCGATCCGGCGTCGACCGCACTGCCCTGCGAGCCGCGCAAGACGTGCTGGCCTTGGGCGAACCCCTCGTGATGTTCCCGGAGGGAACTCGGCAGGAAGGTCCCCGGCTGAACCGCGAGCAGATGCTCGACGGGCCGGCATTCGTCGCGGCGCGGGCCGGCGTGCCGATCGTGCCGGTGGGAATCGGCGGCAGCGCGAAGGCGTTACCGCTCGGCGCCAAGATCCCCCGGCCGCGAAAGATCGTGGTGGTAATCGGCGAGCCAATCGCACCGCCGGAGAAGGTCAACGGCAAGGTTCCTCGCCGCGCCGTCAAAGAACTGACCGACACGCTCTATCGCGACCTCAGCGATCTCTACATCGAGGCGCGCGTACTCGCTGGTGACGAGCCGGCGCCCGCCTAACCCAGTGCTGGCT
>JBLIOE010000026.1:0-57236 GCA_047639555.1 Candidatus Aldehydirespiratoraceae bacterium
ATGTTCCTGCAGACAATGTTCCTGCAGACAATGTTCCTGCAGACAATGTTCCTGCCGATGAGGTTGCGGTTGAGTTACGGATCCCGCAGCAGGGCGACCCGTCGCTGCGGCTGCTGAAGAACATCGGCATTATCGACCCCACCTCGCTCGAGTCGTATCAAGCCAACGGTGGTTACACGGCGCTGGCCCGGGCGACGGAAATGGGCGCCGAGGCGGTGTGTACGGCAGTCGCCGACTCCGGCCTCTCCGGCCGTGGCGGCGCGGCTTTCCCCACGGGCATTAAGTGGCGCGGCGTCGCCGGTGAACACGGTCGCCCCAAGCACGTCGTTGCCAATTGCGACGAGTCTGAACCGGGCACGTTTAAGGACCGCGTCGTGATGGAGAACGACCCGTTCGCCGTTGTTGAAGCACTCACGCTGGCCGGCTTTGCGACCGGCGCGGAAAACGGCTGGATCTACATTCGCGGCGAGTACCCGCTCGCCACCGCCCGCTTGCAGAACGCGATCGACCAGGCTCGCTCGGCCGGTCTGCTGGGCAGCGACGCGGCCGGTACCGGACACACCTTCGACATCGAGATTCGTCGAGGCGCCGGTGCCTATATCTGCGGCGAAGAAACCGCGCTCTTCGCTTCGCTCGAAGGTTTCCGGGGCGAGCCTCGAAGTAAGCCGCCGTTCCCCACCACCCACGGGCTCTTCCAAGAGCCGACGGCGATCAACAATCCGGAGACGCTGCTCAACGCGCTCGACATCGTTCTCTACGGCGCCGAGGCCTATCGCTCCCGCGGCACCGAACGTTCCCCGGGTACGAAGCTGCTCTGTCTCAGTGGTCGGGTCGCGAAACCCGGCGTCTACGAGGTCGAGTTCGGCGTCACCCTCGGCGAGGTGTTGGAGCTCGCCGGTGGTCTCACCGGCAGCGGCGCCCTCACGGCCGTGCTGATGGGTGGCGCGGCCGGCTCGTTTGTCGGCCCCGACGCCCTCGACATGCCCCTCACGCTCGAAGACACTCGTGAGCGGGGTACCACCCTGGGCTCCGGTGTAGTGATGCCCTTCACCGACGAGATTGACATGACCGCGGTGCTCGTGCGGATTGCCGAGTTCTTTCGCAACGAGTCGTGCGGCCAATGTGTTCCGTGCCGGATCGGCACGGTGCGTCAGCACGAAACCATGGTGCAACTACAGAAGCGCGGTTCGCTCACGCCGGAGCGTCGCGCATTAGTCGATGACATGGCGCGCGTCATGGTCGATGCCAGCATCTGCGGACTCGGCCACACCGCCGCCTCCGCTATCAACTCGGCGCTCGATCTCGGACTCATCGGAGAAGCGCCATGACCATCGTCGAAACCCAGGTCAGCCTGACGATCAACGGCGAGGCCGTCCTCGTCGCCGAAGGCACGTCGATTCACAAGGCTTGCGAGTCCGCCGGCATCGACACACCAACCCTGTGCTGGGCGGAGAACCTCACCCCGGTCAGCGTCTGTCGCGTCTGCGTCGTCGAGGTGGAGGGCAGCCGTGCTCTCGTGCCGGCGTGCGCTCGCCCGGCCGAAGAAGGCATGGTCGTTGACACCGATTCCGAACGGGTGCGTCACAGCCGTCGGATGGTGCTCGAGTTTCTTGGCAGTGGGGTCGATCTCAGTCAGGCCACCGAACTCGCCCAGTGGATTGATCACTATGGCGCCGACTTCGATCGCTACGAACAGCCCGATGTGCCGGCCGCGAAGATCTACGAAGAGCCGAAGATCCAGGACGATCTCTACATCCGCGACTACGACAAGTGCGTCCTTTGTTACAAGTGCGTCGAGGCGTGCGGCGACGACGCCCAACAGACATTCGCTATCGCCGTCGTTGGACGCGGGTTCGACGCCCGAATCTCTACCGAGTTCGACGTCACGCTGCCCGACTCGGCGTGTGTCTACTGCGGCAACTGCATCGGCGTGTGCCCCACCGGCGCGATCCAATTCAAAACTGAGTACGACATGCGTCAGGCCGAGGAGTGGCGGCCCGAAGAGCAGGACATGACCACCACCGTCTGCTCGTTCTGCGGGGTGGGCTGCAATCTCGAGCTCCACACCCAGGACGACAAGATCGTGAAGGTCACGTCGCCCGCCGATCACTCCGTCACCCACGGCCACCTGTGCATCAAGGGGCGCTTCGGCTGGCAATACGTGCAGCCGCCCACCCGGCGCTAGACGCGGGTCCGCCGCGTATCGTTGTGCCGATGTTGGACTTCGCGCTTCCACCCGAACTTGAAGATCTGCGAGCGCGCTTCCGCGTTGTCGCCGAAGAAGGTGTCGCCACCTATGGCGCGTTCACCGACTCCTGGATCAATGGCTACTCCGAGGAGTTCTCGAAAGTCCTCGCCGCCAATGGCTGGATTGGAATGACCTGGCCGACGGAGATGGGCGGCGGCGGTCGCCCCAACATCGAACGCATCATCATGGGCGAAGAGATGATCAAGGTCGGTGCCCCGATCGCGGCGTCATGGTTCGCCGATCGACAGATGGGTCCGGGCCTGATCGCCTATGGCACTGCGGACCAGCAGGCGGAATTTCTTCCCGGCATGCTCAGCGGCGAGAGCACCTGGTGTATCGGGATGAGCGAGCCCGATTCCGGCTCTGATCTCGCCAGCCTGACCACCGCCGCCGTCCGCGATGGCAACGAATGGGTCATCAACGGCCAAAAGATCTGGACCTCCTTCGCCACGGTTGCCGACTACTGCTACCTCATCGGACGCACCTCAAAGGAGGGGCCGCCGCATCGTGGAGTAAGCGAGATTATCGTGCCGATGGATCTCCCCGGTATCGAGGTTCGTTCGATCACCGACATGACCACCAACGCCCACTTCTGTGAGGTGTATTTCACCGACGTACGGGTGCCGATCGAGAACCTCGTTGGCGTCGAAGGCCACGCGTTCAAACAGACGATGGCGCAGCTCGAACATGAGCGCGGTGGAATCGATCGTCTCGTGAGCAACAAGCGACTCTACGACCAGGCGGTCGCCGCGGCCGATACCGACGACCCCCGGGTCCGCCAAGAGATCGCCCAGCTCGAGATCGGCTATCGACTGGGTCGACTTCTCGTCTACCGCGAAGCACTGAAGCAAGCCCCCGCGGGCTTCAGCGCCGCAACGAAGTGTTTCTGTACTGAACACCAACAACGGGTCGCCGACTTTGCGACGCGGCAACTGGGAATGGCTGCGCTGGTCGACCCCGAACTCGCTCGGGCTATCAACTACGCCCCCGCCTACACAATCATGGGCGGCACCTCCAACGTCATGCGCAACATCTTGGGCGAGCGGCTGCTCGGCCTTCCTCGCGAGCCTCGGTTGTAGCGGCACACCTTGGTCTGGGCGCTCGGAGTCTACTTTTCGCTCGCCATTGGTGCGGGTGACTTCTTCGGCGCCTATCTCGCTCGTCGGGCCCAACCAATCTCAGTAGTCATCACCTTCATGACGGTCGGCGGCCTCTCGGCCGCGGCGTTGATGATCGTGGTTCCGAGCGAATTTATCTGGCGCGACGTGGGGTTTGGCGCGGTCAGCGGTCTCAATATTGGGCTCGCTCTGGTGCTGATGTATCACGGCATGGCGGTGTCGTCGGCCGCGGTCGTTTCTCCCGTCACGGCCGTCATCACCGCGCTCGTCCCACTCAGTTGGGATGTTGCTACGGGGGCATCACTTTCCGGCGGCGTGATCCTGGGCATTGCGGTGGCGCTTGTGGGTCTTGTCATCACCACCTTTTCGCCGGAGCTTGGGGACAAGGCTTTGGTCGGTGTGCGGTGGGGTTTGCTCGCGGGGCTCTTCTTCGGTCTCTCGCTCACGTTCATTGGCCAGGCCAACTCCGATGCGGGCGTATGGACCACAATTTCTCAGCGGTCCGTGGCTGCGATCGTGCTGGTGGGTATCGCCGCCTATCGCACGGTGCCGTTCTTCGTGCCCCGTTCTGAGTACAAACAGGGGCTCGCGGGCGGAGTGCTCACCGGTACTGCCGTCGTCGCGTTTGTTGCGGGCGCTCAGCGCGGTTCATTGAGCGAAATCACCATCACCGGTTCGATGTTTCCCGCCGTGACCGCCGTGTTAGCCGCGATCTTTGAGAAACACCCGCTCCGCTGGTGGCAGATGATCGGCATCGGGTTGGTGGTCTTCGGCGTTGTTCTGATCGGCATAGCGTAGGTGCCGGTCCCGTAGGGTGGCGACGTCCGTAGGAGGCTCTGATGGGCGACTTGCTCACCAATACGCGACTCACCGTTCGGCTCGATGCGGTGGTCGCCAACTATCGTCACGTGCAAGCAACGCTTGGCCCAGTGCCGGCTGGCGCTGCGGTCAAGGCTGATGCATACGGGCTGGGAATCGCGCCGGTCTCGACGGCGCTCGCGGGAGCCGGATGCCGCGAATTCTTCGTTGCCAGCGTGGCGGAAGGCATTGAGCTTCGATCGCTGCTTCCTGATGCAACGATCAGTGTCTTCAATGGTGCCATGCCCGGCACCGAGGCCGACCTGATCGCCCATGATCTCGTGCCTCTGATCGTCAGCCATGAACAACTCGTTGGATGGGTGAGGGCCAGCGACGGACGACTACTGCCGGCCGGTCTGCACTTCGATACGGGGATGAACCGCACCGGTATTCCGTCGGCCGAGGTCGATGACATTGCCGCCCTCGTGGAGGGCATCGATACCCGCCACGTGCTCAGTCACCTGGCCAGTAGCGAAGACACGGAAAGCCCACAGTCAGAGGAACAGCTCGCCCGATTCCGGGCGCTCCGTCTTCGTTTTCCGATGGGTGTGGCTTCGCTGGCGAATTCTGGTGGCATCTTTCGTTCGCCCGATTTCCACTTCGATCTGGCCCGGCCCGGGATCGCGCTCTTCGGGGGTAGGCCACAGGCCGGAGCCGACAATCCCATGCGCCAAACAGTGGTGCTCGAAGCGCCGATCGTGCAGTTGCGAGATATCGAACCGGGCGAACGGGTCGGCTACAACGCAACCTTCGAAGTGGCAGCACCCAGCCGGCACGCCGTGGTTCCGGTCGGCTACGCCGACGGTTTCCTGCGGTCGGAATCGAATTCGGGAATGGTGTCCGTGGGGGGTCATGTCGCCCCCGTCGTTGGCCGCGTCTCCATGGACCTGACCGTCATCGATGTCACCGAGGTGCCGACCCAACACCTCGCGGTCGGCGCCCCGGTCGAATTCATCGGCGATCACTGCCCAATCGACGATGTCGCGGCCGCCGGTGACACGATCGCCTACGAGATGCTCACAGGTCTGGGCCGCCGCTACGACCGGGTCTATGTCGGTGACTGAACCTCGGGAAGCATCTTCTCAGGGTTGAAGAGATGGGCGGGATCGAAGACATCCTTCACCCGCCGCATGAGTTCCCATTCGATTGCCGACTTCTGTGGCCCCACCCGGTCTCGTAGGAGTGTGCCTACGCCGTGCTCGGCGCTCAGGGTGCCGCTCAACTCGAAGACGAGATCATCGATGTTGGTGCGCATGGCTTCCCGAACCGAGCGAAAACTCTCGATGTCGCTACCGGGGAGAACATAGAGATGAATGTTCCCGTCGCCGACATGGCCAAACGCATGGACGCGGGCATCGGTGCCCGATTTGTCGACGACCGCTTGTGATCGACGGAGTAGCGCTCCGACATGATCGAGCGGAACGGCGATGTCGTACTTCAGACTGTCGGCGACAACTTCGGGGCGTGACTCTGTGGGCGACTGGAGCTCGCGGAATCGCCAGAGAGCGGATTCTTGATCGGCGGACACCGCGACCGCGGCGGCGCTGATCAACCCCCGCTCGGCCGCCGTGTTCAGAAGTTCCGACAATGCGTCGGTGACCGGAGTGCCCGCGCTGAGCGACACCAAGACATGGTGGCTCGTTTGGTCCGGGAGCGGATGGGAGAGATCGAAGCGGTCAGCGGCAGTGCAGATCCCTTCGTCGGACATCAGTTCCAGTGCGGTGACGGTGTCGCTAGCGGCGGTACGAACGTGTTCGACGAATGCGGCCAACTGGTCGAGCGTGGCCAAGGCAACAAGGGCGGTGGCGCAGTGGGGGGTGGCGGGCACAAGTCGAACCACCGCGGCGGTGACCACGCCGAGGGTGCCCTCGCCGCCGATGAAGAGCTGCTTCAGGTCGTAGCCGCTGCTGTCCTTTCGGAGCGCCCGGAGGCCGTCCCAGATGGTGCCGTCAGCGAGGACCACCTCGATCCCCAAGATGTTCTCGCGCATGTTGCCGTAACGGACCACGTTGGTGCCGCCGGCATCAGTGGAAATGGCGCCGCCGATTGTGGCGGTGCCCCTGGCCCCCCAATCAGGGGCGAACGCCCGCCCCGCTTCGGTGGCGGCCAGCTGGATTGCTTCGATCGTGACACCCGCTTCGACGGTCAGGGTCCAGCGATCAGGATCGCTAGAACGAATCGCCGACATCCGATCAAGCGAGAGCTTCGCCGCGGGGCGGCTGCTGGGAAGATCGGTGCCGCCGGAGAGGCCAGTGTCGCCGCCGACGGGTACGACAGCGATGTCATGGCGGGCGCAACACGACACGAACGCCGCGACCTCAGCAGTTGACCGCGGCCGGGCGGTGACGTGGTCGTCGATGGCCTGAAAACCGTCGTCACTCATGGTGGCCACAAGGTCGTCAAGGAACGCAGCGTGGGTGGTGCGGTCTATGGCCACGGTGGCTCCGGATCGGGTGCGACGGACCCCTGTTCGTATCACTGTCAAGAGTTCTGTGCGACCCCGACGGGTTTGTTGGAAATTGCGCTAGAAACCGCTTGTGCAGAACCAGATCTTGATCGACGGTCAATGGCGAGATGGCGCCGAGGGCCACCGCGTTTCCGTCCTCGACCCGGCGACGGGTGAGGAGATCACCACGGTTGCCAGTGGTACGCCGGCCGATGCATCGGCCGCAGTGGATGCGGCGGATCGGGCCCAGCGCGGCTGGGCCGCCACCGCGCCACGCGAACGGGCCGAGGTTTTGCGTAACTGCTGGTCGACGCTCATTACGCACACCGACGAACTTGCCGAGTTGATCACTCGCGAACACGGCAAACCTCTGGTCGATGCTCGGGGCGAGATCGGCTACGCGTCTGAGTTTTTCCGTTGGAACAGTGAAGAGACGGTTCGTATTCACGGCTCGATCAGCACGGCGCCGTCGGGGGCCAACAAGATCATCGTGCGGCATCCGCCCGTTGGTGTGGTCGTGATGGTGACACCGTGGAACTTCCCGGCCGCCATGATCACCCGAAAGGTTGCTCCCGCCCTCGGTGCGGGTAACGCCATCGTGATCAAGCCGCCGAAGGAGACACCCCTCACCGCCCTCCGGATCGCCGAGCTTCTGCAAGACGCCGGTGTCCCGCCCGGCGTGATCAATGTGGTCCCCACGCAAGACGCGGGTGGATGGTTCGACGCCGCGACCGCGCACCGAGCGACCCGGATGGTGTCGTTTACGGGATCGACCGAAGTAGGTCGTGTCCTCCTGCGGCGCTGCGCTGACCGTGTGCTCAAGGTCGCGATGGAGTTGGGCGGCAACGCTCCGTTCATCGTGTTCAACGACGCTGACCTCGACGCCGCCGTCGAGGGGGCAATGGTCGCAAAGATGCGTCACTCGGCCGAGACCTGCACCGCCGCCAATCGGTTCTTCGTGGAGGCCGGGGTGGCCGATGATTTCACTGAGAAGCTCGCGGCCGCGATGGGGGCGGTCAAGACGGGCAACGGCTTCGACCCCGATGTCACCTGTGGCCCGATGATCAACGCCGCGGCGATCGACTCCATTGGCGCCCTCGTCGACGCGGCGGTCGGTGACGGCGCCGGACTCGTCCTGGGTGGAACCGCGATCGACGGTCCGGGCACCTTCTACACACCCACCGTGCTCGCCAATGTCGAAGCCGGCGCGGCGATTACCCGCGAGGAAATCTTCGGGCCCGTGGCACCAGTGATCCCCTTCACCGACCACGACGCGATGATCGCCCACGCCAACGACACCGAGATGGGCTTGGCCGCCTACGTCTACAGCCAAGACCTCGGGCGGGCCCTGTCGGTTTCCGAGCGGCTTGAGTCCGGAATGGTCGGTGTCAACCGTGGTGCGATGTCGGATCCGGCCGCACCGTTCGGCGGAATGAAGCAGTCGGGCCTCGGTCGCGAGGGTGCGAGCGATGGCATCTACGAGTTCTGCGAGACCCAGTACATCGCGGCCAGCTGGTAGCTCAGCGAGTCGGAAGACCAGCTGAACGCACAACAAGCGGGTAGAACGCGGCCGCGACAAGCGCGAGCGCGGCGACGCCCGCCCAATGGCTGAGCGAGTGATAGCTACTGATCTCCACGACGACGCCTGACGCCAGACCGGCCGCCGCTCCCGCGGTTGTCATCGTGAAGTCGGCCGCGCCCTGGACGGCCGCTCGTTCGTGCGCGGAGAACGCGCTCGTGAGAAGCGAGCTTCCCGAAATCATGGCGAACGACCAGCCCAGTCCGACGAGGAAGAGACCAAGGAAGACCCCGTTGCGGTCCTGGGCATCGGTGTGGCTCGCGACCTCGCCGCCCACGAACAGGGTGACCCCGGCGATCCCGACGATGAGGCTGCTCGGCAACCGGTCGACGAGCCAACCGACGACGGGCGCAAACAGATACATACCCACGATGTGGAGCGAGATAACAAACCCGATGATCTTCTTCTCGTGGGCTCCGTCTTCCATATGAAGCGGCGTCACCGTCATGATCGCCACCATGACGCCCTGGCCGACCGCCATGGCGCCGACGGCGATGACGGCCAGTCGATTGCTCGCGATTCGGCGGAACGACTCCTTTAGGTTTGGCCGTTGTGGCGCGGTCACACCATCGCCGCCCGTCGCGGTGAGGAGCGGATCGGGGCGCAGGAAGATTTCCACCACTGTGGCCGCGATCACGAAGACCAGAATCGCCATGAGATACGGGCCCGAGAGCGGCTCGAAACCAAGCCACTTGGCGGGCGGTTCTGTGAGCCCGAGCGCCACGGTGGGGCCAAGAATCGAACCGATAGACGCGGCCCACACGAGCACACCGATCGCCTGGGCCCGCCGGTCTTCAGGGGCGAGGTCCGCGGCCGCGTAGCGAGCCGCGAGGTTGGTGCCGTTGCCCGCGCCGATACCGAGGGTGCCCAGCACCAGCAGGGGATAGGTGCTCGTCTCGACCGCAAGTACCGCGAAGAGGGCGCCGATGCTGGCGATTGTCCAGCCAATGCGGAGGCCGGGACGTCGACCGCGGCGGCTCATGTACTGCGAGAGCGGTACCGCAATGAGCGCGCCGCCGATGGAGATCATTGTGGCCGCGAGGGTGGCGAGGCTCTCGTTGTCGACGATCTCTCTGGAGGCAAGCGTGGTGGCCGCGAAGCCACCCGCCATGCCCATACCAGCCGGACCGACCGACCCGATCAGCGTGAAGAGAGTGCGGCGCTGAAGTTGTTCCTGTGTCGCGGCAGGGGAGGACGGTGGCACGGCCGCAATCATGGCGTGCATTTGTTCGACTGCGTGCAAGATTGTCGCGATGTCCGATGCTGAGCTATCCCCGCGCGACGCGCAGTTCGGTCTGATGGGCGCGTCGTTCGCCATCGTGTTCTGGGCTTCGGGAAACGTGATGGTCAGCAAGGTGCCGATGGGTGGCCTACAAATTGCGTTTTGGCGGATTTTGCTTGGTGCGGTGGTCTACACCGCGGCCGTCTACATCTCCGGGCGCCGGATGACTTGGGCGTACCTCAAGCGGAGCGCTCCCACGGGTATCGCGATCAGCTTTGAAATCGCGGTCTTCTTCGTGGCGATCAAGGCCACCACGGTGGCCAGCGCAACCGTGATTGGCTCGCTCGTGCCTCTGGTGTTGATG
Organism: Candidatus Aldehydirespiratoraceae bacterium; assembly: GCA_047639555.1. Classification (GTDB taxonomy): domain Bacteria; phylum Actinomycetota; class Acidimicrobiia; order Acidimicrobiales; family Aldehydirespiratoraceae; genus JAJRXC01. The sequence goes on from JBLIOE010000026.1 coordinate 9,836, forward strand.
GGCGTAGCCAGCCGGACCTTCGGCGAGAAGGTCTCGGGGTTCCTGGTGGGGGTGGGCCTCGTGTCACTCGGTGGCGTGGGACTTGTCATGACGGGTGCCGCTTCGGGTGAGGAGTGGAGCCTTCGCGGTGACCTCCTCGCGGTGGTCGCCCTGTTGTTCTTCTCTGCCTACTTCGCGTTGGCCAAGGCGGCTCGCGAGCACGTGCCGGTTCTCGAATTCCAGGCCGCGATCTGGATCGCGGGAAGTGTGGTGCTCTTCCCGATTGCCCTCATCGATGCCGGCGGTATCGACGTCCCGAGCGCCTCCAACTGGGTCTGGCTGGCCGCCCTGCTCGTGGTGCCAGGCACGGGCCACCTCCTGATGAACTGGGCCCATCCTCGAGTGAAGCTCTCGGTCACTTCCTTACTGACCTTGGGCGTGCCGGTGATCACCACGATTGGTGGAGTGTTCTTCCTCGATCAATCCGTTGACCTCGTCCAGATCCTCGGCATCGCGATCGTGCTCGGCGCCCTCACCGCGGCGATTCAGCGAGAAGCACGATTGGCGGGAACCACGGTGGCCGCGTCGACGTCAGAGTGACATGCGACGAAACCCCCTTCTTTCTCTCTCCTTCATTCTCGCCCTGATACTGATCGTCTCCGCCTGCGGCGACGACACGGATGACAATGTCTCGGATCCGGCCACTCGACCTTCGGTCGGCGGCGAATGGGTACTCGTCGGTTTGCAGGTCGAAGGCGCCGATGTGGTGCTCGTCGACGGCGACCTACGGATCGACGTTGCCAACGGTGAGGTCACGGGCAACCTCGGCTGCAACTCCTTCTTTGGTTCGTTCGATGCGGCCGACGACGGCACGCTCGTTGTTGGCGGTTTGGGTTCGACCGAGATGGCGTGTGAGGGGCGGATGGGCTTCGAGTCGGTATACGGCCAGGCATTGTCGACGGCAACTGCGTGGAACGTTGACCCCGCGGGCATGACGCTCTCGGGCGACACCGTCGAGCTCCGCTTCGAGCAGGCGCCGGCGCCCGTGGATCTGCCCCTTGAAGCAACGGTGTGGCGCTTCGACACGATCTTCTCCGGCGAGGGTGTGAACCGAACGGCGGAGAACCGAGCTGATATGGACGGTGTCACGCTCACGGTCAACGGCAGCGAGGCCACGATCGTGGGCCTTTCCTGTGCCGGGCAGATCGCAGCCGTTGAGTTCGACGGCACCAACGGTGGTGAGTTCCGCACGGGAGCGCTCGGACCGATCGACGCGAGTCCTGGCTGCGCGATCGTGGGCACTGCCATGACTGGGCTGATCGATGCCACCGGCTACATGATCGCCGAGTCGCGGTTGACGTTCATCGGCCTTCCCGGCGAGACGGTCGGCTTCGTTGGTAGCTGATTCCCGCTCTGCGGGAATTGATAGACAGGATTCCCGTTTGTCGGTAATCTGGCGACAGTATGGAACCGGTCCAGAGCGTTGAACGAGCGATGGCAATCCTCCGCGAGGTTGGCCGTGAACCCGGAGGCCTCGTGGACCTCGCCGAGCGAGTTGCCCTGCCTACCTCCACCGCGGCCCGGCTGCTCAGCACGCTGGAGTCGGAAGGTGTGGTTCGTCGCAACGGCGACGGTGCCTATGGCGTAGGGCCGATGATTCAGTCGCTCTCGGCCGCGGTCGATCCGAGTCAACAAGTGCGAACTATCGTGTTCCCGCACCTTGAAGAACTCAGCACCGAACTCGACGAGGCAGTGTGTTTCTCGGTCCTCTCGGGCCCGGAGATCGTCACGGTCGACCAGGTCGACGCGCCGAAACCGGTGCAGGCAGAGAACTGGACGGGCACTCGCGTGCCCCTGCACGCTGGCGGGGCGGGACTCGTCGCGATGGCCACGTGGCCCGATGCCGATGTAGTCGACTATCTCGCGAGCGATCTCGCGATGTGCTCCGAGAGTACGATCGTGGATCCCGAGCAACTCCACGCCCGAGTGCGCCGGGCCCGTTCAACCCGGGTGATGTGGACCCACGGGGAATACGTCGACGGATTGTCGAGTTGCAGCGCGGCAGTCATTGGTCCTAACGGTCAGGCCATCGGTTCGCTGTACACCTATGGCCCGTCGTATCGCTTCCCGCCCAGGGGTACGGCGGCCGACGTTGCCGCGCTGGTGCTGGTCCACGCGGATGAGATCAACCGACATCTCGGCAGCATGGATGCCATCGCTCGTGTCTCGGCGGCGTCGTGAGCGAGGCCCGTCGACGGGGCCGTCGTGAGCGCGCCTCTGGTCCGCAGCCGGTCCCGCAGCCGCCCTGGCGTCTCCACGAGCGACGGTTCGAGCCCACGCGCGTGGTGTCCGATGACGAACTCGAGTCGATCCATCAGGCGTCGCTTGTTGTCCTGCGCGACATCGGCCTCGACTTCCTTCATCCAACGGCGCTTCGACTCTGGAAAGCGGCGGGCGCTCGGGTTGATGGCGAACGAGTCCGCCTTGATGTCGATCTCATCGAGTCGTTGATTACCTCGGTGCCTCCCGAGTTCACGATTCACGCGCCGAACCCCGCTCATGATGTGCGAGTGGGCGGCAACCACGTGGTCTTTGGTGCGGTCGCGTCTGCCCCCAACACTGCGGACCGGGCGGGTGGGCGACGCACCGGCACCCGGGAAGATTTCCGCCGGTTGCTCAAGCTGTCTCAGTCCCTCAACGCGGTGCAGAGCCATGGCGGCTACGCGGTCGAGCCCGTGGATCTTCATGCGTCGATCCGGCATCTGGAGGCGTTCCGAGACATCCTCACGCTCTCGGACAAGGTGGTCAACGCTTACTCGCTGGGCGCGCAGCGCAACATCGATTGTCTGGAGATGGTCCGGATCTCCCGCGGCGTTACCGACGACGAGCTCGACTCGCAGCCGTCGATCCACAGTGTCATCAACGTCAGCTCGCCGCTGCGGCTCGACACCCCGATGCTCGAGGGCATCATCCAATACTCATCGCGCAACCAGGTGATCATCCTCACCCCGTTCACTCTCGCCGGAGCGATGGCCCCCGTCACCGTCGCCGGCGCGGTCGTGCAACAGAACGCGGAGGCGCTGGCGGGGATTGCGTTCACCCAGCTTGTTCGCCCCGGTTCACCGGTGATGTATGGCGGCTTCACGTCGAACGTCGATATGCAAAGTGGCTCACCCGCCTTCGGCACGCCCGAGTTCATGCAGTCGGCGATGCTCGGTGGACAGCTCGCTCGTCGGTACAACATGCCCTATCGCTCGAGCAACGTTTGTGCGGCCAACGCCGTCGACGCGCAGGCTGGATACGAGAGTGTCTTCTCGTTGTGGGGCGCGATTATGGGCGGGGCCAACTTCGTCTTCCATGGTGCGGGTTGGATGGAGGGTGGCCTTCAGGCCAACCCTGAAAAGATGATGGTCGATGGCGATCTCATCCAGTCGGTGGCCAAGTTTCTGCAGCCGCTCATCGTGGACGACGCAACCATGGCGGTCGAGGCGATCGCCGAGGTGGGCCCGGGCGGGCATCACTTCGGCACCCAACACACACAAGATCGCTTCCGCGACGCGTTCTTCCAGCCGTTGGTGTCCGACTGGCGGAACTATGAGACGTGGGAAGAGGCGGGCTCGCCGACGGCGCTCGACCACGCCGAAAGGCTCGTACAACAACATCTCGATGCGTATGAAGCGCCGACGGTGGACGATGCGGTGCGGGCCGAGCTGAACGAGTTTGTTGATCGTCGTGTGGCCGAGGGCGGCGTGGAGACCGATTTCTGATGGCTGCCACCGCTGATCCGCGGGGGGACCTCTTCTGGGCCGGTACCCGAGTGCCATTGCGACGGGCCACGGGCCTCGATCCGAGCGCCTACACAAGTGATGACTTCTTTGCGGTCGAGCAGGCGCAGTTGTTCAAGCGGGCCTGGGTTGTGGTGGGCAACGCGGCGGAGGTCGTCGCTCCGGGACGCATGCTTGTTCGACAAGTTGGGGACCGGTCCGTCGTGATCACGCGCGGTGCGGATGGCAAACTGCGGGGCTTCTACAACTCATGTCGGCACCGGGGCACTGAGCTGGCGGAGACGGACTGCGACATCGCCGGCACCATTCGCTGCCCCTACCACCGATGGGGCTACGGCCTCGACGGCACGCTTGTGGCCACGCCGTTCTTCGACGAAGTGCCGCGTGACGAATTCGACCGGGCCGAGTACGCGTTGTTGCCGGTGCGGGTCGACACGTGGGGTGTCCTCCTTTTCGTGTGTCTCGACGCCGACACGCCGCCGCTGCTCGATTGGCTGGGCGACCTGCCCGAACGGATGGCCGGCTACCGGCTCGACGAGTGGCGGGTGCAGGAAGAACGCACCGTCGAGATCAAGGCCAACTGGAAGCTGATATCGGAAAACTTCCAGGAGTACTACCACCTCACCTGGGTGCATCCGGAGCTGTCGAGAGTCTCCCGGGTGAAGGATCACTTTCGCTATCAGGGTGCGGGGATGTACTGCGGCCAGACCACTACTCCGGTGTCGGGCGACGATCGTGATGACTGGCTGGTGCTTCCCTCAGCCGCGGGCCTCGATGAGTCCGATGCGGTCAGTGGACGTTTCGTCGCGCTGTTCCCCAATGTGATTCTGTCGGTGCTGCCCAACCATGTTTTTGTCATGCAACTCGATCCGCAGGCGCCGGGCCTCACGCTGGAGCGGTGCACGTTCCTTCTTCCGCCCTCGACCCCCGAGGTCGGGAATGAGGAAATGGTCACCACCCGATCTTTCTGGTTCGACGTCAATGATGAAGACATCGAAATTGTTGAACGGGGCCAGCGCGGCCTCACCCGTGGCGCGGTAGCCCCGGGCCCGTTGGCCCCGCGGTTTGAAGAGCCGTTGCACCGGTTCCACAACATGCTCGCCGACTGCATGACGCTGCCCTCGCTCGCCGATCTCGTTGCCCCTTCTGGCGATGACCACACCCCCGAATCGCGCCTCGGCACCGAGGTCAACCCCCACCCAGCCACAATCGATCTGTGAAGCCTGAATCGCGCATAGCGCGATTCAGGCTTCAGAAAAGGAAGAAATGAAGACGGATGCGCGAGTGGTAGTGATTGGTGGGGGAGTGGTGGGTGCGTCGGTGCTGTATCACCTCACCAAAGCAGGTTGGACTGACGTTGTGCTAGTTGAGCGCACCGAGCTGACCGCAGGATCCACCTGGCACAGCGCCGGCGGCATGCACACGCTCAACGGCGACCCCAACGTCGCGAAGCTTCAGCAATACACCATCGAGCTGTACAAGGAAATCGAAGAGGTCTCCGGACAGGACTGTGGGATCCACATCACCGGTGGCGTGATGTTGGCCGACACGCCCGAACGCATGGACTGGCTGAAGATGTCCCACGCTCGGGGCCGTTATCTCAACATGGAGACGGAGCTCATCTCGATCCAGGAGGCCAAGCGGCTACTGCCCATCCTTGAAGAGCAGTATTTCGTCGGGGCGATGTACGACGCTCATGAAGGCCATGTCGACCCCTCAGGTGTCACTCACGCCTACGCCAAGGCTGCTCGTCAGGCGGGCGCCGAGGTGTACCGCAACACCTGGGCCCGAGACATCACCCGGGCCGCCGACGGTGGATGGGACGTTCACACGTTCGACACCGAGAGCAGTGAAGAAAAGGGCACGATCCATTGTGATCATGTCGTCAACGCAGGCGGCCTTTGGGCCCGCGAGGTCGGCCGAATGGTCGGGCTCGAACTCCCGGTGCTCGCCATGGAGCACCAGTACCTCCTCACTGAAGACATCCCGGAGATCGCTGAGTACAACGCGGAGCATGGCGAGTTCCTCCATGCCATCGACTTCGGCGGTGAGATCTATATGCGCCAAGAGGGCGGTGGACTTCTCCTCGGCACTTACGAACGAGGCGGCGCCCCGTGGTCGACGGCGCAAACGCCGTGGAAGTTCGGAATGCAGCTTCTGTCGCCCGACCTCGACCGCATCGCCGACTCGCTTGACGTTGGCTTCAAACACTTCCCCGTCTTTGCTGAAGCGGGCATCAAACAGGTGATCAATGGGCCGTTCACGTTCTCGCCCGACGGCAACCCCCTCCTCGGACCGGTTCGTGGTCTTCCCGGATTCTGGTCGGCCTGCGCGGTTATGGCGGGTCTGTCGCAGGGGGGCGGCGTTGGCCTCGCTCTCGCGAACTGGATGACCGAAGGTGACCCCGGCTTCGATATCTGGGGGATGGACATCGCCCGGTTCGGCGACTTCTCGACCCTCGAGTACACGAACGAGAAGGTGCGAGAGAACTACAGCCGCCGGTTCCGGATCACGTTCCCCAACGAGTTCCTGCCAAAGGGTCGCAACGTTCAGACCTCGCCGATCTACGACCGAATGGTGGCGGCGAACGCCGTCTTCGGGAACGGGTTCGGCCTCGAAGCGCCGTTGTGGTTCCAGACGGATGGTGACGAGGCCGCCGAGGAAGTCACTTTCGGCCGCTCGAACGCATGGGAGCAGGTGCGGGCCGAAACCCTCGCCGTTCGCAGCAGCGTGGGAATGATGGAAACGACCGGCTTCTCGAAGTTTCTCTTCGAGGGTCCCGGCGCTCGCGCCTACCTCGACCGTGTCTTGGCCGGTCGGATCCCGGTGGTCGGCCGGATGGCGCTCACTCCAATGACCAACGAACGCGGCAACCTTATCGGCGACCTCACGGTGGCTGTCCTTCCGCCAACGCCGGGTGTGGCCGAGGGGCCGGCCGGGACATTTGCGGGTGGGGCAACCGCGAATACCACCGGCGATAGTGAACGCTTCGCCCTGTTCGGCTCGGGTGTCGCCGAGCGTTACTACGAGCGCTGGTTCGACCAGCACCTTCCCGCCGCGGGATCGCCGGAGCATGGATCGGTTCGTTACCAGACCCTGGGGTGGGAAATGTGCGGCCTGTCGATCGCCGGGCCCAACGCCCGCGCCCTACTCGAGAAGGTCACCAGCGCCGATGTGTCGGCCACCGGATTTCGGTTCATGGCGTTTAAGGAACTCACCGTCGGCCTTGCCCCGGTGTGGTGCGGCCGAGTCACCTTCACCGGCGACCTTGGCTACGAGTTCTGGATGCCGGCTCGTTATCAGCGCTACGTCTACGAACAACTGTTGGCGGCAGGCGAGGAATTCGATCTCCGCCTCTTTGGCCTCCACGCACTGAACTCGCTGAGGCTGGAGAAGGGCTTCGGGTCGTGGGCTCGCGAATATCGTTCGCTCTATGACCCGTTCGAGGCGAACCTTGATCGGTTCATTCGTCTGGAGAAGGACTTCATTGGCCGAGATGCGCTGGCCGCCAAGTATGGCGACGGCGGCGAAGGCAAGTCGGTGCAGCTGTGCACGTGGACGGTCAACACCGAAGCCGGTCGGGCCGGCAATGACGTGATTGGCGACGAGCCGATCTGGCACAACGACGAAGTGGTCGGTTGGGTCACTTCGGGCGGGTATGCCCACCACTCCGACACCTCGGTCGCGCTGGGCTACATCCCCGCCGCGATGGCAGAATCCGGCGGCCACTTCGAAATAGAGATCGTTGGCGAACGTCGGGCGGCGCGCCTTGTCGACAACTGCCTGTGGGATCCCAACGCCGAGCGGATGCGGGGCTAGGCGAGCAGCAGCGCGGAGAGGCCGCCGCCCAGGACGGCCACGGCGAACACGTAGGCGAAGAACACGGCGATCAGGCGCCGGCTGGCGAGCCGGCTCAACAGGATGAACTCGGGAACGTTGGCCCCGGCCCCGGCGATCGTGAGCGCAACGATGGCACCGGTCGACACGCCAGCAGAGCGGAGCGAATCGGCGATCGGGACGTAGAGCTCGGTGCTGATGTAGAGCGGCGTGCCAATCGCGGCGGCGATCGGGATGGCGAAGGTTTCGTGGTCGCCGGTGATCCGAGCCGCCGTCTCGGCATCGACCAGTGTCTGGATAGCGAGGCCGATGGCCAGGCCGATCGCGAGCAGCGGCACCATCGTGCGCAGGAGGGCAACCGATGACTCCCACGCGGGACCGACCTCTGCTCTGAGCCCTCGCCAGACCGGCTGCTCTTGTCCGCCCGCCTCGCCGCTATTGGCTCCGGCCGTGACGGAGACGAGCTGGCGCGCTTCGATCGGCTTGAGGTGTGACTCGATGCCGACGGCCTGGGCGATGAGGGCCAGCGACAAGGCGGCGGTGAACGCGATGGCCATGTAGACGAGCGCAGCGTCGAATCCAATGATGACTGAGAGGGCACCAAACAGGATGGGATCGAGGACCGGGGCGGCCACGATGAACGCCACGTAACCGGCGGGCGGCACGCGGGCTTGGCGCAGTCCAATCAACATTGGAATCGCCGAGTAGGTGCAGAACGGCGTGATGAAGCCGATGGCGATGCCCTTCAAGGCCGCAACGATGGGCCGGCCGCCCATGATCGCTCGGATCCGATCGGGCCCGAGGCGACGTTGGCTGAGCTGAACGAGGAACGTCACGCCGATGATCAAGCTGATGAGCTCGACCGCAAGTAGTGCGGTTGACCCGATCATCGCCGTCCCATGATCGCGGCGGCGGCATCGGGCAGGGCGCTCATACACGCGGTGTTGACTTCCACGAGCGTGCGGGTGCCGTCGGCGTGAAGGCGGATGAATTCATCATCGGCCAAGACTTGTAGGTGGCGGGAAACCGTGGACTGGCTTCGATCGGCGGCGGCCACGACCTCGCCCACACTGAGGGGTCCGTCGGCCGCGGCGATGATGCTCAGAATGCGAACTCGCGTGCCGTCGGCGAGACAACGAAACCAGCGGGCGTACTCGTCGGCGTCGGCGGAAGAGAGACCATTCATCGTTTATCGACGATAGGAGATGAATAGCTGGAAGACAAGAACTTTGTCAGGGGCTAGCTTTCGCCGATGTCGCCTCGCCACTTCCCCAAGATCGCGGCGCACGGGGGTGTCGCCCCGGCCTGGTTGGTGGAGCACACTGCCCGTAATCGGCATGTTCTGGGCCCGGCGCCGTCGGTACTCGCCGAGTGGGAAGCGAGCGGACTCACGCTGCCCGACCTCCCGCGAATGCGCCGCTACCGCCTTGCTCGAATGCGGGCCCAGATGGAGGCGGAAGACCTCGATGCGGTGCTGCTCCACGACCCGCTCAACGTCAAGTACGCGACTGACACCACCAACATGGCGATCTGGACAATGCACAACGAGGTCCGTTATGCGTTTGTCCCCGTCGACGGCCCCGTCGTTTCTCCCGTTCTACGCCGGCTCGCGTTCCTTGGAGATTGCCGACAAGTTCGCGGCCGAGATCGCCGAGTTGGTTCGTGCGTGTCAGCGCGCCGGTGGTCGACTTGGGATCGACACGCTGGGAATCCAAGGAATTCGCGCCCTCGAAGCGCTCGGCATTGAAGTGCTCGACCGAATGCAGTGCATGGAAGACGCCCGTACGGTGAAATCGTCGGATGAGCTGGCGGCGATGCGCTGTGCCATCGATGCCTGCGAGAAGAACATCGACGATATGCGAGCGATCTTCGAACCCGGAGTGCAAGAAGTCGCGCTCTGGGCGGAGCTGCAGAAGTCAAACTTCCTTCGCTACGGCGAGTGGGTCGAAACCCGGATCCTGGCCTCGGGTGACCGCAGCAATCCCTGGTACCAAGAGGCGAGTATCAAGCCTGTGGCCGAAGGCGAGTTGATGGCGTTCGACACCGACATGGTCGGCGCCTCCGGAATGTGCGTCGACATGAGCCGCACGTGGCTGTGCGGCGATGGCTCCCCGAATGCCAATCAGCAAGACGTATTTAGTCGAGCCTCCGACATGGTCGCGTCCAACATTTCGCTCTTCCGGGCCGACACCACCTATCGCGAGATCACCGAGCAGCTGACTTACCCGCCGGTCGACGAGTTCAACGGCTACGCCGTCCTCGCCCACGGCACCGGTCTGTGTGACGAATTCCCGTCGTTCTTTACCCGTGAACAATGGGACATCTGCGGCTTCGGCGGCGTGGTCGAGGTCGGCAATGTCTTCAGCGTGGAGTCTTTTGTGGGCTTCAAGGCGGGGGGCGAGGGCGTGAAACTCGAGGAGATGATCGTGGTGGCCAACGATGGCCCCGAGCTGCTCACCGGTTACGCGATGGCCCTTGCCTAGCCGCGACGAGCTCGCCGAGGACCCGCATCCCCACCTGGCACGGCTTCGAGCCGAGGCCCCCGTCGTGTGGGTTCCCGCGCTCGACGCGTGGCTCGCTGTGGGGCGAGACGCCGCCGTCGAAGTGATGCGTGATGCCGAGAGGTTCACGGTCGATGACCCTCGTTTTACGACCGGCCAGGTGGTCGGACCGAGCATGCTGTCACTCGACGGGCTCACCCACGACCGTCACCGGGCCCCGTTCGCAGCGGCCTTTCGTCCGTCCGCATCATCGGCGGACCTGTCGGCGGCGCTGGCGAGACGGGCGGCCGCACTCGTGGCCAAGAGTCGCGCGTCTCGCAGTAGCGATCTTCGTTTCGACGTGGCCGCGCCGCTCCCGGCCGCAACCATTGTCGATGTTCTCGGCCTAATCGACGTCACCGCCGAGCAGGCCACCCGTTGGTATCGCCAGATCGTCGACCAGGTTGCACAGCTCACCGCCGATCCCAACCACCTCGTTGATTCCGCCGTGATGGCTCCGCTCACCGCCGCGGTCGGCCATGCCATCGCGGCCGACGGCACCCTGGCCGCGCTGCGTCGACAGTCTGATCTCGACGATCAGGAGTTCGCCGCCAACGTGGGTGTGGTGATGTTTGGTGCGCTCGAGACCGCGGAATCGATGATCGCAAATCTGCTCTGGCATGTTCTCCAGCGACGCGATGTCGTTGTTGCGCTGCAGGCCGACCCGTCTCGGCGAGATCGCGCCGTGGAGGAATCGCTGCGGCTCGAACCGGGGGCCGCAGTCGTTGATCGTTTTGCCACCGTCGACACATTGGTGGCGGGCGTGTTGATCGCGGCCAGCGACCCGGTGACGGTCTCGCTCGCCGCGGCGAATCGAGACCCGGCGGCATACGTCGACCCTGACGTTTTCTCGCTCAAGCGAGAAAACGAGCCGTCGCACCTCTCGTTTGTGGTGGGGCCGCACGCCTGCATTGGGACCCATCTGGCGCGGGCCGAGGCCCGCGCCGTTCTCGACGCAGTGCTCGATGCCCCAACGGTCCCCGTGCTGAAAGACGTAGCGGAGTCGACGCCGCGCGGTCTGGTCTTTCGCAAACCGGACCGACTTCTCGTCGACTGGTAGCAGCGCACCTATTTCAGACGCGAATCGATGGCATACGCGAAAGAGCGGGGCCCGCAGGCCCCGCTCCATTCGTGTTCAGTTATTCAGTTGCTTGACGAATCAGCCAGCGGCGCGGGCGACAGTGAGCCACTCGTCGACGGTGTCGCGGTTGTCAGTGATCCACTCGGCGGCGTGACGGTTCACGTCGTCGGTGGTGTTTTCGCCACCGTCGTACTTCACGTTCTGGAGCGCAACGTCCACAACAGAGAAGGTGACTTGTTCGAAGAGCGCCTCGGCAGCGGGGTTCGCTTCAAGGAACGTGTTCGCGGCGGTCACCTGGATGTCGGCAGCAGCCCAACCGAGGTAGCAAGCATCCGGGTTGGTGCACTCGCCGGCGGGCAGAGCCGCAGGCGGGGTGTCGACGAAGTTCCAGTCGGCGGTGATTGAGCCGTCGAGCACGGAGGAGGCCTCAACTGCGAGCCAGATGGCGTTGTCGCCCGGGATCAGCTGGGTGAGGTAACCGGACGGGCTCCACGTGTACATGATGAAGGCCTTGCCGTCGGCCGAGCGGCCTACAGCTTCAGCGATCATCGCTTCGTAGCCAGCCTTGGTCTGCTCGATGTTTTCCCAACCAGCAAACTCGATCATCTCTTCGGCGATGTCGTCACAGGTCCAGGACTCGGGGCAACCGAGGATCTGGACAATGCCGTCACCGGGAACGGAGTCGTCAGCGTCGTAGAGAGCGATGAGCGCCGGGTCGTCATTGATCTGGTCGAGCGTGACGATGTCGTTTTCTTCGGCGATCGACTTGTTGGTGAGGAAGCCCTCAAGGCCAGAAGCGATCAGTTCTTCGCCAATAATGGTGACGTGGTCGCCTACGAGGCTGCCGTCGGTGAGTTCGCCGTCGTGCCAGCTGAGGTGACCCGGATACCAGGAGTTGCCCCAGAAATCGGCTTCGCCTTCAGCGAGCGCAACGTAGAACTGACCAGGATCGAGTTCGAGGTCAGCTGGTTCGCTGACGTCGTAGCCGAGCTCGGTCAGGAGCGCAGAGTAGATCGCGGCCTGCATATAGCCGGTTGTCCAGCTGGCACGAGCGGCGGTGACGCTGACACCAGCGCCCGGGGTCATGTTGGCATCGTCGGCGGCTGCGTCGTCGGCAGGGACGTCGTCGGCAGGGACGTCGTCGGCAGGGACGTCGTCGGCCGGCGTTTCGTCGCCAGGGGTTTCGGTACTTGTGTCGCTGCTGTCGTCACCACATGCGCTCGCTACGAGCGCAAGGATGGCAAGAAGTGCGATCCAAAATTTCTTTTTGGTTGTCATAGGTATCCCTCCGGGATGTTGTTGTCGCGTGTCAACGGATGTGCCCCGTGACATGCAGTCATAGAGTGTAGTCAGTGCCTGGCCCTTGTGTGGGTTCAGGCCGATATGAACTAAACGCCGGCCAGTGACGGCTCGGGATCAGAGGCGTTGGATTCGAGGTCGTCGATCGACTCGTCGTCGGCGAATACCTTCGAGCGGCCGAACAGCGAGAGCGTCGATTTGGTGCCTGAGATAAACACCACGCCCGTCACGATGGCGAGTAAGGCGCCCGGACCGGAGACGTAGTTCGGGTCGGCGGTGCGAAGGGTCGAGATCACCCATGCGAGGCTAAGCGCCATGATTGCGCCGCCCACGCCGGCCGTGAGCACGTTCCAACGCCAGCGGGTGACTTCCTCGAGCCCGAAGAGCCCAGCGGCACCGAGTGTGGTGAGAAGACCCACACCACTCAGGACCACAATGAGGGTTGAAATATCGGGCCCGCCCGTTTCGAAGCCATTGAATAGCACCGGCTCGTTCTGGCGTGCACTGTTGAAGAGTCCGGCGATCCGCGTTGCCGCGATGCGGGCGTCGAGTTCTCCATTGTCGGCCTGCGCCTCGAGAAAGTCCATCTCCGCCTGAATTTCCGGCGTGATCACGATGTCCTGGCGACCGTCCTGGCTCCACGTGGCCATGCCACCGAGCACGGCCCACAATACGGCCAGCCCTGCGATGACAATTCGGCCGTATGCGACTTTGGACTTCAGCGGTGTGTTGGCGACATAGTTCGCTCCGAAGAGCCAGAGTGCAGACCCGATCAGCATCGCGACCGAGGTGATCACGGCCAACGTTGCGCCGATCCCGAGACTCGGCTCGGTGAAGAGCTGAGCTGGGGAAGAAATCATGATGAATGACAACGTCGTGCCGAGCGCAACCGCACCGCTAATTGCGGCGGTGTGCGGCCCGAGTGACCGTGAAGCTCGCTGCGGCATAGTGAGCCAAGCGACGGCGGACAGTAAGGCCAATACGCCACAGCCAGCAACGATGATGCCGTACCAGCTTCCTCCGCTCGCGGCGATTCCGGAGAAGGAATCGGTCAGCGCTTCGTCGGACCGGCGGCTCCAGGCTGCGATGCGGCCCGGACCCTCCGACCAGCTCAACAACACCGCGATGATGGACGTGAGTCCTGCCGCCGCGGTGATCTGAGCGCCGAGACGCTCTCGGGAGGTGAGGGGCACGGCGGCGCCCACCGCGATGGTGGTTTCTTCCTCTTCTTTTGCGCCCTGTTCTGCGAGGAGGACCTCGGGGTTACGTCGGGCGCCCCACGCATCCACGATGCGCGAGATGAGGTTCTTGCCGTCAGAGACTGCGGGCTGCGTCACGCGGTCGAGTACGACCGCAACCATGAACAGAGCCAAACCGGAACTCGCGGCCTTCGGCACGCTCACCTGGGTGACTGCCTGGAACACAAGCTTGCCCAGGCCACCAGCGCCCATAAGGGCGGCAATTCCGAGCATCGAGATCGAGAGCAGCAGGGTCTGGTTGAGACCAGTCATGATCGCCTGGCGGGCGAGCGGTAGCTGCACATCGAGGAGGACGCGCCACTCGGGTGCGCCGTACGCCCGGCTTGCTTCCACCACATCCTCTGGCACCTGTCTGACGCCGAGGTTGGTGAGGCGTATCAAGGGGGGTATCGCAAACACCATCGTCACAATCGTTGCGGGCTCGTTGCCGAGACCAAAGAAGAAGATGATGGGCAACATGTAGACAAACGCATGAACCACTTGCATCGCATCGAGAATTGGTCGCACCACCTCCCAGACCGAGTCGACGCGACCACAAAGCACACCAACCGGAATGCCGATCAGCGCACACATGGCGACGGCAACAATGATCAAACCAAGCGTGAGTGAGGTTTCGTCCCAGTACTCGGTGCCCAGCAGGCCACAGACAAAGAGAGCGAGGCCGGACGCAACACCGACTCGCACGTTACGAATCAGCGTGCCGAGGACGAGGAACAGCAGGCAGACAACCCACCACGGGGTTTCCGTGATCTTCCACCAGGCCTCGCCCGTCGCACCGTCAACAAAGTTGCGGAACATGAACGAGAACGGCGACTCGATCTTGGCGAGGAAGTCGATGCTTGAGCTCTCGCCGAGGTTTTGGTCGACCCAATCGACGATGCTGTCGATCCATGAGCCGAACGGAACCTCGTATTCATCGAGGAACTCGTTCTCGTGCCACGGCGCGGGGCCGTTTTCTTGGGCTGTGATGACTGTGCTCACATGAACACCTCTCGCTCGAAGTTGTCGATCAAACTCTCGACCCGGCCCATCTCTTCCATGATGTGACGGGGGTCGAGGTTGCCGACGAGAACACCGTTGTCATCGATAACAGCGATTGGGAGCCCCTTGCCGGCCGCGGCGTAGACCTCGTTGAGTGTTTGGTTTTGGTTGCATGTGACGAAGTCGGTGCGGAGTGCATCGTCGAGGTTGCCGCTAAGGCCGCTCACCCGGATGCCGTCACCGGTGGTGAGCACCGAGACGGGCTTGCCGTCGGCGTCGCAGCAGAAAGCGCCGGCGCGGTCGCCGACGTCTCGGAGCGCATCGGCCAGCGACATCGCCTTATTGGTGGGTCGGGGCTCGACCATGATCTCGTGGACCTGGATGACACGGCCCTGGTCGACGTCCTGCACGAACTCGGCCACATATCCGGTGGCGGGTTGGGTGAGGATTTCCTCTGGCGTGCCGATTTGGACGACTTCGCCGTCCTTCATGATACAAACGCGATCGCCCATACGAAGCGCCTCGTTGAGGTCGTGAGTGATGAAGAGGATCGTCTTCTTCAGTTCGGCCTGGATCTCCATCATCTCGTCTTGCATCTGGCGGCGAATGAGAGGATCTAGTGCGCTGAACGCCTCGTCCATGAGGAGAATTGGCGGATCAGAGGCCAAAGCTCGGGCGAGTCCCACTCGCTGCTGCATGCCGCCCGATAGCTGGCTGGGGGAGTAATTGGCGTACGTATCGAGGCCGGTGAGTGCGAGTGCTCGCAAAGCGGCTTCATCGCGTTGGGACTTCGGAACGCCCTGCACCTTGAGCCCGTAGCCGACATTGTCGATGACCGAGCGGTGGGGAAACAGCGCAAAGTGCTGGAACACCATGCCGGTCATCGTGCGGCGGAACGTCTGGAGGGCTTTGCCGTCAAGTTTTTGCACGTCTTCGCCACCGACCATGACACGGCCATGAGTGGTGTCGAGCAACTTGTTGACAGTGCGGATTGCGGTGGACTTTCCGGAGCCGGAGAGTCCCATCACCACAAAGATCTCGCCCTCGCGTACGGAGAAGTTGACATTGCTGAGGCCGACGACGTGGCCCGTGCGGGCATGGACTTCGTTCTTCTTTACTCCAGCCCGAACGAGGTCGAAAGCCCGACCTCGCGGCTGCGGACCGAAGATCTTGTAGACCTCTTCGACCCTGATGATCTCTTCGCCATCTGACATACATTCCCCCTCCCCGCACGGTGGCGGGGCACAACGGCGGCACACCCTAGGCGACGAGCACGGGGCGTGCCTCCCAAGAGGCGTAGAATTAGCAAATGGCTGATCGACGCGATGCTGATCTAGACAATTCTGACCGATACGACTATGTCGTTGTCGGCGGAGGAAGTGCGGGCTGCGCTATCGCCAATCGCCTCTCCGCGAATCCGGACCACCGTGTCCTCGTTCTGGAGGCGGGTCGGCGGGACTGGAAGTTCGACGTCTACATCCACATGCCGGCTGCGCTGAGCTTCGCTATCGGCAATCGTCTCTACGACTGGAAGTACGAATCAGAGCCCGAACCTCACATGAATGGGCGCAAGATCGTTCACGCTCGCGGCAAGGTGCTCGGCGGTTCGTCGAGCATCAACGGGATGATCTTCCAGCGCGGCAATCCTCTCGATTTCGAACGCTGGGGTGCCGATCCGGGAATGGAACAGTGGGACTACGCCCATTGTCTGCCCTATTTCAAGCGGATGGAGAACTGTCTCGCCTCGGACGACGGCCCTGACTATCGCGGCGATGACGGACCGTTGGTTCTCGAGCGAGGCCCGGCATCAAGTCCGCTCTTCATGGCCTTTCTGGAGGCGACCGAAGAGGCCGGCCACCCACGAACCACCGATGTCAATGGCCACCGTCAAGAGGGATTCAACGCCTTCGACCGCAATGTGCATCGTGGTCGCCGCCTGAGCGCGGCCCGGGCGTATCTCCACCCAGTCCTGAAGCGCAAGAACCTCTCGCTGAAGACGCGAGCCCTCGTGAAGAAGGTGCAATTCGATGGCACCCGAGCCACCGGTGTCGAGTATCGACACCGTGGCAAGGATCGTTATGTCGAAGCCGGCGAGGTGATCCTTTGCGGCGGAGCGATCAACACGCCGCAGCTGTTGCAACTGTCGGGAGTTGGCCCCGCCGACCTTCTGGCGAAACATGACATCCCGCTGGTCCATGACCTCCCGGGGGTGGGCCAGAACATGCAGGACCATCTTGAGGTGTATGTGCAATACGCGTGCAACGAGCCCGTGTCGCTTCAACCCAACCTCGCCTTCTGGAAACGGCCGTGGATTGGGTTGCAATGGCTCTTCCGAAAGGGGCCCGGTGCATCGAACCATTTCGAAGCTGGCGGGTTCATCCGGAGCAATGACGATGTCGCATACCCGAACCTCATGTTTCACTTCCTCCCGATTGCCATCCGCTACGACGGATCCACACCGGAAGGTGGACACGGCTATCAGGTGCACGTCGGCCCGATGTACGCCGACACCCGTGGTTCGGTTGAGATCAAGAGCGCCAATCCACAAGAGAAGCCGGCTCTGCGTTTCAACTACCTCTCAACTGAAAACGACAAGCGCGAATGGGTCGAGGCTGTCCGCCACGCCCGGCGGATTCTCAATCAGCCGGCGATGGCGCGTTTCAACGGCGGTGAAGTTTCACCCGGCCCGTCGGTCGAGACCGATGAAGAGATCCTCGATTGGGTTCGCAACGATGCTGAAACCGCGCTGCACCCGTCATGTACCGCAAAGCTCGGGGTCGGCCCCGAGGCCGTCGTCGATCCCACATCGATGCGCGTCTACGGCGTCGAGGGACTACGTGTGGCCGACGCGTCGGCGATGCCTTATGTCACCAACGGCAACATCTACGCCCCGGTCATGATGCTGGCGGAGAAGGCCGCCGATCTGATTCTCGGCAACGATCCGCTTCCCGCCGAATCCGTCGACTTCTACCGAGCGCAGGATGCCGCGGATGCCGATGATTGAGCCCGAGTTCCTTCGCTTCGACACGCTGAGCCTGCACGCCGGGCAACAGCCGGACCCGACCACTGGTGCCCGTGCCGTGCCGATCTATATGAACACGTCCTACGTGTTCGACGACACCGACCACGCCGCCAGCTTGTTCAACCTTGAAGTTCCCGGCCACCTCTATTCCCGAATCTCCAACCCCACCGTGGCCGTGTTCGAAGAACGCATAGCGGCGCTCGAGGGCGGAGTGGGCGCGGTGGCCACGGCATCGGGCATGGCGGCCTTTCATCTCGCGGTCGTCACGCTCATGGGGCAGGGCGGCCACATCGTCGCCAGCCGCAACATCTACGGCGGCACCCATCAGATGCTCAACGTCACGCTGCCCCGCTTCGGCATCACGACCACCTTCGTCGACCCGCGCGACCCGGCGGCAATTGCGGCCGCCATTCGGCCCGAGACGCAGCTTGTGTTCGCCGAGACGCTCGGCAATCCCGGCATGGAAGTGCTCGACATCGCTGCGGTCGCCGAGGTGGCTCACGGGGCCGGCCTCCCACTGATGGTCGACGCGACGTTCTCCACTCCGTACTTGATCCGTCCGATCGAACATGGTGCCGACATTGTCATGCACTCGGCCACAAAGTTCCTGGGTGGACATGGAGTCGCGCTGGGTGGAGTCATCGTCGACGGTGGGCGTTTCGACTGGGAAGCCTCCGGGCGTTTCGAGACGCTCACCGAGCCCTACGCCGGCTATCACGGGATCTCGTTTGCCGATGAATACGGGCCGAGCGCATTCATCGCTCGCGCCCGGGCCGAAGGTCTCCGTGACTTCGGCGCCTCGATGAGTCCCGCCAACGCGTTCCAGCTCCTGCAGGGAGTGGAGACGCTGCCGTTGCGAATGGCGAAACATGTGGAAAACGCCGAGCGCGTCGCCGCGATGCTCGACGGGCACGATGCCGTCTCTTGGGTCAAACACCCAAGTGTCGTCTCCCACCCAGATCATGCACTCGCGGCCCGGCTCTACCCGAAGGGTGCGGGTGCCATTCTGAGCTTCGGCATCATCGGTGGCCGCGAGGCCGGTCGTCGTTTCATCGAATCGGTCACCCTCGCAAGCCATCTCGCCAATGTTGGCGACGCGAAGACCCTCGTGCTGCATCCCGCCTCGACGACACACCAGCAACTGTCTGACGCCGACCTCATCACCGCCGGCGTGGGTGAGGACCTGATTCGTCTCTCGGTCGGGATCGAGGACCCGGCCGACATCATCGACGATCTGCAGCGGGCCTTGAAGGCCTCGCAGCGAGGACGCTGACATGGAATTTCTTCTCGATGGCGCCCGCGTTCGTTTTGCCGGCGGCGGGCGGGGAGTCTCTCGCCCCGATCCTGCGGTTGTGCTGATTCACGGCTCGGGCATGAACCGCACCGCATGGCAACTTCAGACCCGATACCTCTCACATCATGGCTTTCGCGCCGTGGCTATTGATCTGCCCGGCCACGGTGGAAGCGATGGCCCCGCGCTCACCTCGATCCCCGAAATGGCGGACTGGGTTGGACGCTTGATTGTGGCGCTCGACCTCGGCCCCGCCCACCTCGTCGGCCATTCCATGGGCACCTACATCGGGCTCGAAGTTGCGGCCCGAATGCCGGAGCATGCGGCGTCGCTCGTGTTGTGCGGGACGGCGGCGACGATGCCGGTCCACCCTGAACTCCTCGACGCGGCCAACAACAACGTCGCCCATGCCAGCCGACTCATGACGAGTTGGGGCTTCAGTTCCCGGGGTCACACCGGGCCGCATGCTTCGCCTGGCCAGTGGCTCTTGGGCGGCTCAACCGCGTTGCTCTCCACCGCGCCGGCCGGCTCGCTGGGTATCGACATGGCAGCCTGTCAGGCTTACTGCGACGCGGTCGAGCGCGCATCGGAAGTGAGCTGTCCGACCACGATGGTGCTTGGCGCCACCGACAAGATGACGCCCGTGAGGGCGTCCGTGCCGCTCCAGGAGGCATTCGCTTCAGCGCCGGAGGTGGTGATCCTCGACGGCGTTGGTCACATGATGATGAGCGAGGCGCCCGATCGTGTCCGCCAGGCCATCGTCGACGCGCTCCACCGTGGCGGGAATCCAACCGCGTAGCGAGTTGATCGCCCACACCTCGTCGGCTTCTTGCAGATCGGTGAACGTGAGGACGGCCTCACGGATCCGGCGATTCGCCAGCAACTCCGCTCGCAGCGTGCCGGGTAGCAGCCCCGAAGCGTGGCTCGGGGTGCGGGCTTCGCCGTTCGTGACGAGCACCAGGTTGGCGATCGCGGTTTCGGTGATTTCGCCGCGTTCGTTCCAGAAGATGACATCGTCGGCATCAGGGAATCGCGCCGCGGCCTGCTCGTATCGATCACGGCGGGTGGTCTTGTGGCGGAGGAACTCGTCTTGGCTTGAGACCGGCTCGCTATCGAGAGCGAGGCGTCGTGGTGCGCCCGATCGGGGCGGCATTTCAAGCACCTGAAGCTCGAGCGCGCCGTCGGGAGATAGAAGGGCTCGAAGTCGCTTCGGCTCCTCGGCCCGCACAGCCCCGAGGCGGCGCTTGACCTCCTCGATATCGCAGTCGAATCCGAAGTAGGCGGCCGAGTGGGCGAGCCGCTCCAGGTGTCGGTCGAGAAGGATGGGGCCCGCGCCTGGCTCCCACCCGAGTGTTTCGAGGAGGCGGAAAGGCCGCGTCGCTCGATGGAGTACCCGAGCCTTGTCGTGGGCTTCGTTCCACTCGGCGGTCTCATTTGAGTCCCAGACGATGCCGCCGCCGACGCCGTAGATGGCGCGACCGGTGGTGCGGTCCACCCATGCTGTTCGAATTGCGATGTTGAACTCGGCGTCGCCGCCAGGCTCGATGAGCCCGACCGCGCCCGTGTAGATGCCGCGGGGCAAGGACTCGAGGGCGGTGATGATGTGTGATGTCGCGACCTTGGGAGCGCCGGTGATCGAGGCGCCCGGAAAGGTTGCCTCGAAGATCTTGCGAAGGCTGGCATCGGTCTGCCCGATCACGGTGGAGGTCAGCTGATGAACCGTGGGGTAACTCTCCACCGAATGAAGCGCGGTTGTTTCGACCGTTCCGATCTCACAAATTCGACCAAGGTCGTTGCGCGCCATGTCGACGATCATTGTGTTTTCGGCTCGATCCTTCTCGCTCGTGACGAGCTCGTCGGCCAAGTCGCGATCAATGACGGGATCCGGATGACGCGGCCGAGTGCCCTTCATCGGCCGCGTCTCAAGCTGGCGTCCGACTCGGCGAATCAAGAGTTCGGGCGAAGCCGAGCAGACGGCGACATCGCCAAAATCCAAGAACGCGAGATGATCGGCGCGCTGGGCGCGGCAGAGGGCCGCGAAGAGTCCTTCAGGATCGCCTTCGAAGTCGGCCTGGAGCCGCATCGTGTAGTTGACTTGATAGGTCTCACCAGCGGCAATGTGGCCGCGGATCGTGCGCACCGCTGCTTCGAACTCGTCTTGGGAGTTGGAGGGAATCCACTCGCCCGTGGAAAAGGGCCGGCCGGCCGGTCCCCGTGATGGCCGAGCCTCAGAAAACGAAGCCATAGCAACGAGTGGGACGTTCTCGGCCCGGTGCGAATCGATCGCCGAATCGAATGCCGGGCCGGCGTCGTAGCTGACCATTCCGACGACCCATTGTCCGGCCCGCGCCGCCGCTTCGGCCGCGGCGATCGTCGGTCCGACTTCGTCGAGAGTGGTGGCGACGAAGTGGTCGATCGGGTCGGCGAACGACACCCAGCGCCGTCCCTGTGTAGTGGCGTGGCGAACAAGCGCTCTTTGGACCCGTTGCATGCCCCAGAAGTATGTACGCTTTTGCCATGAGACGCGTGCCGTGCCGTTAACCCGATACGCCCGGATCGAAGAGTCGCCCTATTTGCGACGCGCCATTTCCGAAGCCGACGCGGAGCAAGCCGCGTTGGGCGTCTACAACCGCACGTATCACTTGCTCCACTACGGCGATCCGGTGGCCGAGTATTGGGCGCTTATCGACGGCGTTGTTCTTTGGGATGTGGCCTATCAACGGCAGGTGGAAGTGGCCGGACCGGATGCAATGGCTTTCATGCAATACCTCGTCCCCCGTGACCTTTCGAGCCACGAGGTCGGTCAGTGCAAATACGCCTTCATGACGAATGCGGCTGGGGGCATCATTTGTGACCCGGTAATCCTTCGTTTGGCCGACGAGCGTTTCTGGCTGAGCGCCGCCGATGCGGACATCCACCTCTGGTGCCAAGCGTTGGCGATCAGTGGCGGCTTCGATGTAGCGGTCTCGGTGCCTGACGTTGCGCCCGTGCAGATTCAGGGACCCCACGCGCCAGCGGTGATGGACGACCTATTTGGCGATGACCTTCCCGACCTCGGCTACTACCGCCTTGTTCGCCGCAGCTACGACGGCCTCGACCTCGTCATCTCTCGCACGGGCTGGGGCGGCGCCGACGGCTTTGAGGTCTATGTGATCGGCGCCCGTGAATCCGAAAACGCGGCAGCGGAGCATTGGTGGGACATCGTGATGCGCGCGGGCGAGCGCCATGAGATCACGGCGGCAGCCCCGAATCATGTGCGACGAATCGAGTCGGGGATGTTGTCGCACGGATGTGATATCGATGACACTACCAATCCGTTTGAGGTGGGCGCGGGCTACGACTGGATGGTCGATCTTGATCAGCCCGACGACTTTGTCGGCAAGGCCGCGGTGCGCCAGATCCGAGCGGACGGTCCCGTCTCGACTCTTGTCGGTGTCGAGCTGAGCGGGCCCGATCTCGGCACGTTCACCGACGGTGACATGCCTCGCGTTCTCAGTGCCTACGACGCGATATCTCTCAGCGGCGGAGGCGGCACCGGAGGCGCGAGTCGGGTGACAGACCAAGAGGCAATCGGCACACTCACGTCGGCCTGTTTCTCCCCGCGCCTACGCCGCAACATCGGCTACCTCCGTACCGATGTGGCCCGTGCCGCAGTCGGTACCGAGCTGATCGTTCCCCACCCAATTCATGGATGTCTCGAGGCAATCGTGGTTACAAAGCCGCACCTGAAGTGAACGAGCAATCGCCCGAAGAAGTCGCGGATACCGATATCTATCTGGACGACGACCCGGCGATCGAGGGTGGTCCGCTCCTTGAAGGTAATCCAGCCGTCGCCGCCCGCGGTCTGCTCGCCGGTGTCTTCTTGCTGATGGCTGGCAATGGGCTGCAGGGCTCGCTCCTTGGTGTTCGCTCCGAAGCCGAGGGGTTCTCGCTCGCCGCAACGGGCGTGGTCATGGCGTGTTATTTCGCGGGCTTCTTCTTTGGGGCTCGGGCGGCCGAGCGCCTCCTCGCCCAGGTCGGCCACATTCGTGTGTTCGCGGCACTTGCCTCGTCCGCCTCCGCGGCCGTGCTCATGCACTCGATCTTCATTTCGCCGTTCAGCTGGGGCCTCATGCGCTTCGTCACCGGCATGTGTATGGCGGGCCTCTATGTGGTCGCGGAGTCGTGGTTGAACGACATGGCCACCAACGCCACCCGCGGACGTCTGCTGTCGCTCTACATGGTTGCCACCATGGGAGGACTGTCGGCGGGCCAGTTCCTTCTCGAAGTCGCCGAACCCGAGGGATTCGAACTTTTCGTCTTGGCCTCGGTTCTTGTGTCGTTGTCACTGCTACCGGTCACCCTTTCGGCCTCAAGCGCGCCCCCCACCGGAATACCCGAGCCGCTGTCGCTGCGGGAGCTGTTCAGTCAGGTGCCGACCGGAGTCATCAGCTCCTTCTGGGGCGGCATGTCAGCCGGCGTCTTGATCGGTATCAGCGCGGTCTACGCCATTGCGGCCGATGTGCCGTCGGGTCGAATCTCGACCTTCCTGGCCGCGCCGCTGATTGGCTCGTTCCTCATGCAGTGGCCGATTGGTTGGGTCTCCGACCGAATTTCGCGCCGCACAGTCATGCTCTGGGTCGCGATCGCGGCGGCCGTGGTCTGTCTCGGTTTGGTTGTCGCTCCGGTCGGGAGTTGGACTGCGATCGGCCTGATGTTCTTACTCGGTGGCACGACGTTCCCGTTGTATTCGCTCACGATCGCGTTCACGGGCGATTGGTTGCCGCAGTCGCAGCTCACGGCGGCGTCCGCTTCGCTCGTGCGGGTAAACGGTGTCGGCGCAATCTTCGGGCCGGTGGTCGCCGCCCCCCTTATGGCTGTCTTCTCCGCGCAGATGTTCTTCTGGGTGCTGGTGGTCACGCACACAGTGATTGCGTCGTATATTGCCTGGCGCGTGCTCTTCCGAGGGGCCCTGCCCGTTGAGCGCCAGCGCGCCTTCGTTGCCTTCCCGGCCCGCGGCTCAGCGGTTGCGTCGAATCTCATCGGCCGTCGAAAGCAGTCCGAATTCGCGAAGTCCGGCGACGACGACGGTTAGTAGGCGGCGTCGGGCATTTCGGACTTGCGGCGAGCGATGAAGTCGACGAGTTCGGCGTCGATCGCGTCGTCGAGCGGCGGGGCCTCGTACGACGCGAGGAGTTCTTTCCACTTGGCGTTGGCCCGCTGGGCGGCGGTGAGTGAACCCTCGAGATCCCATTGTTCGAAGCTGTTGTTATCGGCAATCGACGAGCGGTAGAACGCGTGCTCGAAGTTGGCGAGTGTGTGCTCATTGCCCAGGAAGTGTTCGCCGTGGGGGTTCGTGCGGAAGGCATCCATCGCCTGGGCGTTCTCGCTCATGTCGATACCTCGGGCGTACACCCCCATCATGCCGAGCTGGTCGGCATCCATGATCAGCTTCTCGAACCCGAGGGTGAGCCCACCTTCTTGCCACCCGGCGGCGTGGAGAACAAAGTTCACGCCCGCGCTGACGGCCGGCAAAATGGTGGATGCTGATTCATAGGCCGCCTGCGCGTCGGGCGCCTTCGACGACGTGAACGAACCGCCAGAACGGAACGGCACACCCACCCGGCGGGCGAGCGAGGCCATGACATTGATCGCTTGCCCGGCCTCTGGTGTGCCGAAGGTTGGTGCGCCCGTGGCCATCGACATCGACGATGCAAAGGTGCCGAATATGACCGGCGCGCCGGGGCGTACGAGCTGGTAGTACGCCATACCGGACAGTGCCTCGGCCAGCGCCTGGGCCGCCAAGGCGGCCACGGTGACCGGCGACATGGCTCCGGCGAGGATGAAGGGCGAAAGGATGCAGGCCTGATTTGCTTTGGCGTATTCGGTCGCGGCGCCAAGCATGGTGCCGTCCCAACGAAGGGGCGACGACGCATTGATGAGCGAGGTCATCACCGTGCGGTCTTCGAGGTCGCCGCCAAACGCGATGCGACTGAGCTCGATCGAGTCAACGGCGCGCTCGGGCGCGGTGACCGATCCCATATAGGGCTTGTCGCTGTACTTCAGGTGTGAATAGACCATGTCGAGATGCCGCTTGTTGACCGGAATATCGACCGGCTCACAAATCGTGCCACCCGAATGGTGGAGATGTGGAAGGCGATAGGTGAGACGTACCGCGTTCTCGAAGTCGGCGAGTGTCGCGTAGCGACGTCCGTTGTCGAGATCAAAGGCGAACGGTGAGCCATAGTTCGGCGCGAACACGGTGGAGTTGTCACCGATCATCACGCTGCGTTCGCGGTTGCGGGCGTGCTGCATATAGGCGCGGGGGGCGTTTGCCTGCACGATCTCGCGACACATGCCGCGGGGGAAGCGCACGAGTTCGCCGTCGACATCGGCACCGGCTTCGCGCCAGAGGTCGAGGGCGGCCGGTGTGTCCTGGAACGCGATGCCGATCTCAGAAAGGATCGTTTCGGCGTTGTACTCGATCTGGGCGAGGCCCTCCTCGTCGAGCATGTCGACCGGCGGCAGCTTGCGTTCGAGATAGGCGACGGTCTCCGCACTACTTTCGGCCCGGGCTGCTTGGCGTCCGGCCCGTCCTCCGCCGCTCCGTCGGCCCTTGCGGCCCTCGGTTTCGCTCATGTCGTGTCCTGCTTCTCTCTCACGATCGCGGACGGCGCTGTCGGCGGCGTCCGCTTTCGGTGGGTGCGATTCGGTCCGGGAGTTCAATCACGGCGGCGAGGTGGGGCGACGGGGCGGTGTCGTGGGGAAACGCCATCGCCGCGACGAACAGGTCTTGGAAGCGAGGTTCGGTCGCGGTCTCGATCTTCTCGATATCGATGACCGCGGCCGCGATCTCGGCCCGCTGGGCGGCACTCACAAGCATACGAACGGCGCCGGCGCCGCTGGAATTACCGACGGCCCGGACACCCTCGACCGGGCAGTCAGGGACAAGCCCGAGGACAAGGGCGTAGACGGGATCGATGTGGGCGCCAAACGCGCCGGCCAGGCGCACGTCGTGCACCTCGGGGATTCCTGCGTGCTCCATCAACAGGTCAATTCCTGCTCGCAGCGCTGAGCCCGCGAGCTGGATCTGGCGCACGTCGTTCTGGGTGATTGCGAGCTCGGGTTCGTCGGCGTTGGCCGCACGAATGACGTAGCGAAACACGCGGTCGTCGGGCTGCACGCGGTCGGTCAGTTCGGCGAGTGAACCTTGGACGACACCGTTTTGATCGGACACGCCGGCCAGGTACATCTCACCGATGATCTCGATGATTGCCGAGCCACAGAGGCCAGCGATGTCGAGCTTGGCGGTCTCTTCGGCGAAACCGGCCTCGTCATTCCACAGGTCGGAGCCGATCACTTTGTAACGAGGCACGTAGGTGTCGCGATCGATACGGATGCGCTCGATCGCCCCTGCGGTGGCGCGCATGCCGCAGCTGATCTGTGCGCCTTCAAACGCGGGGCCGGTGGGTGAGGATGCGGCGTAGGTTGCGCGGGGAGTGCCGAGCACGATCTCCGCATTGGTGCCGATGTCGACCATCAGCTGCGGTGCTTCGGCTCGATGTGTGCCCTCGTTGAGTGTGGCCGCGGCCGCGTCGGCTCCAACGTGGCCGGCAATGCAGGGCCCGATGTGGGCGCGGGCAAACGGCAAGGCGAGATCGAGTTCGTCGGCTCGAAGATCGACCGGCTCGCCGACGGTGAGGGTGAACGGCGCGGCCCCAAGCGGTGTGGGGTCGATGCCGAGCAGCAGGTGGTGCATCACGGGGTTACCGACAAGGACGACATCGTGGATACGCCGGCGCAGAACGGCGTCTTCTTCTTCGAGATCGTCGGCGAG
This sequence comes from Candidatus Aldehydirespiratoraceae bacterium, assembly GCA_047639555.1. Taxonomy (GTDB): domain Bacteria; phylum Actinomycetota; class Acidimicrobiia; order Acidimicrobiales; family Aldehydirespiratoraceae; genus JAJRXC01. The sequence goes on from JBLIOE010000026.1 coordinate 36,726, forward strand.
CTCAGTGATCATTGCATCGAGCGCGCCACGTACGGCGGCGGTGAGTTCGTGTTCGCCGCCCGGGTTCATCATCACGTAGGAGACCCGGCTCATGAGGTCTTCGCCGAACCGGATCTGCGGATTCATCGATCCTCCGTTGCCCACCACTTCGCCGGTGGCGAGGTCGACGAGATAACCCGCAATCGTGGTGGAACCGACGTCGATCGCGAGGCCGTAGATCGTCTCGTCGAAGCCGGGCCGGATATGCATCACCGTGCCGTCGATGTGGACGATGGCGGTGACACCGCGCTGGCCGACTTTGATTGCCTTTTGAAGGTCGGGCAGCGCCCGAGCATCAACTCGGGCGTTTGTGATCTCCCAGTCTTCGGCGAGCGCGGCGGCGAGCATCTCCGCGTCGGTTCGTTCGTCTCCCAGTTCGGGGGTCGGAAGTTCGACATATCGCGCCGTAATGAACGGATCGAGGGTGAGGCCGGTGAGATCGATCTTCTTGCGGACGACCGGCCGGTGCACCTGGCTCTCGGCCGGGACATCGACGACGATGTCGCCGCGCACAAGGGCCTGGCATCCAAGACGGTTGCCGTCGGCGATTGGACGTCGGCCCTTGTAGTCACGTTCGCTTGAAGTCCACTCGCTCACGTCGTCGGGACCAGACGTGATGTTCCACTTGGCGAATTCGCCGAATGATGGAGTGACCTGGCAACGACCGCAGAGACCTCGACCACCGCAGGTGGAGTCGAGGTCGACGGCCACCGACCGCGCGGCGTCAAGCAACGTGGTGCCAACAGGCACGCGAGCTTGCACCCCCGAAGGGGTGAAGATCACGGTCGTGTCGTCGGCAGCTGTCACCAGATACCTAGGCGGATGGCCGACGGCGTCCGCCGCGGCGTCGAGCACCGCCGGCGCCGGTGCCGGCGTTTGGATCTCGGTATTCGCGGATCCATGCTGCGCAGTCCTGGTCGTTGCCGGCCAGAACGTCGGCCGCCATGATCGCCGACTTCACCTCGGGGTGCATCGGGCTCATGATCGCGGAAGTCATTCCCGCGCCGATTGCCATCGAGAGGAAGGTGCCGGTGATGGCATGGCGATTGGGCAGACCGAAGCTGACATTGGAAGCGCCGCAGGTGGTGTTGACACCCAACTCTTCGCGAAGGCGACGGACGAGCGCGAAGACTTGCTGGCCCGCAGTGCCCATGGCGCCGATGGGCATCACCAACGGGTCGACAACGACATCTTCTCGGGGGATGCCGTAGTCGGCCGCGGCGAGCACGATCTTCTTGGCGACCTCAAAACGAACATCGGGGTCTTCGCTAATTCCGGTTTCGTCGTTGGAGATCGCCACAACGGCGGCGCCGTGTTTGGCAACGAGCGGCAGAATGCGTTCCATCACCTCGGTCTCGCCGGTGACGGAGTTGATCAGCGGCTTGCCTTGGTAGACGGCGATGCCGGCCTCAAGCGCCTCGATGATCGACGAGTCGATCGACAGCGGTACATCGGTGACCGACTGAACGAGTTGGATTGCTTTCGCCAGCAGCGCCGGTTCGTCGATGAGGGGGATGCCGGCATTGACGTCGAGCATCTGCGCACCCGCTTCGACTTGAGCGATGGCGTCGGCTTCAACGCGGCTGAAGTCGCCGTTCTTCATCTCCTCGGCGAGCAGCTTGCGACCCGTTGGGTTGATGCGCTCGCCGATCATGACAAACGGCCGATTGAAGCCGAGGACGACTTCTCTGGTTGCGGAACTGATGACGGTGTCGGTCACTGGTCTTGCCCTCCATCGGGCTCAAGGCCGCCGGAGGCCACAAGGGCCTCGAGCCGGTCTCGGGGGTAGTCGGAATCAATACTCTCGCCTGCAGTCTGGGCTGCTGAGGTGCCATCGCCCTCGAAAGCGCTCGGAATTCGGCGCCATTGTTCGATGTAGTCGGCGGTTTCGGTGAGGCCCGCGACGGCGGCAGCGCGGTCGATCGCGTGCTGGAAGCGCGGCTCAAGCAACACCTTCTCGATGCTGCCGTCGTCGGTCGTGACCGTGATCTGGGCGGGAATGTCTCGCCAGTAAATGGTGACGAGCCCAGGCCCGCCTCGGCGACTGCGTCGACTCATCGGGTGATCTCCAAGATGTTGGACTCGAGTTCGCCGTAGCCGGTCTGAATCCGCTCGTAGATGAGGTTCAGACGACGGGCCGCGGATTTTGCCTTCTCGTCGAGCACGGGGTCGACGGTTTGGGCGAGGTAGATCATCTTTGTGTAGTTGCCGAAGTACATGTCTTCAAGTTCGGGGTGTTCGGCGATCCCGAGGCCGCCGATGATGAGTCGTTCGAAGTGCTTCACGAGATAGTCGGTGAGATAGAACGCGGTGGGGTCGTCGTCGTGCAGGGCGAGGAACTCGTCGGCGCCGGCGAAGAATTGGTAGCAGTGTGCTCCCGGCATCATCTCCACGGTTGCTTCGGGTGTGCCGTATTGGGCGCAGATGTCGACGAGGTCGCCTCCGGTGCCGCAATCGGCGTAGCCGAGGAGGATGCGGTCGAAGGGTTCGGAGCGGTCGAGTCGGCGCCGCACTTCGTCGGCGATGAGGCTTGGGGTCATATGTAAGCTGGCGGGGAGACACTCAAGCGTGACGTTGTCGAGTCGGTGTAGCCGCGAGATATCGCGGATCTCGCGGGCGAGCGCGCCGCACGCGAGGATCAACACGCGCGGCGGGGTGGTCATGCTGCTCGGCGCGCGGCGACCAATGCAGAGGCGGTTTCGGAAGCGACCGCGGCATCGCGACAGTAGGCATCGGCGCCGATGGCATCGGCGAACTCCTCGTTGAGCGGCGCGCCGCCACAGATCACGATGTAGTCGTCGCGCATGCCCTTTTCGATGAGTGTGTCGATGATCACCTTCATGTAAGGCATCGTCGTAGTGAGGAGCGCGGACATGCCGAGAATGTCGGGCTTGTGCTCTTCGATCGCGGCCAGGAACTGGTCGACGTCGGTGTTGATGCCAAGATCGAAGACTTCGAACCCGGCGCCCTCGAGCATCATGCCGACGAGGTTCTTGCCAATGTCGTGGATGTCGCCCTTCACGGTGCCAATTACCACGGTGCCGATTGGTTCGGCTCCGGTTTCGGCGAGGAGGGGACGGAGAATGCCCATGCCGGCCTTCATCGCGTTGGCCGCGAGCAGGACCTCGGGCACGAAGAGAATGCCGTCGCGGAAGTCGATACCCACGATGCGCATACCTTCGACGAGCGCTTGGTTGAGTACCTTGTCGGGGCCCCAGCCGCGGCCGAGCAGGATGTTGGTGCCCTCAAAGATTTCGTCGGCGAGGCCGTCGTAGAGGTCGTCGTGCATTTGTGCGGTGAGATCTTCATCGCTCAAGGCGTTGAGATCGATTTCTTCTTCTTCGGGTTCATCAGACACTTTTACCTCTACCCCTGCATCCTTCGTTCGAGTGCCCATCGCTGGGGGACTCTGTTCCGCATTGTGGAACGGTACCGTATCATGAAACACCGTAAGCTATCTCGGGACACACTAGGGCCAAGAATGCACCGTTCGCGGATGGCTAACCACCGGCCGTTCGGCCCAATCTCGCCCTAGTCTGGCCCCGTGAGCGAAGAAACCCTGTCGACAGAACACCCGGCCGACGACCAGCCCCGCCACCGATACGACGCGACGCTGGCGGATGAGATCGAAACCCGCTGGCAGGCGAGTTGGCGGTCCGACGGCACGTACCACGCCCCCAACCCGTCGGGCCTTCTCGCCGACGAGTCCTCCGTGCTCGCCAAAGAGCCAAAGCTCTTCATCATGGACATGTTCCCGTATCCCTCGGGCACCGGACTCCACGTCGGCCACCCCCTCGGGTTCATCGCCACCGACGTCTACGCCCGGTTCAAGCGGATGACCGGCTTCAACGTGTTGCACACGATGGGATTTGATGCCTTCGGTCTGCCCGCCGAAGAACACGCCCGTCAGACCGGCGAGCACCCTCGTGCCAACACCGAGAACAACATCGCAAACATGACACGCCAGCTTGAACGGCTCGGTCTTGGCCACGATGAGCGGCGCAGTATCGCCACCACCGACACCGCGTTCTATCGCTGGACGCAATGGATCTTCCTGCAGCTGTTCAACGCTTGGTTCGACGATGATCAGCAGAAGGGTCGACCGATCGACGAGCTCATCGCCGAGTTCGACTCCGGTGCGCGGTCGCCCAAAAATGGCGAAGACTGGGCCGTCGCCGATGAATCCGCTCGGCGCGCCATCGTTCAGCAGTATCGGCTCGCGTATGTCGATGACGCTCCGGTGAATTGGTGCCCAGGGCTCGGCACGGTTCTCGCCAATGAAGAGATCACGGCCGATGGCCGATCCGAGCGGGGCAACTATCCCGTGTTCCGTCGACCTTTGCGGCAATGGATGATGCGGATCACGTCGTATGCCGATCGTCTTCTCGCCGACCTCGACCTGCTCGACTGGCCTGACTCGATCAAGTCGATGCAGCGAAACTGGATTGGCCGCAGCGAGGGTGCCTACGTCGACTTCGGGCCTGTCCGCGTCTTCACCACCCGACCCGACACCGTCTTCGGCACCACGAGCATGGTGCTGGCCCCCGAACACCCCCTGGTCGACGAGTTGCTGGCCGACGAGTGGCCGACGGGCACCCCCGATTTCTGGACCGGTGGCCACGCCACGCCCCGCGAAGCCGTTGCCGCGTATCGCGTCCGCGTCGAACAGATGACCGATCTCGATCGGCAGGAGAACAAGGAGAAGACGGGCGTCTTCCTCGGTGCCACCGTTCCCGTGCCCGTCGACGGTCGCCCCGTTCCCGTCTTCATTGCCGACTACGCCCTCATGGGTTACGGCACCGGTGCCGTCATGGGTGTCGCTGGCCAGGATCAGCGTGACTGGGAGTTTGCCAAGAAGTTCGGCATCGACATCTTGCGCACCGTCGAGCCGTCTGCCGATTTCGACGGCGAGGCCTTCACCGGCGACGGTCCGGCCATCAATTCCGACTTCCTCAATGGCATGCACATCGCCGAGGCGAAGCAGACCATCATCGAGTGGCTCGAAGCCAACAACAAGGGCGAGGGCACCGTCACCTACAAGTTGCGCGACTGGCTGTTCAGCCGTCAGCGCTACTGGGGTGAACCGTTTCCTATTGTCTATGGCGACGATGATCTGCCCCGGGCCGTGCCCGAAGACGAGCTGCCAGTCTTGCTGCCCGATCTCATGGACTGGGCCCCGCGAGTGCTCGACGAAGACTCCGAACCTGAACCACCGCTCGGGCGAGTTGACGCGTGGCGAGAGGTCGAACTCGATCTCGGCGACGGTCCACGGATGTATCGCCGTGAGCTCAACACGATGCCGCAATGGGCGGGTTCGTGTTGGTACTACCTTCGTTATCTCGACCCCACCAATGAAAACGCGATGGTCGACGACGCGGTCGAGCAGTACTGGATGAGCGACGCAGTTGATGGTGTTGGCGGTGTCGACCTTTATGTCGGCGGCGTCGAGCACGCCGTGCTGCACCTCCTTTACTCCCGGTTCTGGCACAAGGTGCTCTTTGATCTTGGTCACGTTTCTGGACCCGAGCCGTTCAAGCGGTTGATCAATCAGGGCTACATCCAGGCCGCAGCGTTTCAAGACGAGCGCGGCATCTATGTTCCGGCCGACGCCGTCGAAGGCGACGCCGAGGCCGGCTTCACCTATGAGGGCGCCCCGGTCAGCCGAAACTTCGGAAAGATGGGCAAGTCGCTGAAGAACAGCGTCACGCCCGACGACATGTATGTCGCCTACGGCGCCGACACGCTGCGGCTCTATGAGATGTCGATGGGTCCCATTGATCAGGACCGTCCGTGGGAGACCCGGTCGGTTATTGGTTCGCATCGTCTGCTCCAGCGGGTGTGGCGCAACCTGGTCGACGAGGAGAGCGGTGAGCTCTCGTTGAGCGAAGCCCCAGCTGACGACGAGCTTCGGCGCCTGCTCCACAAGACCATCGATGGCGTCCGCTCCGATATGGACAACCTGCGGTTCAACACTGCGATCGCCAAGGTCACCGAGCTCAACAATGAGCTGACAAAACGCGAGGGGCGAACTCCTCGCGAGGTGGCGGATTCGATCGTGCGGATGCTCTCGCCCTTGGTTCCCCACGTTGCCGAGGAGCTGTGGGCCCGTCTGGGGCAAACCGGGTCGGTCACCCGCGCTCGGTTCCCTGAGGCTGATGCGTCTCTGCTCATCGATGACACCGTCGAAGTACCGGTTCAGGTCAATGGCAAGGTGCGCGGCAAGGTGGTGCTCGCGGCCGACGCCGATGAAGCAACGGCCCTTGCGGCGGCGCTCGCCGAGGCAAACGTACAGGCCCACATTGACGGCAAAGAACTGCGGAAGTCCATCTATGTGCCGGGACGCATGATCACGCTCGTGGTCTGAGACGACCACAGCGAGACAGTCTGAGACGACCACAGCTGGGTAGTTGTACCTAGTTGTCTTCACTGTGTGTGTGTCGAAGGCCGATGGGAAGGGTGCGATGAACCACGTTCTGCCTGCTCGAAGTGAACTATCTCGCCGGCACCTGATGGCCGGTGGTGTTGGAGCGGCTGTGGGTTCTTGCGGTATCAAGCCCCGCCTGGTCGATTTCACTCGCTGGTTCGGCGCGTTGCTGCCGGGAGCGTTCACGTTGAACGACAACTCGATCCGGTCATCACTGACATGCAGAACGCAAGGGGCGGACAAGGCATCACCATCACGTTCACCTTCTCGTTGCCGATGGCGCCGAGCTTCTTCCTCGTTGATGTCGACCGCTCCTTCGGGTCGTGGGAAGACACCGTTCAGGTCACCGGTTCGATCGGGGGTGGTGCGCCGTTCGCTCCGACGTCGATGGCCTCGGGCGGCGCCAACGCCTTTCTGCCGCCCGACACGATCACGATCGCGCACTCCGACGCCACCAACTGGTCTCAGTTTCAGTGGATCGGCATCCACGATCTCCACTGGTGTTGAGCGAGACCGGGCTGATTAGCGGGTAGCGGTGGGCGGTCGTAGGGCCATGGCAACGGCCAGTCCGACCGGGAGCACCATCCAGACAATGGCCGTTGCTCGATAGCCGCCGGTGATGATCTCTGTGATCGAGAACGCGAACGGTCCCGCGGCCGACGCGACAACGCCCGCGAACGTGAGTGCACCGGAGATCGATCCGAGATGTCGGGTGCCAAACCATTTCGGCATCAGTGTGGCGCTCAGGCTGCGGGACGCGCCAGCGGTGAGGCCGAAGAAAGTGGCGTAGCCGATCACTGCGACGGTGGAAGATGCGGTTCCGGCCATGATCAGAGTTGCGGCCAGCAGAGCCATCTGAATTGCTGGTGCGAACCGTGCGCCAACGCGATCCAGCGCGATGCCCATGGCCGGTGAGCCGATCGTCGAACCAATCACCTGCGGCAAGAACAGGGCTGCAGCCTCCGAGCTGGTGAAGCCAGATTCACTCAACAATGTGACCTGATGGAAGTTCAGCGCGGTGCCCAACATCGACATCGCCGCCGCGGCCGCGAGGATCACCCAGAACTCGTAGCGCCGCATGACAGTGGCCCGGTCGAGGCCCCAGTCCTGATCCTCTGAGTCGTCGTCGCGGGGTGCGTCGCCGTCGACCCGTTGCCCGACCGCGCTGGGCCGGTCGATCATGCCGAACCAGGCGATGGGGATCACGACCACTGCGACCACAGCGGCCGCGACCAGCCACGCTTTACGCCACCCGATCTCGTTGATGACGGCATCGAGGCCGAACGGCACGAGCGCCATGATTCCGGCGGACACCGTGACCGCGATGCTGATCGCCAAACCTCGGCGACGCTCGAACCAGAGTTGGATGGCCACAGTGCTGACGAGCGACAACGACCCTTGGCCGAGCATTCGAATGAAGACGAAGCCCGCCGTCAGGCTGAAGATTCCTTGCACGCCCGACATCGCGACGAGGGCAAGAGAGAAGGCGATGGCGATCACGGTCATCGACCGGCGCACCCCATAACGATCGACCCACCCGCCGATGGTGGGAAGGGCGAGTGAACCGCTCAATGTGCCGATCATGTAGCCAGCGGTGATCCAGCTTTTTTTGAGGTCGAGGTCGGCCGAGAGATGATCAATGAAGACCGAGACGCCGATGGTTTGACCGGGGCCGGTGAGGCCAAGCACGATCGTGGATAGCGCAACAATCCGCCATCCAGAGAACCGGACCACCCGGTCCTGCGGCGTCGCCATTCCGGGAGTGTACGGTCCGCCCATGCAAACGGCCGGACCGGTTCCTCCCGACGAAATCGATGCGGTGGTGTTCGATATGGGTGGCGTGTTCGTTGTGCCCGCACCCGGGCCGGTCTCGCAAATCGTGCGCGACGCGGGGGTCCCGCTCGAACTCGACGATGCCTCCGCTCGACTCAGTCACTACAGCGGTATCGCCGCGATCACGGCGCTGCTCACAGAGATCGAAGTTGGCGAGTCAGACCCCGCCGTGTGGCAGGCGTATGACCGGGCCTACTTCTCCTCGGCCGGACTCACCGAAGAAGCGCTCGCCGGTGCAATCCTGGCCCGGCAATCGGCCCGCATCACCGGCGACTCGGCCGCGATCTGGCGTCACGTGATGCCGGAGAACCAGCAGGGGTTCTCCACCATTGCTGATCTGCGGCCGGTGGCCGTGGTCACGAACAACAACGGCACGGCAATTGCCCAGTGTCTTGAGATGGAACTCTGCCAGATAGGCCCGGGTCCGCTCCCCGAAGTCGCGGCGATTGTCGACTCGGGCGTGATCGGGATTGCCAAGCCTGACCCCCGCATCTTCGCTCCTGCTCTTGAAGCGCTGGGCACGAGCGCCTCCCGCACGTTGTACGTGGGCGACACCGTGCACGCGGATGTGATGGGCGCATCGGCGGCCGGCATGCCCGTCGTGCAGCTCGACCCCTACGACCATCACGCCGACCACGATCACTGGCGGCTTCCCAATCTGGTCGCGCTCGCCGCGTACTTCGCGTGACCGTTTCGATCTCCGCCGCCGTGGCCCGACGGATCGCCCTCGGGGCGCAAGGCTTCAACGACCCTCGACCGAAGGGTGCCGTCGACCGTCGGCACCTCCGTCGTGTCATGGGGCGTCTGCAACTCCTTCAGCTCGACTCCGTACCGGTCGTGATGCGGACCCAGTACATGCCCGGTTTCTCTCGTCTTGGTCCCTATGACGCCGACCTGCTCGACCGCATCGCCTATCGCGACGACGAGTGGTTCGAAGCCTGGTGCCATGAAGCATCGCTTCTTCCCATTGAGGACGAGCCGCTCATGCGCTGGTCGAAGGCGCGAGCGATCGCGGGCGAAACCTGGAAACACCTGGCGAAGTTTGCGGTGGTGGAGTCCGCCTATATCGAAGAGGTGCTCGCCCAGGTCAAGGAACGCCGGCTGGCGCCGGGAGAGCTCAACGACCCGCGACCGCGGGATGGCGAGTGGTGGGGTGACCGATCTTTCGGTTCGACCGCCCTTGACTGGCTCTTTCGAGTGGGTGAGGTGGGAATCAGGCGCAAGCCGGGATTCGTGAAGGAATTCGACACGCTGGACCGGATCGTCCCCGCTGAGATTCGCAACCGCCCGACACCCACCGAGGAGGAGGCCCACCGAGCCCTCCTCATGCGGGCCGCCGCGAGTCACGGCATTGCCGCCGCCCTCGACCTGGTCGACTATCACCGACTACCGAAGGTGCCAGCCAAAGCCCGGGTGGCTGAACTGGTCGAAGACGGCCAGCTGATCGAAGCCGAGGTTGAGGGTTGGAAACGGCCCGCCCTCCTCCATCCCGACGCCGTACGGCCGCGGTCCATCGACGCCTGCACACTCGTTTCGCCCTTCGATCCGGTCGTCTGGTTTCGCGAGCGAGCATCTCGACTCTTCAACTTCGAATACAAGATCGAGATCTACACCCCGGCCGAGAAGCGCATCTACGGCTACTACGTCTTGCCGTTCCTGCTCGGCGACGAGTTGGTTGGTCGAGTAGACCTGAAGACGGACCGGACCGATCGCGTCTTACGAGTGAAGGCCGCGTTCTCAGAGGACAATCAAGACGCCGGCGTGGTGGCGGAAGCACTCCGGCCCGCGCTCGATGATCTTGCCGAGTTCGTTGGCGTCGGTGAATGGATCGTCGACGGGACGTTGGGCGACGTCACTCCGCTTCTGCGGTAGCGACGCCCTCTCTTTCAGGGAGCCCGTCTTCGGGTGCGTCTTCACGAAGGGTTTCATCGGGGTGTGGTACCCAGGTGCCATAGGGGAGTCGCTGGCGGAGTGCTTCGTCCCCCTCGAACTCCGGGAGTTGGAATCGCAGGACCCGGTCGAGTGAGGCCTTCACCGAATTCACGTAGGGGCCCGAGTGGTTGTAGCCAAAGATGGCGACCGACCAGTTCTCCCAATTTCGCAACGAGCCGTAGTTGCAAAGATACGCGCCGGCCGCGAGGGCTGCGTCGTCGATGTCGTGTGGGTTTTGCTCCCCGTCGCCATCACCATCGAACTGCCACCTTTGCCAGGTCTGGGGGATGAATTGCATCGGACCCACAGCACGATCGTGGGTGGGGTCGCCGTCGAAGCGGCCGTTGTCGGTGTCGACGAGAAGCGCGGTTGTGTGGCCGAAGTTGTCGACGGTTTGACCATTGAGTGCGAGGCCGATAATCGGTTCGACGGGGCGACCGTCCATGCCCAAGCGTCCGTTGTTGTACTCGCCGTGCCGGCCCTCAACCGAACCAACTGCGGCCAGGGTGCGCCACGAGACATGGCAGGAGGGGGAGATTTCCGCCATTGCAGACTCGGCCCGGAGATAGGCGCTGAGTGATCGTGGCGTGAGGCCCGGTTGGCCGGAGATGTGGGCAAGGGCGTAGGACTCGGCGGCATCAGGGAGGGTGGCTCGCGCCGACGCATCGAGGCTGCGTCGCGTTGTTGCGAGGGATGCGGCTTCGTCGATGAGCCGCTGATGTTCGACATCGGACGCGACACGATGTTGTACCGCGGCATCAAGATCAGCGATGGCTTGCTCGAGACCCGTTTCGGCCTCCGTGCGCAGGATGAACATCTCGTCAAGCGTTGTGTTGGTCAGCTCGAATTCGCGCTGAGCGTTGGCTTGCGCTTTGCCGTCGAGCCCGAGTAGCGCGCTCGTCGACGGATCCCGGCCCGCAAATCGGTCGATCGCCACGGACTGGGTGAGCGCGTGGATTCCCTGGAAATACGCGTCGGCTCGGTTTCGATCGATCTCGCGACCTCGCTCTGCTTCCTCGGCGTCGTCGAGGGTCGCCGCGGCGAGACGAAGATCAGCGATCACTTCGCCTCGTTCGGTGGTCGCCGCGGAGAGTTTGAGGCTCGTGCGAATCAAGGCTTCAACGACATCGCGTTCGGCCCCGATGAATTTAACTTCGAGCTGGGCTGCCGCCGGATGAAGATCAAGGGTGGAACGCCACGAAGCGTCGAGTCCGATCTCTGCCAGGACTAGCTCGATGGTGGGGCCCGAGGCGGCGAGTTCGCCGACTATGGGCAAGTCGGCCGGCGCTTCGACTTGCGCGCCAACCACAGTCGTCGAGACGACGAAGAACAAACCGAGAACCAGGGCTATGCCCCCATACGAAACGCGCACGATCTCTCCCCATCGGCACGTGGTCGAGCCCGCAGAAGCGGTCTTGCTACGTTTCTTGTATGAGCATGCAGGTTCCGATCGAGGAAATTCCGAAGGTCGCCGCCGATTATGGGGATTCGGCCTATGTCCTCTCGGGTGCCAGCGACGGCCCGCCGCGGATTACCCACTCGATGGTTGCGTTCGCGGACGGACGGTTGGTGGTCGCGGTCGGGCGACGAGCCGCCGCGGCAATTGCTGCAAATTCGGAAGTCAGCGTGCTTTGGCCAGCCACGACGGACCAGTCGATGAGCTTCATCGTCGACGGGCACGCCACGTTGGTCGGGGACAGCGACGGCGACCGCGCCGGTGAAGTGCGAATCGCCCCATCAGGCGCGGTACGTCACCGTCCGGCTTCGGGATAACTCGGCGTTGGACGGGGCGGCGTCGACGGATAGTTCGGGCCCGTGGGGTCGAGCGGCGGTGCCACCGTCGTTGTCGAGGCTGTCGTTGATGGGACCGTTGTTGATGAAGCCGACGCGCCAATGACGATGGTTGTAGCTGGGGTGGAGAGGGTGGAGCCGGAAGTGGTCGTTGTTGGCGAGTCGGAGGTGCCGTCGCCGCAGGCCGCTCCGAGCATCACCAGGGCGACGATGACCGCACACCACCGGCGGCGGCGGGTCATGCGCCGGACCGTGGATGGGGTGACATGAGTGCGACCGGCACGGAGATTCCGAGTTCGCGCGTCCGCAGAGTGGCGATTTCGCGACCACGTTGCACGGCCGGCTTGATCGCGCCGAGTGCGTCGCCGAGCTCGGCTGCGGCGCCGTGGAGGTCGTGGCAGGTCAGCGCCAAACCCCACAGAGTCGCGGGATCCGCTCCGTGGGCCGCATCTTCTCCCGCCAATTCGAGAATGACATCGCCCATCCAGAAGAACGCCTGCCGCATTGTGCGATCGCCTGCTTCGAAGGTGCGGGTGCGACGATGGTCGAGGCCGGCGGCGACGAGCGCCGCGGTGGTTCGGTCCATGTTCGGGCTCATTGCCACCAGGTGATCAAATTCGGTGACCTGGTTTCGGTGGGGGAGCGACCTCACCTTGTTGACCTCGGTGCCGCCGAAGGGCATGTCGTCGATCGGACCCTGGAGTTCGTCGGCCGAGACCGAGAGGATGCCTCGTCCGTCCGCGGTGCCCGGGAACCGAAGAACGGTGTTGGCAATTCGTAGACGATCTCCATCGAGCGCGAATCCAGCCTCGGCCCAAGGCCCGGGTTTGTCACCGATCACGACGGTATGGAGCTGATGGGGGTGGTCGGCCACCAGCTGATTATGGTCCGTCCGGTGAGCAGCAACATCACCCGCTTTGCGGACCTCTTTGAGATGGCCACCCACGGGCCCGATGTGTGGGTCGGAGAATCTGGCTGGTACCCGTGGGGTCGCGTCTATGGCGGGCAGGTGGCGGCGCAGGGACTTTGGGCGGCCGCGCAGACCGTGCCCGAGAACTATGCGCCCCACTCGCTGCATGCATATTTCATTCGCGGCGGCGAGTTCACTGAACCGATCCGCTTCGAAGTCGACCGGATCCGCGACGGTCGTTCGTTCATCACCAGACGGGTGGTTGCTCGACAATCTTCAGGTGCGATTCTGAACCTCTCGGCCTCCTTCCATATTGTCGAAGCTGCGGCTGATGCCACGGCAATCCCGGTGCCCACTACCCACTCGGCCGATGAGCTTCCCAACGACGATTGGGGCCCACTGCTCGAGCGGCGGCCCGTGCCGCGCGATACAGAGCGGGCGCAGTCGTGGGTCCGTGTGCCTGGTCCGCTCGGCGACGATCCGCTCATCCACATACTTGGACATGTCTTTGCGAGCGACGACATGCCGACGGAGGCAGTCGAACTCGAACACCCGTTGGGGCGTCCCGACTGGCATTCCGGTGACGACTACGAACACATGTATATGGGCGCCAGTCTCGATCACACCGTGTGGTTCCACCGGCCCGCCCCGGCCGATGAGTGGTGCCTGCACGACATGCGATCGTCGGGTGTGTATTCCTCTCGCGGTCTCTCGTTCGGCGAGATCTGGTCCGCTGACGGCGTGCACGTCGCTTCGATGGCGCAAGAAGTCCTGCTGCGCGAAGCGCGGCCGAAGCGTTAGGTTCCAGCGATGTCGTTCAGCTTCCGTCGTCCCGCCGCGCGCACCGTCCTGCTCGATCGTGAGAACCGGATCTTCCTCATTCGAGCCGAAGACCCGGTAGACCCCTACAAGCCCGAATGGTGGGAGATCCCCGGTGGCGGTATGGGTCGCGGCGAAGAGAGCGGACATGCTGCGCTTCGGGAGCTGCACGAAGAGACCGGCATCCCCAACGTCGAAATGGGCCCGTGTGTGTGGGTGCAACAGACCGAATACACCTTTGCCGGCTATCACTTCGAATCCGACGACCACATCCATGTGGCCTGGTGCGACGGTGGGGAATACAACCCTCAGGGTCTCGAGGCGCTCGAGGTCGCGGCATTCCAGGGTGCACAGTGGTGGACGCTCGAAGACCTCCTCGCGAACGATGAACCCACCATCCCCGTGCGCTTGCGTGAGTTTCTTCCTGCGCTGATCGCGGGCGAGATTCCCGACGAACCAATCGATATCACCCCGCCGCTCGACCAGGGTGGGCGAGCAACCTCGTTAGGGCTGTCGCCCTCTTAGGCCCAGCCATGCAAGATCGGCAACCCGGCCGGCGAACTCGGCGACATCGCCGACCGCACCGCCGGCGATCCAGTGGCGGCCCGTGCTTTCCGCGAGCCCAAGAATGCCGTGAGCCAGTAAGAGGCGGTCGCCCTCGTTGAGCTCAGGAATATCAATCAGCGCGGCAATGAACTGCACGAGTTGGCCTTCGACGTCGGCGACCGTTCGAGCGAACTCGGGGTCGCTGCGCACGCCCTCGCCAAAGAGCAGGCGGAATTCGTCGGGATGAGAGGCGACAAACTGGAAGTAGGCGCTGAAACCATCGATGACCTTCTGCTGTCCGGTTGAAGCTGCGGTCGCCGCCTCGCCGACCTCGTAGGAGAGCCGCACACCGACGTGTCGCAGGAGCTCTAGAAACAGCTCGCGCTTCGACGAGAAGTGCTGGTAGAGCACCGGCTTGGTGACTCCGGCCTCGACCGCAACCGATTCCATAGTTGCCGTTTGGAAGCCTTCGGCCGCGAACACACCAAGAGCGGCGTCAAGCAGTTGGGCTCGGCGTTCTGCAGCAGGAAGGCGGACGGTCACGTCGGCACCATAACGGGTTACTCGACTTCGCGGCCGTGCTCGAGATCGTCTCGGACTGCGGCCTTCACGGCGTAGCCGGCAAGAATTGCAGGAGCGAGCACGATGGACCCGGCAATGAAGGTGAAGGTGACGATCGCCGACACGGTGCTGTTGAAGTCCGTGGCGAGACCGATCGTGTACACGACGATGGCGATGAGATAGAGCAAGTAGCCCAGGCGTTGGCCGCGCTTGGCGATCCGAAGCGCCTTCGCACGCTTGATGAGGATGGGGTCGTCAGAGGCCACGATGGTTCACGGTAGCCAGCCGGCGTCGGCGAGCAGCGCGGCGATTGCGTTGCGCATCGCATCGAGCGACAGGTGTTCCACCGCAACGCGACGATTGTGTTCGAGCATCGCGTGGTCGGGCGCCGCTAAGGCTTGGCGGATCGGCTCGGCGTTGTCGGCCGGATACCAGCGCAAGCCGAGGTCGCGAAGTTCTTGGGCCACCGGATACATCGCTACTGCAGCGGGCACGCGATGGATCGCGGCCTCCACCGGCGGGTTACCGAACCCCTCCCAGATGCTGGGAAAGAGGACGGCATCGGCCGCGCCATACAGATCGGCCGCGGATTCATCGCTGGTGCCGCGAACAACGGGGCATGTTGCGGCGCCCAGAATTTGGGCGAGCTCGTCGTCATACCCGTCCTCGGCTGGCCCCCAGAGCCAGTAGGTGCCGCCGAGTTCTTCCGCCAGCCGCACAGCCGCGGGTATGTCTTTGCGGGCAATCGCTCGCACCGGGTGGGCGAGCAGCAACGTGTCGTCATCGACACTGAGGCGGGCGCGTACCCCGGCGCGATCGGCGTGTCCGGTGGCGGTCGGGAAGCCGTTGTAGATACACGTGGATTCGTATCCGCGGTCGGCCATCTGTTGTCGGGTGAGCTGATTGATGGTGACGTGGCGCCACGCCGGATCCCGGGGTGGGAGTTCGGTGACGTGGGCCCACTGCTCCCGCTGCCAAGGCGGATCGTGGTGGTGCAGGATCGCGGGTTTTCCGGCGAGCACGGCGGCGGTGACGCGGGCGGCGGGCAGATTCAACGGGATCGTGAGCAGGTTCTCGACAACGACGAGGTCGACGTCGTCCAACGCATCGGTGAGGGCGCCTATGGCGGGCGGATCCGTGGCGCCGATCGACAGGCCGGGTACGGTCCGATCGACCGGCCCGTCGCCGGCGACGGTGTGCACCTCGAATCCGAGTTGCTCCAACGCTCGTTGCCAGTTGCGGGCGACGACCGACACGCCGTCGGCCATTCCGAGTCGGAACGAGACGATCGCACACCTGGCCATGACCGACACGATGCCGGGTGAAACGCCCGACCGCACCTCAAAGCTCCGATCCAATGTCCGCCAGGCACTCGATGCCGCCTGGGTTGATATTGGCTACGCCGCGCCGAATACCGATGTGTATCCGTGGCTGTGGCTCTGGGACAGTTGCTTTCACTCACTGATCTGGCTCCGCCTCGGCGAAGAAGAACGGGCGCTTCAAGAAGTCACAGTT
Source organism: Candidatus Aldehydirespiratoraceae bacterium (assembly GCA_047639555.1). GTDB lineage: Bacteria > Actinomycetota > Acidimicrobiia > Acidimicrobiales > Aldehydirespiratoraceae > JAJRXC01. Next base: position 53,096 of record JBLIOE010000026.1, read on the forward strand.
GCGTTGTCCTCCATTGACGAGGCGGGCTTCGTCGCCCACATGGGATATCAGCTGGACCCACAACGGGCTGTGGAGCTCTGGGGTCGGGCCGGTGCCTCCTCGATCACGCAGCCGCCGATGTTTGGTCACACGCTGGCCGAGCTCCACCGGGCGGGCGTCGAGCTTTCCGCGTCGCTTCTGGCCGACGCGACGCGAGCGTTTCGTTATCTTTTGCATGGTCGCCGCCGCGTCGATGGGCTCGTCAGTGTGGTGCACCCATGGGAGACCGGCTGCGACGACTCGCCCCGCTGGGACGACTACTGCCCGGGCGTTGGATTCGACCTGACGGTTTGGCGCGCCCACAAGGTGGCGCTGATCGATTCGATCGAACGGGGACTACACGGTGAACCGCTCCACAATCCGGCTTTCTCGGTGGCCTCAGCTGGCTTCAACGCCTTGGTGGCCTGGAACGCCGCCGAGCTCGCCGGCGTCACCGGCGACGGGGCGCTGGCCGATGATGCGGCGGCCCTCGCGGTTGCCCTCGACGAACAGTTTGATGACCAGCTCGGAACCTGGGTTGATGCCGGTCCGGGGCGCTCGGGCCGGGCCCGCACCGCCGACGGGCTCCTGGGGTTGCTCACCACCCGCGACGCTGAGATCCGTCGGCGCGCCACTGCGGAGCTCGTCGACCCGGACGCCCATGCGTCGCGCTTCGGGCCCCGCGGCGTACACGCCGGCGAGGCCACCTACAACCCCTCGACCTACTGGCGAGGACCGGTGTGGCCACAGCTCGCCTACTTGTTGTGGCTGGCGCTGGATCGATCGGGTGATGCCGACGTCGCGGCCGAGCTTCGGTCTCGCACTATCGACGGTGCGATCGAGAGCGGCTTGGCCGAGTATTGGAATGGTGACTCCGGGCAAGGCCTCGGCGCGATTCCTCAGTCCTGGACCGGCTTAGTCATGGTGCTCGACGACGGATCATCGGCCTGATCGCTCACATCGAGATAAGTACGAACGTCGACCTCTTCGCGTCGGTCGACGGGCGACACCGGGACGGTTTCGCGGAGGTCGACTTCTTCGCGTAGATCGACTTCGGCATCGTTTGTGTCGGCGGTCATGCCGGCCAAATCATTGGTCCAGCCGAGTGCTTCGAGCGACGGAATAGTACTAGGCGGCAAACGACGACGGCGCCGGGTGAGCATCATGTTGGCGACGACATCAGCCAGGCCGACCAACATGATGATGTCGCCCAGCGAGACAACCTGGTTCGTCCACCGGACGGGATAGGTGTCGCCGAGGACAGGAAGAATCGTGTCGCTCGTTTCGAGCTCTCGGGCGCCCGTGAGCGAGACGCGATCGATTTCGTCAGGCGCAATCATCTCCGCACCGACGAGCGCATCAGCTCGCACCGGCATAGCGCCATTGAGCGCAACAGGGGTCAGGTTGGCAATAAGTCCGATCGCGATAACCGCCATTCCGGCCAGGTGCACGTTGACGATTGCAAACCCGAGTCCGCCAATGAGCCCCACGATGGCGATCGCGGCGGACGGGCCCTGGTCGGTGACATCAACGAAGAGGCTGCAGACAATCGCTGCAAAAAGGAATTCGGGATGACGAATGCGAGCACGGGCAATTGAGCCGAGACGTCCGTTTCTCGCAAGCCCAAAAGCGATACCAGCAGAGACTGCGAGGAGGATCGGCAGTGCGGCCACCGAGAAAAGTTACCAGCCGGAGTTGCGCGCCGTGCCGATCATCGGTTCGCCGTCGACTCGATCGACGATGCAATGGATGCCGCGATAGCGCGCGTTGTTGTCTTCGAAGTTCGACTGCGTGGGGATGAAGACATCGAGATCGAGCATGGATGTCTCGTATTCATGGCCGACCCACGCCTCGAATTCTCGGTAGCAAGACTCGATGGCGAACTGTCGAACGACGCTGTCACCCGGGAAGATCGACGGATGAACGGCCGGATAGCTCAGGCGGTGAAAGACCTGAAACCCATGGGGTTCGTCACAGTCGAGTCGGGTGGTGCGGGTGACAGGTCGGCCCTGGTCGAGGTCGTCGACTTGGGCGAAACAGTCGTTGGATTCGAGGCTGTATTTGTTCAGCGGCTGGCCGGGGAGGTCAGCCGCGAGCAATGGTTCGTTGGGTTCGGTCGTCGTTGTTGTTGCCGTATCGGGCGATGTCGTCGTGGTCGTCGTGGTGTTGGCGTCGACTTCCGGTGACGCGGCGTCGCCCCCACATGCGTTCAGCACGAGGGCAAGAAGAATGGCGGTAGTGAGCCGACGAGCAAACACGGCGCTGAGGTTAGATGGATCAGCCGGCGGGGAGTGCCCGGTCGATCATTTCGAACGAGAGCCAGAGGCAGCACGCGGCCGGCAGAAGACCGACGAAACGAACGGCGAGTCGGCGCGAACGCTCTTCAAAGAGCCGGTGTCCGACCAGGCCAGCACCCACCCAGAAGAAGATTGCGCCCAGCATCCAGAGGGTCGCTCCAGGAATTGCACCGCGCTCGCCACTGAGACCGGAGTCGAGATCGAGAGCTTCAGGTTCGGTGATCGGGTCCGTGCCGGTGAGTGCATCGTCAGTTGGAACTTCGTCGACGCCGAGGCTGGGCTGCGCCGGTGGTTCGTCCACCGGCTCGCCGGTGAGGAGGGCGACGACGTTGGGATCAAACACCGGAACGTCGACGGCCGTCTCCACGAGCTCGGCCGCAACGATGATGCGCTGGCGCGACGAAAGCTTCGGGTGACAAGCCGTAAGGGTGACGCGATTGTCTCGGAAATCACCGAGCACCCATGTGTCGCCCGGTCGGACGATGATGTGGCCGGCGCCTTGGCCAACGACGGTGTGAATCTGTTCGGGGTACGCCGTCTGTGGGCCCATCACCCGATACGTGAACTTGCCAAGGATGCCGGTGACATGGATTTCGTCGCCCGGCTGCAGCTCATCGATGCGATTGAACGGCGCGCCATACGTGGTGCGATGGCCGGCGATCGAGCTGTTGCCCTCGGTGCCCACCGGGGCGGTATCGAGATACTGCCCGGGCCCCTTTCGGAGGTCGGCTACCTGCACGCCGTTGACGACGATCTTGTCGACGTCGATAGAGGGGATCTCAATCCGGGCGACGGCGTCGCCGCCCTGCGGGAAGAAGTAGCGCAGTACTTCGGGGTCGATCCCGCCCGGCAGGGTGGAGGTTGTTGTCGGCGCGGGGAGTTCGTCGACCGTGCCCGCGTCGACTGGCGCGACGGTGGTTGGTGTGGCGAACGAGGCCAGCTGTGTCTGCGCGTCGGCGAAGACATTTTCGAATTCGTCGCGTAGTCCGTCTTGTGAACGCGCTTCCTGGATATTCGTGCCCCAGAGCTGGAATACAACAAACAGCAACACAACGACGCCGGCAGTGATCAAACCGCGACCGATAGCGCCGAGGATCTTCGCGCTCCGAGGGAGGTTGTCGGACATACGCGGAACCTATCGGTCTCCGGCGCAGTGACCTGAGCACGCGCTCGGATAGCGTTTTCAACGTGTCCACTATCCGGCTTCACGCCGCGGTCGCTTTGATCGGCCGATTCCCTGCCCTTGCGGGCATCGATCTTGAGGTTGGCGCGGGCGAAGTAGTGCTTGTCCAGGGACCGAACGGCGCCGGAAAGTCGACACTGCTGCGTCTCTGTGCCGGCCTTCTTCGTCTCGAGTCGGGCACGGGCGAGATCCTGGGCCACGACCTTGGTCGGGATCGGCCGGCGATCCGGCGATCAGTCGGGCTGCTGGGTCACGACACCGCGCTCTACGACGACCTGAGTGTGCGAGAAAACCTCGACTTCTGGGCCGCAGCCAGCCGTTGTGACGCTTCCGCGGTTGCGCCGGCTCTCGACCGGCTCGGTGTGGCCACCCGCCTTCACGAGGTGTCAGTCGGGCTCCTCTCGGCCGGTCAGCGACGGCGAGTGGCGCTTGCTGCGGTCGTCGTGCGCCGCCCCCAGTTGTGGCTGCTCGACGAACCCCACGCCGGTCTCGACCCGAGTGGCCGAGACCTCGTCGATGGGCTCGTCGCCGACGCCGCACGCGCCGGCGCCACCGTCTTGTTGTCGTCGCATGAGGTCGATCGCACGCTCGACCTGGCATCGCGACGGATCACTGTCGCCGGCGGAACGATCACGGGAGACAT
>JBLIOE010000027.1:0-55459 GCA_047639555.1 Candidatus Aldehydirespiratoraceae bacterium
GTCGGGACGGGGAGATTTGAACTCCCGACCCCCTGCTCCCAAAGCAGGTGCGCTACCGAGCTGCGCCACGTCCCGTTTCCGGGATGGATGCTACAGGGAGATCGACAAGGCTCCCCGAGACTTCTTTTCGACTCTTGCCACCGAGGGTGACACAATGCCCACATGATTGGTCGTTGGAAACTGTTCACGTTCGTCGCTGTCCTCGGACTCGTCGCGGCGAGCTGCAACTACGCCTATGCGCCGTTCCTCGGCCGGGTCGACGGGGCGGTCATCGTGACCGGCGCTGACCTCGGTATTGGCAGCTTCAACCTCGACATCGCCCGTGGCCTTGGGTATCGCTGGGACACCGACGCGTCGGACTGGATGCAGATCCCGATCCAGATCGACGAACGTGTCACGGTCGACTTCGGCACCCAGCCGGGCAACAACAACAGCGCCGGTGTCGCCGGCACCATCTATGGCTCCGGCAACCTCAGCGGCATCACCGTCAACGTCTACGCCGACCCCAACACCTGGGTGGGCGCAGACACCGATGCCACGTTCGACGACGACGACGAGCTCGTATTCTTGTCTCGCGACGCGGGCCCGCAGGCCCCGAACGGCCAAGCCCCTCCGGCCGCAGCCGCCGGCGGGATCGGTCTCGAGCTCGCGATCGTTGATCCCGATGGCGGCACCCTCGGCTACGTCTACCTCTTCTATGGCGCCGCGGGCGTCGATTCGTCGGCCGGAGTCGACCATGTCACCTACAACTTCAGTCTCGACGCCGGCAACTACAAGGACGACTACCTCCGGGCCAATGGCCCCAACCCCGAGTCGTCGACGGTCACCACCGACAACTATTCGATGGGTTTCAGCGACCGGTGGATCACCGATGAGTTTCGGAGCAACTGGGGGAGTGGTGTCGACGTGCTCGACGGCCACAAGTCTCGCTTCTCGTTCTCGACCTGTGGCCGGTCCAACGCCACCTTCGCCGCTGCCGAGGGGGCGTTCATCGCGAACATCGACGGGCCGATTCGAGCGATTCGGTCCTACATCGGGGCCAACAGTGGGCCGAAAACGCAGCGCACCGAGATCTTCTACGAGGATCGTTATGAGCAGGTCACCGATCTGCGGGTCCACTCGATTCCCGGCGTGATGTCGTACTGGGATTGGAGCGCGGCCGCGGCGGGCGCGACCTATGGCAGTAGCACGCTGGCTTCGTCCGTCACGATCGACGGCTCGCCTGACACGGTCAGCACCGCGATCCCGTCGTGGGAGTACGTCGAAGGCGTCCAGGGCGACATCACCATGGCGGCCGGATACAGCGGCACGTATGTCCCGACGCTCGAGCAGGTGTATGTGGACGACACCACGCCGCCGGTCAGCGAATGCTGGGGCGACGGCGACTTCTACGGAGCAGCAGGCCAGGCCATCGTGTCGGGTATCAGCAACACCGATCCGGCCCTCGGATCGTTCCTGACCTTCCAGGCCACTCAGGTTGCTGCCGTATGGCCCACCAACATGGATATGAGCGCGTGGGCACCTTTGTGGGCGGCGCAAGCGCTTCAACCCATGGACGTGACGATCACCGACTACTGACCGGCGAGCACCTGTTCGGTGAGTCGGCGGAAGCCGTCTTGCCAACCGATAGTGCACGGGCCCAACACGGCTCGTGAGCGCTCGGTATCGATGACCGCGCTCGGGATGGTGTAGTCGGTGGGCGCAAAGGTGGGCTCCGGTGCTCCCGCGAGATCGGCCATAAAGCGCGTCCACTCCTCGACCGACACCACCTCGTCACCACCCCAGTTCAAGATCGTGGCCGGCGTCGTAGCGGCATCGAGCAACGCCGGGATCTGGCCGATGATGTCCTCGTGGTGGATCACGTTGTAGCGGCTGCCATCCGTGTGGGTCGGGATCGGCTGACCGCCCTGCGCCATCAGGAGATGAAACATCGGCCAACCGCCCTCGTCGCCGTAGGGCACACACAACCGGGCGATCGTGGTCGGAAGATCGAAGGCCTTTGCCGCAAAGCTCACGACCGACTCCGCGGCCGTCTTCGCCGTGGAGTAGGTGGGCATCATGTACTGATGGTGATCTTGGCCGAGCGCTGAATCTTCATGCATCGGCTCGCCGGCGGTGGGCGCGTAGACCGCCGTCGACGAGCAATGGAGCACACTCTTCGCCTCGCGGCAGTGGGCCATCAGAAGACCTGCGGCGTCGGCATTAGCGGCCAGATCCTTGCCCCATCGGCCGGTCTTCGTGACGGCGAAGTTCAGCAGGTGGTCGATGTTGGTCGGCACCGTCGAGAGATCCGGGTCGATCAGATTCACCGCGTGACAGATCACGCCGGCGGCCTCCATCTCTTCTCGCACAACCGGGTCCGCGAAGCGGGCGAGCCCGTGGACTTCGTTGCCCTGCGCCGCCAGCGCCTTAGCGACGGGCTTGCCGACCTGGCCGGTGCATCCGGCAAGAACGATGGTGGTGTTGGAGAGTGTCATTGCGCTTGGCGCCTTCCTTGTTGAGGGGAACGCTAGACGCCCTACCGCGACAGGAACGCATGGCGAACTCGGTGTCGGCTACGGTCGCAAGATGAGCGCTTACATCGTTGCCACATACACCGTTACGAACCCTGAAGCCTATGAGGCTTATACACCGGGAGTAATCCCGACACTGATGGCGCATGGCGTCGAGGTGCTGGTAGCCGATCATGGCTCCACTGTGGTTGAGGGGGAGCCGTCGAAGTCAACCGTCGTGTTGAAGTTCGCCGACCGAGACGCCGCCATGGCTTGGTACAACTCCGACGAGTATCAGGCGGTTGTCAATCTTCGCCGCGACAACTCTGAGGGTTCGATGGTCCTCGTCGACGAATTCTCGATGCCCGGCTAGGCGATCTCAAGAGGTCGCCCTGAGTGTTATTCGTTCGCTTCCTGTTCGGCTCGTTCCGGGTCGTAGCGATATGGATTGTAAGCCTGTTCCGTCTGACGGTTTCGGCGTGAGCCGAATTGGAAGTTCGAGTAGACGTGCCCCTCGGGGTGGGCGATTTCGTCGGCGGTAATGCCGAGCCGGCCCGGACCGCGTCGATCGACTCGTGGAGCAGTTCCTCGTACGGCGCGATGCCGCGCTGGACGACGTAGTGGAAGTCGTCGTCCCATCCGAGCCGGTCGGAATCGGTGAGAACTGCGGCGATGTCGGGGCGACTATCGAGAAGGCGTTGGCCGTCCGGCGCATCCCGGAAGCGGTCGTCGCTCCGGTTGAACCCGGACCCGCCGAGCGCGAAGATCAGCTCGAGGAATTGCTCATGGTTCTTGACCGGATTCAGCACGCCTCACCAACACGCGAGAGCGCGCCGGGGGTTCATGCGCACGACAGCGGTTGAAGATGAACCTGTCGTGTCAGTCACCTGGCACCATCGCGTCTCGTCGATCAATCCCTAGGACCATGTGCATTGCGACCTGTCGACTCGCCGATGGCCGCGGAGCGAATCACGCTGTCACACCCCATGCGTAGGATCGAACATATGTTCGGTTCGGTCATGGAGTTGGGGCAAGTGGAGGAGGCCCTTGACCAGCTTGTCGTGGCCGACCTCTCCGTCTCGACCGCCCGTGATGCGGCTCGGCTCTTACGCCGCCTCGAATCGGTCGCTCGACGGGTGCGGTCGGTGCAGATGGATGTGCAGCAAGAAGTGGATCAATCGGGCGTGTATGCCTCTGATGGGCACCCTTCGGCGAAGGTGATGGTGTGCCACAACGCTCGGCTCTCGCCCGCGGCCGCCGCGAATCGAGACCGGGGTGCTCGTATGGCGCGAGGGTTGCCGCTCGTTGATGATGCGCTCCGGCGGGGTGTGCTCGGGATCGACTATTTCGATCTGCTGGGGCGGGTATGGAGCAATCCCCGCGTCCGTATTCACATGGCCGACGCGCAGGAGTGGTTCCTCCGTGTCGCGGCCCGGCTTTCCTTTTCCGACTTTGAGATCGAAGTCCGTACCTGGGAGCGCCTCGCCGACGAAGACGGCCCCGAACCCAAGAAGGCCCGCGATCACGAGCAACGTGATGTGTCACTCCGCCAAGACCCGGTGGAGCTGGGTTGGGAGCTCGGCGGCGGGTTCGGAGCGATGCAGGGCGACCAGGTCGACGAGATCCTTGGCCACTACGCCGATGCCGAGCGCTTGGCCGACTGGGAGAAGGCCAAGGCCGAACGCGGCGAAGCAGCCACGGCCGCCGATCTCCCTCGCACTGAGCAACAGCGCCGAGCTGATGCGCTGTGGCAGATCTGCCAAGACGCGGCCGCCAATCCGGGCTCCGCTTGCCCCGAGATCATCAACAACATCGTGTGGGATGCCGCGACGATCGAAGAGATGGCTCGCCGCTTCAGCGGTGAATCTCCATCACCGATCGACCCGACCACCTCGGTGTGTCGCAGCCTCAACGGCACGCCCTTGGACCCGACCGAGGCGTTTGCCAACGCGCTGGTCACGAAGATGCGTCGAGTCGTTGTGGATGCGGCCGGCGTCGTGATCGATATGGGTCGGGCCCGGTTCTTCACCGGAGGAGCCCGGCTCGCCGCTCAGATGAGCAGCTATCACTGCCCGTGGCCCGGCTGCACGGTTCCCACAACGAAGTGTGAGGTCGATCACACGCTCGACCACGCCAAAGGCGGGAGAACCAACCCCGGCAACGGGGGGCCATTCTGCGGCAAACACAATCGCTGGAAACAGAAAGGTTTCGCCTTATGGCGCGACCCCGTAGGGGTGTGGCACACCTACCGGCCCGACGGGTCGGAAATCTGAGACGGGCCTGGTTCAGCGTGCCCGGGGCAGACCGAGATGGCTGCCGGCCACCAAGTTTCGACTGATCTCGCTCGTCCCGCCATAGATCGTGGTGACCGGCGCGTGGCGCAGGTTTTCCTCGATGAGGCCGCCCATGTGGGCATCGCGGTTGTGGTGGGTGATCAAACCCTCCACACCCATGAGATCGTGGAACCAGCGAGCGTGTGTCTTGTACGACTCTGATGCGAAGAGCTTCGTCATCGAACCCTCCACACCGAACATCTCGCCCTGCTCCGCGAGAGAAGCGGTGTGGTAGGCGAAGCCGCGGCACACCTCCACATCGATGAGGGCGCGCATCAGCTTCTCCCGCACCGTCGGATCGTCGATCGGTCGGGTGCCGTCACTGCGCACACGTGTCTTCGCCCAGTCGGTTGCCGCTTCGATCACGGGTGGTGACGGAAACTGGCCGCCGGCGATGCCGCGCTCATACTTGAGCGCGGTCTTCATTACGGCCCAGCCGCCGTTGACTTCGCCAACTCGCCACTTATCGGCGAGGCGCACGTCGTCGTAGAAGGTGGCGTTCGATCGCTCGACGGCCATCGTCGGCACCGGATGAATCTCGATGCCGGGGGTGTCGAGCGGGACTAGGAAGAAGGTGAGCCCCTTGTGTTTCGGTACGTCGGGATCGGTGCGGGTGAGCAGGATCACGTAGTCGGCGATGTGGGCGAGCGTGGTCCACATCTTGGCGCCGTTGATGACCCACTCGTCGCCGTCGAGGATGGCCTTCGTTTGCGCGGCGGCAACGTCGGACCCCGACTCCGGCTCCGTATAACCGAAGCAGCCGAGCTGGGTGCCGTCGAGTAAACGAGGGACGACATTGTTCTTGAGATGATCGCTGCCGTGTTCGAGCAGGATCGAGGCGACAACAATCGTGACGGCCATGGCGTCGATCGGTGCCTGGGCGAGCTGCATCTCCTCGTTGAGGACAACGGAGCCGAGGGCACCGCGGCCGCCGCCGCCGAACTCCTCCGGAACGGGCCCGGCCATCCAGCCCTTGTCCGCCATCGCGGCGTGAAGGGCGGGCGCGTGGATGGTGCCGTCGTGGGTGGCGGCGATCATTTCGCTGGTGAGGTTCTCGGCCAGGAAGGTCTTGACCTCCGCTCGGAACTCTTCGACTTCAGGTGGGAAGGAGAAGTCCATCAGGCCGCTCCGAACTCTTCCGTAGCCAACCGGGCGTATTCGAGGCCGGGTTCCCCGAGCTGGAGCAGCCAGGCTGACGCCCGCCGGTAGTAGATCTGGATGTCGTACTCCTCGGAGAAGCCGTAGCCGCCGTGGTACTGGAGCGATCGGTCAGTTGCGAAGCGAGCCATCTCGCCGGAAAAGAGCAGGGCCATGCCCGCGAGCCGGCTGGCATCGGGCTGATTGGTGTCAAGCGCCCACACGGAACGGTGGGCGAGAAGGTGGGCGCCCTCGAGCTTCGTGGCCGCATCAGCGAAGCCGTGTTGCACTGCTTGGAACGTGCCAATCAGAACGCCGAACTGCACTCGCTGCTTGGCGTACTCGACGCCGAGATGGATTGCCTGGCGGGCCAGACCCACGTAGGCGACGGCCATGAGCGAACGCCACTCGTCGAGGGCTCGGTCCCATTCGCGTGCCCCACCAATGATGCGTTCGTCGTCGGTGATCGTTCGGTCGGCGAGTGGGAGGTCGCCGGTGTTGCGCGGGCCGGTACCGGGGGCCGCCGAACGAGTGATGACCACGTCGTCGCCGTCCCGCGACACGACCACGTCGGCGACTGCGCCGGCGGGGACGAGTCGAGCGTGACCGGCGACCGGATCGCGGAGCGCGAGCGTGGCGATCTGCTCGCCGGTCGCGAGAGATTCGACGTCGACGCCCAGGCGATGGAGGAGTCGAGTGGCAACCGCATGCTCGACCAGCGGCACCGGTGCGAGGTGGGAGCCCCACACCTCGACGACGACGGCGAGGTCTCGGAGGGAAGCGTCGCCGCCGCCCGCGGCCACGGGAAGGGCCATACCAGGGGCGCCGGTGGCAGCGAGTTTTGCCCAGAGCGCGGCGTCGTGGCCGCCCGGTTCGGCGGCCCGGACTGTCTCGATTGGCGATTCGTTGTCGAAGAAACCGTCGAACACTTCCTTGACGGCTTCTTCGTCCTCGGTGAGGCGGGTGTGCATGGGCCCATGCTGGCGCAGGCCGCGTGCTTTCGTCGAAGCGGCTACTCCATCGACGTGGCGCACACGGCCGCGCAGATGCTATTCAGGCGGTCTCGATCGAGACGGAACCAGGCCCACTTGCCCCGTTGTTCGCGTTCCAGCACGCCAACCTGGGTGAGCTGCGAAAGGTGATGACTCACCGTCGCTTGGCTTCGGCCCGCGGGTTCGGTGAGGTCGCAGGCGCAGGCCTCGCCGTCTTCGGTGGCGGCGATAAAGGAGAGAAGTCGGAGGCGAACCGGGTCGGCCAGCGCTTTGAGCATCACCGCGAGCTCGTCCGCATCGGCTTCGGAGAGCGGGGACGTCTGCAGGGGAGTGCAGCACGGAGACGACAGCGAGATCTTCATGAGAAACATATTGACATTCATCGATACGTTATGCAAGGTTGCGTCCAACGGTCATATCGACCATCATCGAAATGAAAGAACGGAGCAATCCCATGCGCCTACAACTTGCCATCGACGTGAGCGACATCGACGAAGCCGTCGACTTCTACTCCAAAATGTTCAACACCGAGCCCGCGAAGCGGAAGCCCGGATATGCCAACTTCGCGATCGCCGAGCCACCCTTGAAGCTGGTGCTCTTCGAAAACCCGGCGACGGCCGGTGGGCTCAACCACCTTGGCGTCGAGGTCGAGACCGCCGCCCAAGTGAGCGATGCGGAAGCCCGCCTGTCGAGCGATGGCATCGAGACCACCGGCATCGACGACACCGTGTGTTGTTACGCCGAGAAGACCGAGACCTGGGTCGAAGGCCCCGACAACACTCGCTGGGAGTGGTACGTGAAGACCGGCGACACCGACCAGATGGACAAAGAGGTTCGGTCAGTCGCTACTTAGGCACATCTTTCCAGGCTTGAGTCTTGTCGTAGCCCGGTTCGCGGGGGAGTCCTAGTGAGCGTTCGCCGATGTTGTTCTTGAGGACTTCGTCGGTGCCGCCGCCGATGGAGATGGAGTAGCGCCCCATCAGCTCGGCTTGGGCCCACGCGGTCTGTGGTGTCGATCCGGCCTGGCCCGCGGCACCCATGATCGACAGCGCGATGTCGCCCGCCAGGCGACGATTCGATGAGGCCCGGAGCTTGATCAACCCTGGGTCCATCGGCGGCGTTTCGCCTCGCCGGATCGCTTGCTGCACTTGCTCGCCCATCCAGCCGGCGATGCGTTCGACAGTGAGGAAACGGGCGAGTTCCTGTCGGAAGACCAGATCATCGCTCACCCCAACCTGGTGGGCGAGCTCCCGCAGCTTCTCGCCGGTGGGCACCTTACTTCCGGCGATGAAGGCGGACTCGTTCGACAGCACGGTTCGGGCGGGGGCCCAGCCCGCGTTGATCTCGCCGACGACGTTCGCCACCGGGATACGGACGTCGTTGAGGAATACCTCGTTGAAGTGCGCCGACTGGTTCATCTGGACGAGGGGACGGACTTCGATGCCCGGCGACGACATGTCGACGAGGATGAACGTGATGCCCTTGTGCTTCGGAGCATCCGGGTCGGTGCGGACGAGAAGGAAGCCCCAGTCGGTGAATTGCGCGGAGCTATTCCACACCTTCTGGCCGTTGACAACGAACTCGTCACCGTCGCGGACGGCCTTGGCGCCGAGTGACGCCAGGTCAGAACCCGCGCCGGGTTCGGAGAACAGCTGGCAGAACGTGAGCTCACCAGAGAGAAGCTTCGGGATGAACTCCTTCTTCTGGTCCTCCGTGCCGTGGCGGAGAAGGGTGGGGCCGAGCATGGCCAGCGTGGCGCCGGGGAATCCGGTGAACTCTTCGTAGTCGCCGGCAATCTCTTGCTCGATGCGGGTCATCCACGACTCGCCGCCACCACCGCCGTATTTGGCGGGCCAGGCAATGCCGGAATATCCGGCTTCGAAGAGCTGGCCGAGCCAACCCCGTGAGTTGTTGAAGTGGGCGGTCGCCGCGTCAGGATCGACATGGACGTTGGTCGCCCACGGATCGTCGGGACGCTTCAGAGTGGCGTTCTCGCCGTACCACTCACTCACCTGAGCGCGATAGGCCGCGTACTCGGCGGGTTCTGAGATCTCTTCGGTCGGCGCAGTCATCGCCAGGAGTCTCCCTGCCGCGGTGTGATCGACGCCAACCGGGCGGCGACCTACCCTGGCTTGCATGAGCGAAGAGCGGTACGGGACCAGCGACGACGAGGCAGAACTCGAACGAGTCCGACTCGGCATGCTCGCGGCGGCGAGAGACCCGAAGACATTTGCGCTGCTCGAACGTATTGGGGTCGAAGCCGGCATGCATTGTCTCGAACTGGGTGCGGGCGCGGGCTCGGTGAGCGCATGGCTCGCGGCGCGGGTCGGCGTCGACGGCCGCGTGATGTCGACCGACATCGACTTGCAGTTCCATGGCGAAATGCCCGACAACGTGATCGTTCGCCAGCACGACATCGAGAACGAACCGCTCCCGGCTGCGCACTTCGACATCGTCCACACGCGGGCCGTGCTGCAGCATGTCCCGTCCCGCGATGAGGTGGTCGGAAAGCTCGTCGAAGCGCTGAAGCCGGGCGGATGGATGGTGCTGGAGGACAGCCAATTTGGCGGCTTTGGCGACCAGGGGCTCGAAGAGCCGTATCGCTCCATTCACCAGATCGTGGCGAGCGGAAGTCAGGAAGACTGGCGAGACCCGAATTATGGGCTCCAGCTGGTTGATCAGATGCAGCGTCACGGTTTGACCGACATCGACGTCGCTGGAGACATCTGGGCGATGCGGCCCGGCGAACCGGGAGGCGAATGGTGGTTTATGGCCCTCGAGCGGGCGATTCCGCGCCTGGTCGAGTACGAACTGGTCACCGAAGGCGACGGCGAGGCTGCGATGGCCCAAGTGCGTACACCGGGCTTCGTGATGTTGAGCCCGGTGTCGATCGCTGTGTCGGGCCGAAAGCCCGTCGCGGCCAGCGTTGCCTCCTAAGGGGCAGTCAAACCCGCGAGGACACTTCTCGCGGCGGTCTCGAGAAAGATGTCTTGCTTAACGCCATGGGCTTCGTGGCGGGCATCGACGAGATGATCGCCGACACCTTTGCTGGTGGCCCAGAGCCATGAAAGGCGAGCGTTTTGATCTGTCGGCGGTTCGGCGCGGTCCTGGATGCGCACCACGTGGGTGGCAATCTCCGCGCTGAGAAGGTGATGGGCACTCGTCAGTTCGATCGCGTATCCCGGCACGCGACCCTTGAGGGTGGAGACAAAGGCGAAGCGGTAACGGCCGAGATCGACATAGCTCCGAGCCAGAAGGTCGAGAATGCGGCTGACGGTTTCCACTGGTGAGAGGTCGGTGGGCCATGACGTCACGATGGCCCGGTCGGCGTCAAAGCGATCTCGCTGCAGGTTGGCCCAGATCTCGCCCTTGCCGGAGAACCACTGATAGACGGCTCCGGCGGACACGCCGGCCCGACTGGCGACGTCGCGGATCGAGAACTCATCCCACCCGCGTTCTTCGAGCACCGTCGCAGCGGCAGTCATCACATCCTGGTATCGCTGCTTTCGGTCGCCACGAGCGGTCGACTGGATGCCCTCGGTGGTTGAGTGATCGGAGTCCATGGGTACTTATGGTGGTGCGGCAAACACATTCGTGTGTGGATTGTGAGATTTCACCACTTTCCGTGGTCTAGCGCGCCCGAGCAAGTTCGATGGCGGCGTCGATCAGATCGTCGGCTATGCCGCAGTCCTGAGAGGCAGCAACGACGGGCACCAACGCTTCGTCGCCGAAGCTCAAGATGTCGTTCGCCAGAAGTTCCTCTTGTGTCGTTCGTTGCAGGAGGGTTGTTCCGGCGCACACTGCCGCTTGGGGGTCGGCGCCCGCCTCGGTGAGGAGGTCGAAGAGCAACGCGTTCACGGCGCCTTCGTCCGGGGTGGTGGCGAACGTGGACACATCGATGACCACAGGCGGCGCCTCGGGGTCGGGCACCGTGGTTGTGGTTGTCGTCGTGGTAGTGGTGGGCAGCGCGACGGCCGTGAATTCTGTGGCCCCCGCCGTGCCTTCTTCGCTGTCTGCGCTGAGGAAGAGGACGGCGGCGATCGCGACGAGCACGACAGTGCCGATTGCCATGAGCGGCGACGGCTTGTCCGCGAGGACGACACCTCCGTCTTGCTCCTCCACGCCGATGAGGCCACGGACGTCTGCCCACACGAGCAGTGGCGGCATCACGATGAGGGCTGAGAGGAGAGCGACAGCCACGTTCATGGTGACGATGATGCCGAAGTCGGACAGCAACGGAAGGGCGGAGAACACCAGCACACCGAAGCCGAAGATCGTGGTGAGGGCCGAGGTGAAGAACGCTCGACCAGTTCGGGCCGACGCCCGATCGGTGGCTTCCTGCGGCGATAAACCCCGCTGTCGCTCTTCGAGATATCGACCAAGGATCAGTACCGAGAACTCAGTACACGTGGCGATCACGAGCGGGCCGCTCACGGTTGTCAACGGGCTCAGTGTCAACCCGGCGACGGCGACGATCACCGATGACATGCCGACGGCCAGAAGGACCGGCACCATGGCCAACAACGCACGGATAATGCTGCGGTGGCGGAGCAACAGCCAGAGCCCGGCGACGACCAGCGCGAGATACGTGAGCACGGCGCGGTTGGCCGACAGGTTCTCCAACAAGCCGGTACCGACAACGGCGAGGCCCGCGGGCACCGCCCGAACGGGCGCATCGCCCGAACCGAGGTTGGTGAGGAGAATCGAGTCGTCGCTCACCGACATGGCCGCGATATCGCTGTCCAGCGAAGCCTTCAGGCCCGCGACGAGCACGGCATCCTCATCGAGGGGTGCACGCGCCAGGCGGAAATTGATCTGCGCAGCGGTGTGATCGGGGTTGACGAGCACTCGTTCGATGTCGGGCGGCATGAGCTCGATCAGTGCTTCGAGATCCTCGCTGCGGGGCGCAACCGGCGTCGCTCCGTCGATGTTGATGATCTTGGCCATCGTGGAGACCATGCTCGAACTGTTGGCGACCGGCCCGCCTTCGAGACCCTCGGCATCTTGAATGAAGTCGAACATCAGATCGACGACGTCTTGGTCATTAACGTTGTTGGCCTTGACGAGAATGCCGAGGGTGCTCTCGAAGCCTGTCTCGCGCGCAAGGGTCTCGATGTCGCGCACCGTTTGAGTGTCCTGGTTGACCCATTTGATGGGGTCGCTCTGGATCTCGAACTGGTCCTCAAGGGCAATGCCGGCAACGAGCACACCAACCGACAGCATCATGATGGGCACGACCGCCTTTTGGGGCAGCCCGCCCAAACGAACGATTGCCCGTTCGACTCTTGTGGGTTTGGCGAGCGACTTGGTGCGGGTCTTGTACTCGCGGATGCCGAGAGCAGCTGTGGGCACGACGATGCCGACAACGAGAATGACGGAGATGCCGACGGCGAGCATGACGCCGAAGTCGCGGATCATCGGCACGAGCGAGATGCGCAAGACGAGGAAAGCAAGGACCGCGGCGACGGTTGCCGCGACGAGCGGCGGGCCGAGATTGGCCAGCGTCTCTTGCATGGGGTGTTCGGCCCGATCGAGCACCACCTCTTCCTCAACACGATTGTGAACCTGGATGGCGAAGTCGACGCCCAGGCCAATCAGGATCGGTAACCCGGAAATCGTGACAAGCGAGAGGTCGATCCCGACGAAACCGAGGATCGAGAATGTCCACGTCACGGCGATGACGACGGCGAGTAGTGGCAGTAGTCGCCACCGCACGGGGAACGCAATGAGGAGGACGAGGGCCATCAGCGCAAGCGCCGCGGCACCAAGGGTGAGCATGCCGCCCTGGAGATAGTCGTTGATGTCTTTCAGGAAGACGGGAGAACCCGTGGTGATGACGGTCCACCCGTCAAGTTCGGCGGTTCGCATGATGTCGAGCACTTGCTCGGTGACGACAGAGAGGGTGTCGAGATCGGCGTTACCGGTGATCACGACGCCACCCACTGCGGTCTGTTGATCGGGGAAGGTGCTGCGCAGCGAGTTGCGAATGTTCCGATCGCCGACGGCCGGGCTCGTCACGTCGAGTCCATCGACGGAGAAGTTGGTGTTGTCGTAGAGAAGGAGTTCGACCCAATCGCGACTCGCGAGGTCGGCATCGCCGGCCGCCAGGAGGCGGGCAACATTCGTGGAAAGGTCGGCGTTGCGACGCGACTGGCTTTCCTCGTCGGGGTCGTCGTCGACCGCGTGGGTGAGGCCGGCGCTCGCCAAACCTTCATCGATGATTCGCGAGCTAAAGGTGAGAGAGGTGAGCGGGGTGATAACCGCGTAGGCCTCGTCGATCGCCCGGAGCTTTGCCTCAAGACGGGTGAGTTCGGCCCGGTTCGTATCGGAGAAAAGGTCCGGGATGAGCGCATCGTCGTCGGCGGTGAAGAGGAGGATGACAGCCTCCCCACCGAACTGGTTCTGGAACTCGACGTTGTCGATTGCTTCTTGACTGTCGGCGTTGAGATAGGAGTCCTGGCCGGTTGCGAACTCGATCTGAGTGGCGCCGAAAGAGAGCGCAGCCGTGATTACAACCACCCCGCCGAGGACGGCCCACCAGTACTTTCCGAGTCCGTGTCCGAGCCGTCGCCACATACGTTCCATCCGGTCACCATTCCACGGATGTGGTCTCGACGTCATGGCCGAGTCCCATGATTCCTTCGTTCAAGTGATGGCTCGCTAGCTTGGACATCATGCCTGAGGCCTACATTGTCGAAGCCGTCCGCACCCCCACCGGAAAGCGCGGTGGCGGACTCTCACACCTGCATCCGGCCGATCTGGGTGCCGCCGCGATTACTGCACTGATGGAACGCACCGGCGTCGACCCCAACGCCGTGGAAGATGTTGTCTTCGGCAACGTCGACTCGGTTGGTGGCCAGGCCGGCGATATTGCTCGCACCGCCTGGCTCGCCGCCGGGATGCCCGAGGCCGTCCCTGGTACCACCGTTGACCGCCAGTGTGGATCCGGTCAGCAGGCCGTGAGCTTCGCCGCGATGGGTGTGATGGCGGGCGTGCAAGATCTTGTGGTGGCCGGTGGCCTTCAGCAAATGTCGCAGATTCCGATCTCTTCGGCGATGACCCTCGCTACCGGGCTGGGCTTCGAGGATCCGTTCAGCGGCTCCACCGGTTGGGTTGAGCGTTATGGCACCCAAGAGGTGTCGCAGTTCCGCGGGGCCGAGATGATCGCCGAGAAGTGGGACATCAGCCGCGACGATTGCGAACGCTTCGCTCTCGAAAGCCACGAGCGCGCGATTCGGGCGATCGACGAAGGTCGCTTCGACGCCGAGATCGCGGCGGTCGGCGACTGCACAATGGACGAGGGTCCCCGTCGGGGTGGCAGCCTCGAAAAGATGCAGCAGCTCAATGCGCTCGTCGAAGGCGGCCGACTTACCGCCGCGTGCGCCAGCCAGATCAGCGATGCCTCCTCGGCCTTGCTGATTGCCTCCGAGCAGGCGCTCAAGGATCACAACCTCACCCCACGGGCCCGGATTCACCACATGTCGGTACGCGGTGCCGATCCGATCTACATGCTCACGGGCCCAATTCCGGCCACGGCCTACGCGCTCGAGAAGACGGGCATGTCGATCGACGACATGGACCTGTTCGAGTGCAACGAAGCGTTCGCTCCGGTGCCGCTGGCCTGGATGAAAGAACACAACATCCCGCACGAGAAGGTCAACGTGAACGGCGGCGCTATTGCGCTCGGTCACCCCCTGGGCGCCACCGGCGCAAAGCTGATGACCACCCTGCTCCATGAGCTTGAGCGCACGGGCGGCCGGTACGGCTTCCAGACGATGTGCGAAGGCGGCGGTCAGGCCAACGTGACCATCCTTGAGCGCCTCTAGTCCTCTCGCCGTCGGTTCGGTTTCGCTGCGGTTGTATCCGCACGATGTCGGTCCGGTCGAACAACTTGAGCTGATCCGCGCCCAGGCAGCGGCGGGAATCGCGGCGGGATACGACGGCGTCATGGTGTCTGAACACCACGCCGATTTCCCCGGCTATCTCCCGAACCCCACTCAGCTCGCCGGCTTCTTGCTCGAGGCGATGCCATCGGGTTGGGCCGCACCGTGTCCGTTGCTGTTGCCAATGAAGCCCTATGCGCTCATTGCCGAGGATCTCGCGTGGATGGACGCGGCCTACCCGGGCCGGGTCGGCGCGGGATTTGCCGCGGGTGCGCTGCCCGTCGATTTCGAGCTGGCCGAGGTGCCGTTCGACGAGATCGTCGAACGGTTCAAAGCCTCGCTGCCGCGCGTTGTTGCCGCGCTGCGGGGAGAAGATGACACGCCGCTGGCCGCCGATCGAGCGATCGCTCGCACCGGTCAAGAGCCGATGCCGATGGTGGTCGCGGCGCAGAGTCTTGGTGCGGTCCGCCGGGCCGCTCGACTTGGTCTCGGCATCCTCTACGACAGCCTGCAAACCGCGGCGGTCACGGCGCGGCTGAGTGAGGCGTATGTCGAAGCCGGCGGCACCGGCCCTCGTCTCGCGATTCGACGGGTGTGGATCGGCGACCCGCCCAACGACGAAATGGCGGCGCAGATGGCGCACTATCGGAGCTACGCCCCTGAGTCCGCGATGAAGAACTGGGATGGGGATCAGCTCATCGCGGCTCCTACAGGGGAAGAGGTAGCCGAGCGGCTCGCCGACTTCCTCGCAGCCGCCCAATGCGACACTGTCAATGTCCGGATTCATGTGAAGGGGCTCTCGCCCAGTCAGGTGACGGATCAGCTTCTCGAACACGGCACATCGTTCGTGCCCGCCCTTCGCTCTCGGTTGGCCGAGAAATCCTGAAGGTTCGGCCCGCTCTGCCGACATAGTTCATATGACCCATTCGCTGGACGATCGATACGACGACGCGGTCGCCGAGATCAACGCGCGTCATCGTGAAGAAGCGGGTCGGAAGGCGATGTGGCGGACGCACCATCACCCCGACCAATATGACCGCTGCGTGCGGGTGGGTGGACTGCACTACTGCCGGCGTTGCGTGACCCTGTACCCGGTCGCCTTTCTCTTCGCCGCGCTCACCCTCGCTGGCCTCTCACTCTGGCCAGCGAGTCTCGATCTCTGGTTCATCTGGTTGCCGTGTATTCCGGCCACGCTCGACTTCGTGCTCGAGCAGCTGCAAGTGATTCGCTACTCGGCGCGTCGCCAGTTCTGGTCAACGATGGTGTTTGCACCGGCGCTCGGACGCGGCCTAGGTCACGAGTTTGACGACTCATTCAGCGGGGAGCTGTGGGGGCCGGTCTTGGTCTTCTGCACGATCTGGTTCTTTGCCGCAATCGCCGGTCATCGCCGCCGGGGCACCATCTAAACAACTGTCAGCGAGAGATTGAGCCATCGGGCTCTTGTCGGCGCGCCGCCGAGCGGCAAGCCTTTTCGTATGGCTCAGTTCTCTTCCACGATCAATGTCGACGCATCGCCGGACGAGGCGTTCGCCTTCCTGTCCGATCTGACAAATCGTCCCGAATGGGACCCATCAGTCCGGTCGGTCGCAGTTCTCGATGGCGGACGCTTCGCCGTGACGGTGGGCTTCTACGGCAAGGCCATCGAGACCACGTATGAAGTCGTCGAGTCGGACGGGCCGAAACGAATCGTGTTCGAGGGATCGGGCAAGATGAAGGCCCGGGATGTGATCGAGATCGTTGAACGCGAAGGCGGCTCGTCGGTGACGATGGATCTCAACGTCACACTCAAAGGCGCGGCAAGAATGCTGGACCGAGGACTCCAGTTGGCATTCGCAGGTATTGGCGACAATGCCGCCAAAGCATTGAAGGGGAAGCTCGACGCTTAACCCTCGGTAGGAACGAGGGCGCCGTCGACCTTGGCCATCGCGTCGTCTTCTTCGACGTCGAGGGCGAAGGCAAGCTCTGACACGAGCACGTTGCGGGCCTTTGTGTAGAGCGACTTCTCACCAGCGGAGAGGCCCTTGGCCTGATCGCGTAGTGACAGGTTTCGCACGACTTCGGCGACCTGGTACACGTCGCCCGACTTCAGCTTTTCCTGGTGGTTCTTGAATCGGCGCGACCAGTTGGCCGGCTCACGCACATCGCGCTTGGCGAGCACCTCGAAGAGGTCTTCGACATCTTCGGTGCTGATCGGCCAACGCATGCCGACTTCTTCGGCGTTGTCGACCGGGACGGCGAGGGTCATCTCGCCATGGGCCATACGCAGAACGAGGTATTCCTTCTCTTCACCGAACGCGGTGCGCTTTTCCCTTTTTTCGACTACCGCGGCCCCGTGATGGGGATACACAACGCGGTCACCAGGCTTGTAGCTCAAAGGAGTCCTCTTCGATTCACGATCTCGTCCCCACAGGATGCCACCTAGCGGCGAGATAGCAAACGCGGCGTGACGAGCGTTTCGCGAATCCTCATGCCACGATCGGGCCATGGATTGGGAAACTCGGGCGCTTTGGCTCGGCGCGTGGCTCGTTCTCGCCGCCTTTGTGGGCGGGGGTGGTGTGTATGCGGCGAACAGTCGTGTGGTCGACCCCGATCCGATCGTGGTCACGGTCGCCGAAGCCGCCCGCACGGTGGCGGAACCCACACTTGTCCTCGCGGAACCGGCCGATCGATCGATCGATTCCTACCGGGGTTATGGCACCTGGGTCGATGTGTTCGACTTCGATCCGGCCTACAGCACCCCCAGCGTGACCGCTGCCGACATCGCCGAGATGGCGAATCTCGGCGTCCGCACGATCTATCTCCAGGCCGCCCGACTCGACGATCGAACACCCGAAGGGCTGGTCGACCCGTGGCTGCTGAGCGAGTTCGTGCTCACCGCCCACGCCTTCGACATTGATGTTGTGGGCTGGTATCTCCCCCGCTTTGGCGAGGGCACCGAGGATCTCGATCGAACGTTGGCGATGTCTGACTTCTCCGTTCTTGGACAACGCTTTGATGGTGTCTCGCTCGACATCGAGTGGACGGGCGACGGCATCGATCCGATCACGCGAACGGCCCGGTTGCTGGAGCTCAGTGCCGAGGCCCACGCCCGTATCGGCGAGGATCCCTTCGGCGCGATCACGTTCACCCCGGTGCAGCTTGAGGTGCTCAACGAAACACTGTGGCCCGGGTTCCCGTGGGCAGAAATGACCGAGTATTACGACGTCTGGCTGCCGATGGCCTACTGGTCCTTCCGGTCGAACTCATCGGGATATGGCGAGGGTTACAACTATCTCGAAGAGTCGGCGCGGCGCTTGCGGGCCAATGTCGGTGATCCCGACGCTCTCATTCACGGCATCGGTGGCATTGGCGGTATCGACGGTGTTGACGATCCTGTCGACCCGCCCGAACCGCTGGCCACGATCGAAGAAGTCGAACGGTTTGTCGACGCGATTGCCGACACCGGATCGATCGGCGGCTCGATCTACGACTGGAACACGCTCGAGCCCGCCGTTCGGCAGCGCCTCAACGAGCTATTCGCCGGCTAGTGCCGTCGGGAAGAGGGTGTCACACCCCTTCGGCAAAGTCTGGGAACGCCGCAACAGGAGCGCCAACCGAGAGCGCTCGGGGCCTAGTATCGCCCACAACTCGGGGAGCAAAGAGTGTCGGAACAACCCACAACATCGGAATCGCCGATGTCAGAGAAGCGCAAACCCACAGCAACCACTGCTTTTGGCGTGGGAAAGCGGGAGAGCCACGATTCGTCGTCGTTCTACGATCGCTTCACGGCACCCGAGATCAGTACCGACGACACCATCAATCCGGTGCCCGAAAGTCTCGCCGCCATCCACAATCGCGACAGTCGAGAGATCGCCGACGTCTTGCCGGCCAATTCCGTGGCACTGGTTGCCACTTCGCCGCCCTATTTCGTGGGTAAGGAGTACGAACTTGCGGTGACGGGCGACCCCGATACTCGCAGTTCGGTGCCCAGTGTTCCCACGTCGTACTTCGACTATCTCCAGATGCTGCGCGATGTCTTCGCCTCATGTGTCGAGGTGCTCGAACCGGGTGGGCGGATCGCCGTCAATGTCGCCAATCTCGGTCGTAAGCCTTATCGGAGCTTGAGCGCCGATGTGATCTCGATCCTGCAGGACGACCTTGGTCTCCTACTGCGGGGCGAGATCATTTGGCAGAAGGCCGAAGGTGCCACCGGTTCCGTTGCCTGGGGGTCCTACCGCCGAGCCACGAATCCCGTACTACGAGATCTCACCGAGCGGGTGATCGTCGCCAGTAAAGGGCGGTTCGATCGGGCCCAATCCAAGGGCCGCGAAAGCACAATGTCGGCCGATGATTTCATGGAAGCCACGCTCGATGTCTGGAAGATCAGCCCGGAGTCCGCTCGACGCGTGCAACATCCGGCTCCCTTCCCAGTGGAACTTCCTCGTCGCCTGATCGATCTCTACACCTATGAAGGCGATTGTGTGCTTGACCCGTTCTTGGGTTCGGGTTCCACGCTCGTTGCCGCTGAGCGCACCGGTCGTCGTGGGTTCGGGTTCGATCTCGACGCCGAATACTGCGAGATTGCCGAGGCACGGGTTGAAGCAGAGCGAGCCCGGCCCCGTCTGCGAGCCGTCGAGGTCGTTGGTGAGGACCCCCTCTTCGAGATCCCCGACGACGATGCCGACCGCCAAGAGTTCTTCCAGACCCGGGCCACCACCGAAGGAAAGAAGGCGGCCGATATTGCTGAGCGTGTGCTCACCGAAGCCGGTTTCGAGATCGTCAAGACTCCGGTGAAGGTCCCAAAGGTTGGGGTGCAGTTCAACTTCTTGGTGCACGACGCCGACGGCGGAAGGTTCTACGTCGATGTGTCGGGCGCCTTCACTACGGTCCGTCCCGGACTCATGCGTACCGACACGCTTTGGAAGACGCTCGGGCGAATCCATGTGCTGCGAGCCCAGGATGACCCGCAAGACCCGAGCCGTGTGCTCGTGCTCACCTCGAATTTGCCGAAGGCAAGCAGCGAAGGCGACAAGGCGCTTCACGCCGTCGGGCCCGATCAGGTTTTCGATGCCGTCGAGATGTTCGACACTGCTGGCATCGCCCGGCTCGCCGAGTATGCGAAGGGCGGCGCCCAGCTCCCGATTCCCGGCTTCTGGAGCGAAGGCGACATTGAGCGTCTTGAAGTGGCTGCAAACCGGCCGTCGTAGTGGCGTCGGTCGCCTACGCCGTGGTTCACACCGAACCTCCCTCGATCTTTTTGGCTGACGACATCGATCTCCTCCATCGGGTCTTGGCCCTCGAGGTGGTCGCCCGAACCGACCCCGCGCTGCTGGCCGAGGGCGCCGACGCGATTCGTGCGGCGCTGCTTGAGGAACGATGGGGCGACGCAACCGTGGCGTGGATTCGCGGCACCGGCACCGGGATTGATGTCTACGATGGAAAGAGCGTCTACACCGACGATGATCTTCCGGCCGAGATGATTGGTGCGCAGCTCCAGTTCACTCGGCTCTTTGCCGAGCGCAGCTGAGATGGCCGATACGCGTACAGAAATCACCGAGATCATGACCGGGCTCGGACTCTTCGGGTTTCGTGATCTTGAGCGAGCGCTGGCCGCCCGGCCGCGATTCATTCTTAATGTTGACAATGAGGTCTACGATCGTCTCGATGACGCCTATGTGGCGGGGCAACACGCTGCCGCCTTCAGCACGGCCTACGAAAACGGTGCCGTCTTTGCTCGGGCCGACGACGGCCTTCGTGGCCGCCCGCCCTGGCAGGTCGAATGGAAGGGGCCTCATCGGCCTCCGGCCTACGAACAGATCCCGGCCGACCTCCGGGTCGATCACGTTTACCTGCTGAGTTGCAAGTACGGCTCCAACATTTTGCACAACGCCTCTCCGTGGCACGTCTTTGATCGGGCGTTGACTGAGCGGGCGAAACAGTCGGGTGATTGGTTCGCCGAAGTCGCGCCTGAGTCGTTCCAAGAGTTCTACGCGGCGGTGCGGTCCTATGTCGACGACACGGCCCTCCCCGAACGGGCAGCAGATCTCGAAGCCGACCATCGCCTACGTCTGAAGGCGGCGCTCAAGGGCCAATGGCCGGCCGCGTTGCGCAGCGACTGGCAGCTCGTGGCCTTTGAGATTGCCCGCGCGAGTGCGGCCCGGCTCTTGTCTGGCGCGTCGGGCCGCCGCGAGCGTGAAGAGTTCCTGTGGCGCGTGCTGCGCCTTCAGGCCGCTCCCTACTTCGTGTTGGGCGCCGGTCTCGACGACGAGCCGCTGCGTTACCGGGTGGGCACGCCGTGGGACTTCCGCAATCAATACGAGCTGCGGAGCTTCGATATGTGGGGCGAACACGCGGGCCAGCCGACCGTGAGGTGGCGGGCTGATCTTCACGACCGCGAGCGCGGCGAGCGGGTGATCGAAGGGCACGTCGAGGTGCGCTGGAGCCACGGCAAGTTCGCCGGTGTACCCGAGGCAAAGATCTATCTCGATACCCCGCACCACGATGTCGCGGGCTACGAACCCCTGGCGGGTTCGTCGGGCGAGAGCTGATCCACCGCGGCGATCCAATTGGCTCGCCGCTCCACCAGCGCCCGAGCGAGGTGGGCATCGCTCGCGACGTACGCTCGGCACTCGGCGTCGGTGAGTTCGTGAATACGTTCGCGGTCAACCTCGATCACTGGGAGCCCAACGAAGCGCGACAACGGCTTCAATCCACACGGCAGGTGGACGGTCGCTCCAACGTCGGCCCGGTAGAGCTGATAACCGTCGAGGTGGCGATGGTGATGCCACGTTGCCCTATAGGCGCCTTCATGGCCCGCGAGTGGATCGCGACGACCGCCGATTTGGGGATCGAGACGTATACGTAGCCCGAGAGGAATATGGAGACGGGCGGCCCGATCGTGAAGGAACGGGAGGTCGAACCCCGACCCATTCCAGGTGATGAGCACCCCGGCTGGCAGCTCAGAAAGGAGGCGGTCGAGGTCGTGGAGAATCGTTGCTTCGTCACCATCGAGTACCACTTCGAGCTCGTGGCTCGTCAACGCGACCGCCACGATCGCAGCGACCGCGGGGTCGAGGCCATTGATCGTCGTGTCGGTCTCAATGTCGAGTCCGTACGTGGGCGGAAGGGCGGGTGAGAACATCAGACGAGCTCGACGACAAAGAACGTTGGCCAGAGTTTCCCGCCGAGGAGCAGGGTGCCGTCGCCGAGGTCGGCAATGCCGTTGAGGACGGCTTGAGCATCGGTCGGGTTGATCTCCGTTCGGAGCGCGGAGGCATCGATTGTTGCCGCGACGAAACCGGTCGTTGGGTCGATCACGAGAATCTCATCGGAATGCCACACATTGGCGACGACGTAGCCGTCGATGCATTCGAGCTCGTTGAGGTTGGCGATGGCGACATCGTCGCGACGTACTTCGACCTCCGACCGCACGGAGAAATCGGTTGGATCGCGCTCCGTCAGTGTGGCGGTGCCGTTCGACATCCAGAGTGTGTCGTCGGCCGCGCACAGACCCCAGCCCTCGCCGTCGTAGGTCGTCCTGCCGACCGGCTCAAGGGTGGCAAGGTCCCAGCGAAGGGCGACCCCCGCCTGCCAGGTGAGTTGGATGAGCAATTCACCAACAACCGTGAGGCCTTCGCCGAAGTACTCGGGGTCGAGATCCGCGCTCGCGAGCACGACGCCGTCAAGTCCGACCCGACGAACCGTCGAGCTTCCTCGCCGCCCGGTGCCCTCGATGACGACACCATCGACGACTTCAAGGCCTTGGGTGAACGCGGCAGCGTCGTGCGGGCGCCGTTCGAGGATCTGGATACTCCACGCCTGATGGGTGTCGGTCAGCGGCGATGGCCACGGAGATGGAGTGGGCTGCTGCGTTTCCGCTGTCGAGGTGGTGGAATCGGGCGTCGTGGTGCTTGTTGTCACCTCTGGAGCAGCGGCGGGGTCGTTGGCGGCGCAACCACTGAGCAGGAGCACCACTGCCGCTGCGCCCGCGGTCCGTCTAGTCCACACGAGTCCATCGTTGCACCTGGCTGACCACGAAGGGTGGCGAGCCTTCATGTACGTCTTGGCTGGCCGAAGGACAGACGTGGATGCTGCTCTCGCTGCCTCGCTCCGTGGCCTTCGTGTCATGGCGACTATCGGCACGGTTCTCGCGCTCATCGGTATTAGCTTCGCCTTCTCTTTCGCATGGTGGCTTGGCCTCGCCGCGCTCTACCTGGCGCCGATCGTTCCACTCGCGTTCATACGGCTGGCCGAGATTGGCCGTCGCTAGGCGAGGGTTCCACCGTCGACTCGCAGCACTTCGCCATTGATGTGGGCGGCCTCGGGTGATGCCAGAAACGCGATCGCGGCGGCCACCGTCTCGGGGCCACGGAATTCGTCGAGCGGGGAGATCCGTTCGAGCAAACTGAAGTCGGCGTCGTCGGGAAGCACCACACCGGCCACCATTGGTGTATTGATTCCGCCGGGGGCAACCGCGTTCACGCGCACACCTCGGCGGGCGTACTCCATCGCCAGCGTGCGGGTCATTGCGAGGACCCCACCTTTCGACGCACTGTAGGCCGTCATCCATGGGTGGCCGGACAAGGCCGAGGTTGACGATGCCATCACGATCGATCCCTTCGACTCGACAAGGGCAGGAAGGGCTCGACGGGTTGTGTAGAAGACACCCGTGAGATTGATGCCAATGATACGTTCCCAGTGTTCGTCGGTGACCTTGTCGGTGTGCTCCGCAGCGAGGACGCCGGCGATGTTGCACAGAACGTCGAGTTGACCGAACTGCTCGATGGCGACCTCGATCGGCGACTCGGCCCCCGCCCGCTGGCTCACGTCGCACTCGACGTCCACGGCCGCGCCCCCCGCGTCATTGATCTCGGACACGACCTCGGCGACGGCCTCGTTGATGTCGGCGGCGATCACCGTGGCGCCCTCCGCTCCCAGGCGAATTGCCGTCGACCGTCCAATGCCGGACGCCGCGCCCGTCACGACCGCGACCTTTCCTGCAAAGCGGCCCGGGGTGAAGTCAGTGGATGTCGTCACAGCGCCAATTGTGGATCAGTGGAGCAATTCGAGCGAAATTTGGTAGGCCAATCGGACCGAATCACCAAGTTCGGTTTCACCTCTACCCCTCGACCGACCGATAGGGCGTATGTGGGAAAACGCACCCGGCGGGGCAGGACGGCAAGAAAAATCCGACGCGCAGCGACATCAATTGCGTTACCCGCGGCCGCAGGTCTGGCCGCGACTATCGGGCTGGCCGAACAACTGAACAGCATGCTGGTTGGTGTCGCGGTGGTTGCCGTGATGTCGG
Source organism: Candidatus Aldehydirespiratoraceae bacterium (assembly GCA_047639555.1). Classification (GTDB taxonomy): domain Bacteria; phylum Actinomycetota; class Acidimicrobiia; order Acidimicrobiales; family Aldehydirespiratoraceae; genus JAJRXC01. The sequence goes on from JBLIOE010000027.1 coordinate 24,124, forward strand.
TTGGTGTGGCGGCGCAGCGTTCACTGAGCGGCGAAAGCACAGCCCGTATGCGAGAGATGGAGCATCGGGCGTCACATGACGAACTCACCGGCCTTCTTGCCCGAGACGAACTCCGAAGTCGTCTCGAATCAGCGCTGAAGAGCGCCTATCGCCATGATCGGGTCGTTGGTGTGCTGTTCCTTGATCTCGACGGCTTCAAGGCTGTCAACGATTCCATGGGCCACGATGCTGGCGACGATCTGCTTCGTGAGTTCGCCCATCGACTCCGCCGATCGGTGCGTTCCGAAGATCTGGTCGCCCGGTATGGCGGTGATGAGTTCGTCGTCGTGACCGTCGGACTCGAACGAGCGACGGCCGTTCGAGAAGTTGCCGAAAACGTACGACGAGCGTTCGATCAGCCGATCGAAATTGCCGATGGCCAGATCTTGATGACCCCGAGCATCGGGATAGCAGTCGGGTCGCGGGCCCTTCCGGCCGGCCCCGATGACCTGTTGAGCAACGCGGATCAAGCGATGTATCGCGCCAAGAAGCAGGGGCTGGGAATCGACGTGTTCGACGACCATCAACGGCGGGAGGTGCTGAACCGACGCGAGGTCGAACAAGCACTCGTCCCCGCGCTCGCCGACGGCCAGTTTCATGTGTACTACCAGTCGATTGTGTCCGTCTCGACCGGGACGATAGTTGGGCTCGAGGCTCTCGTTCGTTGGCTTCATCCCGTCCATGGCGTGCTTGGCCCTGATCGATTTCTCGCGGTGGCCGACGAGGCGGGCTTGCTGGCGCGCCTTGGTGAGGTCGTGATGCGGGAGGCCGTCGCTCAGGTCTCGGTTTGGAATCATCTCTATGGCGAGAGCTTCAGACCACGTGTCGCGGTGAATCTCGCCGAGCGCCAACTTGTCGATCCGGGATTCGCCGATCGTGTCGCCGAGATCTTGGCCTGGGCCGGCGTGCCGGCTTCACAACTTGACCTCGAAGTCGGCGAAGAGCTCCTCTTCCGTCGGGTCGATGACCAGAATCGTGTTCTCCATCGACTCAGCGAACTGGGATGTCGGATTGTGATCGACAACTTCGGTATTGCACAGGGTGCGTTGTCGAGAATTCGCGATCTTGACCTGGTGTCGACGGTGAAGGTCGACCGCTCGATCATCGGCGGACTTCAGACCGACAACGTCTCTCGGGCCGTGGCCGAGGCCACGGTTTCGATGGCGACCGCGCTCAACATCGACGTCGTCGCAGAAGGTGTCGAAACGACGGAGCAACGTCAGCTTGTGAGCAGCCTCGGCATCGACCTCATGCAGGGTTTCCTCTTCCAGCGGCCGATTCCGGCCGAAGAGTTCGAACGCATCAAGGCGTTGGACGAGTCTCCACTCGAACGTCGCTGATCGCCGCGAGCCGGCCGGTCGAACGATCCTCGATTCGAACGGTGCATTGGGCGCCAAACTTGTCGCCGCGTATGACCTCCGCGGTGACACCGACCGGGCCGTCGCCGATCTGTTCGAGATAGTGGATCTGAAGGTCGGTCGCCGATCCGCCGCCGGCCGCCGACACTGCGGCTTCGTCGGCCGCGAGGGCGAGAACACCACCATTGACGGTGCCGAAGCTGTTGCGGACATACTCGGACTTCTCGAATCGGAGCTGTCCAGGACCGACCGATTCCATGCCGCAGCGCTCGGTCAGCGGTTCGAGCACGGGCGTGCCGCCTTCCATGGCAAATGATGTCGGGCCGTCGCCGACGGCTTCCTCGACTACGGCCTGGGTGGCTGAACCGGGAATTCGGGCGAACGCCATTCGGCCAATCGCTATGAGATTTCCACCCTCGTCAGTGAGGTCGGCTCGGACAACGACGGAACGGGCGCCGACCCGTAGCGGGCGGCAGATGGCCGAGACCGCGCCTTCGAAAACGGGCTGCACGAGGTGCACGTTGAGGTCGGCAGTGGCAATCCAGTCGGGAGCGACTGAGCCCAGCGCGATTCCCGCACCGCTGACATCGACGAGGGTTGCGAGTACGCCGAGTCGTACGCCGATCGGGCCGAGGAGACCGTCGGTGATCGTGATCCGGTTGATTGACTCTTCGCGAGTGCCGGTACCCGCAAAGCCGAGATCGCGGAGCAGATGTCGAGCGGGCGGGTAGCTCACTCGTCATCCTCGGGATCGAGCAAGCGATCTTCGAGGTCTTCGAAATCGCTTGCTCGCATGCTGGGCTTATCGGGGACGCTGACGCCGCACAGGCCCATGAACGCGGAACCCTCGGCCAAGCCGGGTGCGGGTCGCGTGAGGAGCAGCTGAAGCTTCTCCTTGTCGCCCTCCACGATGATCTTCGCGGTGTTGAAGTCGAAGGGTTCTGCGGTCTCGAAATAGTCCTCGTAGTAGCCGACGATCGCGCCGATTTCGGCTCGGATACCGCCGTCGACGAGGAGTTCGATTGCTCGCCAGAAGTCGAGAGAGAGGCGAGCAACGGGCCCGGGCCCGGCGGCGGTGTCCGCCAGTGCCAACTCATCGGCAAAGCTGCGACCGCGCTCGCAGATCGCGAAGATGGTTTCTTCATTGTTGAGTGTGGCGGTTGTTGCGACCGTGGTTGTTGTTGTGGTGGTGGTTGTCGTAACCACCGCAATGAGGTCTTGTACCGGGCGGGCCTCGATGCGCGTCCAGGCGAACGCGATCGCGCCGCCGACCAGTAGGACGGCGATCAGGCCTCGGAGTTCAGTCCACCACACCCCGCCATTGTGGCGGGTGAAAGCGGCGGTGAAACACCGCCCCGAGCTTCGATTACTCGTCTTCGGTGAAAAGTCCGACGGCGCCGCTGGCCACAAGAGTGTTGATCTCGCTGTCGCGACCCAGTTGTTCGAGAATCTCGGCGGTGTGTTCCCCGAGCTTCGGAGCGAGGCTGCGCGCCGCCCAGGGCGTGCCATGGAAATCGCATGGTGTCGCAATCATCGGCGTGGTCGTGTCGCCGTCGGGCACCTCAATCAGCGCTCCTGATGCGTGGAACTGCGGGTCGGCGAGCAGGTCTTCGGGCGAGTTGACGGGGGCCCAAAAGAAGTCTTCTTCGGTGTCGAATATCTCGGTCCATTCGCTGAGCGTCTTAGTCACAAAGATTTTGTCGAGCTCGGCAATCAGGTCTTGACCATTGATCGCCCGGTCCATTGGTGTCGCCCACCGTTCATCGTCGATCCATTCGGGGTGACCGACCACGCGTGCCATCGGGGGCCAGTGACGGGCGCCATCGAGACCGACGACCCAGAATCGCTTGCCGTCACTTGCCACATAGTTGTTGGTGGAAGGGTTGTGCATCGTCTCGCGCTTCCCGACGCCGAGTGTGAGACCCCAGCCGACTGTGACCGAGAGGTCGAAGCTGAGGGTGAAGATGCCTTCGCGGAAAAGTGAAGTGGAGACCACCTGGCCCTGCCCGGTTCGCTCCCGATTAAAGAGCGCGGCGGAGATCGCGGCGGAGGCGGCGAGGCCGGCGTTGTGGTCGCCCATCCCGCCTCGCTGGAACGGCGGGTCCTCTCCCTCTGGAGTGAGCATGTGGGCCAGGCCGGAACGAGCCCAGAAAGCGGCAATGTCGAACGCGGCCTTGTCCTTGTCTGGACCTTCGAAACCAAAGCCCGTGATCGCGGCATAGATGAGTCGGGGGTGCTCAGCAGTGAGCGTGTCAGGGTCGAGGCCGAGACGGTCGAGTCCGGCGAGACGAACGTTGGTGACGAAGACGTCGGCCTCGGCGATGAGCGACTTTGCGATCGCAAGGCCGTCAGCGGAGGCGAGGTCGAGGGCAATCGACTTCTTCGATCGATTGTCCATCTCGAACACAGGATTGGTCGGCATGTCGGAGCCGAGCATGCGCTGGAAGCTTCGGGCTGGGTCGCCCGCGAGGGGTTCGATCTTGATGACGTCGGCCCCCCAGTCGGCAAGGATTCCGCCGGCGGCAGGCCCGGCGACCCACACCCCGATCTCGACAACTTTCACACCTTCAAGTGGTCCTGGCATGTTCGGTTTTTAGCACGGTCATGTCATCGTGACGACATGGATCCGCTCCGAGTTCTGACTGTGTGTACGGGCAACACGTGTCGTTCGCCGATGGCTGCGGCCCTCGTGGCCGCTCGCTTTGGCGACGCAGGGATCAGCGTTGAGGTTGCCTCGGTCGGCACCCTGGGTTGGAGCGGGCGACCGGCGACGGCGCATGCCGTCGAGGTGATGCACAACATGGGCCTCGACATCTCGGGCCATCGAAGCCGTCGGATCGAACCGACCGACCTCGAAGTGGACCTCGTGCTCGCCATGACTCGGGTGCATGCGGACTCCGTTATTGCTCGCGACACAACGCTCCGGCCTCGCGTCTTTCTGCCCACTGAACTCCATCGTCTGCTGAGGTCGGCGGATCGGGCCTCTCCGAACATCGCCGACCCCAACATCGCTGATCTACTCCATAACCTGGACGCCCTCCGGACCGGAAGCACGATTGGGCGGCCCAACGAGGAGGTCTCTGATCCCGCGGGCGAGCCACTCGACACGTACCTCGCAACCGCGCAGCGGCTCGACAAAGCGATCAGTGGTTTCGTCGCTCGACTGCGCGAGTAGGGCGACGCGACGGTGAAGATCTGACCCTCTGCAGCGCCACCTTCGGCGAGTCGATCGCGGCCAAGGAGATCTTGCCGGCGTGACGACAGCGAGGTTGGTCTTCTAGTCTCGCGGCTATGTACGATCTCCTGATTCGCAACGGCACTGTGGTTGATGGAACCGGCGTCGATCGGTTCGTGGCCGACGTCGCAATCGCCAACGGCAAGATCGCCGCAATAGGCGCCCTGGCCAGCGCCGAGGCCACCGACACGATCGATGCGACGGGGTGCATTGTCATCCCCGGCTTCGTCGATGTGCACACCCACTACGACGGTCAGGTCACGTGGGACGAGGTGCTCGAACCCTCCGCCAGTCACGGTGTGACAACGATCGTTACCGGCAACTGTGGCGTCGGGTTCGCTCCGGTTCGGCCCGGCAGCGAGGACTGGCTCATCCAGCTCATGGAGGGTGTCGAAGACATTCCTGGCGCGGCCCTGAGCGAGGGGATCGACTGGACATGGGAAACCTTCCCTGAATATCTCGACAATCTCGATAACCGAGCGTGGGGAATGGACGTCGGTTGCCTTGTCGCCCACGGCGCCATCCGCGCCTACGTGATGGGCGACCGCGGGGCCAAGAACGAGCCCGCCACACCCGAAGAAATCGAGCAGATGCGGGCGATCGTGCGCGAAGCGGTGGAGGCGGGCGCCCTCGGCGTTTCGACGTCTCGCACGCTGGCGCACACGGCGATGGACGGCGAGCCGGTGCCGGGTACCTTCGCCGCCGAAGATGAGCTCTATGGCCTGGCCTGGGGATGTGCCGACGCTGGCCACGGGCTGATGGAACTCGCCCCCATGGGCTCCGCCGGGGAAGACACCGTTGCTCCCCACAAGGAAGTCGACTGGATGGTGAAGATCTCGAAGGACACGGGCGTGCCGGTGTCGTTCGTTCTCGTCCAGATCAACGATGAGCCCGATCTTTGGAGAGAGCTGATGGATCGCTCGGCTGCCGCAGCCGCCGAAGGGGCAAGCATTCACCCCCAGGTCGCCGGCCGGCTCAACGGCATCCTCCTGGGCCTTGAAGGCCTGAGTCCGTGGCGGCAACGCCCGAGCTGGGATGAGATTGCCGATCTGCCGCTCGCCGAACTTGTCGCCGAGCTCCAACGACCCGGGCGGCGAGCAGCAATTCTTTCGGAGCAACCCGACACCGACAATCCCTTCGCTCAGTTCATCCTTGGCTCGATGCATCGCATCTTCGTGTTGGGGGACCCGCCCGACTACGAGCCGGGCCCCGATCGCTCGATTAAATCCATGGCCGAAGGTATGGGTCGCGAGATCGACGACCTGCTCTACGACATGTTGCTCGAAGAGGAAGGCCGAGCGCTCCTGCTCTTCCCGTTTCTGAACTACGCCGACGGCAACGGTGATGCCCTTCGGGAGATGCTGACGCACCCGGCCGGCGTGATCGGCTTGTCCGATGGGGGCGCCCACTGCGGCGTGATCTGCGATGCATCGCAGCCCACCTGGTTGCTCACTCACTGGGCCCGTGACCGCTCCCGCGGCGAGAAGCTGCCGCTCGAGTTCATCGTGAAAAAGCAGACCCACGACACCGCCCGGCTCTTCGGTTTCCATGATCGGGGCACGCTGCAAATTGGGGCGAAGGCCGACATCAATGTGGTCGACCTCGAGAATCTCACGCTCTGCCCGCCGGAGGTCGCTCGCGATTTGCCGGCCGGTGGAAAACGTTTCGTTCAGTTCGCCCGCGGTTATAAGGCCACCATCGTCAGTGGTGAGGTCACTCGCCGCAATGATGCCGATACCGGTGCCCGTCCCGGCCGCCTCGTGCGCGCCACTTCTTAGGAGACCCTCATGTACGACCTGATTATTCGCAACGGCCTCGTGGTTGATGGCACAGGCGCCGATCGACGCGTCGCCGACATTGCCGTCACCGACGGCAAGATTGCCGCAGTGGGCGCCGATCTCGACGGTGATGCCGTCGAGACGATCGACGCCGAAGGCCTTCTCATCACGCCGGGATTTGTCGATGTGCACACCCACTATGACGGGCAGGTCACCTGGGATGAGACTCTCGAACCGACGTCGCTTCACGGTGTCACCACACTGGTCATGGGTAACTGCGGTGTCGGTTTTGCGCCGGTCCGCCCCGGTTCGGAGGACTGGCTGATTCAGTTGATGGAAGGTGTCGAAGACATTCCCGGTGCGGCCCTAAGTGAAGGCATTGTTTGGGAGTGGGAAACGTTCCCCGAGTATCTCGACGCACTCGAGAAGCGCAGCTGGTCGGTCGACATCGGCACGCAGATCCCTCACGGCTCCGTTCGCGCCTATGTGATGGGGGAGCGGGGCGCAAAGAACGAGCCCGCCGACGCGGCCGAGATTGCCGACATGGCCGCGATCGTGCAAGAAGCCATCGCCGCGGGAGCGCTGGGTGTGTCCACGTCTCGCACAATCGGCCACCGGGCCATGGACGGCGAGCCGGTGCCCGGCACCTTTGCCGCGGAAGACGAACTCTTTGCGCTGGGCCGGGCCCTACGCGACGGTGGCGGCGGGGTGTTTGAACTCGCGCCCGCCGGTGCGGCCGGACTCGATCTTGTGGCGCCGATGAAGGAAGTCGACTGGATGCGGCGACTCTCCGCCGAAACTGGTCAGCCCGTCACGTTTGCGATGCTGCAGGTTCCCGCCGCTCCGGATCTTTGGAAGGAGCAGATGGAGGTGTCGCTCGCCGCCACCGCCGAAGGCGCACAGCTGCATCCGCAGGTTGCCGGCCGCCCGTTCGGCGTGCTGATCGGGTTCGAGACCGGCCACCCATTCATGCTTCGGCCCACCTTTCAGGGCATCGCTCACCTGCCGATTGCCGAACGCATCGTCGAGCTGCGGAAGCCGGAAGTGAAGGCCGCGATTCTCCGTGAAGAAAACGGCGAAGGCACCGGCGCCATCAACGAGGGCATCGCCATGCTCGCGGCCAGCATGCTCGAGTCGCTCTACATCCTTGGTGACCCGCCCGACTACGAACCGACGCCCGATCGTTCGGTCGCGGGCCTCGCCGAAGTTGCCGGCGTCGGCAACGACGAAGCCGCCTACGACGCGTTCTGCGCCGAAGAGGGCAAGGCGTTGTTGATGCTGCCGCTCTACAACTATGTCGACGGCAACCACGACGTGATCCGTGAACAGCTCACCCACCCACAGGCGGTTGTTGGTCTTGGTGATGGCGGTGCCCACTGTGGTCTCATCTGTGATGCCTCGCTGCCCACCACGATGATCTCCCACTGGACACGAGATCGTTCACGAGGCGAGAAGCTCCCGCTCGAGTGGGTCGTGCGTAAGCAGACCAAGGACACGGCTGCGCTCTTCGGCATGACCGACCGTGGCACCATCGAGGTTGGCCAGCGAGCTGACATCAACGTGATCGACTACGAGCGCCTCAACTTGCGCACTCCGGAACTGGTCTACGACCTTCCGGCCGGAGGGCGACGCCTCGTCCAGAAGGCCGATGGCTACGTGGCCACGATGGTGGCCGGCGAGGTCACCCGGCGCAACGGCAAAGACACTGGCGCGCGTCCGGGGCGTCTCGTTCGCGGCCGCCGCTAGTGGATCGGCGGACGTTCCTTTCCCGCGGCGCGCTCGCCGGAGGCGGACTCTTGTTGGGTGCCTGCAGCAACGATGCCGCTCCACCTTCCGCGTCCGCGACCACGACGTCTCCGACACTCTCTCCGACAACACTTCCTCCGACAACACTCTCTCGGACAACACTTCCGTACGACACCTCTCAGCCGTATTGGTTGCAGGGCGGGTTCGCGCCGGTCACCGAGGAAGTCTTCAGCACGGACCTGGTCGTCAACGGCTCACTGCCGTCATCGCTCAATGGGCTCTACGCCCGCAACGGATCCAACCCGGTCACCGGCCAGTCGCCGCACTGGTTCTTCGGCGACGGAATGATCCATGGGGTGCGATTCGAGAACGGCAAGGCGGTGTCGTACCGCAATCGTTATGTGCAGACGCCTATGTACGCCGAACAGCGTGAGTTCGGAGACTTCAATGGTGTGCCCGGGTTCGCCGAAACACAATCAAACGTCAGCATCTTCGCTCACGGTGGTCGGCTGTTGAGCCTTGGTGAAGTCGGCGCTCCCTATGAGATCTCCACCGAGGATCTCTCGACCTTGGGCGTAGTTGAACTGGCTGGCGCGTTCGGCGCGGTCGGCGGCAATGTCACCGCGCACCCCAAACGAGATCCGGCCACCGGGCTGCTCCACTTCTTTGGCTACGGCTTCACCCCGCCCTACCTGACCTACTACGTCGCGTCCGCCGATGGGCGAGAGCTGTTAGTTCGAGAAGAGATCGATGTTGCGGCGGGCACGATGGTCCACGACTTCGCCATCACTGAGTCCGACGTCGTCTTCTGGGAACTGCCGGTGGTGTTTGACCTCGGCGCGGCAGCCGCGGGCGCCGTTAATCCGTTTGCCTGGGATCCGACCTATGGCTCTCGGGTCGGGGTGATGCCCCTCGGCGGGCCGGCCGCCGACATGCGCTGGGTCGAGATCGACAACGGCTATGTCTTCCACGGCACCAACGCGTGGCGCGACGGCGACCGGATCATGCTCGACGTCAGCCGAATGGACTCGATGTTCGACTACAACAGCGAGGGTTCCGGCGACCTCGATGAGAACCTCTCGATCCTGACGAGGTGGGAGATCGACACTGGCGGTGCCGATCTCAGCTGGTCGGCCACTCCGCTCACTGATGTGCCGCTCGATCTTCCCGAGATCGACGATCGCTACACCGGTCGAAAGCACTCCATCGCTTGGCTCCTGGAGACCAACGACACGGCCGACGGCAACGTGGAGATCAACGGAATTGCCGCGGTCGACCCCGCCACCGGATCACTCGACCGATGGACCCCCGGGCCGCTCTTGCAACCGAACGAGGTCACCTTCGTGGCCGACAGTCCGGAGAGCGGCGAAGGCGAAGGGTGGCTTCTCACCTATGTGTGGGACAAGACCACCAATGAGTCATCGCTGGCGGTGCTCGATGCAACCAACGTGAGCGCGGGGCCTGTTGCCACAGTCGATCTCCCGCAGCGCGTACCGTTCGGTTTTCACGGCACCTGGCTCGAGGCGGAATAGCCGATGGCGAAGTCGGACGCCATCGAGCGGTTCATCCGTGCTGCGGCGGAAGTGGGAATCACGGTCGAACCTGTTCGTTACCCCGACGGAACCCGCACGGCCGCCGACGCGGCGGCGGCAATCGGCTGTGATGTTGCCCAGATTGCGAAGTCGCTCATCGTCATCGGCCCCGATGGCCCGGTGCTCGCGCTTACCGCTGGACATCACCGGATGGACCTCGACCGGCTCGGCGAGATCCTGGGCGGCCCCGTGGTGATGTCGGACGCCGAGACCGCGAGAGCCGCAACTGGTTTCGCGATCGGTGGGACCCCGCCGTTTGGGCACCCGGGGCCGATTCCGACCCTTCTAGACCCGTCGTTGTTGACCCACGAAATCGTCTATGGCGCCGCAGGCACCCCCGATTCGTGTTTCCCGATTGCTCCAGCCGACCTAAAACGGGTGACAAACGCCGCGATTTCGGACTTTGTTATAGACACTTGATCCGAATGGCTCAGGCACGCCAAAGCCCTGGCCACATACGGTTTTCCAAATGAGTGGACTCCAGTTGGATGCTGGCGCGCGCATGGCCCTCGATGTTGCATTGGGGACGGCGGGTGCAATGGGCGATGAGCGATGTGGCACGGAATATCTCCTGTTTGGAGCCGTCGCGACCGCGTCCGGCGACATGGCCGAACTCTGCGAACTCTTTGCCCTCGATAGCGCCCGGCTCGAGCGAGCGATCGTGGCCATCCGCGGCCATCGCTTTGAGCCGCTCGATGCGGGCCATATCGATCCGCCGATCAGCCCGCGGGCCGAACTCGCCCTCCACGGTAGGTCTCTGTCGGGAGCGGATCGCCGCTCCTCGTTCGATCTCTTGCTCGGCTGTCTCAACGACCCTCGGTCCGGCGCGGCAACCGTGCTTCGTCACCTTGGTGTTCGGCTCGGCGAGATTCGGCGTCTGGTCGAACTTGGCGCGGCCCGACTCAACCGCGACGAAGTCGAAGGTCTGATCTCGGCGCTCGATCGACGAGACCGCACCCACTACGGCTGGTGGGGACCCGAAGCGGATGCTTCCGTGGCTCGTGTCTCGCTGCCTCAGCAACAGCCGCAGCTTGTCGGACGAAGCCAGACCGCGGAGATCAGCCTCGAGACGGTCGTCGTCGGCCCGGAGGGCTTTGGCCTCACGATTTCCGTGAACTCGCTCGCCGACTGGGTTTTGCCGCCCTTGTGGGAGTCAATCGAACATCTCAGCCCAGGTTTCGGGGCCGAACACCGCCTCGTACCTGAGGTGATCACCGTGGACCTCACCTATCCCGACGGCACACAGGTCTCCAATCGCGTCGGCAGCCCTCGCTGGCGAGCCGACGTTCCCACCCCCGGAGCGCTAGTCCGTCTCGGCACTCGCAAAGTGGTTGAGGACCGCAATGATCGTCGTCGCCCGGTGCGCCACGTCGAGTCCACAGAGTGGTGGGCGTGGCCACTGCCGATCGACGGCGAGATCCAACTGGATGTCCGCTGGCCGGCCGAAGCGGTGGACGGCAGTGTCGCTCTCGACGGATCGGCGATCGCCGCGCGAGCCGCAGTCTTACGTGACGCCACAGGGTAGTTCGTTCACTCGTTTTGGACGACGGCGCCGGGTGTGGTGAAATCTGCCGCGTATGGCTGAACTACCAGGCACCGACCTTCCAGATATCGACTTCACCCTCGAGTACCCCTACACCCGCACGACCGGGCCGATCATCGGTCCGTTCCTCACCGGGTTGCGCGACGGGCACATCCTCGCGACGAGAGTGGGCGACCGAGTGATTTGCCCACCGGTGGAATACAACCCCGCCGATGGATCCACCGTCGGGCCAGAGAACCTGGTCGAGGTGGGTCCCGCGGGCTCCGTTGAGGGCTGGACATGGGTCGCCACCCCTACCAGTAAACATCCGTTCACTCACCCGTTTGCGTTTGCCCAGATCAAGCTTGATGGGGCCGACACAACAATGCTGCACGCCGTCGATGCCGGCTCGATCGATAACATGTCAACCGGTATGCGTGTCGTTGCTCGCTATGAGCACGGGCGAGGTGCCGACCGGCTCGGCACTGTCGTCGACATTCACTTCGTACCTGGCGAAGACGCCCCGTCCGCTCCCGAGGTAGACCCTGAGGCCGAACCCGTCGGGATCACCGAGCACCTGATCGGTGTCCGCATTCAGGAGCCGCTGCAGCCGCATCGCCAGCGCTTCCTTCGCGGTCTGATGGAAAAGAAGATCATCGGCCAACGGAGCCCGGCCGACGGCAAGGTTCACGTCCCGAGTCGCGGCTACGACGCAATCAATCGGGTGCCGATGACCGAGGCCGACGATGTTGTCGTCGAGAACCGCGGCACCGTCACCTCGTTCACTGAGATCACGCCGATCCAATACCACGGACAGACAGAGACCGAGCCGTACATCCGTTGCTCGGTCCTTCTCGACGGGGCGGACTCCACCATCGGCGGCGTCGACATTCGCGACATCCCGATCGACGAATTCAACGTGGGCCTGCGCCTCGAAATCGTGTGGCGAGAAAACATCGACTTCAGTGACCCCGACAATCGCGGCTACGGCCTGACCGAAGAGGTCTATGAGAAGTGGGTGCGCACTGGCGAACCCGATGTCGACCCCGAGCTCGTGAAGGAGCACAACTTCTAATGGCAACTGACCGTGACCCCAACGATATTGCGATCGTGGCTGTAGCGCAGACCGTCGCCCACGAACGATACGACGGCCCTGAGGTCGTGCTTATTATGGAGTGCGTCAACAAGCTGCTGATCGACGCAGGCATCGAACGCAGCGATATCGGCTTCACCATTGCGGGCAGCTGCGATTACCTGTCGGGTATGCCCTTCGCCTTCGTCTCCAATGTCGACGGTATGGGTGCCTGGCCGCCCGTCTATGAATCCCACGTAGAGATGGACGGAGCCTGGGGCCTCTTCGAAGCTTGGTTGCGCCTCCAGATGGGTGACATTGACGTTGCCATGGTGGTGGGCTCCGGCAAGTCATCGCCGTGTGACGCTCGTGAGGTCTTTCACCTGCAGGCCGATCCCTATGTTGTTGCCCCGCTCGGACTCGATCCCGACGCAATGGCCGGCATCCAGGCCCGGGCACTCATCGATGCCGGTAAGGCGACCGAGGCCGACATTGCGGCCGTTGTCGCTCGTTCCCATGCGGCCGCGGCGTCGAATCCCCACGCCCAGGTCAGCGGCACCGTCACTGGCGACGAGCTACTGGCGAAGCCCTACGACATGGCACCCCTACGAGCCCACGACGTCTCGACGAAGGCCGACGGTGCGGCAGCTTTGCTGATTGCCCGTCGTGACCGTGCCCTTGAGCTGACCGACAACCCGGTGTGGATCACCGGCATCGATCACCGGATCGAGTCGCACCACGCGGGCCTGCGGGATCTCACCGACTCGGTGTCCACTCGCCTTGCGGCCGCCGGTGTTGGTCTGGCCGACGGTCCGATCGATATCGCCGAGCTCCACGTCACGCATGCGCACGAAGAGCTGATTCTTCGCGACGCACTCGGCCTCACCGAAGCCACCTCGGTCAACCCATCGGGAGGACCGCTCGTCGGCGACCCGGTGATGGCCACCGGTCTCACCCGGATCATCGAAGTCGCCCGTCGTATCGCGGCCGGCGAAGCCACACGCGGTGTGGGTCACGCGGCCTCGGGAGCCGCACTTCAACAGAACTTGCTCTGCCTCATGGAAGGGGGTGCCTGACATGGCTCGTCCATGCGCAGTGGTCGGCATCGGCCAAACAAAGTACAAGCGGCGTCGTGATGACCTCTCGCTCGATGGCCTCGTTCGCGAAGCCGCTCTGCGGGCGCTCGAAGACGCCAACCTCACATTTGCCGATATCGACGCGGTCGTACTCGGCAAGGCCCCCGACGCGCTCGAGGGTGTGATCATGCCGGAACTGTCGCTCGCCGACGCTCTGGGTGCGGTCGGTAAGCCGATCCACCGTGTGCACACCGCAGGATCGGTGGGTGCGTCCACCGCGATCTCGGCCGCTGTGCTCGTCGAGTCGGGTCGTTACGACACCGTGCTCACCGTCACCTACGAGAAGCAGTCCGAGGGCAACGCCACCTGGGCGCTGTCGGGCGGCAAGTCCGGCGGCCAGGGCGCCGGTGGCACCTTCGCTCCGTGGATTCGCGAATACATCCGCCGGTCGAAGGCCCCCGAACACATTGGTTGGACCGTTGCGGTGAAGGATCGTCTCAACGCCCTGAAGAACCAGTACGCGCACCTTCACCTCGAAGACATCTCGATCGAAATGGTGCGCGAGTCGCCGATGTTGTGGGACCCGCTTCACTTCCTCGAGTCGTGCCCGTCGTCGGACGGAGCGGCCGCCATGGTCGTCACGTCGGAGGACAAGGTCGGCCGTTCACCCAACAAGCCCGCATGGGTGTTGGGTCACGCGAAGCGCACCGAGTTCTCGTCGTTCCCTGGCCGCGACACAGTGCGGCCGCAGGCTGGCGTTGATTGTGCCGCCGCGCTCTACAAGGACGTCGGCATCACCAATCCGCGCAAGCAGATCGATGCCGCCGAGATCTATGTGCCGTTCAGCTGGTACGAGCCGATGTGGCTCGAAGGTCACTTGATCGCCGAAGAGGGCCAGGGCTGGAAGATGACCGATGAGGGCGCCACTGCACTCGACGGTGACTTCCCGGTCAACTGTTCCGGTGGTGTGCTCTCATCGAACCCGATTGGTGCTTCCGGAATGATTCGCTGCTTAGAGGCGGCCAATCAGGTACGCGGCACTGCGGGCGACTATCAAGTCGACGGCGCGAAGGTCGCGCTCGGCCACGCCTACGGCGGGGCGGCGCAGTATTTCGCGATGTGGATCGTCTCATCCGAGCTGCAACCAGACTTTTCCTAGGAGACCCTGATGGGTTCATGTGATGGACGGGTAGTCATCGTTACCGGTGCGGCCCGCGGGCTCGGCCGCGCCCACGCCCTGGCATTCGCGGCGGAAGGTGCGAGCGTTGTCGTGAACGACCTAGGGGTCGAACGCGACGGCAGCGCTGGCACCAGCGATGCCGCGAACGACGTTGTCGACGAGATTGTTGCCGCTGGTGGTTCCGCGGTCGCGAACGCGGCCGACGTTGCCGACTGGGACCAAGCCCAGGCAATGGTGCAGCAAGCGATCGACACGTTCGGATCGCTCCACACGCTCGTGAACAATGCGGGTTTCCTTCGTGATCGAATGCTCGCGGGCATGTCAGAAGACGAGTGGGACAGCGTCATTCGGGTTCACCTCAAGGGTCACTTTGCGCCGGCTCGCCACGCCATTGAGTACTGGCGTGATCAGGCCAAGGCGGGCAACCAGATCGTCGCTCGTGTAGTCAACACTTCATCAGGTGCGGGTCTCGCCGGCTCGATTGGCCAGGGCAATTACGCCACCGCCAAAGCCGGCATCTCTCTGCTCACGGCGCAGCAGGCGGCCGAATGGGGCCGTTATGGCTTGCTTGTCAATGCCATCGCCCCCGATGCACGCACCCGTATGACCGAGGGTGTCTTCTACAGCGCCGACATCCCCGATGGTTTCGACGAGAAGGCCCCGGAGAACGTGTCGCCTCTCGTCGTCTGGCTCGGTTCGGCGGGCTGCGACATCACGGGCCGTACGTTCGAGAACACGGCCGGACAGCTCAATGTCTGCGACGGCTGGCAGAAGGGCCCGATCGAGTCGGTGGGCGATCGGCGGATGACTGTGTCCGAGGCCGGAGATCTTGCTCGTGCATCGATCGCGGGCGAACGGGCCCCGCAGCCCGTGCACGGCGCGCAGGCTTAGTCCGCACCCCGGTGGATTTCGACGACACCCCGGAAGAGATCACTTGGCGCGTCGAATGCCGGGCGTTTCTCAACGCCCACGCCGAACTGAAGCCGGAGAAGGCCGATCTGGGCCAGAGCTTCTGGGCGAAGGTCCGTAGCGCGGAGGAAGAAGAGGCCTACGACCGTGCTGCCCGCGGGTGGCAACGCACGAAGCGCGACAACGGATGGGCCGGCCTCACCTGGCCGTCGGCGTTTGGTGGCCAGGGACTGTCGGGCCACTTCGCCGCGATCTTTGCGGAGGAAGAAGGCCGCTACGACCTGCCCCAAGGCGGGTTCGCTCAATCGATTGGTATGGCTGGGCCGACGATCATCGCCCATGGCACCGATGCGCAGAAGGCGAAATATCTCGACCCGATGTTGACCGGTGAAGAGACCTGGTGTCAGCTGTTCTCTGAACCGGGCGCCGGGTCCGACCTTGCCGGTTTGCGCACCTCGGGCATCGTCGACGGCGACGAGATCATTGTGAACGGGCAGAAGGTGTGGACGTCGAACGCCGTCGAAGCGGCCCACGGGATGTTGCTCGTTCGCACCGATGTCGAACAACCGAAACACCGAGGGATCACCTACCTCATCCTCGACATGTCCACGCCCGGCATCGACATTCGGCCGCTCAAACAACCGACGGGCCGCTCCGAATTCAACGAGGTGTTCCTCGACGATGTGCGGGTGCCCCGTGAGAATGTCATCGGGCAGATCAACGCCGGGTGGGGGCCAATCCTCACGACATTGACGAACGAGCGGACCGGCATCGCCGGTATGTCCTCGATGATCGACGAAGTCATCGACCTTGCCCGTACCTATGGCGTGAGTGACGATCCGGTCATTCGCCAAGAACTCGCCCGGCTCTTCTCCTACGCCGAAACGATTCGATTCCTCGGCTACCGGGTGCGCACGGCCACCTCTCGCGGTGCGACGCCCGGACCGGAGAGTTCCGTCCTCAAGCTGGCCTCGAGCCGCCGCCTCGAAACGATCGCCAACGTTTCAATGGCGATCATGGGAGCCAAGGCGACGCTCTACGGCGACGACGCCGAAATGGGCGGGTTCTGGCAGAACTACGCGTTCCTCGGTCAATGGATGAGCCGGATTGGTGGCGGCACCGATGAGGTGCAGCGCAACATCATCGGGGACAACGTGCTCGGCCTGCCGCCGGAGCCGCGACTTGACAAGGGAATCCCTTTCCGGGACATTCCGTCCTGACTTTGCAAACTCAGGTTTCTGACTGCTCGAAGGCGGCAGCCACCGCAGCCTGGGCGGCATCGAGGTCCTGGCCGAGCTGGCGAGATTCGAAGACGAATCGGCTTGCCGCATTGGCCATACGTTCGTCTCGTTCGCGGAGCGGTTCGGAGTGTGGTGGTTCGTCGACGACGAAGGTGCCGAGTCGGCCCCGCGCTTCCACGATGCCGTCGACTTCAAGTTCGCGATAGGTGCGAGCCACGGTGCCGGGCGCGAGGCCCAGAGACTCGGCCAGGTGACGCACGGTAGGCAGGCGCGAGCCCGGCTCGAGGCGACCCACGGCCACCATCACTGAGATTTGTGCTCGGAGCTGCTCAAAGCGGGGGATCGCCGTGCCTGTTTCAAGGCGGATCGTCAATCGACGCTCAATTGCGAACTGATCGACGTACGTGACAAATCCGGCAATGGCCATGAACAAGAAGAATAGTCCGTTTACTGTATTGATACAATAGACAATTTATCTGAATCGGATCTGCATAACGACGCAGGAAGCCTTGCCAAACGGTTGATACAACTGCATAATTGTGTCAACAACACTTTCCAAGGGACAAACTATGAAACTCGTTACCGCAGTCATCAAGCCGTTCAAGCTCGAAGATGTGAAGACGGCGCTGGCCGAAGTTGGCGTGCAGGGCATGACGGTCAGCGAAGTGCAGGGTTTTGGTCGCCAGGGTGGTCACAGCGAGACCTACCGCGGCACCGAATACCGAGTCACCTTCACCCCCAAGACCCGCATTGAAGTGTTGGTCGATGACGATCAAGCTGATGCGGTCGTTGATGCCATTCTCGCGTCGGCCAAGACCGAGAAGATTGGCGATGGCAAGGTCTGGGTCACTCCCGTTGAGACCCTCGCTCGTATTCGCACTGGAGAACGCGGCGCCGACGCCGTCTGACCCGTCTGCGGCGGTCTCTTCACGGATGTGGAGTTCGGACCGATGAGAACGTATGTACTCGCTGTCCGCTGCGGTAGCCGCCGCGTTTGAAGATCCGGCGGACGAGGACGGGCTTGTGTGGTTGGCCGCCTGGTTGATGCTCATCGTTTTCTGTGCCATCGGGTTTTGGATGGTGCGATCGCTGGCACGACACCCTGGTCGAGGCCGGGGCGACGGTCAGGTGTCGGATCGCATTGTCCGCAAATATGTCGGAGGCACCATGTCTGGCGCCGTCGCCCCGTTGCCTCTCAACGCGCCCCGGCTCGTGATCGGTCGGGACCGAGCGTTTGCTTCTCCACACCGACCAACTCGAACCAACGCTCTTCCCCGGCCTCGCTCGTCTCGCCGACGAGATGCGCCAAGTCGTCCCCGCGCTCGTGATCGAGCGCTGGGGTGGAGCAACGACTCTCTGACCAGCGCTCTTCGGCGCCTGTGTGACAGAAACGACAGTCGGGCGACGAGTTCGCGCCCCTAACCTCTAAAGCTTGCCCTCCCTTATGTCTGGCGAATCTGTGCCCTCCGAAACATCCACCTCCGAGCGCTTCCGCGCTTCCTGGCTCGCGAACCCCCGCGTCGAGCTTCTCTCCGGCCTTGTTGTGGCCCTCGCGCTCATCCCTGAAGCCATCAGCTTCTCGATCATTGCCGGTGTCGACCCGAAGGTCGGCCTTTACGCCTCGTTCTCGATCGCCATCATCATCTCGATCGCCGGTGGCCGCTCCGGCATGATCTCCGCGGCGACTGGCGCCATGGCGCTGGTTGTTGTTCCGCTCGTTGAGGAACACGGCGTCGCCTATCTCTTCGCCGCCACCATCATGGCTGGGCTCATCCAGGTGGCCTTTGGCTACCTCGGGGTTGGTTCGCTCATGCGGTTTATCCCCCGCACCGTGATGGTCGGATTCGTCAATGCCCTGGCGATCTTGATCTTCCTCGCCCAGGTGCCCCACATCTTCTTGTCTGACGAAGACGACCGTTCACAGCTCGCACTCAACCTCTTGGTGATCGCCGGCGGGCTCCTCATCATCTACGGCTTGCCTCGTATCACTAAGGCCGTGCCGTCGCCGCTCGTGGCGATCGTTGTGCTCGCCGGGCTCGCCACAACTCTTGGCTGGGACCTCCCAACCGTCGGCGACATGGGCGAACTGCCTAGCGCCCTCCCCGTGATTAGCCTTCCCGACGTTCCGTTCACGTTCGAGACGCTCGGCATTCTCTTCCCCTTCGCACTCACGCTCGCCCTCGTCGGCCTGCTCGAATCGCTTCTTACGGCACAGCTACTCGACGACATGACTGACACGTCGTCGGACAAGAACGTCGAGTCTCGTGGCCAGGGCGTCGCCAACGTCGCTACTGGTTTCCTCGGCGGAATGGCCGGTTGCGCCATGATCGGCCAGTCGATGATCAACCACGCCTCCGGCGGCCGCACCCGCCTCTCGACGTTGGCCTCCGGTGTGTTCTTGCTCGTTCTCATCCTCGGTCTCGGCGATCTTGTGGCGGAGATCCCGATGGCTGCTCTCGTCGCCGTGATGATCATGGTGTCGGTCGGCACGTTTAGTTGGAAAAGCATCACGATCCCGGCGCTCAAGCGGGCGCCGAAGACCGAAACCGCCGTCATGGCGGCGACGGTCGCCGTTGTTGTCGTCACCCACAACCTCGCCTACGGCGTCGGTGTTGGTGTGGTGCTGTCGGTCGTCTTCTTCGCCCGCCACGTCTCGAGCGTCGTCAAGGTCACATCAGTGCTCGACCCCGACAACGTTGAGCGGCTCTACGCCGTCACCGGTGAACTCTTCTTTGCCTCGACCAACGAGATCGTGCACGCCTTCGACTACGACGCCGTGAAGGTCAAACGAGTCGAGATCGACCTGAGTGGCGCACGGATCTGGGACACGTCGGCGGTCGCCGCGCTTGACACCGTCGTTGCCAAGTTTGCTGACCGAGAGATCGAAGCCGAGCTCGTCGGGCTAAACCGCCACGCCGAACGACTCCACAACAGCACCTCAGGCACACTCACCGTCGGTCACTGACCGCTGGCGCTAGGGATTGATCGTGGTCAGGAGATAGAAGGCGACCATCGGCTTCGGGCCTTTGGCGTACCACTCGCGTTGAGACTCGATCTCAAGTCCGGCTTCGGTGACCAGAGCGACATGGTCGCGGTCGAGATGGCAACCGTCGCCGATTCGTCGTTGGATCGGGTTCAGTCGGCGTTGCCACTGATGGACCTTCTCGTCTCGGGCCTGGCCGTGCTCGAGGAGATGGATGCGGCCACCCGGCTTCACCACTCGCCGGAGCTCCGCCAAAGCGGCCGCTACATCGGGGATCGTGCAAAGGGTGAACGTCGAGAGAGCGCCGTCGCAGCTGTTGTCATCGAGGGGCAACGACTCGCCGTTGAGTCCGACATATTCCACATCGATCGATGATGCCTCGACCCGGTCCGCGGCGAGCTTTTGGCCGACGGCGGCAGGGTCGATCGCGTAAACCTTCCGGACCGAATCGGGGTACACGGGAATGTTCAGGCCCGACCCGAAGCCGATCTCCACGATGTCGCCGGAGAGCCCGGCGGCTACTTCCTTGCGGTACTTCGTCAACCCTTTCGCGCCGAGCGCCTTGTCGATATATCGAGGGAGAATCTGATCTCGGTAGAAGCCCATGGCCGCGACATTACTGTCGGACTTCAGCGCTCCGCCGAGGTTCGGTAGTGTCCGGTGCCATGACTGAGAAGATTCTCGACGCCACAACGTTCTGGGAGTTGCTCGAACGCCGAGTGGCTCTGTCTCCCGACCTTCCGTTGTTGATCGACGACAACGGCCGATCGATGACCTGCACCGAGGTGCGCGACGAGGTAGAGCAAGTTGCCGCTGGTCTCCAGGCCCTCGGCATTGGCGCCGGAACTCCGGTCACCTGGGTGTTGCCAACTCGTATCGAGACAATCGTGCTCAGCTTTGCGCTCTCGCGTTTGTCGGCGATTCAGAACCCGATCATCCACATCTATCGCCATCGTGAAGTCGGCTTCTGTATCCAACAGACGGGTGCTGAGTTCGTCTTCACGCCGGGTGAGTGGGGCGGGTTCGACTATGGCGCAATGGCGACGGAGGTCAGTTCATCGCTGCCCACGCCGCCGACTGTCCTCAACGGTTTCCGCGACCTTCCGAAGGGCGACCCGTCGACGTTGCCGCCGCCATCCATCGACGGTGATGCCGTTCGATGGCTGTACTACACGTCGGGCACCACCTCTGACCCCAAGGGTGTGAAGCACTCCGACCGGAGCCTGATTGCGGCCGGCACCGGCTTGGCCATCGCCCTGGAGGCGGACGCCTCTGATGTGGGCACCATTGCGTTTCCTTACGCCCATATTGGCGGACCCGACTACATCGTCATGATGTTGGTCAACGGGTTCCCCGCAGTCCTGGTTGAGAAGTTCACGCCCGCCGGTGCCGTCGAGGCTTTCGCGGCCAACGGCGCCACGATCGCCGGTGGCTCCACCGCCTTCTATCAAATGTTCCTGGCCGAAGACCAGAAGGTCGACGGTCCAGTCATGCCCCGTCTACGGGCCATGGCGGGCGGCGGTGCGCCGATGCCGCCCGAGATCTTCTTCGAGGTCAAAGAGAAGATGGGTATTCCAATCGCCCACGGCTACGGCATGACCGAATGTCCGATGATCTGCCAGGGCTCGCCGTCCGACACCGACGATCAGCTCGCACATACCGAAGGGGCGCCCATCCGGGGCTGCCAGGTCGACATCGTCAAGGCCGACGGTTCGGCTGCCGGGCCGGGCGAGGTCGGTGAGGTGCGGGTCAGCGGCCCGATGCTCTTCAAGGGCTACACCGACGCCTCGCTCGAAGCCGAAGCCTTCGACGAACAAGGCCGTTTCAAGACTGGCGACCTCGGCGTGAAACGCGACGACGGCCATGTCTCACTCACCGGGCGAGTGAAGGACATCATCATTCGTAAGGGTGAGAACATCTCCGCTCAAGAAGTGGAAGACGTCCTCTACACGCTGCCCCAGGTCGGCAACGCCGCCGTCATAGGTCTGCCCGACAAGGATCGTGGCGAAATGGTGTGTGCCGTCATCGAGACCGCGGAAGGTCAGCCCGATCTGACATTCGACGAGATGGTCGCCGCGTGCGAGGCCGTCGGGTTGATGAAGCAAAAGACGCCGGAACGGCTCGAGATCCACGCCGGACCGCTGCCGCGCAACGCGACAATGAAGATCCTCAAGTACGAACTACGGGAGACGTATACATGACTCGTTTTACGATCTATCACAACCAGCATTGAAACTCTTCGTCGAATGCCGTGGCGGTCGCTACGGAGATGGGCGTTGATTTCAAAGAGGTCCGTTACATGAAGGACTTCCCCGATGAGAAGGCTCTGCGGGCCCTCATCAAGAAGCTGGAAGACCCGGTCGAGCGGCTCGTTCGCAAGGACAGCCAGTTCAAGAAGCTCGAACTGACCGAGGATGACTATGTCGGCAATGCCGACGCGGTTGTCGACGTGCTCGGCCGCTACCACCGGCTGCTTGAGCGTCCGGTGGTGGTCGGTCCGAAGAAGGCAATCGTCGGGCGTCCCCTCGACGGAGTGAAGGCCAAGGATCGACTTGCGGAGCTTTTCTCGTCGTGAGTGACGTATTCACCGAGGACGACCCCATCGGCGAGACGATCGTCTCCGTCCGGCGGGTGGCCGAACCGGTCAAGGTTCCCGCGTCGCGCTACACCGATCCGGCGTGGGCGGCGATCGAGGCGGAGAAGGTTTGGGCTTCCACTTGGCAGCTAGCCTGCTCGCTCGATCACGTGAAGAACTCGGGCGATGTCTTCGTCTACGAGGTCGGCACGTTGTCGATCCTCATCGTTCGGGGCGCCGATGGCGAGCTGCGGGCGTTCCAGAACGTCTGTCTCCACCGCGGCAGCGAACTCTGCGATGGGCATCAAGAGGGCCTCACCGAAATTCGTTGCCCGTTCCATCGATGGTCATGGGACCTCGAAGGCCGCCTTCGTGAGGTGCCGTCGCGGAAGGGCTTCGGCACGCTGCGCAACGACGACCTGCCGCTGATCGCGGCGAGCGTCGATTCCTGGGGACCGATGGTCTTCGTGAATCCTGACGCCGATGCCGATCCCTTGGCCGACTTCCTGGACCCGGTTCCGGCCGGGTCGGCGTGGGCGCAACTTGACGACTTTCGATGTAAGGCCCTGCTGTCGATCCCGGTGGCGGCCAACTGGAAGACAATCATCGACGGATTCAGCGAGACCTATCACGTGCAGGGAATCCATCCCGAAATGTTGCGCATGGTCGACGACGTCAATAGTCCCCAGGTGATCTGGGAACGCCACGGTCGCCTCACGCAGCCCTATGGCGTTGCTTCACCCCGCATTCGTGGTGGCGCGACGGATCAGGAAATCTGGGAAGGGTTCGTCGAGGTGATGGGCGGTCGTATCGGTGTCCACACGGGCGAGCCTGCGGGCGACTGCCCCGATATTCCTGACGGGGCCGCGCTGCGCGATGTGTTGGCCGACATGGTGCGCTCGCACTTCCTTGAGACAGAGGGCGTCGACCTCACTCAGTTCGACACCACTCAGATGATGACCATGGAGCAGTACAACCTGTTCCCCAATACCACCGTGTTGATTTTTGGTGACCTGCTCCAGGTTGTGCGGAGTCGGCCGGGCCTGTCGCCCGACGAGGGGTTCATGGACATTATGGCGTTCGACCGCGTGGTCACCGATGCGCCGAGGCGTGACCCCGTCACGATGGAGATCGAGGCCGGTTCGTACTCGATGGGGCTCGTGGTGGATCAGGACGTGGCCAATGTCGAACGGTCACACCGCGGCCTCCGTTCACCTGGCCTCACCCACCTCACATTGTCGGGTGAGGAGTGTCGGATTATCAACCTGCATCGCAACCTCGACCGGGTGACCGGGGTCGATTCGGAGATGCAGATCTCCTACCTCGACTAGTCGGGTTGACGAGCATGGACGACGGCGAGCGGGAGTTGCTCGCAGCCACGTTCGATCTCGATGCCAAGGGATACGACGACGGCCGCCCCGACCATCCGGTCGAAGCGTGGGACATCGTGCTTCGTTCCGCTGGTCTTCGCCCCAACTATCGCGTCCTGGAGATCGGGCCTGCTGCTCCATTCACTATCGAGACGTGTTCGCTCGAAACCGCCGACCTCGTCGCGGGGTCATTCGACGCGGTGTTTGCGGCCACGAGTTTCCATTGGGTCGACCCCGAGGTCGGCGTCCCGATTCTGCGGCGAGTCCTCAAACCTGGCGCGCCCCTTTGTCTGTGGTGGAACGTCTATCGCGACCCAGCGGCGGCAGTCGACGCGATCGACGCCGTTGTTCGGGCTGCTACCGAACTGCCGAATACGCGGGGCCTCAACGGGATACTCGATGAACTCCGACTGCATGAGCACCTTCGCGACGCAGGGTTTCGCGAGGCGGGACAGCGCACGATTCGGTGGACGGGCCGGCACACCGCGGAAGAACTGGTCGCGCTGTTCCGGTCGTTCAGCGATATGCGAAAACGCCACCACACCGAACGCGACATCGTTCTTGCCGGTCTGCGTCATCTGGTGCGGGCCAACGGCGGCGCGATTGAGCGGCCCTGCACCACGCCTATCCTTCTCGCCCGAGCGCCGTGAGCATCTGACGCAACGCTTCGTCGCTAGCGGTCGAGACCGTGAGCGAGAGGCGATCGGCCACACCCCCGTATTCCTCCTGCAGGCGGTCGGCGCATTCTTGGGGGGTGCCTCGGACGGCGAGGAGGTCGAGAACTTCGTCGTTGATCAGATCGCCGAGCGTCGACCAGTCGCCGCTCTTGGTGATCTCTCGAAGCTTCGGCTGTAGGTCACCCAGGCCGTGATGATCGAGAGTGACCCGGTAGGCGGGAGTGGAGCCGTAGAACGCCAGGTTGAAGCGCATAGCGGTCGACGCTCGCTCGTACTCCTCATCTGTGAGGCAGGGGTTCGCGATACAGCCGACGTTGAGGGTGAAGTCTTCACGGTTCTTGCCGCCGGCTTCGAGCCCAGCTTCAATCATCGGGAGTGTGCGTTCGGTGAGAAACGCTCCGGTGTTAAACGGATGGATGACGATGCCGTCGGCGTGTTGGGCCATGGCCTCGGTCATTCGCGGGCCGAGCGCTCCGGCCCAGATCTTCGGGCGCGGGTGGCCAAGCGCGGCGGGAACAAACAGCGGCGTCATCAGGTCGGCTCGATAGAACTCGCCCTGATGATCGAGCCGAACGCCGTCGATCCAGTTGTCCCAGATGGCGTGCAGCACCTCGATTAGCTCCACCATTTGGGCGACGGGCTTGCCCCATGTCGACGAATACCGCCGTTCGATGTGGGGCTTGATCTGGGTGCCGAGGCCGAGCGAGAACCGGCCGCCGCTGGCTCGATGGAGGTCCCACGCTTGGTACGCCAGGTGCATTGGCGAGCGAGGGAACGCAATGGCGACGTTGGTGTAGATGTCGACATCGAGCCCGGTGGCGTGCACCAGCGGGAAGAACACATCGCTGTTGCCTTCAAAGGTGAAGAGTCCGTCGAGGCCGGCATCGGCCAGCTGCTGCGCCCGGGCGGCCGCGTTGGCGAGGTCGCCCATAATTCCAGCATCGATCTTCATTTGCATGTGACGAACCTATTGCAGTCCTCATGGTCCGACCCACTCCCGCCGAAGGGAGAACATGCGCGTAATGAGGAACCTGGTGGTCTCCGCTCAGCAAGATCTAGATCGAGTGACCTCCCATCGTCGAACGATGGCTGCCCTTGAGCGGGCGACTGCCCAACTACCATCGCAGGATGTCCAACGAGCGACCGCTCACTGAGAAGCAGGCGGATCGACGCCGGCGGGTGCTCCTCGCCGCGATCGAGCTGGCATCAGAAGGCGGCTACGACGGCGTGCAGATGCGCGATGTCGCCGAGCGAGCCGGTGTCGCCCTCGGGACCGTCTACCACTACTTCAGCTCCAAGGATCATCTGCTCGCGCAGGCCCTGACCGAGTGGTTGTCCGTGCTCGAACACTCCGTGGCCCGGCACCCACCCGAAGGTGCTACCACCCTCGAGCGGGTGCTCGACATTCTTCGCCGCACCACCACCGGCATGGCCGAAAACCAGAACGTCAGTGCGGCCCTGATCGGTGGCCTCATCGCCGAGGGCGATCACGGGGGCGAGGCGCAACAAGCGCTGCACCTCGCCTTCAGCGGCATGCTCCGGCAGGCGTTCGAAGCGGACTTTGAGATCGAGCGGCGCGACAAGATCATTCGGTCGCTCGAACACATCTGGTTCTCCGAATTGATTGCATGGAAGAACGGGTGGAACCCCTACGGCCAGAGCGCGCAAGAGCTCGAGGACGCGGCCGAACTCTTCCTGGCCGACGCGGGCTGATACCAGTCTCGCAACCGCGCCAAACGAATCCGGGGAGGGTGCACCACCACGGCCGGTATCGCTGCCAGCCTTGGCACTCGGAATTTGGGCGGAAGGAACCCCCTGTGAAGAACAAGAATTGGTTGATTGTGGCGCTGGTGGCGGTGCTGAGTCTGGTTGCCGCGTCATGCGGTGACGACGGCGGAGATGCCAGCGCTGACAGTCCCCTTGTGCAAGCGATCGTCGATGACGTGATGGCCGACGAGGACCCTCTCAGTACCGACCGTGCCGAGGTCGAGTGTTTTGTGACCGGCATCGTTGGCTCGCTAGGCGAAGACCGACTTCGGGAGCTTGGCATCGCTGAAACCAACGTCCCGGATATCGACGAACTCGACCTCAAATCCGACGAGGTCGACGTCTTCGTCGATTCGCTCTTAGATTGCATCGATACTTCGGCGTTGATGGCGGAGAGTCTCGCCGAAGACTTCGAGAGTGACGAGGCGCAGTGCATCGCCGAGCAGTTCGACGAAGACACGCTGCGCGTCCTCTACCGCTCAGCCTTCTCCGGCGACGAGCTGCCAGACATCTTTGGTCAGATGTTCGAGTTCATGGCCGCGTGCGACATCTCCTTCGAGGGCTAACTGCCCTCACTGCACGTTGAATATGAGGGCCTTGGCCTTGTAAACAGCGCCTAGTGCACCGTCCGCCAGTGGGATGCGATCATTGCACCCCTGGCGGAGCGGTTCACCGTGGTATTGGGTTCTGCGGCGTCTTTTTTGCAAGACTGAGCGCATGGCACATGACCTGATCATCCGAAACGGCACCGTTCTTGACGGAACCGGTGGGGCACCCCAGCGAGCCGACGTGGCGGTTGACGGCGACCGCATCACCGCCATCGGCGACCTCGGTGCAGAGACCGCGGCGAAAGAGATCGACGCAACCGGCAAGTACGTCACGCCCGGTTTCGTCGATCTACATACCCATCTCGACGCCCAGATCGGCTGGGATCCGATGATGACGTCGGCCAGCTGGCACGGCATCACCACGGCCGTGATCGGCAACTGCGGCGTCACCTTCGCTCCGGTTCGGCCGGAGAACCGCGAGTACCTCGCCGAGATGATGGAGTCGGTCGAGGACATTCCGAAGGACGCGATCCTGGGCGGGCTGCCTTGGAACTGGTCCACCTACGGCGAATATCTCGACGCGGTACAAACGCTGCAACCGGCGCTCAACGTCGTTGGTCTCGTGGGCCACTGTGCGGTTCGTTACCACGTGATGGGCGAGCGCTCGCTCGGCGACGAAACACCGACTGCGGCGGAGATGGCCGAGATGGCCGAGATCGCGGGTCAGGCCGTGAGCGATGGTGCCGTCGGGTTCTCAACCTCGCGCATTCTGCTGCACAAGGTGCCCGACGGACGCCACGTCCCCGGTACCTGGGCGCCAATTGAGGAATACGTTGCTGTCGCCGAAGCAATGCAAGCCGCCGGCGGTGGCCTGTTCCAAGGGGTGCTCGACATGGCCACCCGCCGCGACCACGAATACCAGTTGCTCGACGCGGTCAGCGCGACGGGCACTGATGTTCTCTTCAGCGGCGGCGTCGGCGACTCCGCGCCGAGGGTTGTGTTGCGACAAGACGAGTACTTCCAGAGTCAGGCGGCCATGGGTCGCAATGTGACTGCGGCTTGCCAGACCCGGCCCGGCGGTGTGCTGGTCGGTCTCCGCCAGTTGATGCCGGTGATGTCGCCGGCGTGGAAGAAGCTCGCCGACTTGCCGAATCTCGAAGCCCGCATTTCGGCCCTGCGGGACGACGCGACGCGAGCCGTGCTCCTTGAAGAGGGCGTCGCCACCGGCACCTGGTACGACCCGGTCCACATCCACCCGCTTGGGCTCGGCGAACGGCCCGACTACCAGGTGGAGGGCCATGCCGAGCGCTCGCTCGCCGCCCAGGCCGAGGCTGCGGGCAAACATCCAGTGGAGTTCATCGTGGACCGGCTTCTCGAGAGCGACGGGCGCGAGCTCTACAACGTGTGGCTCTTCAATCGGGCGGCCGACTCTTTGGCGGACTTTCTCCAGCTCGATCATGTGGCTCCGGGCCTGGGTGATGCCGGTGCCCATGTCGGCCAGATCTGCGACGCCGATTCGTCGACCTTCTTCCTCACCCACTGGGCCCGCGAGCGCCAAGCCTTCACGCTGCCAGAGGCGATTCGCCGGCTCACCTCGCAACCGGCCAGCGTGATCAAGCTGAAGGAGCGGGGCCAGCTTCAGACCGGATGGCACGCTGACATCAACGTGTTCGACTACGAGAAACTGGCCAGCCACTATCCGGACTATGTCCACGACTTTCCCGGCGGTAAGGGCCGCTTCATCGTTGGTTCCGACGGTTATGCCGCCACGCTCGTCAACGGTCAGGTGATTGCTGAAGACGGCGTCCACACCGCAAATCGACCGGGCACCGTCATCCGGTCTTTCGACCGCTAAGGCGTCCTCGTTGTCTAAGGTCCGGCCATGCCGAACTACGGAACGCCGAATACTGACTACTTCGCTCGCTGGTTCAGCGAGGAAGACGACTTCCCGGTATGGGCCCTCAACCTCATGCGTTACCACGAGGTTGCCCAGTACACCGACGGTCGCGAGACCACGATCTCCGGCCGAGAGGCCGACGACGTCTATGCGCCGCACGGCCCGCTCGCCGCCGTCGGCGCCCGTGTGGTTGTCGTCGCCGATGTCGAACATCACCTGGTTGGCAACGGCATCACGTGGGATCGCATTGCGATTGCGCAATACCCGGCCCGCAAGGCCATGGCCGAGATGAACATGCGCGACGACTTCAAGGACGCGCATGACCACAAGGAAGCCGGCATGGCGGAAACCATCGTCATGTTCAGCGTGCCGACCGCTGACAGCCCGGTTCCTGCCGAAGACCTCGACACTGCGGGCCGTCGTCTACTGCTGCAGGTCAACGCCAATCCTGATGCTCCCGACCTCGCCGACTCGGTCGAGTCGACGCGCCTCGCGGAGTTCACCGTCGACGGTGTCGTCCTCGGCGATGGCCGTTCGTGGGCGCGTGTCTTGTGGGACATCGTTGACGACGACGCGGTCGACGCGCTGGTCACCGCTCACGCCGATGCACCGGCCACTGATGGCGAATACGCCCTCATCATCCGTTCCGCTCAGGATCTACTGCCG
This sequence comes from Candidatus Aldehydirespiratoraceae bacterium, assembly GCA_047639555.1. Taxonomy (GTDB): domain Bacteria; phylum Actinomycetota; class Acidimicrobiia; order Acidimicrobiales; family Aldehydirespiratoraceae; genus JAJRXC01. The sequence continues at coordinate 53,355 of JBLIOE010000027.1, forward strand.
GAGTCGCTGCGTCAGCACGCGGCGGGCACGTACCCGGCCTAGGAGAATCTGATGCAGATCGCCCAGTCGCCGGCGGATGCCATCGATGGGCTCGTCGACTACCCGACCGAGCGGCGCTATCTCAACGTCGACTCAGATGATGGGCCGACGATTCGAGTGCACGTCGTTGAAGCCGGGCCCGCCGACGGTCGTCCCATCGTGTTCCTTCATGGGAATCCGGCGTGGTCCTATATCTGGCGACACGCGATGGCTGCGGCAGCGGCCGCTGGTTATCGAGCGATCGCGGTCGACCATGTTGGCAGCGGCATGTCCGACAAGCCGATGGCGATTGATGACTACTCCGTGGCCGACCATGTCGCGTGGCAGCGTTCCGTCCTGTTCGACCAGCTCGATGTGCGTGACGCGATCTTCGTGCTGCACGACTGGGGCGGCATCATCGGCCTGCGACTCGTGGCCGAACAACCCGACCGCATCGCCGGCGTGGCGATCTCCAATACCGGTCTGCCGTGGCGAGACCCGACCGAGCCGCTCCCCGAAGATTGCTCGGCAAGAGGTCCCTTCGCCGACTTCCAGGCGATGGCCCGCGAGGCTCCGGTCTGGGAGCCGTGGTCCTTGCTTCCTATGGTGATGGTCACCGAGCCGTCGGCCGAGGTCGTCGCCGGCTATCGGGCGCCGTACCCCGACGCCGACCTCACGATCGGAAGTCGAGCTTTCACTCAGCTATTGCCCACTCGGCCCGACAACCCGATGCTTCCGGACAACTTCGAAGCCTGGAAGGTGCTCGACCAATTCGAGAAGCCCGTCGTCACGATCTTCAGTGACCAGGATGTGGTTGCCCCGACCGGCTACAAGGAGCTGCAGGCGAGAATTCCTGGAGCACACGGACAGCCGCACGTGATCCTCGAGGGCGGCGGACACTTCCTCCAGGAAGACCTTCCTGAGGATTACTCGCAGACACTGATCGACTGGATCGTTACCGTCCAATAAGGGCGTCGTCCGGTTTAGTAACCAACCCGGCGGCGCTACTAGGTTGCCCGTCCATGGCCGAAGAAGTACTGCAAGCACCGCTCTTGCTCGAGTACCCCTTCACCCGTACCACCGGGCCTGTTGTGGGGGCGTTCCTCACCGGGCTACGGGAGGGCGTGGTGCTCGGAGTGAAACGAAGCGACGGGTCCGTGATGTGTCCGCCGCTCGAATATGACCCCATCGATTCCTCGCCGCTCGGCGAGCTGGTCGAGATCGGACAGGCGGGCACCGTCGTCTCGTGGAGTTGGGGCGGCGCGCCAAGAGCGCAGCAGCCGTTCGACCGCGATATCGCGTGGGCGCTCATCACCCTCGATGGTGCTGACACTCCAATGCTGCACGCCGTCTTGGTTGGGAGTTCAGCCGATATGTCGACCGGCATGCGGGTGCAGATCCAGTGGCGCGACGAGCGCCAAGGGCACATCGCCGACATTGCTGGCTTCGTTCCGGTTGAGGACGAATCAGAGGGAGCGTCCTGATGGCGTATACCAAGAGCCAAGATCCCAGCAGCCGTCCCGCCGGCCTCGATGTTGCAGTGACCGTTCCGGACTCGATCGCCAACGTCGAGCGGGTGCAAAGCGTCCGTACGCCGATCCGCATCGAATACACCTACACACCCGGGAAGGCGCTTTCGACGTACCTCCGAGGCATGAAGGAAAAGAAGATCCTCGCCGAGCGGTGCCCGCAGACCGGCCAGGTCTTTGTGCCGCCGCGCGGTGTCAGCCCCGTGGCCGGAATCCCCACCGAGGGGCCGGTCGAACTGCCCGACACTGGCTACGTCGAGTCGTTCAACATCACCCGGGTGCCGATTGCGAGTCGCCCCGAGCTCGAGCCACCGTATTGCTCAGCGTGGATCTTGCTCGACGGGGCCTCGGTCGGCTTCATGGGTCTGGTCATCAACATCGAGCCGGAATCGGTGAAGCTCGGCACCCGAGTGCGCGCCGTGTGGAAGCCCGATGACGAGCTCGAAATGTCGGCCACCAACATCCTCGGCTGGGAGCCGACCGGAGAACCCGACGTCGATATCCCCGATATTGAGACGATCGGACAGAAGGGGGAGTTGGAGTAATGCGCGACATTGG
>JBLIOE010000028.1:0-55234 GCA_047639555.1 Candidatus Aldehydirespiratoraceae bacterium
CCCGCCCGGCAATGTGAAATCGACCACGACCTCCCCTGGGACGACCACGGACGAACAGCGCACTACAACGGCAAAGCCCGCTGCAGCTACCACCACCGCAACTGGAAACCCAGACCCGGATAGGTCGGTCTGGTCCGGTCAATAGAGGTTTGCAGCGAAGCCTTAGGTTGCGTCGACGCACCTTGAACACATGCTGCACATTTACGCCAACCTCAAAGGACCGGGGTTCAAGGGAACCGGTGTCGCGAGCGGCGCCCACATCTACGCCCGGTACGGAGGTGTGTCCGTCGTCAACGGCTAACCCGCCGATGACAATGAGATGCTGGCAACTTCACCGATGATCATCTCGGGAGAGACGTTGGTGTAGTTCGCCACGTCGGCCGCGACTTCAGCACCACGTTCGGCGAGCGCGGTGTTGAACGCGTCCTGGCTGCCGACAAGAGTCCACCCAATCGCCGCCCACGGGCCTTCGGCGATCGCGGATGCACCCCAGCTCACGCAAGCATCGCCCAGGATGTCGGCGAACAAGGGCATGTGCGTGGCGACGTAGTAGTCCATGTCGAACGTGGAGTCGTCGGTGCGCGGATACATGATGTGAACGGAGATCATGACATCAAGTCTTTCACGGCGGCTGGCCCCAGCGTGAAACGATGGCCAGACGGCGTCGGCCTCCTCGCCGAACGCATTACCTCGGTCGGCATCGACGTGGGATTTCCGCTGCTCACGCCGGATGGGGCGATGGAGTCCCTCATGGGAGTTGGACGAAAGTAGACACCCGGGCCTTGTGCCAGGATGCGATGATGACGATAGAGACCGTGACCGGGTACTGCTGGCCCCAATCCATTGCTCCCGGATCGGCGGCGGCGCTGCACCTGTCCTCCGCCGGTGGACGACCGGTTTCGGTGGAGATCGCTCGGGTCGGCGCCGAACGGGCCGTCGTCTGGTCTGAGACTGTCCCCGCCGAGGACCACCCGACGCCGCTCGATGCGTCGGCCAACGGCTGCGCATGGCCTGCGGCCACCACAATCACGGCCGGCGACGACTGGGCATCGGGCTACTACGAGGTGCTTCTCACTATTGACGTAGGCGGCAAGGCTCGCCAGAGCCACGCGTTCTTCATCGTGCGCCCAAAGGCCGATTCGGAGAACACGATTCTTCTGCAGCTCGCCACCAATACGTGGCACGCGTACAACGACTTCGGCGGGCGGAACCTTTACAACGGGGGCACCCACAGCTCACTCCAGCGCCCGATGGCCCGGGGCTATTTGTTCAAGCCAGACGGTGCCGGACGCCGAGTCACAACCACCAATCCACCCGACCGCGACATGAACACACACGTCGGGTACGTGCGGATGAACCATCTTTCGGCGTGGGCCGGATCGGCCGGTTGGCCCGACTGGGAGTGGCCCTTCCTCGCCTGGGCCGAACGCAACGGCTACGGCGTCGACGTCATCAGCAATGCTGATCTCGAAGAGCATCCGACGATCGTCGATGGCTACAAGCTTCTGCTCTCGGTGGGCCACGACGAGTACTGGTCGGGCCTGATGCGAGACACGGTCGAGGGGTTCGTCGCCCAGGGCGGCAACGTCGCCTTCTTCTCGGGCAACACCTCGCTGTGGCAGGTCCGTTTGGAAGACGCCGACCGGGGCGCAGCCAGCGTGATGGTTGGCTACAAGGGTCAGTTCAAGAACGATCCGGTCTATGACACCGACCGCATTGGCGAGCTCACCAGCATCTGGTCTGACCACCTCATCGGTCGACCCGAAAACGAGATGACCGGGGTGAGCTTCCTGCGAGGCGGCTACCACCGGATCGGGAAACGAGTGACCAACGGCGCCGGCGGCTACACCGTCTACCGACCGAACCATTGGATGTTCGAGGGCACCGGCATCGACTATGGCGACGTCCTCGGCGCGGCGTCCACCGCCGTCGGCTACGAGTGCGACGGGTGTGACTACACCACCGTGGATGGCCTCCCCCACCCGACGGGGTCGGACGGCACACCCGAGTCGTTCGAGATTCTGGCGATGGTCCCCGCCGCGCACTTCACGCGAACCACTGCGGCGCGTCCCCCGCGCCCCGAGGATCCGTCGGAGATCGAGTTTCTGGCAGCGCGACTCTTCGACTCACGAGATGAAGCCGATGTCGAGCGCATCGCTCATGGTCAGGCGATGCTGGGCGCCTACACATCACCCGGTGGTGGCACCGTCATCACCTCGGGTTCAACCGATTGGGCCCATGGCCTCGCCGGTCGCGACGAGCAGATCGAACAGATCACGGCGAACATCCTCGACCGTCTCGGCTGATCAATGGCCGAACCATTGAAGAACATGTTTGGGCCCGAGATGGTCCATCGGGCCGCGTCCTCGATCCGGGCGGTGCACAAGAAGTTCGACGTCGACGGTTTCACCACGATGGCGCTCGATGGATTCGAAGACCTCGAACTCACGCCCCGGTGCCGCCAGATCGCCGCCGCGATGGCCGAGTTTCTCCCCGCCGACCGGGAGAAGGCGATCGACATCATCGTGGACTCGCTCGGCCCCCCGCTCGAGAATTGCGACCCCGCCGACGCGCAACCGATCGGCGGGCCCGAGACCGACGGCAACCCGCTTTCGAATAACCCGCTATCGAATAACCCGATGTCGGGCTTCTTCTACATGCCCCACGGCTACTTTCTCGCCGATCATGGCGGCGATCACTTCGACGCCACGATGCGGGCCAACTACGAGATCACGAAGCGGGCAACGTCTGAGTTCAGCATTCGCACTCCCCTACGCGATCACACTGCGGCGACGCTGAACGTCCTGGACGACTGGGTCACCGACGAGAGCGTGCACGTCCGCCGTCTCGTGTCGGAGGGAACCCGACCGCGCCTCCCCTGGTCGTTTCGCCTGAAAGTGTTTCAGGAGGACCCGACTCCCGTGGTCGCGCTCCTCGAACAGCTGAAGGACGATCCGGTTGAATACGTCCGCCGCTCGGTGGCGAACAACCTCAACGACATCGCCAAGGACCATCCTGACCTGGTCGTTGAGGTCGCGAAATGCTGGTGGGCCGACGGCGATCACAATCGCCGTCGACTTGTTCGCCATGCGCTGCGCACGCTCATTAAGGCCGGCAGTCCGGGCGCACTCGACGTCCTCGGCTACGGCCCGTCTTCACCGGCCGCCCTTGGCGCCGTTTCGATCGAACCGGCCGGGGTGAAGATCGGCGGGAAGGTCACGATCGAGGCGACAATTAACAACCCAAGCAAGGACACATGTGGAGCGCTCGTGGATCTTCGGATCCAATTCGTGAAAGCCAACGGCGCAACCAGCCCGAAAGTCTTCAAAGGGTCCGAACTCTCACTCGAAGGTGGCAAGTCCGGCGTGGTCCGCAAGACAATCTCGGTCGCCCAACACAGCACTCGAAAGCACTACGCCGGCGAGCACGCGGTCGAGATCATGATCAACGGCACGACCCACAAAGCAGGCTCGTTCCAACTTCGCGGTGGCTGACTCGTTCCCGTCAACGATGTGCCATGTGCCGAGTTCGTTGATGGCGTACGAGCCGCGTGAACGTCAGGTTGCGGGTGTGAATCGTGACAGTTTCCAAGAACTCACCACGTCCTTCGCGACGACGTTCAGCGAACGCGCAGCCCAACGATGAATGAGTCTCGCTGGCGTCGATCCCCTTGCAGCGACAGGATGTGTGGCGTCGACCGGAGTCGACCTGTCCAGGAGCGAGTCCTATGGAGCCAAGAAGCGACCTCTTCCTTCCCGAGCCATCACCCCGCGAGGTGAAGTACACCGTGATCTCGGTCGACGATCATGTTGTCGAACCGAAACACACGTTTGAAGGACGACTTCCCGCGCACCTCGCCGATCGGGCGCCGCGTATCGTCGAGAACGAATTCGGTCACGAAGTGTGGGACTTCGAAGGCGAGACCTACAGCCAAGTCGGGATGAACGCCGTGGCGGGGCGTCCCAAGTCGGAAAACATCGAGCCGTGCCGGTTCGAGGAGATGCGGCCCGGCTGCTACGACCCCGATGCCCGGGTCAGCGACATGGATATCAACGGCGTGTGGGCCGCGGTCAACTTCCCATCGATGATCACTGGGTTTTGCGGGAGGGTGTTCTTCAACGCGAACGACCCGGAGCTTGGGCAGGCCTGCGTTCGTGCCTGGAACGACTGGATTTACGAGGAGTGGTTCAGCGCCCATCCGACCCGGATCATTCCGCTCGGCGTCGCGTTCCTGAGCGACCCGGCAGCTGCCGTCGCCGAGATTCACCGAAACGCGGAACGCGGGTTCACGGCGTTGAGCGTGCCAGAAATGCCACACAACATCGGCTTGCCGAGTCTTTGGGATCGCGACCACTGGAACCCGATTCTCGAAGCGTGCGTCGACACCGAAACCGTTCTTTCCATGCATGTCGGCAGTTCTGGTGGCCATGACATTCCCGCGGGTGCTCCCGGACTGCACTTGGGCGCCACGCTGTTTGGCCAGATGTCACTTTCCGCCTGCGCCCAGTGGCTCTGGTCGGGATACCCGAACCGTTACCCGGACCTCAAGATTGCAATGAGTGAAGGTGGCATCGGTTGGGTTGCGATGCTGCTCGACCGCCTCGACAACATCGTTGATCGCGCCGGCTTCGGTGTCCGCTGGGACGAACGCCCGGCTGACATCCTCAAACGCAATTTCTGGTTCTGCACCATCGACGACCCGTCGACCATTGATACGCGACATCGGATCGGCGTCGAGAACATCATGCTCGAATGCGACTTCCCGCATGGCGACGGCACATGGCCCGACACCCAGTTGGTGATCGAGAAGGAATGGGGCCATATCCCCAACGACGAAGTTCGCAAGATGTGCTGCGAGAACGCCTCTGCTCTCTACCGACACCCGCTCCCCGACATTGTTCTGCCAGAGATCGTGCCGGCTCGTTGATCGGATCAACACAGTGACCCTGGCACCCAACACCGCGGGCATTCCTATCCCGCGCCCCACAGCGGAGAGCGATCCTTACTGGTCTGGTTGTCGGGCCGGAGAACTTCGGTTTCGACGCTGCCGAGACTGTGATCTCGCCGTGTTCGAGCCTCGCTCACTCTGCCCCCGATGTCATGGGACCAACTTGGGCTGGGAGGTCAGCCGCGGTGAGGGTTCGATCTACTCGTGGTCAATCGTTTGGCGACCCCAGACCCCCGCATTCGAGAGCCCCTACGCTCCGGCAATCGTGACGATGGACGAAGGGTTCGACATCCTCTCGGCCATCGTGGGCTGCGAGCCGGATGACATCCACGCGGGGCTGCGGGTGCGGGCCGAGTTCCACGCGGTGGACGATGTCATCACGCTGCCCTTCTTTGGCCCGACGTGACGAATCCTCTTCACTCCATTGCGGTGGTCGGGGCCTACAACACTCGCCAGTCTCGCGACCTCGAGCGGACGACCCGCGAGGTACTCAACGAAGCGGCTCTCGGAGCAATCACCGACGCCGGGCTTTCGATCGACGACGTCGATGCGATCGTGTCGCCGAACAGTCACGAGCTCCTCTTCGATCTCGGACTCGGATCAATCCGAGCAGTGTCTGCGGGACCCGATATCGACGGCGTGCTCACTGCGGCGGGCCTGCTCGCAACCGGGCAAGCCCGAGTTGTTTTGATGGCAACGGCCAAGGCCGGACGAGGGTTCGATCGGTCATCCGTCGCTCCATGGGTTCGTCCCGCCAACGAGTTCGTGGCCTCCTACGGCCTGATCACGCCCGCAGAATTCGCGCTGATGGCGCGTCGCCACATGATCGAATACGGCACAACGGCTGAGCAGATGGCAACCGTGGCGGCAACGATTCGCAACCACGGCAGCTCGAACCCCGATGCCATTTATTTCGACCGCGGTCCGTTTACCGTCGACGACATCCTGGCCTCGCCAATGGTGGCCGATCCCTTTCACCTACTCGAGTGTGCGACGACGTCGCAGGGGGGATGCGCGATCGTCATGACGACGGCGGATCGAGCGGTCGATGCCGCGGCGAAGCCCACCTGGCTGCTCGGCGGAGGATCGGACCGGTGCGGTCCCTCCTACCAAACATCGCCGACCTGGGACCGAGTCGCGTTTCACGGCAACGACGACCCCGCGGGTTATGTGGGTCGGCGAGCGGCGCGACAGGCGTTTGGCCAGGCCGGGCTCAAGCCGGTGGACGTCGACGTGTGTGAGTTCTACGACCCGTTCAGCTTCGAGATAATCCGCCAGTTCGAAGCGTTCGGTTTTTGCGCCGAGGGCGAGGGCGGCGAGTTCGTCATGAACGGACGAATCGGCCTCGACGGCGAGTTTCCGGTCACCACCGATGGCGGGCTCATGTCGTTCAGTCATGCCGGAAGTTTCCCTCAGCAACTCCAACGAGTGATCAGGGCAGTGGAGCAGGTGCGCGGCACCTGCGGGGCGAACCAGATCGAGGATGCATCGGTGGCTATCTGCAGCAACGGCGGGTCGGGTGCGCTCTACAGCCAGGTCCTCATCGTTTCGAACGAGCGCGGCTGACATGGCCAACGGTCTTGACGGCGTACATGTCGTCGATGCACTCGGCGGATTACTCGGCGGCTACTGCGCGAAGATGCTGCGAGACGCGGGCGCCGATGTCACGCTGCTCGAGCCAAGCGGCGGCGACGAACTACGCGAGTGGGCCGTCGACGCCACGAACAACACCGACACCGGAAAACCCGGCGCACTTTTCCGCCACCTACGCGCTGGGCAGCGCGCCGTGCGGGCGGACGACGACGAGCAGCGCCAACGATGGGCGGCCAGCGCCGACTGTGTGATTGTTGGGCCGGAGGGAGTCGATGTCGATGCGTTACATCGAGCGGACCTTGGGCTGGTCGTGGTTTCGATCACGCCGTATGGGCGACGACTCGGTCCCCACCCGGTCACCGATTTCACTCTGCAGGCCGACGCTGGTGGCCTCGCGATTCGGGGTCGTCGAGACCGGGATCCGTATCACGCGGCTGGCCGCACCGGCGACTGGTTCAGCGCGGCGATGGCTGCAACTGCCGCCGCAGCGGCGTTGCGACGAGTTCGTGAGTGTGGACACGGCGGGGTGATCGATCTCTCGCGAGCGGAGTGCACCACTCTCGCCATGACCAACTATGCGTCGCTCATGGCCGACCTGCGCGGCCCTAAGGGGCTGAAGGGTGCGCCTGCGATCACCGAGACCCCGGCCATCGAGCCCACCCTCGACGGGTTCGTCGTCTTCACGACCAATACGTTCGATCAGTTCTCAGCGTTTTGCATCATGATCGGTCGACCGGAGCTCGCTGAGCAGTTCGCCTCGGCCGGTTCTCGTCAAATGGCATGGGCTGAGTGGAACGACATCGTCCATGAGTGGACCAGCAGTCGCACGACCGCGGAGATCATCGACCAGGCCGTCGTGCTGCGAATCCCCGTTGCGCCGGTATGTAACGGGGCGACGGCGCTGAATGTCGATCACTTCGTCGAGCGAGAGGTATTCGTTCGTTCCGCGGACGATTCGTTCACCGCCCCCCGCCGTCCGTGGGCAATTGAGGGAGACCCGTTCCCCGTAGCTGTCGAATCACCGGGTGCCGCGACTGCGACCGACCCACTGCCGCACACCCCGCGCCCCGTCGCCGCGAGCGAACCGTCGTTGCCGCTCGCCGGCATCCGAGTACTCGATACGACCGCATGGTGGGCCGGGCCCATGGCGACATGGCTCCTCGCCACCCTGGGCGCCGAGGTGATCCATGTCGAGTCGACATCTCGACCCGACGGCATGCGCCTCGTCGGAGGAATGTTCCACGACCAACCCCGTTGGTGGGAGCGCAGCTGGTTCTTCCTTGCGGCAAACACGAACAAGTCGGCGATCACGCTCGACTTGGCTCAGGCTGAAGGACGCGAGCTCTACCGCAAGCTGGTGGCCGATGTCGACGTTGTTGTCGAGAACTACACCCCTCGGGTATTCGACCAGTTCGGATTCTCTTGGGACGTGCTTAGAGCGGCCAACCCCCGGCTCGTGTTCGCCCGGATGCCCGCGTTCGGACTTGATGGACCGTGGCGGGACCGGTCTGGGTTTGCCCAGACCATGGAGTCGCTCTCGGGCCTCGCATGGGTCACGGGTCACGTTGACGATCAACCCCGGCTGCAGGGTGGTCCCTGTGACCCCAACGCGGGAGTACACGCCGCGTTTGCGATCATCGCCGCGTTAGCTCGGCGCGACGAAACGGGCGCCGGAGCCTTGCTGGAAATCCCTATGGTCGAGTCAGCGCTGAACATCGCAGCCGAGCAAGTGATCGAGCACTCGGCCAACGACACGCTGCTCAAGCGAATGGGGAACCGCGGCCCGTATGCCAGCCCCCAAGGTCTCTATGCAGGAGTCGACGGACGCCTCGCCATCTCCACATCAACCGATGAGCAGTGGAGTGCCCTCACCACAGTGATCCCCGAACTCGGAGCCCACGATCGATTCGTGGATATCGACACGATTGACGACGAGATCGAACGTTGGGCAAAGAACCGCGAAACCGCAGCGGCTGCTCAGCTGTTGAACCGTGCGGGCGTGCCCGCCGCAGTCGTACGCGACCCTCGTCTGACCACCGATCATCCTGAGTACGGCCAGCGCGGGTTCTACGAGACTGCCGACCACGAGGTTGTGGGGCAACACACGGTGCCCGGACTTCCGTTCCGACTTTCGGGCGTTGACCGTTGGATCCGCGAGTCGGCGCCAACCCTCGGTGCCGATAACGCCGAAGTCCTCGCCAGAGTCGATGTAGATGAGATAGCCCTCGACGCTCTGGCTGCGGCCGGAGTGATCGGCACGGAGATCAGGACGTAAGCCACTCGCGGGTCGACGGCTCGACCGCCGGCACTGGCGGGAAACGCGGGGCAATACGAAACGCGACTGCCGCGCCCACGACGGCACTGATCGCGACCACGATCCACATCGGTCGATAGCCGAACTCCTCAATCATGAACCCGGTCAGGAGCGGGGCACTGAACACACCGACATACACGCCCATCTGGGTCACCCCCGTCGCGGCGCCCGACGCGTCGCAGTTCGTCCGGACGATGCCGAAGTTCGTGAACACTGGCCACACCCAACCCCCACCGAACGCGATCACGGTGGCCACTATGTGGACGCCTGACGCCCGCACTCCCAGCAGCACCATTCCCGCCGCTCCAATGAGCACTGTCGCTCCGGCAACCCGAAAGGGCAGCAACCGCGTGGAGTCCATACGAAGACCAAACGTCAACCGCAACACGATGCCGGCACTGGCGCCAATGCTCAGCATGAATCCGGTCGTTCCGGGGGCAAGACCCGCGTCGACCCTCGACTCGACCACCTAGGCGTTGGGCGCCCCTGCGGAGAAGGCCAGCAGGCCACTACAGATCGCGGTAACCGTGAGCACCCGGTGAGTCGAACGCAGCAGAGGCTGACTCGTCTCCGCTCTCAACGGCGCCGGCTCGACGGCTGCGTATGCGGCGGGTGCGAACGCCGCGTCGGGCGCGTTCGAATGGATCGGCGGTGTCACGGTGGCCGTCATTGCCGACCGCGCCCGACCCTGGATCGTGCTCACTTGGTTGGCGCTCATCTCTGCCGGAGCGCTTGTGTTGAGCGCCACTGGATCACTCGGGCTCGTCCTTGTCGGCCTCACACTTGTGGGCACGGCCTACGGCGCAACCATCGCCATCTTTCCCTTCGCGGTGCGGGCGCGAGTTGGGGCAGACGCCTACCCGCATGTGTATGGACGCATCTTCACCGCTTGGGGCATGGCCGGGCTTGCCGGGCCTGTCACCGCCGGGTGGCTCTTCGACCTCAACACGAGTTACCGACTCCCACTCATCCTCGCCGCGCTCGCCGCGTTACTGGCCGCGTTGGCCACGTCACAGCTCCATCGGCAGGAGGCAGACATACCGGCCTGATCATCTACGATCCTTCGATGAGCTTCGACGTCCGGTTTCAGGTCCTCACGCTGCCCAGTCAGCCCTATGCGAACTACCGACGACAGGTCCTGCATATCGAGGAGTTGGGGTTCGACATTGCCTCCGTCCCTGACCACTTTTGTGATTGGGCCAACCCGCCTGCCTATTGGATGGAGTGTTGGACCTTGATGGGCGCACTCGCAGTCGAAACATCAACGATCCGGTTGTCGACCAACGTTTCCCAGATCCCGCTTCGGAACCCGGGAGTGCTCGCTCACCAGGCGGCGACCGTCGATCAGATTTCTGGCGGTCGGCTCGAACTCGGACTGGGGACCGGCCTCATGATCGATCCCGGCACCGAAATGATCGGGATGCCGAACTGGTCGAACGGCGAACGCGTGGCCCGCTTCGGCGAGTACATCGAGCTTGTCGGCTTGCTCCTCAGACAGGACGTCACGAGCTACGACGGCGAGTACTACCAAGCCAAGGACGCGGTCATGAATCCGTCGTCAACGCAGTCGCCGCGAATACCGGTGGTCGCCGCCGCGCTCGGACCAAAGATGATGGGGCACACCGCGAAGTGGGCCGACACCTGGAACACCATGAGCTTCGACCCAGACTTTGCGATGCAACGGGAAGAGCTGACCTCCCGGTCCCAGCAGATGGACGAGTTCTGCATCAGCGCCGATCGGGATCCCGCGACGCTCCGCCGCAGCGCCAACCTCTTCGATGCCACCGCTCGGGCCGCCGGCGGACGGCTGCGTTACTACGACGACGAGGCCCTTTTCACTTCGCTCGTCGAAGGCCTCATCGAAGGGGGCTACACCGACATCGGCCTGTATTACCCCTCCGACCCCGATCAGGTCCCAGCGTTCGAACACTTGGCGACGACTGTGGTGCCTGGCTTCCGGCGCTGAGTCCCGACCGTGGCCGCCGCCTCGAGTGGAGCTTCGTCGCTTTCAACCGGTCGCCGGTGGTCGACCTCATTGGGGTTTGGTTGGCTCAGCCGAGATCGATTCCGAACATGTCGGTGACTTCTCGGACGTCGTCGGAAATCTCGACGTGGCGCGGGTTGTAGCGGGGCGACATCGAACGGATCGTCCCCTGGAGGCTCCCAATGCTCCAGGCCCGCTTGACCGCCTGCATCTTCACGCGTCGGTTCGAGATGTCGGGATCGAAGCCATCGCGATAGACCACGGCCGACATGGCCAGCAGATAGCCCAGATAGTGGACCTGCGCTCTTGTGCCGACCGCCACGCGATATGGATACCGGCCCACGATCTGCTCGTAAGCATCGAAGGTAACCGTGCGGTGCTCGATCTCTTCGGCGAGGTGCCACGCCATCAGTTCGGTCCACTTGCTGACGGTGCCGTCGCGTGCTCCCGGACTCATGCTCGAACGGGCGAACGCGAACGTCATTGCTTCGAAGCCTTCGGCGTAGGCCAGATTGAACGCGAGCGACTTCTCGGCGGTGAATCGCCGATAGTCGGCTTCGAGTCGATCCTCGAGATCTCGCATCGCGGTGCCAGCTTCATCACTGAGCTGCACCCGTACGACATCGTTGATGGCGGCGTGGTTCTTGAAGTGCTGCGCCTCTTGGCCAGAGAACGCCTTCATGTCGGCGCGCAGATCGTCGTCGGCGACCTCTTTCATCGCCACCCGCATCGTTCGGATCAGATACGGCTCGAGGTACGGGAGGGTGAATGACAAGCCGACGATCTCGCACGACTGTTGAGGATTGTCAGGGTCGGCAATAAGCGGCAGGTCTGATGGCCACTCGAATTCCGGACGGCGGACGGTGATGCTCGTCATCTTCGAAAGATAGCAGGAGCCCGTGTCACCCCGAGAACGGTCATGCCTTGATGAAGTCGGAGTTCAGTTGTGCGAGACGCTCGGGTTGATCCCAGCAGACGAGGGTCTTGCAGTCCTCAATCATGATCAGTTCGGCAGTCGAGATCTCCGAGCGGAAGCGTTCAGCGAGCGCCGGTTTGAACGCCTTATCGTCGGCTCCCCAGGCCAGGAGGAACGGGAGTTCAGTTGAGCGAAGCGCCGCCGCGGCGTCGTTGGTGATTTGGGAGTTGAAGGCTTTGATCACGGTGCGTGCGTCGCGGCGGACCTTCTTGCTCGCTAGCAGCGCGTTGGCCCAGCGGTTGATCTTCACCGCGTCAATGTCGTTGGTGAGACGCCCAAAAACGAACGGAAGTTTCCACAGTGCCCGGATCTTCAACGTGCGTCCCAGGATCGCCATGCTCCCGGGGAGAAACGGCAGGACTTTGAAATAGCTGAAGATCTTTGGTGGAAACTCGTCGTACATGTCGCAATTCGTGAGCACCACCCGGCCAAGGCGCTCAGGATGATTCACCGCCACCACCTGTGAGATCGCGCCACCGCTGTTGTTGCCCACAAGCGTCACGTCGCTCACGTCGAGCTGGTCGAGGAGTTCGGCGATCGCCCGGGCGAGTCCGCTGACCGAAAGGTCGGCACCGTCATTGGCGGGCACGCGGTGGGCGCCCATCGGCAGCGTGGGGATAATGCAGCGGAACCGGTCTGCCAGTAGCGGCGGCATCTTGTCCCAGTGCGATGCGTCGGCCAACACGAGGTGGACAAACACGATCACCGGGCCTTCGCCGATATCGCGATACTCAATCGTGCCGAGGTGCGTACGCGCCGCTTTGGGTTCCGGCCATGTGTTCACGAGTGCGAACCTAGACCTCGGCTCGTGATGAATGCGATGGCCTGCGGGGGTCAATACAATATGACTAGTTGAACGCGCCTCGGCCCAGCGAGGGTCGAATTCGCTGGTCCTTGCTCGCTCCAAGAAGCACTAGCGGCGTTCGAGGAGGATGACCGGGATGATCCGGTCAGTCTTGGCCTCATACTCTGCGAACGTGGGCACCTCGACCTTTTGCAGTTCCCAGATGCGTTCGCGTTCGGCACCGGTCAACTCGATCGCGGTGACATCAATCTTCTCGGAACCGACCTCGACGCACGTCGCCGGGTTCGCCTTGAGGTTGTGGAACCAGTCGGGGTTGTCGGGTGCGCCAGCCTTGGAGGCAAAGATGACCCATCCGTCGTCTTCCGCTCGGTAGGCCAGCGGAGCAACCCGTTCGGTGCCCGTCCGAGCACCAGTGTGATGAACGAGCACCATGTTGGAGCCTTCGAAACCGCCGCCGAGTTTGCCTTCGTTGGCCCGGAACTCGTTGATGACATCGTTGTTGAAATCGTTCATGCTCATCGCGTCACGCTATCCACGCCTACCGCGGGGCGAACTCCGGGTGGAAGCGACGCTGCTCGCTGGCCAGATAGTCGTCAGGGATAAGCATCGAGCGCCGGGAATTGATGTCGAACGCGAGGTTGATGACCTCGAAGGCCACGAGCACGTCGCCCTCGGCGAGGTCATATGCCCACATCGTCGATCGGGTGGTCTTGCGCTCGATCGCAGTGGTGGCGCCGAAGCTCTGGATCCGGGCGCCCAGCGTTGGGTGACGATTGAACCGCAGGCGGGACTCCATCGTGGCCCAGCCCATCCGCTCGCCGTTCGGCCCCTGCCGGATCCAGTCACTCTCGTGCTCCTCTGGCGGCGGTCCTCCCCAAATCAGCCCCACGCCTGTCTCGGCCATAATCTCGTCGTCAACAACGCGAGGCGCCCGACTCTCGAGCCCGAGCTGCTGCAGGACCTCGAGTGACGGCGCCGAACTGACGGGATCGGTGGCGAGGTCGAGCGAGCGAGGTCGGCCGTGCTCGGGGATGGCCACCACCGGCGCCTCGAGCCGAGCATGGTCCAGGACATGAACAAAGGACGCAGCGAGATCGTCGTCGGCTGCGTTGCGGAGCTCGTGATAAATGGCGAGATTGCGGCCCACCTCTACCAGCCCACTGCGAACCTCGAGAGCATTACCGCGCATCTGCTCGTGGTGATGGCGGGTGTGGATGTCGACGATGGGCGTCCCCGCAGGGACTCCTCTCTCTTCCAACATCGTGTGCGTTCCGGCCGTAGCGTTGATGCCATAAAACCGAACGTTCATGTGACCGAGATGATCGATCTGGTCCTCGGTGACGTGGCTCGTGTGGGTCACTTGGAGTTGCGCAGACATTGCCGGCCAGTGTGGCGGCATCGACTCCCAACTACACCAGGTACCGCTGACCCGTCGGGTACTCAGGACGCCGCAGGTCAGTCCTGGTCAACGCCAAGAAGCATCGCGTCGCCGAAGCTGACAGAAGGGGCCTCCTACCGAGTCGCTCCCCTGCTGACCGATACCCTCCGAGGTGTGACGACCTTCGAGTGCCGCACGCAGATCGACGCTCCACCTGCAACGGTATTTGACCTCGCTCGTGACATCGATAGCCACGTTCGTTCCCAGACCTACGCGAACGAACGGGCGGTCGCCGGAGTAACGAGCGGCCTAATCGGGCTGGGCGAATCGGTCACCTGGCGAGCGACGCACTTCAGGATTCCCTTCAAGATGACAAGCCACATCGTCGAATTCGATTCACCGCGTCGGTTTGTCGACGAGCAGATCCGCGGGCCGTTCAAGAGAATCCGTCACGAGCACGTGTTCGAGCCGTCGTCGGGTGGGACGCTGATGGTGGACCACGTGTCGTTCGATGCACCGCTCTGGTTCATTGGGGCACTCGTCGATCGAGTAATCTTGCGCCGCTACATGCAGCGGCTGATCGAAGATCGGGCGCAGGTCATCAAGGCGGAAGCAGAGCAGGGCGCTTAACCACGCCTGTCCCTGTTAACCCCGAGGAGCATCGCGTCGCCGATGCTGACATAAGGAACCACTGCCAAATTCAGCCTGACTCGCCGCTCGGGTAGTAGCCCCCACGCATCCTTTGGTCGGATTGTCGAATTATCGCAACGAAGCTGTCTTCGCGAATGATGCCCGCCAGTTGAAGCGCCAGTTCACGAGCGATCGGAGCTGCTTCTTCCTCTGACTCGTAAACACCTTCGTACGGCTCAACTTCGACCGAGATCTCTCCCGTCGATCCAGGAGAGAAACCTTGCTTCCACCACGGCAGGTGACTCCGTCTCTCGACTTCAGCGTCGTGATGAGCGACAGGTACCCCATCCACATGAGTCGTGTGGTGAATCTCGATCCGATACACGAGCCAAGTCTAAGCGAGGCCAAGGCGGCGCTCAGCTGTGGTTGTCAATACCAAGGAGCATCGCATCGCCGAAGCTGACAGAAGTGATCTGCAATCGGTGACCCCTCAGTTGCGTGCAAGGATCAGGCATCGTGACTCGAAAGCCACTTCTTCTCCTTGACATCGACGGAGTGCTCAATCCGACGGTGACGAATCCTCCACCCGGCTACACGAGCAACTTGCTCAACGGTCATCAGTTCCACGTTTCGGATATGCACCTCGAACGGCTAAGGAAGCTCGCTCCTTCGGCCGACTTCGCTTGGGCATCCACGTGGGAAGACGTAGCGAACGCCTCGGTCGGCGTAGCCCTCGAACTCCCCCACCTGTCATTCATCCGTTTCGGAGACGACCGGACCGCTGACACTTGGAAGCTGCCATACGTCGACCAGTTCGTGAGCAATCGCGCTCTCATCTGGGCAGAAGACAACCTCTACCTCGACGCATTCACCTGGGCAGAGCAGCGCGCCTCGCCAACGCTGCTGGTGAAACCCTCATCCTCGGTCGGCCTGACAGAAGCGCACTTCGACCAGATCGACGACTTTGTCGGCCAGCTCGGACGGAACTAGTTGTCCTTGTCAACTCCAAGAAGCATGGCGTCGCCGAAGCTGAGGAAGCGGTAGTTCTCGGCGAGAGCCTCGGCGTAGAGGTCGCGCCAGCGGGGGCCCACGAAGGCGTCGACGAGGCAGAGCAGGGTCGAGCGGGGTAGGTGGAAGTTCGTCATGAGGACGTTGACGACTGACCAGTCGTAGGGGCGACGGATGAAGATTCGGCTGCGACCTTCGGCTTCGCCGGTTGTGCCCCAGGTTTCGAGCGCACGGACGGATGTAGTGCCGACGGCGACGACTCGCTTGGCGGCCGCGATCTTCTCGACCGTCTCGGCGGGGACCGAATACCACTCGCTGTGCATCACGTGGTCGTCGAGGTTGTCGACCTGCACCGGGCGGAAGGTGTCGAGACCGACAGCAAGTTCGACGGTCGCCATCTCGATGCCCTTCTCGGCGAGGCGGGAGAAGACGTCGTCGGTCAGGTGCAGGCCGGCGGTTGGCGCGGCGGCGGAGACGGGACGGTCGGCGAAGACGGTTTGGTAACGCTCGGGGTCAGCGATTTGTTCGTCGATGTATGGCGGCAGAGGCGGCAAGCCCACCTCGTGGAGCACCTCGAGGAGTGTGCGGCCGCCCGCATCGGGGCGGACGACTCGTCGGCCCTCGCCGAGGTCTTCCCCGATCTCGACCGACAGTCCATCGGTCGTCACGATCGAGCCGGGCGCGAGCTTCTTCGACGGACGCACGAGGGCTTCCCAGGTGCCGTCGTCTCGCGCCTCCAGAAGCAAGACCTCGACCGCTCCCCCGGTGTCTCGCCGCAGCGGCAGTCGAGCCGGGAGGACCCGCGTGTTGTTCACGACTAGCAGGTCACCGGGCTCTAATAGGTCGGGCAGGTCAGCGACATGGCGATGCTCGACGTGGGTGCCGCGGTCGACAAGCAGGCGCGCCTGATCGCGCGACGCGAGTGGCGTCTGTGCGATCTTTGACGGCGACAGCTCGTAGTCGATGTCGTCGAGTGTCTGCGGCGGCTGATCCACCGAGCGAGGTTACGCGGTTAGTTGCGCTCCGCAGCGATGCCGTGGAACGGCCGGCCCGCGGCGTCGTACTCGGCCGAGAGCGCGAAGAACTCGTCGCCGAATGGGTTTCCCCCACGCAGTGGCAACATGGCCCGACGAATCGTCCAGTCGTGTGGTGCCAACTCGGCCGCCTTGTCGAAGTTGCGGCTGGCACCGACCTCATCGCCCTGGTGACGAAGATGATTGGCGATCCGGAAGTAGAGCCGAGCGGACTCTTCCTCTGGGGTGAGGTCGCCAACGGCGGACTTCGCCTCGTCAGGAGTAAGCGGCAGGGCGCCGGTGAGCACCCACTGACGGATGACTTCGACCTGTTCCGCCGAATCGATACCGGTGAAATCCCGAAACGTGTCGGTGGCGTTCGCGCTCCAGTTTGGATGGGCGATGCGATCGTCTTCATCGATCATCAACACGGTCGGCACATTCGAGATCGCGTAGAGCTCGGTGAGGACGTGTTCGGTGTCGAGCAGGACGGGATACGTGATGCCATCCATGAACGCTCGAATGGCTTCGACGTCTTCGTCGACGGCCACGGCGATCACCTGGAAGTTGTGATCGCTGAGTTCTTCCTGAAGCGCCTGCCACCCGGGCAGATCAAAGATGCAACCTCACCAACTGGAGAAGGCGACGAGGAGCCGTTTTTTTGATCGGTGATCGGACAGTGCATGGGCGGTGCCATCGAGATCAGGCAGCACGAAGTCGGGCGCCTGCAGATCGTTGAGAGCACCACGGCGAGCCGCACGAGGGGCGCCAACGGCGACGGTGTTCGAAGCCTTGTCGAGCGCCCACGGGCGATCAAGGAGATCGGCGATGGCCGTCGCATCGATTCCACCGTCACGTTCGATGGCGGCTCGATCCGAGACGATCACACACGTGTCGTCGCGGCACAGGCCTTCGGGTTTGAGTGTCCATCCGAGTGTTGCTTCGAGTTGGTCGGCCGCAATCACCGGACCGTTCTCGAGAAGCGCTAGATCGTTGTTCATCCCGGCACCGTAGCTCAGCTACGTTGCGGCGATGGAAGCCGCTACGACGACGAGTCGTCGAACAAGCCGGGGGCAACCGGAGCGTTAACCGGCGGTGTCATCCCGAGGTGTTCGTAGGCCGCCGGCGTGGCGACTCGTCCCCGGGGTGTCCGCATGAGCAGGCCCTGCTGAATGAGGTACGGCTCGTAGACATCTTCGACCGTCTCGGTGGGCTCGCTCACGCTGATCGCGAGCGTGGACAGACCGACGGGACCGCCACCAAAGCGACGGCAGATCGAATCGAGCACCGCCCGACTCGCCTTGTCGAGGCCAAGGGTGTCGACCCCGAAGAACTTGAGACCGTCGGATGCCACGCCCGCATCGATATGGCCGTCGCGTTCCACTTCGGCGTAGTCACGCACCTGGCGGAGCAGGCGGTTGGCAATACGCGGTGTGCCTCGCGAACGCCGGGCAATCTCCCACGCACCTTCGCTGTCGATATCGACATTAAGAATCTTGGCGGCCCGCAACACGATCGATTGCAGGTCGTCGACCTCGTAGTAGTCAAGCCGGGCGACGAGACCGAAGCGGTCGCGGAGCGGGCCAGTGATCAGGCCGGTGCGGGTGGTGGCGCCAACCAGCGTGAACCGGCAAAGGTCGAGGGGAATCGAGCGAGCGGCCGGGCCCTTACCCAGGACGATGTCGATCCGGAAATCTTCCATCGCCGGATAAAGCACCTCTTCCACGGGGCGCGGCAGACGGTGGATCTCATCGATAAAGAGCACGTCGCCCTCTTCGAGCTTGGAAAGGATCGAGGCGAGATCCCCCGCTCGTTCGAGCGCCGGCCCGGAGGTGACCTGCAGGTGGCTGCTCATCTCCGTGGCGATGATGTTGGCGAGGGTGGTCTTACCCAGCCCGGGAGGCCCAGCGAAGAGCAGGTGGTCGGCCTGTTCGCCACGCTTCGCCGCCGCACCCAGCATGACCCCGAGGTGGCCCTTGAGCTCGGCCTGGCCGACGAACTCGTTGAGCGTGCGCGGCCGTAGGCCAGGCTCGTCGATGATCTCGTCTTCGTGTTCGGCTGCGGAGAGGAGTTCTTCGCGCATGTTCAGACGCCTGTCGCGAGCCGGCGCAGGGCTTCCTTCAACAGGACACCCGTTTCGCCTTCGGCCGGCAGGTCAGACAGCACGGCATGGATTTCGTCGGGCGCGTAACCAAGACCGTCGAGCGCAGCCCGAAGGTCGGCTCGGGCGCCACCGGCCGACGAGGTAGTCGTGCCATCTTCGCTGATCGTGATGATCGGGCCGTCGGGAAGATCGAGCTTCGACTTCAGTTCCATCACCAAACGGGCCGCAGTCTTTTTGCCAACACCCGGCACCAAACACAGCGCGGCAACATCGTCTTCGGCGACAGCCACCCGAAGGGCATCAGGCCCGTGGACCGAGAGGATCGCGAGCCCGAGCGCCGGACCCACACCATGGGCGCTGATCAACGACTCGAAGATTCGGCGTTCGTCGACCGTGGCGAAACCGAAGAGGGTCTCGCTGTCTTCGCGCACCGCATGGTGGGTATGAACGAAAATCTCACGGTCGATCTCGCCGATCATCACCGATGTCGAGGGTGTGACCTGAACGCGATATCCAACACCCGAGACCTCCACGAGAAGCTCGGAATCGGAGCTCCGATCAAGCAGCGTGCCTCTGAGGGATCCGATCATCGTCGCTCCCCGGCCGAGAGTCGGGCTGGTCGGGCGGGCACCCGGGCGAGATGGCACAGCGCAACCGCTACGGCGTCGGCAGCGTCGGCCGGCGCGAGTCGTTTGGGGAGATCCAGCAGTGTTTGTACCATCTTCCCCACCTCGTCCTTGTCGGCACCGCCCCAGCCGGCGACCGATTCTTTCACCTCGTTGGGTGAGTATTCGATCACATCGCAGCCGAGCTGGGCGGCTTCGGCCATCACGATGCCGCTTACCATGCCAACCGACATGGCGGTCGACACGTTTTGCTGGAAGAGCACCCGCTCGATCGCCACCGCTTCAGGGCGGAGCTCACGGATCAGCGCCCGGATCTCGCTCTGCATCTCGGCGAGACGCTTTGGGAGCTCCATCTTGGGGTCGGTGCGGATCACGCCAGCCGCGACGGCTCGGGGCTTGCGCGAACGCCCTTCGCCACCCTTTTCGAGACAGCCGTAGCCACATCGCGTAAGGCCTGGGTCGATCCCCAATACGAACATATGTACGACCCTACCTAACTTCGGCATCGATGGATGGCACCCTGTGCACCGTGTCAAAGTGTCGCAAGATCACACTCACGACGCTCGCCGCACTCCTCCTCGTGGTCGGCGTGCTCACGGAGCGATGGTTCCTCCACCCTCGGATCGATCCGATTGGCCAGGCTGATGCGATCTTTGTCCTCGGCGGCGGCGGCGAACGCGTGGAATTCGCACTCGGCCTCACCCGTGATGGGGTCACCACCGACATCGTGTTCGCCTCCGAATTCGTTGGATCGGAGAGTGTCTGGGCGGCCCGCCCCTGCAACGACGTGCGCCCCGCCAACGTGCCCAACGATGCCACCTTCCGGTGTTTCGAACCTGATCCCGCCACGACCCGAGGCGAGGCTCGCCTGCTACGCGATCTCGCCGACGCCGAAGGCTGGGAGACCGTCGTGGTGGTTGCGAGCACCGACCAGATCACCCGCGCTCGCCGACTCATCAACCGCTGCTGGGACGGCGACGTACGGCTCACCGGGCCCGACCACGCCGACCCGTTTCCCATCCGCGCCCTCTATGAATGGGGCGCCGGCATCAAGGCCACGATCCGGCGCCGCTGCTGACCCACTTCAGACCGTGCTGCTGTAGACCGTGCTGCTTCAGACCGTGCAAATCCTGCCGATATGAAGCAGGTGAGTTCGCACCCCGCCACGCCCGCAGTGTCCCTTCGCGGCATTGCCAAATCCTTCAACGACGTCACCGCACTGTCGGACCTCGACGTCGAAGCCCCCGACGGCCAGATCACTGTGCTGCTGGGCCCGAACGGCGCCGGCAAGACCACGGCGATCCGCATCGTGACGGGCGCAATGTCGACCGACGCAGGCACCGTCCGCACCCTCGGCCTCGATCCTGAAGTAGACGGTGAGGAGGTACGCCACGCCTGCGGTGTGGTGTCGGCCAAGCCCGCGCTCTACGACCGCCTCACCGGCAACGACAACCTTCGTTACGCGGCCGAACTTCACGGTGTCGCCAAGAACATCATCGATGATCGCATTTGGGCCGCGGCCGGACGTTTCGGCATCGAACACGCTCTCAACTCCCAGGTCGGTGGCTACTCGACGGGTATGAAGACCCGCCTCGCCCTCGCCCGTTCGGTGCTTCACGAACCGACCCTTCTGCTGTTTGACGAACCAACGTCGGGCCTCGATCCCGAATCCGCTCAGGCCGTGCTGCAACTCATCCGAGACATGACGAGCGACGGCCACACCGTGGTCATGTGCACCCACCATCTCGTGGAAGCCGAGGGCCTCGCCGACCATGTGGTCGTCCTCGACGCCGGCACTGACCTTGTCGCCGGTGCGCCTGGCCAGCTCATCCGCCGCTTCTGGCCCGACGACTCCGTCGAAATCGCGGTCGAAGGCGACCGCCCGATTGGAGACGTTGCGCTCCTCGATGGGGTGATCCGAACCGAACCCAGCAAGAACGGTGTGCGCGTCATCCTCGAGAACCCGGGCGTCACCCCCGATGTGGTCGAAGCACTTGTTCGGGCCGGTCACCGCATCGAGATGGTGAACCCGCACGAACCCACACTCGAAGAGCTCTACTTCGCGGTTCGAAAGTCCGCCCGCGACCTGGGTGAATCGGCTCGCGCCCCGGAGGTTGCCCGATGAACTGGTCTCGCACGATGACCGTCGCGCGCACTGACGTGAAGCAGCTCGTCCTCGCCAAGGATTTCTGGCTGCCCATGAGCATCCTCGGCTCGATCTTCTTCATCATTGTCCCGCTGATTCTGCTCTTGTCGATCACCTCACTCGGCGATGTCGCGGCCGTGCAGAACATCGCCGACACCCTCGAGATCCTTCCGCAGAAGGCCCAGGATCAGATCAAGGGCGACACGCCGCAGGGTCGAACTTCCTACGCCCTCGCCGTGTTCTTGTTCGCTCCGATGGCTGTGGTAGTCCCGCTCACAATCTCGACCGCAGTTGGCGCCGCATCGCTCGTCGGCGAACGTGAGCGCGGCACCGGCGAGTTCCTCGCGCACTCCCCCGCCGCTACCAAAGAGATCTATCTCGGCAAGCTGCTCGCCAGCCTGCTTCCCGGCTACTTCACGACGATGGTCGGCTTCACCTGTTATTCGCTGATCGTGAACCTGATCGTCGGTCCCGAAGTGGGCGGTTGGTTCTTCCCGACCACCCAGTGGTGGCTCCTGATGCTGTTTGTTCTCCCCGGCTTCATGGTGATCGGTCTCTCGCTCGTGCTTCGCCTCTCGGGCAAGGTCAAGTCGACGGCGGCCGCCCAGCAAGCGTCCGGTCTCATCACGTTGCCGCTGATCGCCATCTCCTACGCCCAGGCGTCGGGAGCGATCTACGGCACGGCGGAGACGACGATCATCATCGGCGCCATCGCCTGGGCGATCGGCCTCACCTCAACATGGCGCGGCATGAGTTCCGTGAAGCGCCAGCGCCTCCTCGGCGTGGCCGACGGCGTCTAGCTGGGGACTCGAGTCTGCGGTGCTCGAGTTGCGACTGGTCGACAAGAATCTGCCCGCTTCAACCGGCACGTCGCCAAGTCCAACAGATACCACTATATGAAACCCACGCTCAACGAGCGAAGCCGGCCATCGAGGCGACCGAGTCGTCCGTGCCGAGGGCGAGGTATCACGCCGGGACGAACCTGGCTTCCGTCGGCACCGGGAGCGAGGCGGCCGAATCCATGAATACCTTGGTGAGGCGTTCGGCCTCCACGCCGCGGCTGTAGAGGAATCCCTGGTGGTGGTGGATGCCGAGGCTGATGAGCTTGTCGGCCTGTCGACTCGTCTCGACGCCTTCGGCGACCACCGACAACCCGGCTGCAAGCGCTATGCGCGACACTGCCTCGACTACCGCCTGGTCAATGGGATCGGTCGGCAGCTCGGTCACGAACGTCCGATCGATCTTCACTTGATGAACAACATCGTTCAGGCGCTTGAGGTGCGACATCGTGGTGCGCCCCGTACCGAAGTCGTCGAGCGAGAGTCGGACCCCCTGCCTCGCGATCTGTTCCAGCACAGGCAACGAGCCGCTGAGATGCTCGGTCACGAGATCCTCGCTGATCTCCAGACACAGCTGGTTCGCAGGCAAGCCTGACCACTCGAGCGCATCGGCCACCCGCTCCGGGAAGGCGACATCGAGCAACTGGTGTTCAGAGACGTTGACGTTGATAGCCAGGTCTCGACACTTCCGGTTGAGGGCATTCCACTGGGCCGCCTGTGCGCAGGCCTCCCGGAGCACGACGTCGCCGATGCGCCCCATGAGTCCTGCCTCTTCGGCGACCGGCAGGAAGTCCTTCGGGAAGAGCAGGCCGTGCTCGGGATGCTGCCACCGGACGAGCGCCTCGGTGGAATGCATCGTCTTCTTCTTGGTGTCGATCACCGGCTGGTAGTGCACGACGAGTTCCGAGTCGAAGGCCACCGAGAGCGACTGCTCGATCTTCAGACGAGCGAGGAGGTTGTGCCGCACGCCGGCGTCGAACAACGAGATCCGGCACTTGGTTCGCTTGGCCTCGTACATCGCTGCGTCGGCATCGCGCACGAGATCCTCCGCCGTCACCGTCGGATCCACAGATGGATCCCAGATGGCAACCCCGATGCTCGGCAGGATCGCGAGATGGCCATCGTCGACGGCGAACGGCTCGTCGAATGCTTGGAAGACCGACTCGGCTACGCGTGAGATCGACGCCGGTTCGATGAGTCCGTGGCAGATAACGACGAACTCGTCGCCGCCGAAACGGCCCACAACATCGGCAGTACGCAACGAGTCCTGGAGGCGGTTCGCGACACCGACGAGAAGGTAATCGCCGGCGGTGTGGCCAAGGCTGTCGTTCACCACCTTGAAGCGGTCGAGGTCCGAGAACACCACGCCCACGCAGGTATTGTTGGCCTTTGCGCGACGGATGGCCGCGGTCAGCGCCTCCATCAAACCGGATCGGTTGAGGAGGCCCGTCAGGGGATCGTGGCAAGCACGATATTCGCTCTCCTCGAGGTGGGTCTTCGTGCTGCGGCCAAACGTGCGCTGTAGAAGAGTGACGCCGCCGGCCAGCACCGCAGCGGTCCCGGCGCCGATGATGACGCCCTCCGCTCTCGATTCGAAGACGTAGACCGCAGACGCGAGTCCGCCCAGCATCGCTACGACCGAGACGATCGTGGGAGACAGCAGGAGCCAACGAATCATGCCTTCCCATCGGTCGAGCCTGCTGCAAACTTAGGTGTCAGTTCGAATTAGACCGCAATCTCGGCGGTTATCGCCAATGATCCCGGCCAAGTACATCTCGCCCGCTGCTCACTCCGAACTATTCGCGGGCCATCTCCGCTCGGCCGACCGCATCGTGGTCGAGTTCTTGGTCGTGGTCCATGTCGACAACTACTCGGATCAGGCCACCGGTGAAGGTGTTGGGCGCTTCATAGTGACTGACCGGGCTTGATCGATCGAGCCCGATATCGAGACCCGAGAACGACACCATCGTGACGAAGATGTCGTTTGTTGTCATCGACCCCACGGCATCGCCATCGATCAGCAACGTGCCGGTCCCCGACTGGCCATCCCGAGCGATGGAAAATCCGAGATCTCGGCGCCCGGGAGAGACGGGCCGGTCTGATCGCACCAGCTGGTGTGAGCCGCCGATGTTGAGATCGTGCACGAGGTGGCCCTCGTCGTCGAGGAACAGTGAGTAGCCACTCGTGGCATCACCATGGGCGACGAGCACACCCGTCGCTCCCCCTTCGGGGACGTCGACCTCAGCGACGATGCGATAGCTACGGGAGCGCACATCCGGCGCAACATCAGTGGGCAGATGCCCCATTCCGGCCCAGAACTCATAGTGCGTGCGGTCTCCGTGGATTCGAGCCGCGTTCTCGGCGAAGCGTTGACCGAACCGATCATCGAGCGGCAGCACCTGGTGGGCTTCGGCCTCGCTCCACCATTCGTCGATCATCGAGGCAAGCCGCTCGGGCTCCGACTCGGCCAGGTCATGCACCTCGTTGAAATCTGAAGCGAGGTTGTAGAGCTCCCAGACGTCCTCGTCGATCGCTGAACCGGGTTGATGGAAAGCCACCGCCTTCCACCCATCGAGGTAGATGCCCCGATGGCTGAACATCTCGAAGTACTGCACCCGTTTGCCGGTGTCAGCCGACGGATCTCGGAAGGTGACGAGGAAGCTCGTGCCTTCGATCGGCTGCTGGCTGACTCCGTTGACCTCGGCCGGCGCTTCCACTTCAAGCAGCTCGAGCAGGGTCGGCACCAAATCGCTCACGTGGGCGAACTGGTGACGGAGACCGCCCCGGTCGGCGATGCCATCGGGCCACGAGACAACGAGCGGGTCCCGCACACCCCCGCCGTGGGTGTTCTGCTTATAGCGCTTGAGCGGCGTGTTCGCGACCATCGCCCAACCCCACGGGAAGTTCGTGTGTGTGTCGGGCCCGCCGATGTCATCGAGCCGAGCCATCCGGTCAGCCGTGGATTCGCGAATGCCGTTGTAGGGGCCCATGGCGTTGACGAACCCCTTGGGCCCGCCTTCCTGCGACGCGCCGTTGTCGCTCAACACCATGATCAGCGTGTTGTCGAGCTGATCGGTTTGCTCAAGGAACTCGACAATGCGAGCGATTTGGCGATCGGTGTGGTCGAGCATCGCCGCGTAGGCCGCCTGAAGACGTTGGCCGACTCGTTGTTCGTCGGCCCCGAGATCGGCCCACTCCGCCACCCACGGGTTTCGCTCAGGCAACTCGGTGCCCGCCGGAACGATGCCCATCGCGAGCTGCCGTTCGAGACGACGGTCGCGGGCGGCATCCCAGCCGTCGGCAAACATCGGGTCGTATTCGTCGATGATCTCCTTCGCCACCTGGTGGGGCGCGTGACACGCGCCCGGCGCGAAGTAGAGGAACCAAGGCTGGTCGGGCACACCGGCGCGGTGTTCGGCGAGCATCCGAATCGACTCGTCGGCCAAGTCCTCGGTGAGGTGATATCCCTCGGCGAAGGTGCGAGGCGGGTCGACATGGGTGTTGTCGCGCACAAGCTCCGGCGCGTACTGGTCAGTCTCGGCATCGAGAAACCCGTAGTAGCGATCGAATCCTCGGGCCAAGGGCCAACCATCGGTGGGACCCGTAGGGCCCGTCTCGTACAGCGGAGTGACGTGCCACTTGCCGGTCATGTAGTTGCGATACCCGTGGGGCCGCAGCATCTCGGCAATCGTGCCCGCACTCTTGGCGATCTTGCCCCGGTAGCCCGGGAAGCCGCTGTCGAAGTTGGCGAGACAGCCGACGCCCACACTGTGGTGGTTCCGGCCAGTTAGCAACGACGCTCGCGTGGTCGAACACATTGCCGTTGTGTGGAAGCCGGTGTAGCGGATTCCGTTCTCGGCCAGCCGGTCGATGGCCGGAGTGGCCGCATCGCCGCCGTAACAACCAAAGTCAGAGAAGCCCACGTCATCGAACAGCACCATGAGGATGTTCGGCGCCCCGTCTCGAGGGCGAGCCGGGGCCGGCCAGGCGGGTGAAGAGTCAGCAATTGTGCGGCCGATCACGGCATCAGTCATGCCGAGGAGCATGCCGCAAGCGACGACGGCAGGAGGTATTTCGGCCTCGAATTTCTCCCGGTGACGGCCCGATGACGGCCGATCTCGATATTGGACTTATGAGACTTCGCCTCGCCCTGCCACTGCTCATTCTCACGCTCGTCGGGACAATGACTGGAGTTCCCCGGGCGAAGGGTCCGAGTGGTTCGCTAGTCGGCGGTGGCCGCTTCCATGACCTCGTCGGAGGCGTCCATATTTCCGTGGACGTCCTGAACGTCGTCGAGGTCGTCGAGCAGCTCGATCAGGTTGAGCAGCTTCTTCACATCGCCGACCTCGGTCATCTCGACCGTGGACGACGGCAACATCACGAGGTCGGCTGATTCCACTGCCACACCGGCTTCGTCGAGTGCGTCGCGCACGGTGTTGAGATCGGTGGGCTGGCTCGTGACCTGCCACATCTCGCCACCGTCGACGATGTCTTCGGCGCCAGCATCGAGCGCCGCGAGCATGACGTCGTCTTCGGCGACGGTCGAGGGCACAAGGATCACGCCCTTGCGTTCGAACTGCCAGGCAACGGCGCCCGGTTCGGCCAGCGAACCGCCGTTCTTCGACAACGTGGAGCGAATGTCGCCGGACGTGCGGTTGCGATTGTCGGTAAGGCACTCGATGAGCAGCGCGACACCGCCGGGGGCGTAACCCTCGTAGGTGACGGTCTCGTAGTTGACACCTTCGAGCTCACCCGTGCCGCGTTTCACCGCGTTCTTGATGGTGTCGAGCGGCACGGAGTTGTCGCGTGCCTTCTGAAACATCGTGCGCAGAGTGGGGTTCGTATCGACGTCGCCGCCGCCCGTGCGGGCTGCAACCTCGACCTGCTTGATGAGCTTGGCAAAGAGCTTGCCGCGCTTGGCGTCGGCTGCACCCTTCTTGTGCTTGATCGTTGCCCATTTGGAGTGACCGCTCATGGGTTCGAATGTAGCCCGCTGTCGGCCAACCAACGTCGGTGGACCCGGTCATCGTCGGAGAGCTCAGGATGAAAGCCGGCCACGAGCACGTTGGCCTGACGGCACAACACGGCGTCGCCATCAACCAAAGCGAGAACTTCAACGCCCTCGCCGACTCGTTCGACCTTGGGGGCTCGAATGAAAACCGCGTGGAATGGCGTGTCGAATCCGTCGATCTCGAGGTCCGATTCGAAGGAGTCGATCTGGCGTCCGTAGCCGTTGCGGGTAACGGAAATGTCCACGGCGCCGAGGGCGTGTTGGTCGTCGCGACCGTCACGAATCTCCGCTGCCATCAGAATCAGACCGGCGCAGGTACCAAAGATTGGGAGACCGTCGGCCACGCGGGCACGCAACGGCTCAAGCATCGAGGAGCGCTCAAGCAGCATCGACATTGTGCTCGATTCACCACCCGGTACGACCAGGCCATCGACCGAGGCCAGTTGTTCAGCAGTGCGGACTTCGATGGTCGAAACGCCAAGCGATTCGAGAATCTGTGCGTGGATGGCAAAGGCGCCCTGGAGGGCGAGAACGCCAACCGTTGGCGTGGTCAAGCGCGTGTCACCAACCGCGCTCGGCGAGCCTGGTTTCGAGCGTGGCGATCTCAAGACCCTTCATCGCATCGCCCAGACCAGTGGACACCTTCACGAGGATTGCCGGATCTTGAAAGTGAGTGGCGGCCTCCACGATGGCCGTGGCCATCTTGGCCGGTTCGTCGCTCTTGAAGATGCCCGAGCCAACGAAGACAGCCTGGGCCCCAAGCTGCATTACGAGCGAGGCGTCGGCCGGCGTGGAAATTCCGCCGGCGCAGAACATCGGCACGGGGAGTTCGCCCGTCTCCGCTATCTCCTGAATGAGCGGAAGCGGCGCCTGAAGCTGCTTGGCCCAATCGAACAGTTCGGCGTTGTCGGCCTGACCGATCTTACGAATATCGCCCATGATCGAGCGAAGGTGACGAACTGCTTCAACGACGTTGCCGGTGCCGGCCTCGCCCTTCGAGCGAATCAGGCAGGCGCCTTCGCTAATACGACGTAGTGCCTCACCAAGATTGGTGGCGCCACACACGAACGGAACGGTAAAGGCCCACTTGTCGATGTGGTGCGCTTCATCCGCGGGGGTGAGCACTTCAGACTCGTCGATGTAGTCGACACCGAGCGATTGGAGAATTTGCGCCTCGGCGAAGTGGCCGATGCGGGCCTTGGCCATCACCGGAATCGAGACGGTGGCCTGAATGCCCAGGATCATCTCCGGGTCAGACATTCGAGACACGCCGCCATCGCGGCGGATGTCGGACGGCACTCGCTCGAGCGCCATTACGGCGGTGGCACCGGCATCTTCGGCGATCTTCGCCTGCTCTGGATTGACGACGTCCATAATGACGCCGCCCTTCAACATCTCTGCCAGTCCCCGCTTGACGAGGGGCGTGCCGGTGGTGCGGCTGGTGTTCTCAGACATGACGAGCAGCCTACTCGTCGAGATCGGCCACAAGCGCCGAGATTTCGGCATCGACAGCGAAGTCATAGGACCCGCCCGGGACGAGCGTCATCCATGTCTGACCAGGGTCGAGACGTAGCGGATCACCATCGGAATCAAGGAAAACATAGGGATCGGTGAGCGATTCACGACTCCATGTGCCCTCGTAGCGCTTCCCGCCGATAAGAAGATTGATCGTTCCTGTACCCAGCGTCTGGGCGTCGACGGAGCCGGGGGCGAAGGTACTCGGGGTGTAGACGACCTCGAGCACAATGATGTTGTCGAAGACCAGCGATGTCTCGTCCTCGGTCGTGTGGACCGCGGCGTTCTGAACCCGGACATAGCCGTTGCCCTCGTCCCAAACGAACGAGACTGTGTCGGCGCCTTTGACCGTCACACCTTCGTTCGCCGCACCGACCGTCCGCTCATCGAGCGCCGCGGAGCGGTACTCGAAGAGGGGAAGCGCCGTACCCGAGTCATCGCGATACTTCTCTTCGATTTCCACGAGATTCGAGAAGAGATTGTCTGGCCTGTTGTAGTCCGTGTCCCGGACCAGATCGACGTTGGTTCCTCGGTCGACCACGAGCTTCACTAAATCGTCGCTCTGTAGGCTGCGGAGCTGCCCGGTGACCGAGTTGTTCGCTCCCGAGTACACAAGGATCGGCTTGCCCAGATTCGTCAAAAGGCCAAGGTCGCTCGTACGGCCCGAGCGGATGGGGCCGACTGCTTCGGGCAGCTGGCTGTGGAACACCACAGCAAAGCGAGTCGCTTCTGATTCGATGCGCTCCTCGATCACGACGTCGGCCTGATCGATACCTCGCCAGTTGCCGTTGCGTTGCGCGGTGGAATTGTTCGAGATCTTGACGACAATGGCCGCCTGCTCGAACAACGGCGAATCAGCGTCGGCGTAGAGCCCAGTCAGCGGAGCAAACGGCCCGCTCGGAAGAGTGGTCGTTGTTATTGTTGTTGTCGACGTTGTGGATGTCGTGGTTGACGACGTGGTTGTCGCCACCGCATCGCCGTCGTCCCCGCCGCCGCACTGGGTCACGAGGACGCCAAGAGCGACGAGTACGCCAAGAGTGAGAACAGCCGCAGCCAAACGGCTGCTACGAGTGATGGGCATTACAGCTCCCGAAGAGTATCGATGCGCTCATTGAGCGCGGGCTGCACCGCCCCGGCTATGCCCTGTGGTCCAACGAGCCAGAGGTGTCGCGAGTCGGGCCGATCGGGCACGCCAGAGGCGGCCGCGGCCTTTTCGAACACCGAGGCAAGCGCCGGTGGATAACGTGTGAGTTGCACGCCGTCGATATCGACGCGTGCGAGTCGACGATCGTCGAGCGCGTAATTACGCAGACGATTCGCGAATGGGCCGTAGAACCTGGCGACTGAAGCGAGCACGGTGGCCGCGTGAATGCCCGTGCCAAACTGCACGAGCTCACGAGCCACGACGGCCTCTAGTTCGAGTCGGTCGAGCTGACGGAGAGCGCCGGTGGTGACCACGAGGCGGGTGTCGCTGGCGTTCCCGGCGACGGCCGCGTCGGGCGAGCGCGATTCGACAATGTAGAGCAGCGGCTCGCTGATGCCATGGCTGGCGCAGATGCTCTCGACGAGTGATTCCAGTCGGGGTTCGGCGCCGGGTTCGAGCGGGATCGCACCGAGCGACTTGAGCGCAGCCTCGGGGGCACGGCGCTCCAGCAGGAACATGACAACGGCCGCGGCGACGAGTCCGAGTACAAGGCCGATCAACACCGGCATCGGGGCAGGAGCGAGCACGCCGACCAACAAGGTGACCAGCAAGAACGCGACAAGAGCCGGGGCGAAAAGGAGAAGACGAGGCGCGACGGTAGGCACAGGGAAGCCTTAGCTGTGGTCTTAGAACTCGACGGAAACGGTGCCGCGAGATTCGTCATCGACCTCGAAGTACTCACGCTCGGTGAAGCGCAACGAGCCGGCAATGACGACGGCCGGGAAGGTCTGAATCGCAGTGTTGTACTTCAGCACGGTGTCGTTGTAGTGCTGGCGGGCAAAGGCGATGCGGCCTTCGGTGGAGGTGAGCTCTTCTTGGAGCTCGAGGAAGCTCGTGTTGGCCTTGAGGTCGGGATAGGCCTCACTCAGGGCGAAGAGCTGACGCAACGCGCCGCTCAGCATGTTTTCCGACTGGGCCGACGCCTGCGGGCCTTCGGCCGTAGCCGCGGCGTTACGGGCCGAGATGACTGCCTCGAGAGTGTCTTTCTCGTGCGAGGCGTAACCCTTCACGGTCTCGACGAGGTTGGGGATGAGGTCCCAGCGGCGCTTGAGCTGCACATCGATCTGCGCCCAGGCGTTTTCAATCCGGTTCCGGAACTTGACGAGATTGTTATAGAGGCTGATGACGAATATCACCAGCACTACGACAATGGCGAGGACGATCAGAAGAGGGATCATTTCGTCACTGTATCGGGCGGAGAGCTCGTGCCTGCCTCACCCGGGACGCGCGACATTTTCCAGCATTTTCTCGTAGTGCACGATATAACAATCGGCCAGCGTCGCCATCGAGAATTCGATCGCTCTTTCCCGACCCGATCGAACCAAAGAGTCGCGTCGCTCCTGGTCACGAAGTACCTGAAGGAGGCTCCTCGCCAGTGCCTCATGGTCGCCGGGAGCGAAGAGTTCGGCGTCGCTCCCCTGCCGTGCGGCGTTGGCGTAGCCGGGAATATTCGAAGCGACCACAGGGGTGCCGGCCGCCATGCCCTCGAGAAGCACGACGCCGAATGACTCGCCGTGCAGAGAAGGAGCGCAGAACACATCGGCCGCTTTGAGGCGAGCGATCTTTTCACTCTCGCTGATGGCGCCGAGCCATTCGATCCGGGGGTCGCCTGCGAACGTGGCTTTCAGGGTTTCGGTCTCTGGACCTTCGCCCGCGATCCAGAGGTGAACATCGGGCGGCAGAAGGTTCGCGGCGTCAAGGAGCACGCGCAGTCCCTTGCGTTCCTCATGCCGTCCGACAAAAAGAACCGTGGGCCCCGTGGTTTCATCGGCTTCGAAGGCGGGGTGTTCGTCGTAGCGACGCAGCTCCACCGCATTGAAGAGCAGGTCGTACTCGCCGCCAAGATTTTCTCGAGCCATTGTCCGCGCGTCCTCGGACACCGCAACCCGGGCGTCCAGTCGACCCGCGAGATAACGAACCACCCGGGGCAAGAGTTCGTAGGACAACGAGCGACCGGCCATATGAAAGGTGCCGATCATGGGCGCCGGCTTGGTGAGCAATGCGGTGGTGGTGGGCCCAGGCGCAAGCGGTTCATGCAGATGGATGACATCGAAGGCCTCGTCTCGCATCGCCCGAATGGTGCGGAGTTGGGCGGACGGGTCAGGGGCGACGGGAGCCACCGAGCCGTTGGCAGCGGTGGGCAAGGACAATCCGAGCGGCGTGACCCCAGCATCGGGTGGCGGGCCATCACAAGGGGCCAGCACGCGACAGGCGTGGCCCTTGTGTCGAAGCGCCCGCGCGAGACCCAGCACCTGGGTTTGCACACCACCGGGCACGGTGAGGCTGTAGGGACAGATCATGCCGATCCGCATTACTTGGCGTCCTCATCGAGCAGCGCCTGGAGATGAGCGGGCACCGGCTCGCCGAGCGCGATGTAGTCGCTGGGCCAATTCGGTTGGAGCATGTGCCACTGCTCCGGTGCAGCCCGAATCAATTCCTCAAAAGCCGTCGCGATGTCTTGGGTGACCCGCGTGACATCTTCGCGGAACTTGCCCCGTCGCTCGGTGTCGAGGGCCGGCATGACATGGGCGTACCGCATGCCGTCTTTCCAGTAGATCGCAGTGGGCAGCAGAGGTGACCCGGTGCGAAACGCGAGCGTGGCTGGTCCGCCCGGAAGGGTGGTGCGTTCACCGAAGAACGTGACGGGGATGCCGTTGCCCTGCAGGTCGCGGTCGGCAAGCAGACAGAGAACCTGGCCATCGTTGAGGGCTCGCACACACTCGCCGCCAGCATCGGGTCCGAGCGGATGGATGTTCATGCCCATGGACTCCCGAAGGCCGACGAACCACTCGAAGAGTTCGGGTGGCTCGAGCGCCTCGACAATGCCCGTGACGCCATAACCCGGCACGAGGGCCAGCCAGAATGCTGCCCATTCCCATGTGCCCAGATGAGGCAAGGCCAGAATCGGACCCTGACCGCTCTCACACGCCGCTTCGATCTGGGCGTATCCCTCGTAACCAAATTCGCGGTCGACCTGCTCCGCGGTGAGATCCGGCAGACGAAACGACTCGTGGTAGTAGCGGGCGTACCACTCGAAGGTAGCCGCGACCCTGCGACGCTCTTCGACCGCACTCATCTTGCGGCCGAGCGCCCGTTCGAGGTTGCGGGCCACGATGATTCGGCGATCGGGCGACAGCGCGGCGCCCGCGCCAATGAGGCGCGAAGCGGCATTGCCGAACGACACCGGCAGATGCCGGGCCAGTAGTGACCCCGCCTTGTAGGCAGAGACTGACGGCACCTGTTCAGCCGTCGCGCAGCGCCCGACGCTCACGCATGCGCTGACGCCAGACCGACTCGCTGGTCGAGCGGCGGGCGCGAGGCTGGCGCCGCTGGCGTCGAGCGGGGAGGGGGCGGTCCTGCGAGGCCTGCTTCCAGACCTTCACGAATCGCTGCACCGCGGTAATCGCGGTAAGGACGAGCATTACCCAGAGAATGCCGATGAGTAACTCGGAGAACAGAAGGGCGAGGGCCAGCACGATGATGCGCTCAGCCCGCTCCATGATTCCGCCCTTGGCATCGAACCCGAGCGATTCGGCTTTGGCCCGCTGGTAAGAGATGAACATTGCGAGGCCCATGATCGCGACCGGCAGCATCATGATGCGGCCCGGTTCGGTACTGGCGAGATGCCAGGCGACACCACCGAAGAGCAGGCCATCGGTGAGACGATCGGAGACTGAATCGAAGAACGCGCCTCGATCAGACCCGGTGCCCGAAGCACGAGCGACGGCGCCATCAAGCGCGTCGGGGATGCCGGTGAGCAGAAGGAATAGAAAGCCAACCCGCATATAGCCGGCACCAATGGTGAAAGCGGCAACGCCGGCCATCAGAATGCCGACCACCGTGATGGCGTCGGCCGTGATACCGGTGCGGCGCAAGCTGTGACCTATGGGCGTAAGGCCCTTATCGACTGTCGATCGCCAGTTTCCGTCGAACATGAGTACTCCTCAGAACTGTGGTTCAGGGTAGCAGCGGAGCCCTCAGGCGCCGGTCAGCCCTGTCCAGTCCTCTGGATTGTGTTCGATGTAGTGGTCGATAATCTCGCCGTCGACGCCGTCTACCAGCACCAAACCGCGGTGCTCGGGCGACGCTTCATTCGAGTAGAGCAAGATGCGCCAGGTCGGGCGGCTCCGAATGCCGCGCCAGCCGAGTTGGGCCGACGCATGGCCAACCGGGAAACCCGCCTGGCGGGTTGCGGCCTGCAGCGCGTGTTCTTCGTCGAAGGCCAGATCCCAGCCACCTTGCAGGTGGTAGAGGCCGACGACGATCAACGCGATACCCGCCACCATGAACCCGCCGTTGACGAGAACGGCCCCGTCGCCAGAGATAACGCGCAGCGCGACGCAGCCGATACCGATGAGGATGTAGAGGGCGCCGGGAATACGACGGCGGCTGTTGTTAGGGAAGAGATAGGGCGTCTCGATGGCCGACGTGTCGAGGTCGGCGGGAAGCGAGTCGCGAACTTCCTCTGGAGAGATGTCGCTCACGAGATCAGGCTACGGGCCAGGCTTCGCAGATACGTAGCCAGGAGTCGGCGAGTGTCTCGGGCATGACTCGTACGTCGGCAATCGCGGTGGTGAAGTTGGTGTCGCCAATCCAGCGAGGCAGGACGTGGACGTGAAGATGGTCGGGCACACCGGCGCCCGCACCCTTCCCGAGGTTGGCGCCGACATTGACACCATCGGGGGTGTAGGCGGTTTCGACGGCCACCACGGCGTCTCGCACCATGTCCCAAAGCTCTCGGTATTCGTCGGCGTCGAGATCAGTGAGTCCAGGCACCCCCCGATTCGGCAGCACCAGGAGGTGTCCAGAGCAATACGGGAATGCGTTGAGCATCGCGAAACATCGCTCCCCCCGGCGAACGATGAACGTCTCGTCGTCGGGAAGATCGCTCGCCAGAATCCCCTCGAAAAGGGTTTGCCCTGCCGGTCGTTCGACCGCCGGGCCGCCAGTCGTTCGGGTGTACGGAATTCGCCACCCCGCCCAAAGATGCTCAACCATGACCGTTAACGCTTCTCGTCGACCTCGGCCCGGAGCCGTTCGATGAATGCGTCGACGGTGATGTCGCGCTCGGGTTTGTCTTGGCCCCGCATGTTGACGCCAACAGTGTCGTTGGCGACATCGTCATCGCCGACCACGAGGATGTAAGGAAGCTTCTCGACCTTGCCGTTGCGAACGCGCTTGCCGAGACCATCCACGGCACTCACGACGTCCACTCGGAAGCCGGAGGAGCGGAGGCGGCTGGCGACCGCGTGAGCATGATCGTCGTGCACATCGGCGACGGGCAGGACTCGCACCTGGGTAGGCGCAAGCCAGGCGGGGAAGGCGCCGGCGTAGTGCTCGATGAGCACACCGAAGAATCGCTCGATCGAACCGAGCAGTGCCCGGTGAATCATCACTGGCTGCTTCCGTTCGCCGTCGGTCGCGATGTATTCGAGTCCGAACCGGTCGGGCAGGTTGAAGTCGAGCTGGATGGTGGAGAGTTGCCAGGCGCGACCAATCGCGTCCTTCACGTCGACGTCGATCTTGGGGCCGTAGAACGCGCCGCCACCCTCGTCGACGACATAGTCGAGGCCGTGCGCGTCGAGCGCCATTCGTAGACCCTCGGTGGCTTGATCCCAGAGCACGTCGTCGCCTACGGACTTCTCGGCCGGACGGGTCGAGAGCTTCGCTTGGAACTCGGTGAAGCCAAAGTCGCGCAGCTGGTTCAGCACGAAGTCGAGCAGCGATGCCAACTCTTCCTCGATGTCTTCGCGGGTACAGAAGATGTGGCTGTCGTCCTGGGTGAAACCGCGACTGCGCATGAGACCGTGGATCGCGCCCGAGAGTTCGTAGCGGTAGACCGCGCCGAGCTCGAAGAGGCGAAGCGGCAACTCGCGATAGCTGCGCTGGTTCGAGCGATAGACCATCACGTGGAACGGACAGTTCATCGGTTTCGGGTAGTACGTCGCGCCGTCCAATTCCATGGGCGGGTACATGCTGTCGGCGTAGAAATCGAGGTGACCGGAGGTCTCCCAGAGCGTCGACTTCGCGATGTGCGGGGAGAAGACGAACTCGTAGCCGCCGTTCTCGTGCTCAGTGCGCGAGTAGTCCTCCATGAGCTTGCGAATGCGGGCGCCCTTGGGGTGCCACACCGCAAGGCCCGGACCCAACTCCTCGGGCCAGCTGACCAGATCAAGCTCCTGGGCAAGACGACGATGGTCCCGCTTCTCGGCCTCGGCGAGCATCTGGAGGTGGGTCTTCAGCGCCTTCTTGTTGTCCCACGCGGTGCCGTAGATGCGCTGGAGCATCGGACGCGACACGTCGCCGCGCCAGTAGGCGCCGGCAACGGACTGCAGCTTGAAGTGGCCAAGACGACCGGTGCTGGGCACGTGGGGGCCGGTGCACATGTCGCGGAAAGTGCCCTCCGCGTCGATGTCGCCATTGGCGTAGTAGCTGATCGAATCGCCGCCAACTTCGCCGGAGTCTTCACCGCTGAGGCTGCCCTCTCGGACACGCTCGATGATCTCGGACTTGAAGATCTCATCGCCGAAGAAGACCGAGGCCTCGTCCATTGTCATCTCGTGACGGACGAAGGGCTGATCAGCCGAGACAAGCTCCGCCATCTTCGCCTCGATCGCTTCGAGATCGTCCTCGGAAAGAGTCTTCCCCTCGGGCAACTCGACGTCGTAGTAAAAGCCGTGCTCGATCGGCGGGCCGATCGCCAGCTGTGTCCCCGGCCAGAGGTCGAGGATCGCTTGTGCCAAGACGTGAGCGGTCGAGTGGCGGATGGTGTGGCGCCCGCGGTCGGAACCCGGCGTGACAATCTCGACAACCGAACCATCCACGAGCGAGACGTTGAGGTCCTGCTCCGTGCCATCGACGACGGCAATCAATGCATCGGAGGCGAGCCGGGGCCCGATGTCGGCCGCAAGGTCAGCGGCAGACGAACCTGCAGCCAGCTCTCGAGTCGACCCATCGGGCAGGTTGATGGAAATCACGTCGGACATACGACGGTCAGACTACCGCTCGCCCTGAGGCGCCCCGCTGCATTTCCCTCGGGTTAAACGTCGGCGAGCTAGACGGCCGCAGCACGAAGGACGTCGGCCGACGAACGACGCTCGGGCATCGTCGGGTCGATGGTCTTCTCAAGCGTCTCGGTTGCGGCCTGCTTGCTCTTGGTTGCGTAGTCGTTGACGTAGTCCTGACCGGTGAGGGCCCGAATCTCGAACATCAGCTCGTCGGTGATTTGGCGCAGACGCATTCGCGTGTCGGCTACATCCTCCGACGCGGCAGGACGAATCGGGCGGCCGAATCGAATCTCTACCGGGCGGAAGGGCATCGGGTAGGGCACGTCAGGCGGTTGGATCGAACGGGTACCCAAGATTCCGACGGGCACGATCGGAGCGCCGGTGCGAAGCGAAAGTCGAGCGGCGCCCGTGTGGCCCTTGTGTAGGAACCCATCGCGGGCGCGAGTGCCCTCGGGGTAAATGCCGAATAGCTCTCCGTCTTCGAGAAGGCCGGCGGCTGTGTCGAGCGCTCGAGCAGCAGCATCGCCGCCGCTGCGGTCAATTGGAATCATGCCTAACGCGGGGAACAGCCGGCGCGTCTTCCAGTCGTCGAGGTACTCGGCCTTGCCGACATAGGTGATCCGACGCGGGAGCACGGCAGGCAGGAAGAAGGAATCGATGACCGACGTGTGATTGGGCGCCAGAATTGCCGGCCCGGAGGTGGGGATATTTTCGATACCCACGGCGCGTATGCGCCAAAGCGTGCCAAAGACTGGACGAAGTGCGGCAAGAGCGGCCTTCTGCAACGATCCGTGATCTCGACTCATGTGTCGGCCATCATTGCAGCTTCACGCCGAGAAGGGTGGCGGCCTCCTCCACGCCCTCGCCTTCCGCCGCTGCTGCGTCCATCACAGCCAGCGCAGCAGGGACATCCAAGTCGTCATCGAGGTGGGCTCGAACCTCGTCGAGCGCGCCCGCACCCGGGCCCGCGGCCCGCCAGCGCTCGAGTCGGAGCACGGCATCGTCGATGAGCTGGTCGCTCCACTGCCAGGGGCGCCGATAGTGATGGCCGCCGAGCGCCAGCCGGATCGCCATCGGCTCATACCGTTCACGCAGTTCGTGGACGAACACGAGATTGCCGGTCGACTTCGACATCTTCCGTCCGTTGAGGTGAACCATCGACTGGTGCAGCCAGTGGCGCACAAACGGTTCGCCGGTTGCCGCTTCGCTCTGGGCCCGGACGCATTCGTGGTGGGGGTAGAGCAAGTCGACACCACCGCCGTGAAGGTCGATCGTTGTTCCGAGTTCGCGTAGCGCCAGTGCGGTGCACTCGACATGCCAACCAGGACGCCCCGGTCCCCAGCGCGATTCCCACGCGGGTTCGCCCTCATCGGAGGGGCGCCACATCACGAAATCGAGCGGGTCGCGTTTGTTGGGATCACTCGGATTCTCTCGCCACTCCATCGCGAGCTGCTGCATCCGGTCTCGTCCGAGTCCGCCCAACGAACCAAAGTCGGGAGCCGTGACCGTGTCGAAGTAGACCGTGCCGTCAACGACATACGCGAGACCGCGATCGATGATCGACTCGATCACCCCGCGAATATCGGGGATCGCGCCGGTGGCTCGCGGCGCCGACCAGGGCGGGATCGTGTTGAGCGCATCCATGTCGTCGTCGAAGCGGGCGGTTTCGCCAAAGGCCAGATCGAGATAGTGCACCCCGCGTTTTGCGGCTGCCGCGAGGATGTCGTCATCAACATCGGTGACGTTGCGCACACAACGCGTCTCGTGTCCGAGATCGCGGAGACGCCTTTGCAAAACGTCGTAGGTGACATAGGTGGCCGCGTGCCCCATATGGGTCGCGTCGTAGGGTGTGATGCCGCACACATACATGGTGACGATCTCACCAGGTTGGAATGGAACGACCGCACCAAGGTGTGTGTCGTAGAGCTGCATCGACATGAGAGTACGGTTCACCAAAACGAAAGGGGCAAGCCCAGTGGGACTGCTTGACGGAAAACGGATCCTTATCACGGGTGTGCTCACCGATGCGTCGCTGGCGTTTGGTGTCGCGAAGATGGCCCAGGAACAGGGCGCCGAAATTATCCTCACTGGAGCCGGTCGCGGGCTGCGGCTCACCCAGCGGACCGCTCGGAAACTTCCGACCGAACCCGAGGTCCTCGAGTTCGATGTCACCGATACCGCGCACGCCGAAGCGCTCACCAAAGCGCTGAAGGACAAGTGGGGCACCGTCGACGGCGCCTTGCACGCAATCGGGTTTGCGCCCGAGGCCTGCCTGGGCGACGACTTCATGGCGGCAACCTGGGACGACGTAAAGGTTGCCGTCGAAGTTTCGGC
Organism: Candidatus Aldehydirespiratoraceae bacterium; assembly: GCA_047639555.1. Classification (GTDB taxonomy): domain Bacteria; phylum Actinomycetota; class Acidimicrobiia; order Acidimicrobiales; family Aldehydirespiratoraceae; genus JAJRXC01. Next base: position 39,436 of record JBLIOE010000028.1, read on the forward strand.
TTACTCGCTGAAGGTGATGGCCGACGCCGTCGCCCCCCTCATGTCCAACGGTGGCTCGCTCGTCGGCCTCACCTTCGACGCCACAGTGGCCTGGCCGGCCTACAACTGGATGGGCGTCGCCAAGGCGGCGATGGAATCCTGCAACCGATACCTCGCCCGCGAACTCGGACCCCGAGGTATTCGCAGCAATCTCATCGCGGCCGGACCAATCCGCACCCTGGCGGCCAAGTCGATTCCGGGATTCTCCAAATTCGAAGACGTGTGGGACGACAAGGCGCCGCTGGGTTGGGATGTGAACGACTCCACTGCAGTCGCGGAGAGCACCGTCGCCCTGTTGTCCGACTGGTTCCGCGGCACCACCGGCTCGATCATTCATGTCGACGGCGGATACCACTCTGTCGGCGCCTGATCTCCTCGTCATCGGGGGCTCGGGCTTTCTCGGCCGCCACGTTGTCCAACGAGCGACCGGTGATGTCTTCGCTACGTCCCACCAGACAACGCCGGCCGACGAGCGAGCGACATGGCACACCCTCGACCTCAGCGACGGCGGCCATTCGGCCGCCGCCCTGATCGAGCAGCTTCGGCCGGCCGCGGTCATCAACGCGGCCTACATCAGCCGCGGCGACGGGCTCCACGCCATCACCGGCGAAGCGCCCGGCGAGATCGCTCGGGCGTGCGCTGCGGTCGATGGCCGGTTCATCCAACTTTCGTCCGACGTTGTGTTCGATGGTGAAACCTCCACGCCATATCGCGAAGCCGACGCGCTCAACCCCGTCCACGACTACGGCCGGGCCAAGGCGTTCGCCGAGGAAGCTGTGCGAACCGCGAACCCCGCCGCCGTCATCGTACGCACCAGCCTCCTTTGGGGCCGAGCCGATGACCCCGGCCCACAGGTCGAGATGGTCACCGAAGACTCGATCACGTTTTTCACCGACGAGTATCGCAACCCGCTCGAGGTCGGCGTGCTCGCCGATGCCTGCCTAGAGCTGACGGCGCGACTCGAGATCTCCGGACCACTCCACGTTGCGGGAGCCAACACCGTCGACCGCCACACGTTCGCTCGCCTCATCGCCCCGATCGTCGGAGTTGATCCCGAGACCGTTCAGGGCGCGCTCGGCCCGAGCGGTGGCACCCGACCGCGTAACTGTCCGCTCGATGTCTCCCGGGCGCAAGGGTTGTTGTCGACGCGGCTCACCGGCGTGTGTGAGGCTCTGGCATGACCATCACCGTCTCGGCGCGGCCGGGTGCGCTCGGCGCCGACGTGTCCGGCGTTCAACTCGCCTCGGCGACCGACGCGGAGCTCGAAGTTCTCCAATGGGCGCTCCTCGAACACCACGTCATCTTCTTCCGCGAACAAGACCTCACCGACGACACCCACATCGCGTTCGCTCATCGATGGGGCGTGTCAGTGCCACATCCGGTTACCGCCCACTTCGGCGGCGACCAGACGATCGGTGTGGTGTTCAACGATGAAGAACACCCGCCGGCGGAGGGCGAGGGCTGGCACACCGATCATTCCTGGGCCGACTACATCCCCGACGCCGCAATCCTTCGATCCGTCACCACTCCCCCGTCAGGCGGCGACACCATGTGGTGCAACGCGGCCGCCGCTTTCGCCTCGCTCCCCGATGCGACGCAGGCTCGGATTCAGCACCGCACCGCCCGCCACGATCCGGGCGCTCGATTTCACGAGGAGATGCGTCGACGTATGCCCGACGACATGGCCGATGCGGTTGCCGTTGCGTTCCCTGGCAACGACTACCCCGTGATTACGACCCACCCCATCACCGGCCGTCGCGGGCTCTTTGTAAACCCGGGCTACACCCGCTGGATCAACGAGATGGACGGCCGCGAGTCAGACCTATTACTCACGGAACTCTTCGATGCGATCGGCGACCCCGCCAACACATGCCGCTTCGCCTGGGACGACGGCTCGGTCGCCATCTGGGACGAGCACGCCACCATGCATCGCGGCCCCAACGACTTTGGCACCGCTCGGCGGGAACTCCGCCGGTACACCGTGGGTGCAACTCGGCCCGCCGCAATCGCTTCAGGCTGAGTCGGCGTCGGTTTCGTCTCGGATATCGCCCACCAGGGCCTCGAGTGCATCTTCCAGGGTGACCAGGCCCAGCAGTTGACCGGCCGGCGTGCGCACTAATGCGACGTGGCGTCGAGCCCGACGCATCGAGCGCATGAGGTCTCGAACCGGCTGATCGGGCGACACGATCAGCATGCGGCGCATCATCTCGAGCGGAACCTGATCGGCGCGAGCATCGAGCGGGAGGCGCAGCAGATCCTTCGAGTGAACGAAGCCGATGATGTCATTCGGGCCACGACCCTGGACCGGAATGCGGCTATGGCCGGACTCGGTAACGAGACGTTCAATCTCGGCCACCGGCGTGGGCCGGGCCACCGAGACCATCTCGGAACGTGGTGTCATGATGGATCCGGCGGTGCGAGCGCGGAAATCGAGCGCACCGCTCAGAAGGTCGTGCTCAACATCTTCGATCTTGCCTTCCTCGACCGCGCCAGCCAGAAGGGTGTGGAACTCATTAACAGTGAGCGCCGTTCTGAGCTCATCAACTGGCTCAAACCCGAAGAGGCGCACAATGCCATTCGAGACGGTGTTAAGGAACCACACCACGGGCTTGAAGAGCGTGACATAAGCAGCATGGATGGGAGCGAGAAGACGAGCGACCCGTTCCGGGTTTGCGATCGCCAGATTCTTGGGCACCATCTCGCCAACAACCATGTGAAGCACGACCACGATCGTGAACGCCACAAGCAGCGAGATCGTGTGCAGCACGCCGCTCGGGAGGTGCACGAAGGCCTCGATTGCGGACTCCAACAGCGCGGCGACGGCAGGCTCGGCGACGAAACCAAGGCCAAGCGACGCCATCGTGATGCCGAGCTGGGCGCCGGCAAGCATGGGCTGAAGGTCGCGGACCGCATCGAGCGCCGCCTCGGCACCGCGGTCGTCGCCCCCCTCCACCATCGGCTGGAGCCGAGAGGCACGCGAGGCCAGAAGGGCGAACTCAATCGCGACGAAGAAGCCATTCGCGATGAGCAGGAGTACTGCCGCGACGAGGAAGCCGGCGATCACTGGACCTCCTCCGGCGGAGCGACGGCTCGAACCGACGCAATACGCAGACGTTCCATCGCCACCACTTCAAGGCGCCAACCGTCGATTGTGCACATGTCGCCCGGCACCGGGACCTTGCCGAGCCGATCAAGGACGAGACCGGCGAGTGTCTCGTACTCGCCCTCCGGCATATCGAACCCGATGAGATCACGAACCTCATCGGGGTGAAGCGACGCCGGAATGACCGTGGAACCCTTCGCCTCGACTCGGGTGAGCGAGGTAGGGATCTCGTCGTGCTCGTCGTCGATCTCGCCAACGAGTTCTTCGAGCACATCCTCGAGCGTGATGATCCCGGCCGTGCCGCCGTGTTCGTCGATCACCACGGCGAGTTGTTGGCCGCCTTCGCGAAGGTCGACAAGTAGTTCGTCGAGATCTTTCGTTTCGGGAACGGCGAGGATCGGCGCCATCAACTCGACGACCTGCGTGTCGGACCGACCATCAATTGGCACCGCATGTACAGCTTTCACGTGCACAACGCCGACGATGTCGTCGAGGCCGTTTCCCATTACGGGGAAGCGGGAGTAGCCAGTCGAAACTGCGAGCGCCACGAGCTCGTCAACGGTGGCCCCATCATCGACCGCCACCACACGAACGCGCGGCACCATGGCATCGTCGGCCGACTTGTCGGCCAGGCGGATTGAACGGGTAAGGAGCTCGACTTCGCCGGCGTCGAGCATTCCTTCCTCTCCCGAGCTGCGGATGATGTGCTCGAGCTCAGACCGATCGGGGATTCCCTCAAGATGCTTCGGCGGTTCGACCCCGAGTCGACGGGTGAGTCGGGCGGCCAGCCCATCGAGGGCCCCAACCACTGGGCTGGCGATCCTCCCGTAGATGGCTGTTGGACGAGCGAGCGCGAACGACGATTCGAGGGGCCGACTTGTGGCCATCGACTTCGGAATCAGCTCGCCAAAGATCATCTGGACGGCAGTCGCGATGAGGAGAGCGAGCGCGATCGAGACACCGCCGGGTACCGTGCCGAAGACACTCTCGAGACCAGGTTCAATGGCGGCAGCAGCAACGGGTTCCGAGAGGAAACCGAGCAGCAGCGAGGTGACGGTGATGCCGAGTTGGGCGCCGCTCAGGTGATACGAGATGCGGTCGAGCAGAGCCTGGACGCGGACCGCGGCAGCGCTGCCCTGACGGGCACGCTCGTCAACGCGGGTCCGATCGACGGCCACCAGCGCGAATTCAGCAGCAACGAACGCGGCATTGGCTGCCACAAGCGCGATGGCTGCCAACAGCCGTAGTGCGATGTCGATCGGTACTCCTCAACTCGATCTGTGTACTTTGCGAATGTACCCGTAGGTTTGGGTCGATGCCTCCGTCTTCTCCTTCGGCCTCGAATTCGCCGACCCGGATCCGGCCAACAACGTCGAGCCGATTCGATGCCCCCCGCCGAGGAATCGATCCGGATACGGGGAAGGGGTGGGTTCGTCGGCTCGCCCCATTGGTGTGGTCGCAGAAGTCCGTGTTCATGCTCGGCGCCAGCTTCGGGCTCCTCGCCACCACCGCAACAGTGTTGGTACCGCTCGCGGTCGGCAACGGCATCGACGCGGTTGAAGACGGTGAACGCGTCGCTCCTTTTGTGATCTCGTTGTTCGTGCTGGCGATCTGCCGGTTCGTCTTCGGCTTCATCTATCGGTTCAACCTTTTCCGTGCCGCGCACCGCATCGAAGCCGACCTCCGCAACCTGATCTACAGCCGCCTCACCGAGCTCTCATTCGGCTACTGGGACCGCACACAAAGTGGTCAGGTCATCAGCCGCGCCAACAGCGACATTCGCTCGATTCAGCTGCTGTTTGCGTTCGGCCCCCTCATTGCGATGCAGGTCGTCATGCTCGTCGCTGCGCTCATCGTGATGCTGACGATCAACGCCGGGCTCACCGCAGTCACGGTCGCGCCGCTCCCGTTCGTCTTCTTCATCGGCCTTCGGCTCCGCAATCGCATTTTCCCCCTTTCGTGGGTCGTGCAGTCTCGTCAAGCCGACGTTGCGACCATCGTCGACGAGAACATCCAGGGCACCCGGGTGGTCAAGGCATTCGCGCAGGAGAAGCGGCAGCTGCAGCTGCTCGCCGGCGCGGCTCGTCGACTTCGTTGGGCCGGCACGGCGGTGGCCGACACCCGGGCCCATCACGCCCCGGCGATGGAAGCGTTCCCCCGACTCGGACTGGCGCTTGTCCTTCTGTACGGCGGCATGCAGGCAATCGACGGCGAACTCGAGATCGGCTCGCTGGTGGCGTTCAGCGCCTACGTTGTTCTCCTGGCAACACCGTTTCGTATGGTCGGCTTCATGCTCTTGCAGTGGCAACGAGCATCAGCGGCATCCATCCGTGTCTTCGAAATTCTCGACGAGCCGCCGGAAATTGTCGACGCACCCGACGCCCAACGACTGGTCGATCCCGTCGGACGAATCGAGTTCGAAGCGGTCGACTTTGCCTACCCGGTTTCCGACGGCACCACCGTGCTGCGCCAGCTCACCTTTGCGGTCGAACCCGGCGAAACTGTGGCCATCGTTGGCTCCACTGGCTGCGGCAAGTCGACCATCGCCCGGCTCCTCCCCCGCTTCTACGATGTCGACACCGGAGCGGTTCGGGTCGATGGCATCGACGTGCGCGAGCTCTCGACCTTTGACCTTCGCGAGGCCATCAACGTCGTCACTGACGATCCGTTCCTGTTTGCCACAAGCGTCTTCGACAATGTGGCCTTTGCGAAACCAGACGCCGACGCCCACCTTGTCGACGAGGCCATCGCCGACGCCCAAGCAGCCGACTTCGTCGCCGATTTGCCGATCGGGGTCGACACTGAGATCGGCGAACGTGGGCTCACACTGTCGGGTGGACAGCGCCAGCGCCTCGCTCTCGCTCGCGCCCTTCTTGCCGATCCCACGATCCTCATCCTCGACGACGCCACCAGCGCCATCGACGTCGCGATCGAAGAACGCATCCACGATGCGATCACCGCCCGCCGCTCGAACCGGACAACGATCCTGATCGCCCACCGGCTCTCCACCATCGCGCTCGCTGATCGAGTGTTGCTGATGGACGAAGGCCGAATCGTCGCCAGCGGCGGCCACCACGAACTTCTCCAGAACAACGCTCGCTACGCCGCGATCCTCGCCAACACAACGGTGGAGGACGACTGATGTTTGCAGTCGGAGGCGGCTTCTCCCCCGGTGGCGGCGGGCCCAGTTCCATGGCGGCCAATGCGGCGGCCGGCCTTCCCCATGCCGATGTTCCGGGCAACCTACGGGACAAGGTCGAGGCGGTCCTCGAGAACGAACCCGACCATGAGATTGCCGACGTCGAGTGGACACACGACGAATGGGATCGACGCCCATTCTCGTTGAGTAGCTTCCTCTGGCCCCACCGCTGGCGGCTGGGCGGCGCGATCGCGCTCGTGCTGGTCGAGACACTGGCCCTGATGATCGGTCCGGTCCTGACCCAGGTCGGCATCGATGACGGTATTCGCCAAGGCAACAAGGAAGTCCTCCTCGTCACTGCCTCGATCTATGTGGTGGCGGTGATCGTGTCCGGAGTGCTCGGCTGGGCCCGGGTGAGCTACACCGGACGCCTCGGCGAACGCCTCAATGAGATGCTGCGGATCCGCGTGTTCGGCCACATGCAAAGACAGAGCGTCGGCTTCCACACGGAGGAGAAGGCGGGCGTCCTTCTCACCCGGATGACCTCTGACATCGAGGCGCTCGCCGTCTTGTTCCAAGAGGGCATCGTCAACCTTCTGGTCCAGGTCTTCACCCTCCTGGTCATCACCAGCGCGCTGTTTTACTACGACCCGCTGCTCGCCCTGATCACGCTGGCGGTGGCCGTTCCGCCCACCCTCGCCACCTCCCTGTGGTTCCGGAGCGTCTCCTCTCGGTCCTATCTTCTGGTTCGCGATCGCATCGCCGCCCTGCTCTCGGACTTACAGGAATCACTGGCGGGAATCCGTGTGATCGCCGCCCACAATCGGCGCGCCGTCAACATTGCGCGACACCGCGATGTGGTGGGGGATCATCGCGACGCCGGCATCGCAGCGGCCAAAGCCAACTCGACCTACGCCCCTATCACCGAGTTCATTGGCATCTGCACCCAAGCCACCTTGCTTGCGGTGGGCAGCGTGATGGTGCGCAACGGTCGTATCTCGGTCGGCGAAATGGCCGCCTTCCTCCTCTTCCTCACCGCGTTCTTCGCACCGATCCAGACCCTTGTGCAGCTGTACAACTCGTACCAGCAGGGTGGTGCCGCGATCGTGAAGCTACGGGCCCTGCTGGCGACCGAACCGTCCGTCGCGCAGAAGAACGAAGCGATCGAGCTCCCGCCGATCGAGGGTGCGATCGAGCTCACCAATGTCACCTTCGGCTACGTGCCGGGGCGACCGGTTCTTCAGCAGGTGAATCTCTCTATTGCTCCCGGCGAGACGGTCGCGTTCGTCGGTGAAACTGGCGCCGGTAAGTCCACCGTCGCTCGTCTACTCACCCGTTTCCACGACCCCGACGAGGGCACCGTCACGATCGATGGCCACAACCTTCGAGACGTCACGCTGCACAGTTTGCGGTCCCAGTTGGGGGTCGTTCCTCAGGAGCCCTTTCTCTTCGCCGGCGTCGTGCGAGACAACGTGGCGTTTGCCCGCCCCGATGCCACCGACGACGAACTCCACGAGGCGTTGAAGGCCGTCGGCATCGATGACCTGGTCGAACGGCTCGGCGGCCTCGACGCCGTCGTGCACGAACGCGGCGCGTCTCTCTCCGCGGGCGAACGACAGCTCCTCGCGTTGGCCCGGGCGTTTGTCGCTCGCCCCCGAGTGCTCATTCTCGACGAAGCCACCTCGAATCTCGATCTCCATTCGGAGTCTCGTGTCGAACGAGCGCTCGATGTCGTTCTCGAGGGCCGCACCGCCGTCATCATCGCTCACCGCCTCGCCACCGCCCGTCGAGCCGACCGCATCGCGGTTGTCCACGACGGCGAGTTTGTCGAACTGGGCACTCACGAAGAACTCGTCGCGCATCAGGGCCGATACGCCGCGATGTACGCCACCTGGATCGCCCACGGCGGGGCGGAGTAGCGGTCGTGGATGTCAGCGCCGAGGTATTGGTGGTGGCAATCCTGGTGATGGCGGTCGCTTCTGCCGTCCAGGCCGCCGTCGGCTTCGGCGCCAATATGCTCGCCGCCCCCGTTTTCGCCCTACTCGACCCCGACCTCGTGCCTGGTCCAATCTTCGTTGCCGCCGCCACTCTCACAGTGGCGATGGCCTTGAGAGAACCAGACGGCGTTGATCGGGAGGTCGTTACTTGGGCTACGGCGGGCCGCATCCCGGGCGCCATCATCGGTGCGGTGGTGCTCGCCGCCGTCAGCGACCGCTCACTCCAGCTGATGGTCGGCGTCGCGATCCTGGCGGCCGTCTTCTTGTCCAGCGGTGTCGTTCGGATCCGTGAGGGCCGTCGCACCTTCTTCGTGGCCGGTGTGGTCTCTGGATTCGGTGCCACCACCGCCGCGATCGGAGGGCCGCCGGTGGCCCTCGCCCTGCAGCACCGTGATGGCAAGGCCCTGCGCGCCACCATGGGCACCTTCTTTGCGATCGGAACCCTCATCACCCTTCCCGCGATTGCTGCAGCTGGACGTCTGGGCTGGAGCGAGATCGCGATCGGGGCGGCGTTGACACCCGGCGCCCTGCTGGGGTTTGTCGTGGCCGGACCCTTACGAGCGAAGGTCGACGCCGGTCGCGTTCGACCGCTGGTGCTCGGTTTGGCCACGATCGCCGCAGCTGCACTGGTCGTACGAAGCCTCTGACGGCGTCCCCGCTGGCTACGATCGGCGCCAATGTCTGACGCCGTCCTCCGTCTCGAAGATGTGCATCGCACCACCGATGGCGTAGAGATCCTCCGCGGGGTCAACTGGACGATCCGCCCGGGCGAGCACTGGGTCGTGCTCGGACCGAACGGCGGCGGGAAGACCACCCTGATTCGTATCGCGTCGATGTGGCTGCATCCGTCCGCCGGTTCGGTTCAGGTATTGGGCGAAACGCTGGGTAAGACCGATGTCCGTCGCTTGCGGGAGCGGGTCGGGTTCGCCAGCGCTTCGATGGCCGATCTGCTGCGCGGCGAACTTCCTGTTATCGACGTGGTCAAGACCGCGCTGAACGCGGCGCTTGAGCCGTGGTGGCACGAGTACGACGAGTCCGACCGCGCGGGCGCGGTGCTGGCGCTCGACCGGGTCGGCGTGGCCCATCTTGCCGACCGACGATTCGGGGCGTGTAGCTCAGGCGAACGGCAGCGTGTCCTGGTCGCTCGGGCGCTGGTCACCAATCCCGGACTCGTGCTGCTCGATGAACCGACGGCGGCGCTTGACCTTGCCGGTCGTGAGCACTTCGTAAAGATGCTGACCGAACTTGCTATGGAGGTCACCACTCCCCCAATCGCGCTCGTCACCCATCATGTCGAAGAGATCCCCGACGGGTTCACCCACGCCCTGCTCGTGAAGGACGGCGCGGCGTTAGCCCAGGGTCCGATCAACCAGGTCATCACGTCCGACTCGTTGTCCGCGTGTTTCGAACTACCACTCACGCTCGAACGCCGTCACGGCCGATTCGCCGCGTGGGCTAGTCGGACGAACTGATCGCGAGCACGACACCGTCGGCAACGGAGACGGCGGCGGTACCGGTGACTCGATTCGCTATGCCGCGGGCGCTGAACGGGTCGAGCACCGCGTTGTCGAGTTCCCACGCCAACCCTTCGGTGGTCACACCGCGCGCCTCGCCGCCAACGGGGTGAAGGGCCAAGGGGTCGCCGACCCGCAGATCGAGCCGCCGACGTGCTCGGATAACCCAGACCGGGTCATTGCCCACAAGGGCGTCAACCGGCGCAGCCGACCACGCGGGCGCCGCCAGCACGACGAGGTTCGCGAACTGATGGTCGAGTCGCCCGCCCGCGGCGAGATGCACCGAGATTCGGCTCGGACCCATGGCCATTGCCGCGCCGAGCGCTATCTCGAGGTCGGACTGGTCCTTGTCGACCGGATGCCGCTGCACCTTTGCCCCGCGCTTGGTCGCTTCGGTCAGCGGCTCAGACTCGGCGGAATCCAGGTCGCCGACGACGAGGTCAACCACCAGCCCGGCTCGCTGCGCCGCTCCGACTCCGCCATCGGCGCAGATCACGACATCGGCCTTCACAGTTTTCAGTGGTGCGACTTCGGCCCCCGTGGCAACGATGAGGACATGCGGCGTGGTCACGGGTGCGATCCTAGTGCTTTCGATCACGCACTCTCGGGGCACGATCCCGGCACGAGGGCACCACTGTCGAGCGAGATCAGATCGGGGAGGAGAACGACGAGCGCGGTGTCGGTTGCGGTTTCGGTTGCGACGAGCAGCCCGACCATGTCGCCATCGGCGTTGACGGCAGGACCGCCCGACATTCCGACGCTGACGGGCACATCAATGCCGACGATCTCTCCGGCAACCCGGTTGGTGATCGCCGGACCAAGGTCGACAACTCCGCCCACCGCAACCGTCTTCGAACCACCGCCCGGATGGCCCACGAGCGTGAGCGGTTCACCCGTGCCGGGTACGACGCCGGTTCGGAGCGGCACGGCCATGGGCGCATCAACAGAGATCAGCGCCACATCGCGCCCGTCGCCCAGGACCCCCAGCACCTCGCCAGTGACAGTGACGCCACCCGCGTCGATTCGGACAAGCCCGGCATCGCCGACGACATGCGCAGCGGTGAGGATGAGTCCATCGGCGATCACCACTCCCGATCCGGTCGACCGAGTGTCACAGGAACTCGCCGACACGTGCACGACCGTGAGATGTTCGGTTGGTGCTGGCACATACGAGCCTTCGTGACGAGCCGCGACAGCATCGCCGATCTCCGTTGCTGGCTCCGGCTTGGCGAACTCGACCGCGCCCGCTATCTGGGTGGCGACGGGCGACGCGTTGGCCAAACCCGGTGTGAGCAGCGATGCCACAGCGCTGCCAATGGCCAACATGCTCACACTCAGCAGCAACGCCGACGCGACAAGTCGTCGACTCGACCACGACGTCGCCACGGTTGGCGATACCGATTCTCCACCAAACCACTCTTTGCGCACGTTTCGCCCACTCCCAGTGGGGAGACTAATCGCGGGCCGCGGCGATTGTCAGGTCGGCGGCCGCGCAGCGCGAAGGGACCTACAGGTAGGGGGCGGGATTCACGGCGGTGCCGTTGATCCGGATCTCCCAATGCAGGTGAGGACCGGTCGACCAGCCCGTGCTGCCGACATACCCAATGGTCTCGCCCGCACCCACCGACTCGCCTGCACTGACCGCTATCGAGTTTTGGTGGGCGTAGAGCGTGGTGAAGCCATCACCATGAGAGAGCACGACGGTGTTGCCGTAGCCGCTCATCCAGCCGGCACTGAGCACGGTGCCCGCGGCCGCGGCGCTGATCGGATCGCCGCGATTGCCATGGAAGTCGATGCCGTAGTGATTCCGAACCGATCCAAAGATGGGATGAGTACGCGGACCAAACGGGCTACTGATGGAGCCGGGAACCGGCCGGTTCGTGACGTTGAACGGGCCACGGTCGGCCGGCGGATTGTCAGCATCGGGCTCGGCGGCATCCGGATCATCGACCGATTCGGGATCTTCCGCCGCGGCTTCGGCGGCCTGCTCCTCGTCGAGGCGTCGGGCCTCTTCTTCTTCGGCGAGTCGACGCGCTGCTTCCGCGGCCTGACGGGCCAACTCTGCTTCGAGCTCGCGGATCTCCCGAGCGATCGCCGCGTCAGCGGCCTCGATCTCGGCCCCGACTACTTGCCAGTCAGCGACTCGCGCCGACAACTGGTCGCGAAGGTCTTGGGCTTCGCCCCGGGCGACGTCGAGCTCGCCCATGCGGTCATCGAGCACGATTCGTTCGGCTTGGGCCTCTGCGGTTGCTTCGTCGGCTCGCCGCACGGCGTCATCGGAGGCAGCCTGCGCAACCCGAAGCTGATCAATGATCTCAAACTCGTCACCGAGCACTTCACTGACATAGGACTGCTTGATCTCGGCTTCGAGCAGATTGCCGGAGTCCAGCTGTTCGAGCGCATCGAGACCTGGCGAAACGAAGGCGTTCACCGCCACCTCTTGCAGCCGTTCGCGCAGATCGGCCATGTCCAAGCTGAGGGCGCCGACCTCGTCGCGCGCACCGGCCGCGAGGCGCTCAGCGTCCGCAATAGAAAGCTCGGCCGAGGCGATCAAGGTCTCTTGCAACGAGATGTGGGCATCGAGGGCAGCCACCGCGGCGGCAAGATCCTCGTCCTCTGCGGCGAGGGCATCCAGCTCTGCGGCTACGGCGGCCGCTTCACGGCGATTCTGCTCTCGCTCATCCCGAAGACTGTCGACTTCATCGTCTTGGGCGCTCGCAAGATCGACCATGAGCGGAGCAAACGCGATTGTGGTCACCGCGAGCGCGGCGAGCATTCGGCGAAGGGAGGGGCGGCGGACACTCATTGCGAGACGGATCGTAACAGAAACGCAATGAAACAGACCGTCGGTCTCAGCCAGGATGCAGGCCATGGCGCTCTCTGACTTCCGTATCGAATCCTTCTCGCACAATGGCGTGACCCATGACGTCTACCGGCAGGGCGACGGACCGTGTGTTCTCGTCGCGGCCGAGATCCCCGGCATCACCCCCGAGGTGACCCGATTCGCCGAAGAACTCCTGGGCGCGGGGCTATCGGTGGCCATGCCATCGATGTTCGGTGTGCCCGGAAAAGACCCGTCGACCGCGCACACGCTGAAGACCATTGCCAAGGCCTGCATCTCGAAGGAATTCCACGCGATGGCGAAGCGCGACGACTCGCCCGCCACCGAATGGCTACGCGCCCTTGGCCGCAAGCTCCATGCCGACCACGGCGGCCCGGGTATTGGGTTCGTTGGAATGTGCTTCACGGGCGGCTTCGGGCTCGCCATGATGCTCGACGATGCCGTCGTCGCTCCGGTCCTTAGCCAGCCTTCGCTCCCCTTCGGCATCGGCAAGGCTCGCAAGGCCAGCGTTGGTCTCGACGATGCGCAACTCAAGACCGTCGCCGAACGCGCCGCTAATGGCTGTGCCGTCCTCGGACTCCGGTTCACCGGCGATCCCCTAGTGCCGGGCGAGCGCTTTGCCACGCTGCGCGATGCCCTCGGTGAGAACTTCATTGGAGTCGAGATCACCAGCCCCGACAAGACGCACGACATCGGCAAACAAGCCCACAGCGTCCTCACCGAAGAACGCACCGACATCGCTGGTCACCCCACCAAAGCAGCATTCGACCAAGTGATGACATTTCTCACTGAGCGCCTAGGCGCCAAGCAGTAGGAACAATCCGACGACGGTGTAGACGACCATCACGAAGAGCATCGGATACTGCGACCGAACGGCCAGTTCGTGCGGATACCGCTCGACCGAACGGTCGTGGGCCGCGGCAACCGCCAGCACGTGACCAACCGCGATCGCAAGGGTCTGCACCCATGCGATCACCTCCGGCGACACGAGCAGCCAATTGATCGAATAGTCCTGCGTGCCGAACAGATCCCAGCCCCGGCCGAATGGGTCGGAGATGTGGATGAACATTCGCTGACCGGTGAGCGCGAGTAGCGAGAAGTAGTGGGCCACCGCGTACGCCGCGGCGATCGGTACGAGTGACGGGCCAAACGCGGCCGAAAGCTCCTCGGTCGAGTCGCCGGTGATACCCGCCATCAGATTGATGGCGAACACGTAGACCAAGCTCACGAGCGCCACGATGATCAACAGGCCGACAGTGTTGTAGAGCGTGAGCGTCCACCCGGTGAGGTCTTGAGTGATGTCGCCCCAGAACGAACTTCGACTGAAGCCATCGAATGAGGTGGAGCCCAGCACCACCAGCACAAAGTGCACAGTGCCGGGCGGCGTCGCCAGTGTCGAGAGACCGGCCAGCGGCGCCCGACCCCGTAGCCGCCGCTCGTCATCGACGTAGAACATCGACATCGCCGAGAGCTTCGAGAAGAGCACTGCGAAACCGTCGCTCGTGCGCACCCAGCCGCGGCCGTTGACCGACGCACCGGCCAGCATCGCGATGCTGTAGAGCGTGAGGAAGACGCCGATCGATCGAGGCGAATCGGCGGAGTGATAGGCGAGCTCGTACCAGAGGTAGGCAAAGATCGCCCCAACCGCCGGCCATAGCAGCCCTTCGCCATGATCGATCGCCGAAAGCTCGGTCTGTGTCACCTTCGACTTCACCCAAGCGGCGGTGTCGACAATCGTTGTGTAGGGATTGAAGGCTCGCCAAACGTTGCCGAGTAGCGCCGACACGAACTGGAGCCCGACCCAGAACCAGATCAGGAAACCGTCGCCCGAGATATTGGCGGCGAAGTTGGTGTTGCCTCGCCACGCGGCGAAAAGAATCACGCCGAAGAGGAACAGGCCGATCAGCTTCAGCACGAACTCGAGCAGCCGACCGGGGCCGCCCGCGAGCGTCAGGAGCGAACGGCCGCGAGAGATCGCCGCGAGGTGTGGCTTCTCCCAAAAGGCACCGAGCGCAACGAACGAAATCGCGACGGAGAAACCAGCCGCCCACGCCAACTGCCAAGCGGGAAGTGGGAGATCGGTTCGGCCCCCAATGCCGTGGGCGAGCAGACTAGCGATCATGAGACCGTCATCCGCACGAGTAGCCGTCCGGACTCCTCGAGCTCAATCTCAAACGTGCCTGGAATGAGCGCCGCAAAGTCGAGCACACCCTCGCCATCGACCGGGTCGATATAGAAGTCGTAGGCGTGTACGTGGATTTGGTCGTCGCTGTTGCCGGTCAACTCGATGCGGAGCTGGTCGCCGCGGACAAATTCAACCGTCTGCGCACCGCCCGCGAGTTCACCGTCGATCACTTCGAGACTGATGAGGCCATCAACTCCGTCGGGCAGCGCGGGATCCCGCGGCGCGTCGCCTGAGGTGTCGTCGCCACTGCAGCTCACGGCCGCGAGAGCGAGGGCCAGCAGTAGTGCGATGAAGCGGTTCATGTTGCGACTTCGATCG
This sequence comes from Candidatus Aldehydirespiratoraceae bacterium, assembly GCA_047639555.1. GTDB lineage: Bacteria > Actinomycetota > Acidimicrobiia > Acidimicrobiales > Aldehydirespiratoraceae > JAJRXC01. The sequence goes on from JBLIOE010000028.1 coordinate 54,573, forward strand.
TGGCGGCGGCGGAGATCGGCTGACCGTCGGCGAGGTACGGGCGATGGTCGTTGGCGTACGCCACGACCGAGATCTCCACCGTGCCCTCGGGCAGAGCCGAGAGATGGGTGGCCTCGCCGTAGAGCCGGCCCAGCTTCTGACCGTTGGCGTAGATGTGGAAGTGACCCTCACCTGCGACATGGTCGCCCGAGGCGTGCTCGGCGCTCAGGGTGAACCCATCGACGGTGACGAACGCGTTCCAGCCCGCCGAGGGATCGTCTTCAACCACCAGCGACAGCGTCGGGGTCTCGCCCTCGAAGTCGACGGACTCCGCCGCCTCGGCCGGGTCGTGGGCGTGAGCGTCGTGGGCATGGGCCGGAACGACGAACTCGACCGAGTCGACGATCGCCTCACCATTCAGGCCGTACGAGCGATGGTCGTTCGCCGACAGGCCCACAGCAATAGAGACATCACCTTCGACAACGCCCGCGTAGTAGATCGACTCGTTGTAGAAGCGCAGCTGCTTCGTGCCGTCGACGAACAAGTGGAAGTGGCCTTCGCCATCGACATGGTCAGTCGAGGCCGACGCCGCCGCAACCGTGAAGTTGGTCGTGGCGACCGTGATGTTCACACCGCCGGCGGGGTCAGCGACCACGCCGACCGCAACGGTCGGCACGGCATCG
>JBLIOE010000029.1:0-54448 GCA_047639555.1 Candidatus Aldehydirespiratoraceae bacterium
CGACCGTCACCCGCAGCTACATCCTCACGCTGCATACGCAGACCACGACCGTCACCCGCAGCTACATCCTCACGATCTTTGGGAGGACCTCGCCGATCTGCTCGTGCAACACAACGTCGGCGATGGCGTCGAACACGGTGGGTTCACCGTTGATGATGATCAGTGCGGCACCAGCCTGCTTGGCGATCTTCACCGTTTCGTTGATCGGGTACACGGCCAGCGACGTGCCAATGGCAAGAAAGAGATCCGCTTCGAGCGCCGCTTCTTCGGAGCGCCGGAGGTCTTCGGGGTCAAGCGACTGACCAAACGAGACCGTTGCCGATTTCACTATTCCCCCGCAAACGGGACAGTCGGGGTCCTCTTCCCCCGCCCGAACCCGTTCGAGCACCTCCTCCATCTCCACTCGCCACGAACACGACAGGCAGCCGGCCTTACGCGTGGTGCCATGTACTTCGACCACCCGAGCCGGATCACTCCCGGCTCGCTGATGGAGTTCGTCGACGTTTTGAGTGATCAGCGTGTGGAGTTTGCCGCGCTGCTCAAGATGTACGAGGGCCCGATGGCCGATGTTCGGCTCGACGTTGGCCCACAAAGCACCCGACGCCCGCGCCGCCCAGTTCACCTTTCGCACATCCGGGTCAGACACGTAGTAGCGAATGTTCGACGCCTTCTCGGCCGCCGGATTCTTCGTCCACAGCCCCTGCGGTCCACGGAAATCAGGAATGCCTGATTCCGTCGAGATCCCCGCGCCGGTAAGCACGGCAACAGCACCCGCCGCGTCGATCAACTCCTGGGCTCGCTGCAAATTCTCTGCTGTCATGATCAGTCGATCGTAGGCGGCTGTGTCTCCTGGGTGAGCCGATGACGGCCCGGTGACGGCCTTCTCATTCACTTGTCAGCGCCGCACATGCGCCAGAAACTTCAGTAGCGGCAACCAATGGAGGGTGGCTATGAGTCAGAAACCTAAGGGGCGAAAGCCGCAGGGTCGTAGGCCGAGATGGCTCGGCGGGGTGTCGGCAAGTATTACCGCACTACTGCTGGTGACATTCCTGGCACCAATGGCGAGCGCGCAGGAAGACCTTCCCGAGCCCGTCGATACCGATGGCGATGGCCAGCGAGATGACTGGGACGGCGACGGCGAACCGGACAACAACGACGACCTTCCGTGCGAATGGGACGACAACGACAGCACCGCCAACGACGGCGTGCCTGATGGCATCCCTGACGTTTCCGGACTTGTCCCCGACTGTGAAGGCGAGGGCGGCACCCTTCCCGAGCAGCTCTCGTTGCAGACCGTTTCGGTGATCTTGAGCGAAGTCTTTGCGATCATGCCGGACATCACCGAACCCGATGAAGTGGAAGACAGCTTTCCCAACATCCGCCGACTCCTCGATGACGACGGCAACGACATCGGCCCCGACTGGGCCCATCTCGATGACCTGATCGGCGATCCTGGAGTGCGAGACCTACTCCAGCTGCCTGACGATCAGATCAATCAGGCGCTCCTCGAGAACGAAGACCTCAACAATGTCGAATTCCAGGACCCGCTCAACCCCGATGCGATAATTCTTGTGGCCACCGAGCCCGCACTCGCCCACACGCTCAATCAGATCAACCGGGCGCGCGGCGACATGGGCCTCACCGGTGGTTCCGGTTCTGAGCTTCGTGGGCCGTGTATGGGAATGGCCTGGTCCTACGACGCCGACGGGCAGCCGCTCGACGTGGCGTGGGACTTCGACATCGATGGCCCCCCGATCGGCTTCAAGGACAATCCGGATCCCGACGACGAGCTACCCCTCGAGCCAATCTTCAATTCGGAGAACCCGTTTGCGGTCCACGTCGACGGCGCAGTGATCTACACGGGCCTGGCTGGCGGCGTTCCTGACGGCACGGGCCCGCTCAAGCACGACTGGTTCATCGAGCTGAACTTTCTCGGCTTCGCCGGCGTCAACATTGATGCGGGTGGCGATCCGAACGATTCGGGCGAGAATCGTAATCTCGGTGCCGTCAACCTCAACGAGGATCTTCCCGCTCCGGCCAAGATCAGCGGTCTGGTGGCCATCAACGGCCAGATGGATGCTCCAGAAAACGGCACCGGCGTCAACGACACCAACGACGATGTGATCGGCAACGGCCTGCCCTTCCTCTGCCTTGGCTCCGGCTTCGTTGACTTCCAGGGCGGCATTCCGCTCACCGCACCGGGCGTTGCCCTGGTGTTCCTGTCCACGGTCGGCATGCTCTTTAATGCCCGACCCGCCAAGACCTTCGGAGGTGTCTGATGAGTAACGCGGAATCCACAAACACAACAACGAAGAAGCACCCGATCCGAGGGTTCCTCTACGGCATCTTCTTCGGCCTCGGCCTTGCGCTGATCGCCGTTGGTCAGGGATGGGCGGCGCTCGGCACCAGGCCGCCGATCGTCATCCTCGTCGTGGGCATCATCATCGGCACCTTGTGGTCGATGTTCGGCCCAGCGAAGGGCCCGAAGGGCGCACCATCGGCGAACGCCACTGCCGACCCGGATCCCGAACCCGAACCAGCCGAAGAATCGGCCGTGGACGAAGAAGCTGCCCTCGAGAGCTGAATCTGCTCTTGACAATCGAGTATGAAATAGGTTGAAATGTAATGAACTTCCCCGGTTCATCAACCGCGGGAGTTCCGCATGCCCTCTTCACCTACAGCCGATCCGACAACGGCTCTCACCATCGATCAGCCGGTCGACCAGGTCTATATCTCCACCTGGGACGACCCGCTGGTCGATGCGCAGGGCCACGACCCACGCTCCTCTTATGTCGAGCAGTTTTGGCTCGGCATTCTCGGCCCCAGCACCATCTGGCTGCTGCGCCACTGCCGTCACGAACTCGACCGTTCCCCAGCGGGATTCGTCCTTGACCTGCCCGACGCGGCGGGCGCGCTTGGCCTCGGCCACAAGGGCGGTCGCAACTCAGCGCTCGCTCGCAGCCTGGCCCGAGCCTGCCGATTTGAGGTAGCCCGCCCCACGGGCTCGGGTCAACTGGAAGTTCGCCGGCGGCTTCCCGCGCTCACCCGAGGCCAGCTGGGTCGGCTGCCGCCGGTAATTCAGCGCCGTCACGAGCTTCATATCGAACGGGCCGAGGCGGGCGACCATTCGGCGCTCCAGCGCCGCGCTCGGCGCCTCGCGTTGGGCCTTATCGAGTGTGGCGATGCCATCGACGACGCCGAACTTCAGCTCGGACATTGGCGATTTCACCCGGCAATTGCCGCGGAAGCGGTCCGTTGGGCCTGGGACCGCCACCACGGAGAAGGACCTCGCTAGACGGAAAACCGACCCTAAGGCGGCACCGACCTGCGTTCACCAGGGGAATTGGCCTCTAGGTGATCCGATCGGCCCTGCGAATTAGGTCAAAAGATGCATAAGGAACCGGTGAGGGCGTGCCGAAGGAACAGAGACGGTTCACCACCGACTGGTGGTGACAATTACACAGGGGAGTCCACCCAAAATGACCACCGCATACCAGTTCCTTTCCGCTTGGATCACCGCTCACATTGATGACGAGCGTGGCGCCAGCCTCGTTGAGTACGCGCTTCTCGTTGCGCTCATCGCTGTTGTCTGCATCGCGGCTGTGACCGCACTCGGCCAGACCGCTGCGGACAAGTTCTCCGAGGTTGACTCGTCACTCAGTTAATCCAGGCATAACGCTGTTCGGACAGCGGCCCTTCGGGGTCGCTGTCCGGCGTTTTGGAGTGATGTACGGCGTGGGTCAGGTCGGTGCGGTGAAGTTCGCGGCGAGATCAGCAAGGAGTCGAACACCGAAGCCGGTGCCACCCTTCGTGATATCGGCCTCTTCGGTGTCACTCCAGGCCGGACCGGCAAGGTCGATGTGGGCCCACGGGATCCCGTCGGCGACGAACTCCTGCAGAATCAGACCCGCCGTGAGTGCACCGCCATAGGGCGTGCCGATGTTCTTCATGTCGGCCACCGACGAGTCGAACTGCTTCTTGTAGTCCTCGGGCAGTGGCAGATGCCACACCCGCTCCCCCGTTGCGTCTGACGACGACCGAATCTGATCGATCCATGCGTCGTTGTTACCCATCACGCCCGCGATCTTCGGACCCAGAGCCACCATGCAGGCGCCGGTCAGCGTGGCGAGGTCAACAATTGCGTCGGGTTTCGCTTCGCTCGCGAGCGAGAGCCCATCGGCGAGGATCAGCCGACCCTCGGCATCGGTATTGAGTACCTCAATGGTCTTACCGTTGCGGATCTTCAACACATCACCAGGCCGAGTCGCATCGCCACCGGTCATGTTGTCCGTCATCGGGATATACGCCCGCACCCGGCATGAAGGGGCAATCTTGTGCATCACCGACATGGCACCAACCACAGCGGCGCCACCGCCCATGTCACACTTCATCGTCATCATTCCCACACCAGTCTTGATGGAGAGGCCGCCGGAGTCGAAGACAATTCCCTTGCCGACTAGGGCGAGCGTGCCCTTGATCTTGCCCTTTGGCGTGTAGGTCAGCTCCACGAGACGGGGCGGAAGTTCTGAGCCACGATTCACACCCAACAAGCCGCCGAGTTTGCCCTTTTTGATGTCGGCCAGGTCCCAGACCTTCACCTTCAGGCCGGCCGCGGTACCGGCCGCGGCCGCCCGCTTCGCGAACTCGGGTGCCGTGAGCGTGCCGCCCGGCTCGTTGACCAAGTCGCGAGCAAGTGTCTGACCGTCGGCGATTGCATCGCCGAGATCAAGGGCCTCCTGATTACGGACGCCACTCCCGCCCGCCACGTCAACCCGCGCCAGCTTCGGCGGCTTGCCCGCGGACTTGTATCGCAAGAACTTGTAGTTCCCGAGCCGAATGCCCTCGGCCAAGGCCTGGCGCGCGGCTTCAGCAGCGATCACGGTGTCAGGAAGAGCGACACCAATCCGCGTGTGTCGGCCTTGGCTACGGGCCAGGGTCGCGCCGGCCCGCCGGATCGCATTGGCGTCCACGTCATCGGCCGTGCCAATGCCAAGAAGAACCTGCACCCGGTCGCCGTCGGGCCACGAATGGGCCTGACCCGTCTTCCCCTCGAAGCCCGCGTTCTCCAACTGCGACTTTGGCGCGCCGTCGATACTGGCCGAAACCTGCTCGGTGGTCACGATACGAACTGCCGCTTTCGCGGTCTTCGGAATCGTACGAACTGCGTGAAATGTGATGGCCATGTGAGACGCTCCCGCTACCGGTGGATCTGGCGGCAGACTACGCGGCCAGAACCGCAGGTGGGGGACGCCCGTGGCAGTTCGCTACGGCCAGTTCACCAGTGCAAGCATCTGGGCCCGTGAGATACGGCCCTCGGGAGTGCCGAACAGCGCCCAGACGCGACCTCGACCATGACATAGAGACAATCAGTGCGATTCATCCGCCGACGGGGAGTTCTTGTTGCAAGCTGAGTGTCTCGGCGAAGAGGTCGCCGTACATCTCGATTCGTTCGAGCGCCTCTTCGGCTTCGAAGCCAAGCGGCTCGCCCTCGGCGCCATCGCTCACCTCGCCCCACAGCAAGGGAGCCGACACCGACGGCCGATCCTTGGCCCGCCACGAATACGGAGCGATCGTTGTCTTGCGGAGCTCCTTCGTCATGTTCGACAACACCTGTTTGGGCAACTTCTTCTCGAGCAGTTGGGCGACCGCAAGCGCAAAGTCGGACGCGTGGTCGTGCTCGTGCGGCGTGTTGAGCGGCACATACATCTGCATGCCTTTACTCCCCGATGTCTTCGGGAACGATCGCAGACCAACGGTTTCGAGTATCTCTGGGATCTAGAGCGCGATCTGACAGCATTCGATGATCGTGGCCGGCTCACCAGGATCGAGATCGAAGACCAGCATCGACGGCGTGTCGACGTTGCCGCAGCGCGTCACCGCCGGGCCACCGCCGAAGAGTGATGCCGCGATCTTGAATGTGCGGGAGCAACACCGAGGCGACCCGGACGCAGTAGTCGATCACCTACGTCTTCGTGAATCCGACCATTGAATAGAGGACCTGCTCGAGGTTCTTCACGGCAAGGCGATGCCCGTCGATCTCGACGTGAACCCGTTCGGCCTCGGCCATCGCGCTGGCGGGTCCGGCGCTCTTGCGCACGCGAGCGGCCTTCTTCGCTTCCTTCACTGAAGCTTCGAGCGCGACCATCAGGTCGATCACCTTGTTCGACGACAGGGTGGGCGCGGCCACGAGGTCGTCGTGCCCTCGCCGGCCGCCTTGCGCTCGGTGAGTTCGAGCACGGCGGCGCGATGGGTGTCTTTGTGACGGCCCGGTTCGAAGGTGGCGTCGAGCGTGGAGATCCGCAGCCGTCCGTCGGCCGGTCGGACCGCGGCGAGGTATTGCTAGGAGCGCATCACGAAGTGGCAGATGCCGACCTTGCCCGCTTGCTCCATCGCTGTGGCGAGCAGCTTGTAGGGCTTCGCCGTCTGCTCGTCGGGCACGAGGTGGTAGGCGTTGTCGTCGGAGATCAAGACGAACTCGCGGCTCGGGAGTTCGAAGTCCTTCACGACCCGCTGGTAGGGCACCTCTTCGCCGTCGGCCGCCGACACTCGCTTCTGCTTGACCCGCGAGCCGGTGGCCGAGCCGATCTGGTTGAAACGCACCGCCTTACGTGACACCGCGGAGTACAACTTCACCGAGATATTGACCAGTCCCAAACTGATCGAACCGCTCCAAATCGCTCTTGGTCTGCCGCTGACCCTACTTTCTGCGGGCTACCCGACCGAACGAGTCAGTTGTCGAGCAAGATCCGGGCCACAAGGTCCTGACCGAACGCCGTGAGAATCGCGAGATACATCAGGCCGGTCGCCGCCATCACCGCGGAATACTCGCGCCCCTTCAATGCGGCACGGGTGACGAGCACCAACCCAATCGTGGTGACGACACACGCGAGCCAGAACCAGCCCAACAGACCGTTATAAGCATCGTCGATGGTGCCGGTCCAGACCGACACCATCCCCGTGGGGATGAGCATCGCGATGGTTTCCGGCACCCACAAGATGCCGGTCCACTTCACCAGCTCGTGGATTGGCGCTCGGGCCAGGCCCGGCTGCACGAGGTACCAGTGGCCAAGAAGCATCGCATCGGTGACAACACCGAGGAAGAGCGCACTGGTGAGGCCGCGGAAAACGCTGAGCAGCATCGGGTCGCCCGCAGCGATCGAGCCCATGAGTACCGCGAGGAGCCCGAACCCGGCGGTGAGGAGGTCCAGTCCAGGGGGAAATTCGGCAACCGATTTATCGAATCGTTGCTCGTCGCGATCGATTCCCGTCATATCGGCGACTCGGGTGGTGCGGCGCTCTACGACCTCCCGCTGTCCGGCCACGCCGGCGCGTCGTCGCACAACACTCACACCCAGGGTGACAACACCCGAGATCACAAAGGCGATCGTCGCGATCTCGCGAGTCCAGGTGGGCGAGGTAACGAAGGCGGCGACGAGCGAACCACCGGCCAGCAAAAGGAAGACCAATCGCTGGAGCCAGCCGTAGCCCAACCCCACCTCGCGCCGCCGGGTGGTCACCCAAAGAAAGAGCCATCCACCGGCCGCCCATTGCACAAGCACGGTGGCACCGTCGACACGAATCACGTCGCCAAACTATCGGCCCTTTCTCCGCCACCGACCCTTCGGCACCCTGACCCGGATGGACCTTCAGCAAACATGGGAACAACACCGCGGTCGAGGGTGCGTAAAGCTCGACTCGTTCCCAGAGGCGCAACACCGTCACCTCGCTCGATTTTGCGGCACGAACGCCCGCATGCTTGAGATCGGGGTGCTTGCCGGTGGTTCCCTCGAAATCTGGCAGACCTACCTTGGGTCCGATGCAACGATTGCCGGGGTCGACATCATGGCGACCGTGCGCGACTACGTCACTGAGTTCACTGTTCACATTGGCAACCAGGCCGACCCCGACTTCCTTCGTGCCACGAACGACGAGTCCGGACCGTTCGACATCGTGATTGATGACGGCGGCCACACCTTCCACCAACAGATCACGTCGTTCGAGACCCTCTACCCGCTGCTCGCTGACGGCGGCGTCTACATCGTCGAAGACACCTGCACGAGCTACTGGGACGAGTTCAACGGCGGCGTCGGTGTCGCGGCCAGCTTCATCGAATACGCCAAGCAGAAGGTTGACGAGCTCAACGCCGACTTCATCGAGGCCGAAGCTGATCAACCCCGTGATTTTGCTCGCAGCACCCTGAGCGTCAGCTTCCACCAAGGCATGGTGGTATTCGAGAAACAGTCAAATACCCCCACCAAATATCTGCTCTGCCAGGACGGTTCACTGTCCCTCAAGGGAATGCAATACGGCACCGGCTGGACCGACAGTTAGCTGACGACGGCCAGGTGGTGATCGACCATGTTCAGTGAGTCCGGACCATCGTCAGTTGCCACGACGATGTCTTCGAGACGCATACCCCAGCGACCCGGCATGTAAATCCCCGGCTCGATCGAGAACGCGTTGCCCGCCACGAGCGGCACGGTGTTGCCTTCGACGATGTACGGGTCTTCGTGCGCTTCGACCCCGATCCCATGACCGGTCCGGTGGATGAAGTAGCTCCCGAAGCCGGCATCGTTGATTCGCTGGCGGCCGGCCCGGTCAACGTCCTGGGCCGGTGCCCCAACAACCGCGGCGCGAACCGACGCGGCTTGCGCCTCGTGGAGCACCGCGTAGGCCTCGAGAAAGTCGCGCTCAGGCCGCTCGCCAACCCAGACACACCGGGTGATGTCGGAGCAGTATCCAATGCCATCGTCGCCGATCATGGTGCCACCGAAGTCGCACAACACGCCCTCGCCGACCTGGATCACCCGTTCGCCTGCCTCGTGATGGGGTGACGCCGCATTTTCACCGGCGGCCACGATCGCGAAGTTCACTCGGTCGTGGCCCTCATCGAGGATCTGGCGACCGAGCTCGGCTGACACTTCTGCTTCGGTGCGTCCAACCAGCGGGATCTCTCCGCCCTGAAGACGCGCGGCAATCCGGTCGACCGCCTCGCTGGCCACTCGGAGTCGAGCAATTTCCGAATCGCTCTTCACCGAACGAATCGGGCTGGTGATCGTGCTCGCCCGCCGAAACGATGTGTCCGGGCATTGGCCCAACAGATCCACGAGGAACCCGGCCCACATGTGGTCACCAACGGCGGCGGTGGCCGCGGACCCCATCAGCCGGGCGATGAGCGCGATCGGATCCTGTGTCTCTTTCCACGACGCAACCGTGAACACATCGGGACGCTCAACGACGCGTGGCGCCTCGAGCCCCGGGACCACGAGCGTGGCCGCGGCGTCTCGTGGTACCACGAGCATGGTGATGCGTTCGAGCGGCATCGCTTCATAACCACAGAAGTACGGAAGGTCGGCGCCGACCGAGAGCAACAGCACATCAACGCCGTCGGCTTCCATTTGGACTCTGGCACGATCGAGACGTTCAGCGAACATGATCTTGAGGATAGATCGTGCTGAGGCGAGATCGTAAGGTGTCGACCATGACCGACCGATCCTGGGGTTTTCGTACCCGAGCGCTACATGCCGGCGGCCGTCCCGATCCCCACACGGGTGCCCGGGCGGTTCCGATCTTTCAGACTTCCAGCTATGTATTCGAAGACACCGACGACGCGGCGGACCTCTTTGCCCTGCAGAAGTACGGGATGATCTATAGCCGCATCGGCAATCCCACCACGTCGGCCTTCGAGGAGCGCATGGCCAGCCTTGAGGGCGGCATTGGTGCGGTGGCCGCATCGTCGGGTCATGCCGCGGAGTTTCTCGCCATCACGAACCTCGCCGGATCGGGGGATCACATTGTCGCCAGCGCCAGTCTCTACGGCGGTTCGATCACCCAGTTTTCGGTCACACTCAAACGCTTCGGTATCGAGACAACCTTCGTCGACGCGACCGACAACGCGGCGTTTGCTGCCGCGATCACCGACCGCACGAAGTTGATCTTCACTGAGACCATCGGCAACCCGTCGGGGGCCGTCGCCGACATCGAAGCACTTGCCGACATTGCCCATGCCGCCGGACTTCCCCTCTACATCGACTCGACGTTCGCCACGCCTTATCTCTGTCGCCCGATGGAATGGGGCGCTGATGTCGTCATCCACTCGGCCACCAAGTTCCTGGGTGGCCACGGCACATCGATCGGCGGTGTTGTCGTGGAGGCCGGCACCTTCGACTGGGGGTCGGGCCGTTTCCCAGAGATGACCGAACTCGTCGCGAGCTACAACGGTCTGCGTTGGTGGGACAACTTTGGTGAGTTCGCCTTCTGTTCAAAGCTGCGAGCCGAACAACTCCGAGACGTCGGCGCCAGCCTTGCTCCTTTCAACTCGTTCTTGTTCCTCCAAGGCATCGAGACACTTCCGCAGCGGATGGACGCCCACGTAGCCAACGCCCAAGCGGTTGCCGAGTGGCTGGCCGCCGATCCTCGCGTTTCGTGGGTGAGCTACGCCGGACTCCCCGACTCGCCCTATCGAGACCTCGCGCAGAAATACCTCCCACAGGGCCCGGGCGCCGTATTCACTTTTGGAGTGTCCGGCGGTCGAGAGGCCGGCCGCGCGTTCATCGAGCGGCTCCAAATGATCAGCCATCTCGCCAATGTGGGCGACGCCAAGACCCTCGTCTTGCACCCTGCGTCGACCACCCACCAGCAACTCACCAACGAACAGCTCGACGCGGCCGGGGTGACCCCCGACATGGTGCGCCTCTCAGTCGGTCTCGAAGATCTCGACGACATCCTCTGGGATCTCGATCAAGCGCTCGGAGGTAAGTGATGGCTACACATCCGCCTGTCGAAGGTTGGGATCCGCCGGGGGCCACGGCCCGCAAAGCACTTCTGGACCGGTCGACATCGATCGCCATCGTCGGCGCCAGCTCCAATGCCGCCCGCGCCAGCAACTTCGTGGCCACTTACCTGTTGAGCTCATCGACCACGTTCACGGTGTTTCTTGTGAACCCACGAGAGACCGAAATCCTCGGGCAGCCCGTGTACGCGTCACTCGCCGACCTGCCCGAGACCCCCGACATCATCGACGTCTTTCGCAAGAACGACGATCTCCCCGACATCGCCAACGAGGCAATCGAGATTGGTGCATCGGCGTTGTGGATCCAACTCGGCCTCTGGAGCGCTGAGGCCGCGATCCGCGCCTCAGCGGCCGAACTTGACGTGGTGATGGACCGGTGCTTGAAGATCGAACACGCCCGCTTTCACGGCGGACTTCATCTGGCCGGTTTCGATACCGGTGTGATCAGCTCGAAGCGCTGACTCAGCGTTCGACCGCCGCGGCAGCCTCGTGGGCGTGATAGCTAGAACGAGTGAGCGGCGATGACTCCACATGGCCAATCCCGGCCACCTCTCCCGCCCGTTTCCACTCGACGAATTGTGCGGGCTCCCACCATTGGGCCACCGGCAAGTGATGCGAAGTGGGCCGCAGGTATTGCCCGATCGTGACGATGTCGACATCGATCGCGGCGAGGTCGCGAAGTGTCTGTTCGACTTCCTCGCTGGTCTCCCCCATGCCGACGATGATCGATGACTTGGTAATCAGGCCGGCCGCTTTCGCCCGAGCCAGGACCGCCAAGCTGCGGGCGTAGCTGGCGGAAGGACGAACCGCTCGCTGCAAACGGGCAACGGTCTCGATGTTGTGGTTCAAGACATCGGGCCGAGCCGCGAACAGAGTGGCGAGCGACGAGTGGTCGCCCTTCATGTCGGAAACGAGGGTCTCGACGCGACACTCGGGATTTTGCTCGCGAATAGCGGCCACCGTGGCGGCAACGGCTGCGGCCCCGCCATCGGCCAGATCGTCGCGAGCCACCATCGTGACCACGGCATGGCGGAGACCCATTCGGCGAACCGCTTCCGCAACTCGCTGCGGTTCCGCGGCATCGGGCGGCTCGGGTTTCTGGGTATCAACCAGGCAGAACCCGCACGCTCGGGTGCATCGTTCGCCGAGGACCATGAAGGTGGCGGTGCCATCGTTCCAACATTCAGAGATGTTGGGACAGCCCGCCTCTTCGCACACCGTCACGAGGTCCAGCTCGCGCATCGTGGCTTTGATCCGTCGATATTCGGGCCCCGTATCGAGCGGCACCCGCATCCATTCCGGCTTACGGGCTCGCAGCCGCACCGGGTCGTGATCGGTCGCACCGGCTTCTTCCAACCGCCCAAGCAACCGAACCGACGTGCCGTCGGCCTGTGCGTCGAACGTGTCGCCGTGGCCAACACCGTTCCGGCCGACCGGGGTGCCCGCTCCTTCACCTCGAGTAAACGGGGCGAGGTCTCGATCGGAGACACGCCAAGCCACATCGGCCCGCTCGATCGGACGAGCAGGCGCGAATCGCCGGGCCATTGCGCCGACGACCAGGTCGACAACCTCCCGCATCGACACCTCGATTCCTTCCGCCGCAAGCGAGGTGACGCCTTTGTCCGTGATCCCACACGGGACAATCCGGTTGAACCATTCGAGATCCGGGTTGATGTTGAGAGCGAAGCCGTGCATCGACCGGGAACGGGCGATGCGAATCCCGATCGCGGCGATCTTGCGGGGACGTTCGCTGTCTGGCTCCACCCAGACGCCGGTGCAGCGGGGTAGACGCCCGGCAACTACACCCAGCTCGGCCAGAACATCGATAAGGACTTGTTCGAGTCCGTCGACATAGGCAGCCGTATCAACCATCCCGCCACCACGCCGACCCGGCAAATTCAGAATCGGGTAGCCGACGAGTTGGCCGGGGCCGTGATAGGTAATGTCCCCGCCACGATCGGTCTCGACAACCTGACCGCCGAGACGGTCGATCTCGTCGAGATCGACAAGCAGATGCTCACGCGGTGTGCGCTTGCTGGTGGTGATCGTGTGTGGATGCTCCAGGAGCAAGAGGTGATCCGCACTGCCCTGCACGAGGGCGCGCTGAACAGCCAATGCATCGGCGTACGCGACACGGCCGAGCCACCGGACCTCGAGGGCCCGTTGGTCGACGGCGACAGAGGTCAGCGGACTTCCGCCTCCCAGTCACGGGTTTCGATGATCTCCTTGACACGATGCATGAAGGCCGCCGCGTAGGCACCGTCGAACGCACGATGATCCCAGGCCAGGGCCAGCACACCAACGCTGTGAATCGCAATCGACTCATTGCCATAGTCGTCCGTGACAACGACTGGCTTTCGCTGGACACCATCCGTCGACAGGATCGCCACCTGCGGCTGGTTAATGATCGGGAACTGCATCAGCGTGCCGTACTGACCGGGATTGGTAAGCGTGAACGTGCCACCAGACAGATCATCGGGCCGAAGCTGCTTGGTTCGAGCGCGGCTCGCCACGTCGACGATGTCGCGGGCGATCTGACGAAGACGTTTCCCGTCGACGCTCTTCACCACTGGAGCGAGCAGTCCGTTGAAATCGATGTCGACGGCAATCGCGAGGTTCACGTCGTCGTGGACCACCAGATGATCGCCGCCGAAGCTGGCGTTGAGGTGGGGGTATTCACGAAGCGCATCCACAACCGCTCGAGCGATGAACGGCAGATAGGTGAGACTGAAACCCTCGTCGGCCTTCCAGCCTGACTTGATGGCACGACGGACGTGTTCGACTCGTTCGTAGTCGACCTCCATCGCCGTGAGCACATGAGGCGCGGTCTGCGTGGACATCACCATGTGTTCGGCGGTGCGCTTGCGGATGTTGTTCAGCGGCACGATCTGATCGCGTGCGCCAACCGCAGGGACGTGCGCAACGGGCGCTGAGGCTGGAGTAGCAGCAGGGGCCGGTGCAGGGGCCGGCGCAGGCGTCGGTGCAGCCGTATCGGGCGCCGCAGCGGGCGGGGCGCCCGCGGTGGTTGCGGTGCCTTCGAGGATCGCCCGTTCGACATCGCTGCGAGTGACTCGCCCACCAATGCCTGACCCAACGATCGATCCCGCGTCAAGATTGTTGTCGCTGATCAAACGACGGACGACCGGTGAGAGAACGAGCCCGGAAGCGTCTGCCGCGGCGCTGGGCGCGGCAACGGGTTCGGGCGCCGGAGCCGGAGCCGGAGCCGGAGCGGGTTCAGGGGCCGCGGCGCGGGCCGGAGCGGGTTCGACCGGCGGCGGCGGCGGGGGCGGCGGGGGCGGCGCCACTTCAGCGGCCGGCACTTCTTCCACCCCGGGCGCAGCAGCAGGCTCGGGTGCGGCCGCGGCAGCAGGAGCGGATCCCGCGTCGCCGATTCGGGCCAACACCTGGCCTACCTCGACCACGTCACCCTCTTGGGCGAGGATCTCGCTGAGGACACCGGCGACAGGCGACGGCACCTCGCTATCGACCTTGTCGGTGGAGATCTCAAAGAGGATCTCGTCCATCGCGACTTCGTCGCCGACAGCCTTAAACCACTGGGTGATCGTTCCTTCGGTGACCGTTTCGCCCAGTTGGGGCATCGTCACGTCGGCCATCAGTTCCTTCTTCCGTTCTGGTGGCGGGGATAACTAAGAGTAGGAGAATTCGTCATTGATTGGTGAGGGCGCGGCACGGGGGCGTTCTCAGCTGTGGAGTGATCGACCGGTCAATGACATGACGGTCTCACCAAACATTTCGGACATTGTCGGGTGGGGCTGAATAAACGCGGCGACATCGTCGACCGTCGCTTCCCAGTTCACCGCGAGATAACCCTGGCCCAGTTGCTCGGTGACCCAGGGCCCGACCATATGGACGCCAAGAATTCGGCCACCGGTGCCGTCGGCCTTCTTCTCGGCGATGACCTTCACGATGCCGTCGGTGTCGCCAACGATCTTTGCTCGGCCGTTGCCGATGAACCGGTGTGCCGAGGACACGACATCAAAGCCGGCAGCCTTGGCCGAATCCTCGGTGTGGCCGGCGAAGGCGACCTCCGGATGACAGTAGATACACCAGGGTGTGCCGTGATGATCGAGCGGTGCAGGATTCTCGCCGAGCAAATCGCGCACCGCGAGCATTCCCTCGGCGAACGCGACATGGGCGAGCTGCGGTGTGTTGACAAGATCTCCAACCGCCCACACACCGGGTTCGCCGGTGCGGCAGCGTTCGTCGATCTCGACGAAGCCGCGCTGATCAGTGGTGACGCCGGTGCCTTCGAGGCCGAGCAAGTCGGCATTGGGGCGCCGACCAACCGAAACCACGATGGTCTCCACGTCGACAGACTCGCCCTCGCCGAACGAAACGGTGGTGTGCGAGCCCGACGGGTCGGGCGTGTGGCCCTGCACCATGACGCCGGTGCGCACGGTAATTCCGCGCTTCTTGAAGGACCGTTCGACGACCTTCGCCGCGTCGGCATCGCAGCCGGCAAGAATCTGCGGCATCGCTTCGAGCACGGTGACCTGCACGCCGAGGTCGCCCATCATTGAAGCGAACTCGCAGCCGATCGCCCCGCCGCCGATGACCGCCGCGGTCTTTGGGAGCTCGGGAATCGACAGGACCTCATCGGAAGTGACAACGAACTTGCCGTCGACCTCGAAGCCCGGAATCGTGCGGGGAAGAGAACCTGTGGCGAGGATGATCGCGGGTGCGGCGAGCGTGACTTCGCCGCTTTCGCCGCCTCGGACCGAGACCTGACGGTTCGCGCCGAGGGAACCAATTCCGTCGTACACGGTGACCTTGCGGCCCTTGAGGAGGCCCGAGACGCCCGCAACTAGCTGATCGATGATCGCTTGCTTACGAGTCATCGTGACCGCCCAATCGAGTGTGGGGGCCGACGAATTCACGCCGAATTCTGCCGCATCTCGCACCGTGCGAAAGACGTGGGCGGTCTCAAGCAGTTCCTTCGCAGGGATACAACCGACATGGAGACATGTGCCTCCGATGGCTCCCTTTTCGACTAATCCCACGTTGAGGCCAATGCCGGCCCCATAGAGGGCAGCGGCGTAGCCGCCAGGCCCGCCCCCGATCACGATCACGTCATGTTGTTCGCCGATCGAACTGACCTCCTACGAGAACGTTGTCAGCTTAGCCACCGTTACGCCATGATCATGACGAGCTGCACGGCGCCCGCGACAAGAATCAGCAGACCAACCGCGAGCGAGGTCAACAACAGCTTTCGCGTGCTCATTTCTGGCTCCAAATTTGTTTCAGGGGGTGTCACTCAGTATGTCGGCCAATTGCGTATCCTCGTTACTCGTGCGTCGGATCTCCCCTACATCCATTCGTTCACGGGCCGCCGTGGCCGTGGCCAGCATTGCGCTCGTCGTAACCGCCTGCGGAAGCGCCGATTCCGGCACGGAAACTACGGCACCCAGCGACAACGCTGCCGCGCCCGCTGCGACCGACTGGAGTCACGACTTCACCGCCGATACGTATGGCGGCGGCACCATCGATGCGGGTGACTACGAAGGCCAGGACTTGGTCTTGTGGTTCTGGGCACCCTGGTGAAGTACTTGTATTCGTGAAGCCGGTGCGGTCGCATCGGTACAGGAACAATTCGCCGGCCAGGTCGACATCATCGGCGTGGGCGGAGCCTCGAGCGACGAGGGAGCGATGAATCGCTTCATCGATTCCACCGGCGTCAGCGGTTTCCCGCATGTTCTCGATCTTGAGAATGCCATTTGGGACCGGTATGAGGTGCGGACCCAGCCATGGTTCGTCTTTATCAACGACGACGGCTCGATCGAGAGCACCGGCAGTCTTGGTGCCCAGTGGCTCGCCGAACGCGTCGAAGCGCTGATTGAGACCTAGGCCACGCCGGGTTCAGCGTTCGGTGGACAAAAAGCGCCCAGCGGCACAGCGAGTTTCCACGTAAGCAAATTGCCACGTATAGTGGTTACTACTTGCACGCAACGTGGGAGCGCCCGATCTGCTACAACAGTCAGCGCGGACGTCGAACACTCGGCAAAAGTAGAGGGGGCAAGCGAGTCTGATGGAGCAACGGTCCTTTGCCGAAACGGCAGATCGCAGCACAGACGCCAGCGCCCGCCCGCTCACTCGTCCCGCCCGCGCTTCAGTCACCTCGCTATGTCGCGCCCTTGAGGTGTTCGACCCGCCCGCAGCACGTCGCGCCGCGCTCCGAGCGCATCTCGTCGACCGTCTCGCTGTCGCCGCGGGCAGCCCTATCGCCGACCGCGTCGATGCCATCACCGGCGCCCTCCTCGCCGAAATCTCGATCATCCTCACCCACGTTCGTCCGCTTGGCACGGTCGACATCGTCCCTGATCCCGCCTCTGCTGTGCTCTCGGCCAGCGTCCTCACCCGGCTCAGCGGCCTCGGCGGCACCGCCCGCACCGTCCGCCACCAATACGAGCGGTGGGACGGAAGTGGCGGCCCGCATGGCATGCGTGGTCCCGACATTCCGTTGGCCGCTCGACTCCTCGCCCTCGCGGCAACCCTGGTTGGCAACCCGTCCCCCGGCGCCGCGCCCAACTGGACCTCCCGTCAGCGCCGGGTCGACGAACTCCTCGGCACCGCGCTCGACCCGGACCTCGGGGCGGCCGCCCATCTCGAACTCACCTCCGGCGAGCCGTTGCAGTCCGACGTCGAACTCGACCAAGTGCTCGATGGGCTCGAACGCTTCGTTCCGCCCGAACGCAACTCGCCGGTGGAGGCACTCGTTTCGATCGGTGCCGCCGTCCGGGCCGCGGATTCGATGCCCGACGTGCTCCTCGTCATCGCCGAGCACGCTCGCCGCGCCCTGCAAGCGTCCACCGTCACCATTGGCCGACTCGACCACGAGACCGCCGAATACGAAACACTGCTCAACGTGGGTGACCTGGGTCGCAGCAAGGAACGCTTCCCTGCGGAAGAACGCCACGGCGTCGACGATCAACCGGGGCTCGACACGATCTTTGAAGGACAGGGATTCGTTCGCGCCACCGACGACGGTCGGGCCGACGATCCGGGCATCGTCTCGCTCTATCAGCGGGGTCTGCGCTCAGAGGCCCTCTGGCCGATCAACATCGGCGACTCCCTCTGGGGTCTCGTAATCGCCACCACGCGCGCCGAGTCCAACATTCTCGACCACGACGATCTCGCCACACTGCGGCTGGTTGCCACCCATATCGCCGCCGCAGTCAGCCAGGCGCAGCGAATCGCAGAGTTCGAAGAACTGGCCCTTCGAGACCCCCTCACCGGGCTCGGCAATCGGCGCGTGCTCGACGAACGACTCCAGGATGTCTTCAGCCGGCCGCCCGTCGATCGCCAAGATGTCGCCGTTGTGATGTGCGACGTCGACGGACTGAAGGTTGTGAACGACAACGAAGGCCACGCGTCCGGCGACTCGCTACTGGTTGATGCCGCTCGCTCACTTGCAGACGCGGCCGACACCGTCGAGAACTCGACCGTCTGCCGGATCGGCGGTGACGAGTTCTGCGTCATCCTCGATGGCGGCGGAATGCTCTCCGCGCACCCGGTCACCGATCTGGCCCTCCAGCTCTTCGCCAAGACAGGCCACAATCGGTCCTTGTCCTGCGGAGTCGCCTTAGCTACCGCCGACATATTGACCCCGGGTGATCTGCTCCGTCGCGCCGACGAGATGCAATACGAAGAGAAGCGCCGGCGAAAAGGACTTCCTCCGCTCGCGGATCTACCGGCCCTCACCGACCGTCGACGCGCTCGCCGCGAGCCAAACGAATAGTTCAGGCGCCGGCGAGAATCTCGCCGACTGCGACTACAGCTTCGTCGAGATCGCTGTAGCCAATCCGATACACCGGCACGTCTTGCACTAGGCGGACGAGGCGATCGAACACCGCTTGCCCGCCAGCCGCGAAGTCGAACGCCTCGCCGAGCAAAAGGTGCAGCGCTTCGGTCGGAGCGACTGGCGAGACGCAAGTAGCCGCTCCCGCCCGCCAGTGCGGGCAAACGATCGCAGCGACCGTGGCCGAGGGTGCGGTCGCCCCCACAAATGTGGGATCCACGTGCCATTCGCGGCAGGCGATCGCCCGAGACAGCCCGTTGACGGCATCAGCCGGTGCCAGGTGGTCGAACAGTGGGAACGATCCCGGGTCGAGCGCGATCGACTTTAAGAACGCGCGAACCCGCAGATCGTCTTCGATCACCGCTGCTTCATCGGTCAGGTAGGCATATCCCGCCGCGACGAGCGCCGTCGTGAGCGTGGACTTGCCGTGGTTCGACGCTGCCGGCATCACCACGGCACGACCGGCGGCGCTGACCGCGCCGGCGTGGAACACCAGGTCATTCGGCACGGAGGCCACGGCCAGGTTGCTGACCTCGCCAATCGCCCGGAGCACGACGGAGAGCCGCGAACCCAAACGGACGGGTTCGGCCCCGCCCGCGGTCACCAACCAGCCTGACTCCGAGTCGGTGTCGATCTCGATCTCGATCTCGATCGCCACGTTGGGGCTACGATCGCTGCGAAGCGGAGCGAGCACACCCGCGATCGCATCGGTGATCTCGTCGTCGTCGCAGATCAACCCGATATCGGCGTTCAGCGCGCGATAAGACCCGTTATCGGGCGCGGCCACGGGCCGGTCCGGCAACGTGAAGCCAGGCTGCCGAGCGCACGCAGGAGCGAAATGATCGTCGATCCGGAGCAGGCCGTCAGCTCGGAGCTGATCGATTGTTTGCTCCACCTCGTGGCGAATTGACCGTGGGTCAACGTCGAAGCGGGCGCCGATACCGATCGTGACATCACCAATCGTTTTGGCCTCGCGGAGTTGCGACCAGATGGCGGCCGCCGACCCATTCAGGAGATGAAGCCGACGGGTTTCGAGGTGAAACAGCGCCAGCTGATCGCGAAGCGGCGCTTCAACGACGAGGTCGTGGGGGCGCGGAACCGCGACAGGAGCGAACCTCATGCCGACTCCAGCGTTTCGGGCGGCACGATCGGGGTACCAGCGCTCTCGTCGCTCTTGAGCGAGTTCGACTCGACATGATGTTGGCTGTTACAGAGTTCCCCGTCGTCTTGAAGCAGTCGGTGCCCCCGGCCGGCGGCACCCGGCGCCGCCGCGAGGTCGATCGCTTCCTCAGGATCGGGGCACAGGCTCTCAGCGACCGCCAGGAGCGCGGCTGGGCGCCAACGACGACGACTCGTTCGAAACAGATGCTGGGGTTCCATGTCCGTGGTTCTCGCCCGCCCCTCGAGCCGAACCGATGTCTCCGGCGGAAGACGCCAGAACAGCGCGTGCTTGTCCGACGCTTTTTCTGTCGGCACGACACCCACCGAAATAAGCCAGAGGACCCAATGGGTCGCATTTAGCTCTCCCCACCCGATATAGGCAGCGTCGAACGAGCTCTGCTGCTCGGCGCGTCCGGAACTGAAGACTGGCCGATGGGTGCTACCCGTTGGCGCTCGCTTGTTCTACGGCCAACAGCCCGCCGCTTGACACTTAAAGACGTCGGATGTCTAGCCGTTCTTTCCACGACGTCGCCGGATCAGCCAGCCGAGAATCTCGCTGAGCACGGCACCGCCGACCGCCGACACGACGATCACGAGCCAGAGCGGCCACGTGCCATTGAGGAAGAGCCAGTTCACCTCAGTATCGGCGCGATTCTGCACAACAAAGGCGATCAACGCGCCAGCGATGACCGCGGCTGAGACGACGGTGCCAAGCCCCGTTGATTCCTTTGCCTCTTCCACCGGTATTTCGTCGTTCATTGCGCCTCCTGTGTCGCTGCGTGACCCGATCGTAGACGAGGCCTTGTCGCCCGACCGGGCGGTCGGCGCTGCGAGATGAAAGCATGGGGCCATGCGTGTACTGGTAAGCGGATCGACTGGACTGGTGGGGTCGGCGCTCGTCGCGGGCCTGACCCAAGCGGGCCATGAGCCGGTCCGCCTCGTAAGGAAGACGATTCCCGACGACCTCCCGACGGCGCGATGGGATCCGGCAAACGGACACTTCGATGACGATGGACTCGACGGCATCGATGCGGTGATCCATCTCGCCGGAGAAGGCATCGCCGAAAAGCGCTGGTCGCCATCTCAAAAGGCGCGCATCCTCGATAGCCGCGTGGCGGGCACCACCCTTTTGGCCGAACGAATCGCGGCGGCATCTACGCCGCCAGCGGTGATGATCTCTGGATCCGCAATCGGCTTTTACGGCGACCAGGGTGACGCCGCGGTGGACGAGTCTTCGGCTGCGGGCACCGGCTTCTTGGCCGACGTCGTTGGGGCATGGGAAAGCGCAACCGCGGTCGTCAACGACCCGCCAACGCGGCTCGTTCACCTCCGCACCGGCATCGTGCTGTCCAGTGAGGGTGGCGCGCTGGCGACGCAGCTTCCGTTCTTCAAGATGGGAATTGGTGGGCGGATCGGTGACGGCAAGCAGTGGCTCAGCTGGATCTCGATCGCCGACATGGTGGGCGCGATGATCTGGCTACTCGATGCTCCCGTGCGCGGTCCGGTGAACCTGTGCGCACCGAATCCAGTCACTAATGCCGAGTTCACGAAGACGCTCGGAAGGGTGCTTCATCGACCAACCCTGTTGCCCATTCCAAAACCTGCGCTCTGGGCCCGGCTTGGGCGCGAACTCACGCAAGCACTGCTCTATACGAGCCAGCGCGTGACTCCGAGCGTGCTCACGGATCATGGCTACACCTTCGAGCACTCCGATTTGGAGCAGGCACTCCGGGCGGTGCTTGACCGCCCGAAGACAGGCTAAAGGTCGACCGTCACTGCCGGGTAGAAGGCCGCGCGGTTGGCGACTGCCTCGGCGCCTTTCTTGGCCGTCGGGTAGTACCAGGCGGCGTTGGCGGCCCGCTCCCCACCGACTTCGATGTCCCAGTACGAGGCATCGCCCTTCCATGGGCAGTGCGTCGAGTGATCGGCGTGCCGGACGTATTGTTTGTCGAGGGACTCGACCGGGAAGTACGCGTTGCCCTCGACCATCTCGATGTCGTCGCTCTGCGCGATCACGGTGCCATTAAACGTTGCGGTTGCCATGACTCCTTCAACTCCCCAGCCGCCCCCCGCATTCCCCTCTCCTGCTAAAGAGATGACGGAGGGAGGACCCAAACGTCGTCGGGGAGGCCGTATTCGAACTTCTTGACAAGCTCGCCGACTCGTTGTTCGGAGCCGTCCCAGACGATGACGGCTTCGGAGGCGATCTGACGGAGCCAGCCGTTGCGGCGTTCCATCGCCTGACCGGCCTTGTGCGGCGTCTCCGGTGCCTTCTTCTCCAGCTGAACGACGACGATGGCTTTCACGATGAGATCGGCAAATCTCTTGCGGGACGGACCCGGCCACTTCGCATCGGGTTCGGGATATGGAAGCACGGCGACAAACGGAACACCGACCGAGATCGCCGCTTCCGCCGCGAGTGTTTCCGCTCCCAACCGCAGCCCGGTCACGACCACGAGATCTGGGTTGAGCGAGAATTTCGCCTCGATGACTTCGGCCAGCTTCGTGCGGGTACCGGCCGCGATCAGATTCTCGTCGTAGCCACCCAGCTCGGGCGGTTGTGCACCAAGCACCACCACGGCCCCGCCCGTCGGGCGCCAAGTTGACGGATAACGGCCCTCGGCATCGGGCTTCGCCGCGGGGGCGACCGTCGGCGAAGCGCCCGCCGCTGAGCCAACGGAATCGGCAGGACCGAGCTCCGTGGGAAGACCCTCGCCGCGCCGTCCTTGTTGCGTCTCGGACGCCTCGACCGCCAGCCGATCAGCGACATCGTTCCACTCGTTGCCCGCGTGACCCTTTACCCAACGGAACGTGATCTCGTCCGCCCGCTCGCGGTACAGATCGATCAGCGGCTCCCAGATGTCCCGATTGGCAACCGGCTCCTTCTTGGAGTTCTTCCATCCCCGCTTGAGCCAACCCTTCCACCAGCCGTCGTTGAAACAATTGACGACGTAGGTCGAATCAGAAACCACCTCGACTCGGCCCGGCAGCGAACGCAGCGCGTCGAGCGCGGCCATGAGCTCCATGCGCTGGTTCGTGGAGTCAGGGTCGGCACCGTTGGCCCACTGCTGGTCGGGCACGACCCAGCCCCACCCTCCCGGGCCGGGATTTCCTTTGCATGCACCATCGGTATAGACCTCGATCACCTTGTGATCCTGCCACGGCGACGCCAAAGAAAGTCCATCGGATAGCCGGTGCAGACTCGATTTGCCTGCGATGATCTGGAGATATGGCCAACCACTTCACGAGGCAGCTCCCGGACAACGATCCCAGCGAAACAAAGGAATGGCTTGATTCGTTGGATGCGGTCTTTGGCGCACAAGGAACGGCCCGAGCTCGTTATCTCGTTGCCCGCCTGCTGGAGCGAGCCGGCGAACTCGACCTCGGGATCCCCCTGACGACCACCACGCCCTACGTCAACACTATTCCCACAAACGAGCAGCCATTCTTCCCGGGCGATGAACACGTCGAGCGGCGGCTGCGCGCCTTCATCCGCTGGAACGCAGCGGCCATGGTCATCCGAGCAAATAAGAAGGCCGATGGCATCGGCGGCCATCTCTCGACGTTTGCGTCGAGCGCGTTGCTCTACGAAATCGGCTTCAACCACTTCTTCAAAGGCAAGGAAGACGGACTTCCCGGCGACCACGTCTACTTCCAAGGTCACGCCGCGCCCGGCATCTATGCCCGTGCCTTCCTGGAAGGTCGCCTCAACGAGAGTCAGCTCGACAATTTCCGCATGGAGGTCGGCGGCAATGGCTTGTCGAGTTACCCGCATCCTCGGCTGATGCCAGAATTCTGGGAGTACCCCACCGTCTCGATGGGCCTCGGACCGATCAACTCGATCTATCAAGCACGATTCAACAAGTACCTGCACCAGCGCCGCATCGACGACACCTCGCAGAGTAATGTGTGGAGCTTTCTCGGCGACGGCGAGTGCGACGAACCAGAGACACTCGGCGCGATCTCGCTCGCCGGACGGGCACAGCTCGGCAATCTCAAGTGGATCATCAACTGCAACCTGCAGCGACTCGATGGCCCCGTACGCGGCAACGGAAAGATCATCCAGGAACTCGAAGGCGTGTTCCGCGGCGCTGGTTGGAATGTGATCAAGATCATCTGGGGCAGCAAGTGGGACGAACTCATCCAGAACGACGTCGACGGCGTTCTACTCCAACGTATGAACGACACAGTCGACGGCGAATACCAGCGCTTCGCCATCGAAGACGGCGCCTACATCCGCGAGAACTTCTTCGGGCCCGACCCGCGGCTTCGTAAGCTGGTTGCCCACCTAAGCGACGATGAGCTGAAAGCCCTGCCCCGCGGCGGCCACGACACCGACAAGGTCTTCGCCGCGTTCAAGGAGGCCGCCGAAACCACCGATCAGCCCACGGTCATCCTGGCCAAGACCATCAAGGGATGGACCCTCGGCCAAGGCTTCGAGGGTCGCAACGCCACCCATCAAATCAAGAAGATGACGAAGGCACAGCTTCACGAGCTCCGTTTCCGTCTCCACATGGAAGACGAGATCCCCGACGAGGCCCTCGAGGGCGGCATGCCACCGTACTTCCGTCCGTCGCCCGACTCCGTCGAACGGAAATACATGATGGACCGCCGACGGGCCCTCGACGGTCCCTTGCCCAGCCGTATGGTCCGCGACCGACGGCCGCTCAAGCTCCCGAGCGAGTCGCCCTTCCTTGACCTGATGAAGGGCTCCGCCGGCCGGGCGGTATCCACCACGATGGCGTTCACCGCGCTGCTCCGTGATCTCCTTCGCGACAAAGCCTTCGGTGAACGGGTCGTGCCGATTGTCCCCGACGAAGCCCGCACATTCGGCATGGACTCGCTGTTCCACGAGTTCGGGATCTACGCCCCTACCGGCCAGCTCTACGAACCCGTCGACCACGACCTTTTGTTGTCATACTCCGAGAGCACCGACGGCCAAATCCTCGAAGAGGGCATCACCGAGTGCGGCTCGACGGCCTCATGGATCGCCGCAGGCACCGCCTACGCCAACAACGGCGTACCTATGGTGCCGTTCTACACGTTCTATTCGATGTTCGGATTTCAGCGGGTCGGTGATTCGATCTGGGCCGCCGCCGACGCCCGAACCCGCGGTTTCCTTATGGGAGCCACCGCAGGCCGCACCACGCTCATGGGCGAGGGCCTCCAGCACCAGGACGGCCACAGCATGCTGCTCGCCTCCACCGTGCCCGCGTGCGAAGCCTACGACCCTGCCTTCGCCTACGAGCTATCGACAATTGTTCGCGACGGCCTGCATCGCATGTACCCCGATGGCAGTGCGGTCGACGGCGAAGACGTCTTCTATTACATCACGATCTACAACGAGAACTATGAACAACCGGCCCGCCCGGACCGCATCACGGACCTCGACATCACGAGCGGCCTCTACAAATGGGATGACGGTCCCGAGGGCCCGTCCAAGCGGGCGACGATTCTGTTCTCCGGTCCCACCAACGTTGCCGCCCGCGAGGCACAGAGAATCCTCGCCGAGTACCACGACATCTCGGCCGAGCTATGGAGTGTCACCTCCTACAAGCGATTGCGGGCCAACGCCCTCGACGTCGAGCGACGCAACCGTCTCCGACCCGAGAGCGAACCCGAAGTCCCGGAGATGACCTACAAACTGCAGACCAGCGAGGGGCCAATCGTGGCGGTCTCTGACTGGATGGGACTCGTTCCCGGCCAGGTCAGCAGCTGGAGTCCCCGCCCGCTGCATGTGCTGGGCACCGACGGATTCGGACGCTCCGACACTCGCGAGAACCTTCGGCGCTTCTTCGAGGTCGACGCGTTCCACATCGTCGTCACCGTGCTTGCCGCCCTCGCCGATGAGGGCATCGTCGAGGCATCCGAGGTTGCGGCGGCAATCAAAACCTACGACATCGACCCGTTCCGGCCCGATCCCGCTCATCCCGATACCGGGAGCTAGCCGATAACCTTTCACCGCTATGACGGGAACTCTCGCGGTCACCGGCGACGCCTCTGCTGACCGTCTTCTGAACAACGATCCTTTGGCTCTCATGATCGGGATGTTGCTCGATCAGCAGATCGCCATCGAACTTGCGTTCATTGGGCCGTCTCGTCTCGCCGAACGCCTAGGCGGCGGACTCGATGCCGAAATCATCGCGTCGATGGACCCCGAGAAGTTCTCGCGAATCGCTGGCCAGAAGCCGGCTCTTCACCGCTTCCCGACGGCTATGGGCGGCCGCATTCAGGAGATGTGCCGCCACATCGTCGACGAATACAACGGCGATGCCGCTGGTATTTGGCGCCGCGTGCGCACCGGCGAGTCGCTCCAAGAGCGCCTGGAAGCCGTGCCGGGCTTTGGCCCCGAGAAGGTGAAGATCTTCACCGCCGTTCTCGCCAAACGCTTCGGCAAACAACCAACCGGCTGGGAAGAGGTGGCGGGCGTGTTCGCCGACGATGAGATGCGCTCCGTCGCCGACCTCGACTCGCCCGAGGCGGTCGCCGAGCTACGAGCCAAGCGGCGAGCCATGAAGGCCGCCAACAAGAAGAAGACCGACTAGAGGTCAGTGGCCGGGCTGAGCAGCGTGTTGCGCTGACGGTCGAGCCAGCCCAACAGCACCGCGATTGCTCGTGGGTCGTGGCGAAGGTGATGACCGCCGCCCACAATCAGGCGCAGGTCTGCATCACCGTGTCCGTCGGCGACAGCTCGGGCATCGAAGACGGGAACGACCTCATCCTCGGAACCGTGGATCAACATCAGCGTGCGCGGCGCCATGCGTTTGGCCGCGTCGGCCGCCCGGATCCGGGAAAAATCAGCAGACCATTTGTCGAACGACTCCGGGAACTTCTTGTCTCGGATGATCCCCATGTCGCGTGCGTGGATAAGCAACTTCCGAGAATTCTTGGCCCAGTCCGAGAAGTCCGCGGGAATCGCAACCGCAGCCACCCCGTGGATTCCTTCGTCCTCGCTTGCGACTTCGATCGCGAGCGCGCCGCCGGTGCCAAAGCCGACAATCCACACGCCGTCGCACGGGACCGACTCGCGCAGATGGTCGACCGCGCCCATGAGGTCTCGGCGCCAGCCGCCGAGCGAGAAGTCGCCTTCCGATCCGGCGACGCCCCGACTCGAATAGGCCAGGGCCGCCCAGCCGGCTTCGGTCGCGACACGATCGGCAAGCTCCGGAAAGCTGGCCGTCGAGTTGATTCCTCCGCCGGCCTCAGCGGGAAAACCGTGGGCAATAACAAGGCCAGCCTGCGCAGTCGGATGAATCTGCGCCGGGCGAGCGAGATACGCCTTGAGCTCGTTGCCGTCAACGGTGAACCGGCGGTCCACGGATTCAGACCTTCCGGATGCGATAACCCCGGTTACGGGCCTCGGCAAGCGTGTCGGGACCAAAGGTCTGTGCGTTGGAGCCGTTAGCCAGCTCCTCGATGACCGACTCTTCGTCGATGTCGTCGAGGTCATAAACAACCTGCACACGCTTGTCGCCCAGGAATCGGGTGTCTTCGAATCGGATCGGTCGCTCCATGGCTACCGAATATAGCCACGAAAAGCAGTCGTCCCGGGGCCCATTGGACCCCGGGACAACCGTGGAAAATTCAGTTGTGAAACTGATTGCTGGATTCCCGGGTGTGGTTGAGGCCGTCCGTAGACGACACCAGACAGGCGTGACGTGTCCCGTCCCACGAATCCCGGGGGTGGAGCTGACTTGGTTTGCGCCAGAGCTCCAGCTTGCCGACTAGCGGCCAGCCACCTCCAAGGTCACAGAACTACTACTCACGTCTTGACCACCTCCTCTCGTTGGTCCCTTCAGTGAACCACAAGTCACGACGCTGCTGCTGACATTTCGTCGAGAGTGTTAGCTGGCGTCGGCTTCGTCGCCGACGGCGCCGATCGCCACGAGATATTTCATCTGCAGATCGAGAATGCAGACGACATCAACTGCGTCGGGCCCGTCGTCCGCGATCGAGCGCTGCACGACAGCGTCAATCGCCGCTTCGTCGGGAGCAATCGCTCCATCGCGACGGCTGTCTTTCGTGGCGAGCTCTTGGCCGTAGCGGGACGCGGCGCCGACCTGACCAAACCAGTCGAGGTGCCAACCAAGCACTCGCCCGACTTCGTCGTAGCTCACGCGAGCCGTGACTTCGTCGGGCAACCGGTCAGCGATCCAGTGGGTCGCATCTTCGAGTTCGTAGACCGCGGGCGGGCGATCCGTCGCCATGCGTGAAACAGCGGATCCGACCGCCACAAACGCGATCACGGTCACCACCACAGCACCAACAAGAAAGAGCACAAGCGTCACCCCGAAAGGCTACCCGCCCCTCCCCCAACCGAACTGGTCCGCAAAGGGAAGGGGAAAACAACAAAGGGTCGCCCCGCCGGACGACCCTCCATTCGAGCTTCTGTGACGAGTTACCCGCCTGTGAGGCGGGTTAATCGTCACAGAACTAAATACCGATGCGCTGGGCGAGGAGCTCGCGGTGGTAGGTGGGGTCACCGAAGAGGAGCTCGGAGCTCTTGGCCCGCTTGAAGTAAAGGTGGGCGGGGTGTTCCCAGGTGAAGCCGATGCCACCGTGGATCTGGATGTTTTCGGCCGCAGCGTGGAAGTACGCCTCGGAGCAGTAGCTCTTGGCGAGCGAGGCAACCTGGCCGAGCTCGTCGTTGAGCTCAGCGGCGCACCAGCCGGCGTAGTAGGCGGCGGACTTGGCCGACTCAACCTCGAGCAGCATGTCGGCACATTTGTGCTTGATGGCCTGGAACGAGCCGATCGGGCGTCCGAACTGCACGCGAACCTTGGCGTATTCGACTGCCATGTCGAGGCACATCTGAGCGCCACCGACCTGCTCGGCGGCGAGAGCCACGGCGGCGAGGTCGAGCACGGTTTCCAGAGCGGCCCAGCCGGCGCCGTCTTCACCAATAAGGGAAGCGGAGACGTTGGCGAACTCGATCTTGGCCTGCTTGCGGGTCTGATCCATGGTGGACAGCGCGGTGCGGGTGAGGCCTTCGGCGTCGGCGGCAACCTGGAAGAGCGAAACGCCCTTGTCGGTGCGAGCCGCAACGATCAGAAGGTTGGCAGTGTGGCCGTCGAGCACGTACATCTTGGTGCCGGTGAGGGTGTAGCTGCCGTTTGAGCCCGACGCGGGCATTGTGATGCCGGCCTCGTCCCAAGCGCCGCTCTCTTCGGTGAAGGCGAGCGCGGCGCGGGTTTCGCCGGAGGCGATACCCGGAAGCAGCTCGGCCTTGGCGGAATCATCGCCGGAGTGCAGGATCGCGTTGGCGGCGAGCACGCAGCTGGAGAAGTACGGGGCGCACAGAAGGGCGCGGCCCATTTCTTCGAGCACCACGATCTGCTCGACGAAGCCGAAGCCCTGACCGCCGAACTCTTCGGGAATGGCGAGCGCCTGAAGGCCCATCTGTTCAGCCATCTGGTTCCAGACGGCGTCGTCGTAACCGACTTCGGTGTCCATCTGTTCGCGGACGGCCTCTTCGGACGACTTGTCGCCCAGGAAGCTGCGCACGAATTCGCGGAGCTGTTCTTGCTCTTCGGAGAATGCAAAGTTCATAGACGAGAAGCTAACGACTTTGTGGGCGTTCGCCAATTCGCAGTGTGTACACACGTGCTACACCACGAGGCGATCTAGGACTACAATCGGACGATGCAACGACTTGGAGTGCGCGGCCTGCGCAACGATGTCGCCGCCGTCGTGCGACGAGCAGGCGGCGGCGAACGAATCATCATCACCGTCGACGGCGAACCAATCGCCCAACTCGGCCCGCTGGAACCGAGTGGCGAACCAACAATCGATGACCTCGCCGCGGCCGGGCTCGTGCGACTTCCCGGAAGAGCCGACCACCCCGCTTCGCCCGAGCCGTTCGGTGTGCCCATCGACATCTCACTCGCATCGGTGATCGCCGAGCTGAGGGGCGAACCCGGATGACCCTCGCAATCGATCCGTCGGCCCTCATCGCTCGTTATGTGCCAGGCCCCGACCGCGCCCTCGTCAACCACACCATGGCGGCGGCCGACACGTGGTGTGCGAGTGATATGGCGCGCACAGAGGTGATGCTTGCGCTCCATCGGGTGGCGGGTGCCGAGATCCTGGCCAACGAGCTTTGGGCCGCGGCCCGCGCCGACTTCGATGCCTTCGTTCTTGTGCCGGTCGACGAGCGCTGCATCGCTCGGGCGACGGAGCTGGGCGCGGCCTACGGCCTTCGCACCGTTGATGCGATCCATCTCGCCGCAGCCGACCGACTCCCGTCCCCCGTGAAATACCTCACACTCGACCGTCATCAAATCCCGGCGGCCTCGGCTCTCGGGTTCGAGCTCGTTGCTCCACTCGCCCCCTGATTTCGACTACAACGCCAGACCGTCGGCTAGAACTGACGAGTGCACCATTCATTCCAGCGTCTTCTGATCATCGTCTTCACTTCGATCCTGATCGCGACTTCGTGCAGCGACGATGTGCAGGACTCCAGAGATGAACTCGCCGCCGCCGTAGACGCTCTACCCATCGACGAAGAGATCGCGGGTGACATCAACGCCACGATCATCGAGGTCGTCGCATCCGTTGTAAGTCCCATCGCCGCACGCGTCGAGGTGACCTCCGAGATCGCAGTCACCGTGCAGATATCCGCCAAGAGCGATGAGCACGAGGTCGCGACCCCGATCACCGCGGCAACTGCAACAGTGCACAACCTTCCGCTCGTCGGCATGCGCCAGAACACCACGTACGTCGTTGCCGTCAATCTCGCGGCGGCCGACGGACAGACTGCGACGCTAGAGACGGTCTTCACTACCGGCGAGATCGACGACGTCATTCCCAACTTTCAGATGACCAATGTTGATCCCGCACGTCGGTCACCCGGGATCACAATCATCGAGACAAATACGGTCGCCGCTGCAGTCGGCAATGGCTCTGGCGAAAATGACTTCGGCGGCAACGCGATCGTTGGACTCGACGAGGACGACGAGATCGTCTGGTACTGGAACACCGATCGATTTCAGGGGTCCGTGCAGCGAACTCCCTCGGGTGAGGTCGCCGTCCAGAACGATCCATTCGGGATGACGATTCACGCGATCACTGGTGAGCCGCTGCGCCGCTATTACGTCGATCCCGACGGGAGTGACGAAACCACAGTCGTCGACGGCACCAAGCTCATTCCGTATTACGCCGACTGGGTCGAACTCGGGTCCATCCACCACGACATACAGGTTCGCCCCGACGACACGATCTTCGCCCTGTCCCGCACGGTGCACGAGATTCCCGTCGCTCGCCAGCAACAACTCTGCCCCGGCGACGAGTTCGAGTGGGGCGTAACCTCCGACGTAATCATCCACATAACGAGCGATGGCGAGGTCCTGCGGACCTGGGACCTGTGGGACATTTCGAGCTTCGACAGTCTCCCTGGCCCCTTGCTCTGCCAGACCCAGGGCCTTGGGATCAGCGAGACCGAGCGAGACTGGACCCACGCCAACGCGCTCTGGTTCGACGAGAGCCGCAACGCACTCCTGGTGTCATCCCGCCACACCGATCAAATCATCGCCCTTGCGATGACCGAGGAGACCGGTCCCCAGACCGAAGCCCGATGGATCCTCGGAGCAGACGGCACGATCCCCTACGACGGCCAATCGTTCCACCACACCCACGGAGTAAAGACCGCGGTCAACGGCGACATCCTTCTCTACGACAACGGAAACTTTCGTCCCGGCACCGAGATGGCGGGAGGCGACGAGCCGAACTACAGCCGCGGGGTGAGGATCAAAGTCGACGACACAAGCGACGACCCTGCCTCATGGTCGGCAACCCAGGTATGGGAGCACCGGATGGTCGATCCGCTTACCAACGCGCCGATCTTCGCGCCGATCATCGGCGACACCGACGAACTCGACAACGGCAACATCCTTGTCACCCACGGCGGTGCCGTCGTCGACCCCACCCGGCTCTTCGAGACGCTCCATGTACACCTGGTCGAGATCGTGCCCGACGGACCGAATGGTGGAGATGTCGTCTGGGAGCTGCGAGCCGGTGACGGCACACAGCCCGAGTCGACGTATCGGGCTGACCGCTGGGAGTCGCTCTATTTCGGGCCGCTCTGGGCTGAAGACTGAGGACGAACCGCTCCATGCCACTTCCCGCCGACCAACGGCCCTTCGACGACACGCCAATCCACACCGAAGATCTCCCGCCCACACCCACCCGAGATCGCAACATCAGCATTGAGGCATGGATCGAGGCACCCGAACTCGTTCGCCGATCGGGCGACGACATCGGCGGTGTCCGTGTCGCGTACAAGCGACGAATCGGCGAATGGTTGCTGTGGCGAGCCGGTCCGGCGGTCAAGGCCGACGCTCGGTACATCGCCGTCCACTCCGCTGACCTAACCCTTCATCACGAGTTCCGACTGTTCCCCGACGGCACAGGAGACGGGGCCGGTCCAAGCGGTGAGCGCCACACTCGGTTCCGGGCGTGGAAAGAAGACCTCCTCGGCCGCGAATAGGCCCGAACGGTTTCTCCTATGGCAGTAGGACAAACCCCACCAGACGCCTAGACTTTTGCGCATGCCGACCCCTCCGCTCTTCGAGATCGAAGGCCTCCACGCCGCCGCGGTTGAAGGCGGAATTGAAATCCTCAAAGGCCTCGACCTCTCGGTAGCCGCAGGCGAGGTCCACGCACTCATGGGCCCGAATGGCTCCGGCAAGAGCACGCTTGCCAGCGTGCTTCTGGGCAGCCCCGAGTACGAAGTCACCGCCGGCTCGATCAAGTTTCGGGGCGAAGACGTCACCGAATGGCCCGCCGATGTGCGGGGCAAGGCCGGTATCTTCCTCGCCTTTCAGTATCCGCAGGAGATCCCGGGCGTTTCGGTGCTCAACTTTCTGCGCCAATCGCTCTCGGCTCGTAAAGGCATCGAGATGTCGGTGCTCGAACTCCGTCTCTCGATCATGAAGTGGATGGAGCGCCTCGACATGGACGAGTCGTTCGCCGAACGCTACGTGAATGAGGGCTTCTCCGGTGGCGAAAAGAAGCGCAACGAAATTCTCCAGATGGCGATCCTTGAGCCGGAAATGGCCATCCTTGATGAAACCGACTCTGGTCTTGATATCGATGCCCTACGCGTGGTGGCTACCGGCGTTCAGGAAGTGCGCCGCGACCGTCCGGAACTGGGTGTTCTTGTGATCACCCAATATCAGCGCCTTCTCGAAGAGCTCCAGCCCGATCGTGTCCACGTCATCGTCGACGGTGCGATCGTCGAGTCGGGCGGCCCCGAACTCGCCATTCAGCTCGAGGCAAAGGGCTACGAACGGTTCGGGGTAAGCGCGTGACCATCTCCAACGCCTTGCCGGCCAACATCAAGGACGACTTCCCGATCCTGCGCCAGGAGTTCCACGGTTCGAGGCTCGTCTACCTCGACTCCGGCAACACGTCGCAGAAGCCGCAGGCCGTCATCGATGCGATGGCGAACTACTACGAGACAACCAACGCCAACGTGCACCGCGGTAGCTACGAGCTCGCCGTTCGAGCCACCGCTGCACTTGAGGGTGCCCGGGCCAAGGTGGCCCGTTTCATAAACGCACCCGCCACCAACGAGATCATCTTCACGAAGAACGCCACCGAGTCGATGAACCTGCTCGCTCGCTCGTGGGGCCGGGCCAACCTCAACGAGGGCGACGCCGTCGTCATCTCCGAAATGGAGCACCACGCCAACATCGTCCCGTGGCACATGCTTCGCGAAGAGCGCGGCATCGAGATCCGCTGGATCCCCGTCGATCCGGCCACCGGCCACCTCGACCTCACCGATCTCGATCGCCTGCTCGACGGCGCCAAGCTTGTCTCGGTTACGGCGATGTCCAACGTGCTCGGCACGCTCAACGACATCCCCCGGCTTTCCGCCGCGGCTCACGCCGTCGGCGCGCTCATGGCAGTCGACGCGAGTCAGTACGTGCCCCACGTCGCCACCGACGTTCAGGCCATGGGCGCCGACTTCGTAATCTTCACCGGCCACAAGATGCTCGGCCCGATGGGTATCGGCGTCCTTTGGGCCCACGCCGAAATCCTCGAAGCCATGCCGCCCTTTCTCGGTGGCGGTGAAATGATCCT
The DNA here is from genome assembly GCA_047639555.1 of Candidatus Aldehydirespiratoraceae bacterium. Taxonomy (GTDB): domain Bacteria; phylum Actinomycetota; class Acidimicrobiia; order Acidimicrobiales; family Aldehydirespiratoraceae; genus JAJRXC01. The sequence goes on from JBLIOE010000029.1 coordinate 33,852, forward strand.
CAACGTCACCAAAGAGGGCTTCACCACGGCCGAGATCCCATGGAAGTTCGAAGCGGGCACCCCAATGGTCGACGCGGCCGTCGGCCTCGGCGCGGCGATCGACTACCTCACCGAACTTGGCATGGACAACGTCCGTCAACATGAGGTTGAGCTCACGGCCTACGCGCTGCGCAAGCTCACCGAAGTCCACGGCGACAAGATCACGATCCACGGCCCCTCCGAACCTTCGGAGCGAGGCGGCGTGCTCTCGTTCGTCTACACCGGCGACAGCGGCGAAGTTCACCCGCACGACATTGCTCAGGTGCTCGACCAGGCCGGCATCGCCGTGCGGGCCGGACACCACTGCGCCAAGCCGCTCATGACGGTGTTGGGCGAAAACGCCACGTCACGGGCATCGCTCTACGTGTACAACGACGAATCTGACATCGACCAACTCGCCGACGCGCTCACCGCCGCCGACGACCTCTTCTCCTTCTAGGAGCCCGCACTATGCCCGGCCTTGAAGACCTCTACCGCGAGATCATTCTCGATCACTACCGTTCGCCGCGTAACCGGGGTGAGCTTGTGACGCCGCCCGCCGTGCGGGCCGACGGCTTCAATCCGCTCTGCGGCGACGAGATCCACGTCTACATCGACGTCGACGACAACGGCAAGATCACCGACGTCGCCATTGGCGGCCAGGGGTGCTCGATTAGTCAATCCTCGGCTTCGATGATGTCGGCCGCTATCAAAGGCAAGACCACCGCTGATGCCCGCAATCTGATCGTGGCCTTCAAGGGCCTCATGTCGATTCACGAAAACGAGATTGGCGGCGACGGTAGCGAAGCCGAGATGGGCATCGAGTACAGCGAGAGCGATCTCAGCTTTGATAACACCGATGATGTCAGCCTCGGCGACCTTGAAGCGCTGCGCGGCGTCGTGAAGTTCCCGGTACGCATCAAGTGCGCGACCCTCAGCTGGAACACGCTCTCTCAGGCGCTCGACGAAGCAACCGCCGTCTAGCGCTCTACTTTCTAGCGATGGCGCACGGCGTCGCGAATGGCGACCGCCACTTCGGGGCCCACGAGCGCCTGGAGCTCATCAGCAAGTTCATCGGCCGTCGTCTGGGTGCCGGCCTGGGCGTTGTCACCTTCGGTGCAACACCACGCCATCGTCGCGCCGTCGGGGCCACGATCGTCACGCCCCCAACGACGTAGGCGGGCGGTGCCGTCGTCCCCGTGTTCGGCGATGAGCGGTAGCTGCCAACACACCGAAGGCTTCACATCGATCGGACGATCACCGTCGCGGAGCGCCTGCACATGCAAGGCACACCCTTCACCACCGGCGAAACCGGGGCGGTTCAGGAAGACACACGCACCGTCGACGGTGACAGTTCGTTTCCGGTGCTCGTCTTCGTAAATCCCGTTCTCAGCCGCCCACTCACCGAACTGAAAGACATCGGCATCGAGCAGGGCCGCATGGGCGGAGATCGCCATCGCTTCTTCCTCGTCGAGCAACTCAGTACCGACCGAGCAACAGCCGTGGCCGAGGCTTTCCGCAGGCTCGTCCAGGATGCCCTGACAACCCTGGCCCCAGATGCACTTCCAGCGTGATCCGAGGAAGCCGACGTCAACCGTCCAGCGGGTGCCGTCGACGGGATCCTCAAACTCTTGGAATACCTCGATGGCCATAACGAGAGGTTAGGAGCCACTACCGTCTTCGCCATGACTGATATCCCGGCGGGCTGGTACGACGATCCCGAAAACACAATGCAGAACCGCTATTGGGACGGCCTCCAGTGGAGCGATCACCGGGCCCCGAAGGCGCCATCGCCGGGCACCGTGGGCACCGACGGTCCTTTCGACCCGGTGGCGCGGGCTTTGCCCTTGATCAAGAAGTCCTGGCTCGTTCTTCTTCTGCTCGGCATCGCCGTGCTCGGCGCGATTACTGCCGCAGCCGTATTGGCCTTTGTGGCTATCGACCAAGCGATCGAGCCCGGTCTCTTCGACATTGCCGATCGCGTTTTTTCAACCGATTGGAATCCCGACTTCGATGCCAGTGATCGCGCCTTCGAAGAATCCATCACCTGGACGTGGTCGGCATCGTCGATCGTGCTCCTCGCCGCCGCCGCGATCGTCGGTTACGGGGTCACTCTCCTCGCCGGATCGATCAGCATCATGCATCTCGCCACCGTGCAGGCGGGTACCCCGAAGACGTTGGGTCAGCTCTTCCCGATGGCCATCCGCCGGCTCCCCCGTTGGATCGGCATCGGACTCATCTGGTTCACCTGTTACGCCGCATTCATAGCGCTGATCATCCTGGTTGCCATCGTTGCTGGCGCGGCCGCCTTCCTATTGGTCTTGCTCGTAGTCCCCGCAGCGATCTTCGCCTGGCCGTTCTTCACGTTGGCCCCAGTGGCGCTCGTACTCGGACCCACCGACGATCCACCGGTGAGACGGACGATCGCCCTGATCAAGGGGCGCTGGGGCGCTATAGCTCTCCGAATTCTGCTGCTGAACCTCACGCTGTTCGCGATCAACATTGCGGGCAGCGCGATCGCTGTCATTCCGATACTCGGTCTCATCGTGAGCCTGGTCTTACAGACGGGCTTCTACCTGCTACAGATGGCTTCGCTGGTGCTGATCTACGAATACGCCGATGGCCCACTCGCTCCCGATCTCACTGCGCCGACGCAGGTGTCGGCCACCACATTCAGCTGAGAAGGCGGTCGACGCGCTCGACCCAGTCGCGATCATTGGTCGAGATTCCGCCGGCATCATGGTCGGTGATCCGAATGTCCACCCGGTTGTAGACGTTGCTCCACTCGGGGTGATGGAACTGCTTTTCCGCGATCAACGCGACCCGAGTCATGAACCCAAACGCGGCGCTGAAGTCGGCGAACTCGAAGTTTCGATTTAGGCCACCATCGACCTGTTCCCACTCGGGATGGGCAACGAGCAGCGCCGCAATCTCTTCGTCGGTGAGCAGGGTGCCGGTCATCAAACCGACACTAGGCCCGCGGATCGGCTGAGGGTTCGACCCCGCGTTCGTAGCCGGTGGACTCGAGCTCGGTGGCGAGCTCAGGGCCGCCACTCTCCTGGATACGACCGGCCACAAAGACGTGGACGACATCCGGGTTAAGTTCTTGGAAGAGCCGGCTGTAGTGCGTGATCGCGAGAACACCCAGACCGTCTTCTTCGGTGGCTTGCTCAATACGGTCGCTCACCATACGAAGGGCGTCGACGTCGAGACCCGAGTCGAGCTCGTCGAGGATCGCAAACTTCGGGCGGATGACACCGAGCTGGAGGGTCTCGTTGCGCTTCTTCTCGCCCCCCGAGAGGTCGACGTTGAGCGGCCGTTCGAGGAACTTTTCGTCGAATCCGACGCGGCCGGCTTCAATCCGCATGCGATCTTCGATTACAGCAACATCGTCGCTTGTGGTGGACGAGGAGCGGAGCAGGTCGCGCAACGCAACACCCGGCACCTCGGTGGGGTATTGCATCGCCAGGAAGAGACCGGCTTCGGCCCGCCGCCAGGCTGGGAGATTCAGGATTTCGATGCCGTCGATGCGCACCGAACCGCCGAGAACTTCGTAGCCGGGGCGACCGGCGATGACATGAGCGAGGGTGGACTTGCCGGAACCGTTGGGACCCATGACGGCGTGGACTTCACCCGAACGGACGACGAGGTCGACCCCCTTGAGGATCTCCTGACCGTCGACGTCGGCCCGCAGGCCTTCAATGACGAGCTCGCTCACAGGTCGTCCTCCTCATCGTCAGACAGTGTGGGTGGCGCTCACGCGGCCACGGGCGCTTGTCGGGCCGACTTGGCCGCAATCGCGGTGCGAATCTTGTGTCCCGCGGCGTTGACCGGCATGGACGACAGGACCTCAGCAAGGAAGCCGGCAACGATCAGCCGCTCCGCCTCCCCCGTGGGTACGCCTCGGCTCTCGAGGTAGAACACCTGATCCTCATCAACCGGGCTGACGGTGGAGGCATGGCTGCACTTCACGTCGTTGTTCTCGATCTCAAGACTGGGCACGGACTCCGCCCGTGCCTTATCGCTGAGCTTGAGGTTGCGGTTGGTCTGGAGTGCGTTGGTGCCCCGCGCTTCGGGACGGACGCGAATCAGGCCGGTGTAGATACTGCGACAGTCGCCGTCGATCACACCCTTGTAGAGCAGGTTGCTCGTGGTGTCGGGAGCGACGTGGTCTTGGTAGGTCCGGAAGTCGAGGGTCTGCGATCGATCACCGAAGTAAAGGGCAACGAGATCGGCGTGCGCGCCGCGACCAACGAGCCGAGTGTCGGACCGGGTTCGAGCGTACGAACCACCAAAGGCTGCGGTGGCGGCGGTGATCGTGGCGTCGCGCTCGGCGCGGGCCAGCTGGGAGCCGAGCTGCCACGTGGCGTCTCCAAGCTCCTGCACGTTGAGGTAGCCGAGTCGGCCGGCTTGTTCGACATCGAGCTCGACGACCGGACAGACGAGGATGTCGTCGCCATCGTCGCTCGTGTGGTGGTCGAGGACTTCGACCTGAGCGTTTTCGCCCACGCGAATCACGAGCCGCGGGAAGGCGGCGGCTTCGTCGCCCGCGGCGCGATGGGTGACCACGATCGGGCGATCAATCACAACCCCGCGAGGGACCTCGACCAGTACGGGGTCACTGGCGAACGCATCGTTGAGGCCGGTGAAGTAGTCGGCGGCGCCATCGGCGACCGCACCGAGGCGGGCCGCCCCGTCCTTGTGGTCGACCAGCGGACCAACATGGACGCCCGCGTCGAGTAGTTCTTGATCCACGTCGACGGCCACGATGCGGCCATTGACCGTGCGGACGAGGGCCGCTGGCTCAATATCTAGTCGCGGCATCGGCGCGTCGCCGAGCCCCCGAGCCGGCTGATAGCTCGCCAGATCGAGGGTGCCAATCGGGCTGTAGCGCCACTCCTCGGCCGAGGTATCGGGCATCGCAGCCGCGGCAAAGGCTTCGGCCGCGGCGACCCGGCGTTCGACGAGCCAAGAAGGGCCAGAAAGGGCGCGAGCGGCGTCGGGTGAAAAGTCGGTCACAGGGGGATCCGCACGGTTCGTACGGGCCGACGCTCGACCCGCGAATGCGAAATTATCCTATCGACGCAGGACTAATCGCCCACCAGCTATTGACCGTCGCGATAGCGACGCCGGAGCTTGTCGCCAAGCCCCTCGCCGGAGTTGCCCCGCTTGTTCTTTGAAGCCTTGTTCTTTGAAGCCTTCTTGGCTCCCTTGTCCCGGCTCAGGGCTCGCTTCAAGCGGCCCCCTTCGCGTTTGCGGCGCGCGGCATCGAGATCGGCGAGTGCTCCCGGCACCGCACTATTGATGATGCCTTCGGCGGCGTCGAGGAGAGCGGCGATGGAATCGTCGTCGCCGAGGCTCTTCGGCTCGGGCGGTGTTTCCGGCGTGACGAGCGAGCCGTGGGCCCAATTCACATCGGCCATGCGGCGCGTGTACTTGGGGCAGTCGTCGGGGCAGCGCCATGGCGCTTCTGGTGCGAGGTCAAGGTCACACTTGCGAACCGTGTCGCCGTTCGCGTAGCTACGCGACTCGAAGAACTTACAATCCTGACGCATCGGCATAGACCCCATTGTGCCGCAGAAGAGTCCCCTACGGGTAGAGGGTCAAATGCTGGCGAGTTCGGATAGGAGGCCCATCGCGCTCAGGCCGTCGCCGATCTGGCCAGCATGAACCAGGGGCCGAACGTCGGCCAGTGGCATCCATTCGATCTTGACGGCTTCGTCGGTATCGGTGGGCGGACCAACCTGCGTGGCGCTGGCGGCCCGTTCGATATGGAATTTCTGATCTGTCGCGCCGTTGCTTGGGTGCCAGGCCATTACGGGTCGGGTTGGCCCTGGGGCCCAACCGGTTTCTTCCACGCACTCACGGTGGGCGGCGTCGGCAATTGACTCGCCGGGGTCGACGCCGCCGGCCGGAATTTCCCAGCCCCACGTGTCGGTGATGAAACGGTGGCGCCAAATCATCAGTACGTGTTCGTCGACGACCACGACGACACCCACGGCCGGTTGCGGGAACCGAACCGCGTGATGTTCAAAACGCTTGCCGGATGGCGTCTCGACGTCGACGAGTGCCATCGACATCCAATCGCTCTCATATACGAAGCGCTGACTATGTTCGACCCAGCGGCCTTCGTGTGACGGCATAACCAGCGACGGCGTTTAACCGACGCTGCCTTGCATCTGTAGCTCGATCAGGCGCGACCATTCGACCGCGTATTCCACCGGGAGGGTGCGGGTGACGGGTTCAATGAAGCCGTTGACGATCATGCCCATTGACTGCTCTTCGGTGAGGCCGCGGCTCTGGAGGTAGAACAACTTCTCGTCGGCGACCCGCGAGGCGGTGGCTTCGTGACCGATGACGGCGTCGCCCGAACCAACCTCCATGTAGGGATAGGTGTCGGAGCTGGAGTCTTCGTCGAGGATCAGCGCATCACACTGCACGTGGCTCTTGCAGCCGTAGGCATCGTCTTCCACTCGGACGAGGCCGCGGTAGGAGGTGCGACCGCCGTCTTTGGAGATCGACTTGGAAACGATCTTCGAGGTGGTTTCCGGTGCGGCGTGAATCATCTTCGCGCCGGTGTCTTGGTGCTGGCCGGCGCCGGCGTAGGCAACGGAGAGCACTTCGCCTGATGCCTTCGCGCCGCCAAGAACGATGGTCGGGTACTTCATTGTGAGCTTGGAGCCGATGTTGCCATCGATCCATTCCATGTGACCCTCAGCTTCGACGTAGGCCCGCTTGGTGACCAAGTTGAAGACGTTGTCAGACCAGTTCTGGATGGTCGTGTAGGTGACACGAGCCGATGGCTTGACCACGATCTCGACGACCGCTGCGTGCAGCGAGTCGGAGGTGTAGGTGGGTGCTGAACAACCCTCGATGTAGTGCACCGACGAGCCCTCATCAGCGATGATGAGCGTGCGCTCGAACTGGCCCATGTTCTCGGCATTGATGCGGGAGTAGGCCTGGAGGGGCATCTCTACTTCGACGCCCGGCGGGACGTAGATGAACGAGCCGCCTGACCACATCGTGGAGTTGAGGGCGGAGAACTTGTTGTCATTCGGCGGGATGATCTTGCCGAAGTACTGCTGCACCATCTCGGGGTACTCACGCAGGGCGGTGTCCATGTCGGAGAACAGCACACCCTGAGCTTCAAGGTCTTCGCGGTTCTTGTGGTCGACGACCTCGGATTCGTACTGAGCGGCTGGGACCTCGCCCCGATCGTCGTTGAGGCCACCCTCTGGCTTGATGTAGTAGTAGATGTCCTCGAGGTCGAGGTCGGACATGTCCCCGCCCCATGCGGGCATCGGGCGGCCGTCGAAACGTTGGTACGACTTCAAACGGAAATCGAGCATCCATTGGGGCTCGCCCTTGAGCCACGACATCTCGCGAATGATCTCATCGTTTAAGCCCTTCTTGGGCTTGAAGACGTAGTCCTCTACATCGGCCGAACCGAGCTGGTACTTCCCGAGATCGAGATTCTCTGCGGTACTCATCTGTAGCTCCGAAGCGAGTATGCGGTCAGCGCATGCAGCAACAACACAGGAGTGCATTTCTCCTATGGCGATAGTAACAACACCAGTGAACGATTTGGCAAGGCTAGGGCTGGGAAAATCGCCCCACGCCAGGTGTCGTATCCGTCGTAATCGATCGCCACGATCCGCGGGCTTCGCCCCGGGCCGAACCATGGACCGCTGCACCACTACCGTGGGAACACCCTCGAAGATCGGATGCGGCCCGGCGCCAAAGGACCAGACCGCATTTTCGCGAAGTCCCTCGAAACGCAGGATGAGCGACGCCAGCCGTCACATTCGAGATGTCCGCCTGGCCCACCATGTGGATGACCACCAGCGTGCCATCGGGTTCTGACCCACCCGCCCGAACGAGTTCGCGACCGAGATGCCCGATGCTGCCGGTCGATGCCGCGCACGCAGGGGGCGTTCCACGCTGGGAGTCTTCGTTCTACCTACCCCGCGGACCTACCTACCCGCTGGCCTACTTGGTGTTGGCAGGGCCGTAAAGGCCGTCGAGCAGCCCGCCGCTGAGCAACTCGAGGCGGTCGGCCGTCCGTCGGTGGATTCGCTTCGACCGCCCGTGCGGATCGTCGACTTCATCGGCGCCGGAACCGAGGAGATCGGAGGCCCGTCGGCCCTCGGCATAGGTGGCGAGCCGATCGATCGGCGGGCCATCCAGTTCATCGGCCGAGTCGGCCAACCACCCTACGAATCCGCCCAGCGTGTGGATACGCGACGATGCGCCACCGAGTGCGACCGCTAACTCGCGGGCGTGCATACGTTCCATAGTGAGCACGAGATCGAGATCGTTCAGCATCTCGGGTACGAACTTGCGGGAACGATGATCGGTCGCGTCGAGTCCGCGTTCCTTCAAGACATCGATCACGGTGTCGGATGCCGGTTCGTCGTCGAACAGGATTCCGCATGACGAGAGTTCGAGGGCGATCCCGAGGACGGCGGCATCACGACGCAGGAATCGTTCGGCCATCACCGACCGACAGATGTTGGCCGTGCACACCACCATCACCCGAAACACGAGTTCAGTCGATTCGACGGAGCTCGGCCTTAAACAGCCGACCTCGTGTGATGTAGGTGTCGACATTCATCTGCGAGTGTCCTTCGGGCACGGCGTCTTCGCGAATCTTGGCGGGTACGCCGAGCGCCATGGCGCAGCGTGGCACTTCAACTTTGCCAGGCACCATGGCTGACGCACCAACCAGCGCGTGTTCGCCGATCACAGCATCGTGGAGGACAACCGATCCCGTGCCGATGAGGGCGTGGTCAAGTACTCGACACCCTTCGAGGTGGGCGAGGTGGCCAACCGTGACGAACTTTCCGACCGTGGTCGCGTGGAAGGGCGTGCAATGGAGCACCGCGCCGTCTTGGATCGACGTTCCCTCACCAATCGAGATGATGTTGTCGTCGGCTCGGATCACCGCGTGCGGCCAAACTGAGGCGTCGGGTCCGATCACGGCGCTGCCGATGATCGTTGCTTCCGGGTGGATGTAGGCCGACTCGTGGATCTCGGGGACCCGATCGCCGATCGCGTAGATTGGCACGTTAGATGGCCTCGTATTTTCCGTAGCCGCCCTGGAAGAACATCAGGGGTCCGCGTTCAGTTGCGTCGTCCGCGGTGTGGAGTGTCTTCACAAGTCCGACAACGATGTCGTGATCTCCGCCGTCGAGGACCCCGTGGATCTCGCAATCGATGACGGCGATCGAACCCGGGATAATCGGCGAACCGGTGTCGCCTGTCGTCCAGTTAATTCCCTCAAACTTGTCTTCGGTCTTACTTGCGAACACGCCGCACGTGTCTTTCTGGTCAGCGCCGAGCACGTTGACGCAGAACGAACCGGTCTCTTTGATTCGCAACCAGCTCTCGGAAGTGTTGCCCGGACAGAACACCACCAGCGGCGGATCGAGCGACACCGAGGCGAAGGACCCAATGGCCATCCCGGCCGGCCCGCCAGCATCGGCGCCGGTGACAACAGTGACACCCGTCGGGAAGTGGCCGAGTACTCGGCGGTATTCATTGGGGTCAATAGACATGACCCGCACGGTAGCGCTGCGTCAGGCGCGGGCGTCGACGGAGAGCTTCAGACCCTCGGTCGCGCACAACACCGAGGTCACGCCGCGGCTCAGCGCGAGTGTGGTGATGCGCTCGGTCATGAGGTCGAGATCCTCATCAGTGTGGCTGGGGTCGTGGTGGAACAACACGAGGGTCGACACGCCGGCTTGAGCTGCGACCTCCACCGCGTACTCGGGCGTGCAGTGCCCCCAGTTCGCCTTGGCGGGTAGCTCGTCGGCCCACAGCTGGGCGTCGTGAATGAGCACATCCGCGTTGGCGGCCAACTCAAGAACCGACGGATCCACAAATGTCGGATCGTCGATGGGCTCTTGATGATCAGGGATATAGGCCACGCTTACACCGTTGCGGGTGACGCGGTAGCCGTTGGTCCGACCGGTGTGCGGAACCGACCGAGACATGATCTCGGTGCCGTCGATCACGAAGTCATCGATGTGGGTGTCGTGAAACCGCACGGTGGCCGGGAGGTCGGAGACCCGGATCGGGAAGAACGGCGGGCTCATGAATTGGCCGAACGCCGACTCCATGCCGGAATCAACTTCGCCGGGCCCGTAAACGTGCATCGAGGTATCGGGAGACTGCAACGGGGTGAAGAACGGCAACCCTTGGATGTGGTCCCAGTGGAGATGAGTGACCAACGCGTGGACGGTGACACCTTCGGCGGGATCCATCGAACAGCCCCACGGGCGCATGCCGGTACCAAGGTCGAACACGATCGGGTCGTGGCCTTCGGCCTCGAGTGAAACGCAGCTGGTGTTGCCGCCATAACGCTGAACGGTCGGGCAGCTACACGGCGTCGATCCTCGAACGCCGTGAAACGACAAGTCGATCGACAAGTTCGCGTCCCCCATGAATCGCTGACGCTACCTAAAGATCGGTGCCCAGGTCTAGGGGTCTGTGACGGATATCTCTTAGTTATGTCAGTTGGACTGCCAGCACTCGGGCCTGACTAGTGTGACGAAATGACCGCACCATCATCGTCGATGCCTCTCCCCGAGGGTCTCGTCGCCGTCGTGAAACGCGACTGCCCAACCTGTGTACTCGTCGCCCCGGTACTCGAGGATCTCGCCGCCCGAGCGAGCCTCACCGTGATCACCCAAGACGATCCGGACTTTCCGGTCGATGCCGACTGGGTCGTCCACGATCACGACCTCGGGCTCTCATGGCACAACGACATTGAGACCGTGCCGACGCTTGTGCGGGTCATCAACGGAGAGGTGAGCAAGCACGTCGTCGGCTGGTCCCGCGACCAGTGGGAGTCATTCACGGGTATCGACGGCCTCGGAGCCGATCTCCCCGATTGGCGGCCCGGCTGCGGATCGCTGAGTGTCGACCCCACCCGCACCGACGAGTTACGTGTGCGCTTCTCCGGATCGACGCTCACGAGCCGCCGGATCGAGATTGCGGCGCTCGAAGACGACTGGGAAGCCATGTACGACCGCGGCTGGAGCGACGGTCTCCCGGTCGTGCCACCCACCGAGTCGCGTGTTCTCCGAATGCTGGAAGGCACCGATCGGGCCCCCGGCGAGCTCGTGGCGTTGGTGCCACCCGACCTCGTTGAGTGCACCGTCGAGAAGGTCGCCGTCAACGCGGTGATGGCGGGCTGCAAGCCCGAGTACATGCCGGTAATCCTGGCGGCGCTTGAGGCCGCGTGTACCGACGAGTTCAACATGCACGGCCTGCTCGCCACCACGATGCCGGTCGGGCCGATCCTCATCATCAACGGACCGATCTGCGAAGAGATCGGAATGAACAGCGGCCTCAACCTCTTGGGCCAAGGCAACCGGGCCAACAGCACCATCGGCCGGGCCATGCAGCTCGTGATCCGCAACGTTGGCGGCGGCAAGCCGGGCGGCATCGATCGGGGCACTCAGGGAAGTCCGGCCAAGATTGGCCTGTGCTTCGCCGAGGACGAAGCCGGTTCGCCGTGGGAGTCATTCGCCGAAAGTCGAGGCTTCGCGGCGGACACCAACACCGTCACCCTCTTCCCGGGCGAAGGCCCGCGGCTCTTGTTCGACCAGAAGTCGCGCAGCCCCGAGTCGCTCACCAAACATTTCGCAGAGATGCTCGTCACCAATGCCAGCCCCCGCATGGTGATGCAGTTCGAGACCGTGATCGTGATGTCCCCCGAACACATGAATCGCTATCGCGATGCTGGCTGGGATCGAGCCCGATTCATTGCCGAACTCGAGTCGCATCTCCTGCTTGATGGCGCCGACATCGTGGCTGGAGCCCATGGCATCGAAGAAGGCATGCCTGCTTTCGTGGCCGACATGCAACTGCCCAAGTTCCCCCCGGGCGGCATTCACGTCGTCCATGGCGGCAGCAACGCCGGCCTGTTCTCCGCCGCCATCAGCGGCTGGGTCACTGGCGACATGGGTAGTGTGACCGTAACGAAGGAGATAGTGCGATGACCACAACAAGTGCTCTCACAACAGTGTTGGATCCCACCGGAGAGCTTCGCCCGGAGACGCGTGAACGAGTCGCCCGTCCCGAGTCTCTCAACGGCCTCACCGTGGGTCTGCTCGACATCTCCAAGCCTCGGGGCAACGTCTTCCTCGATCGGGTCGAGGAGAAGCTCACCGGCCTCGGCGCTCAGGTGAAGCGATTTAGCAAGCCAACATTCACGAAGCCCGCACCGATCGACCTTCGCCACGAGATCGCCACGAGCTGCGACGCGGTGATCGAAGCGCTCGCCGATTGAGGTAGTTGCACGACGTGCAGTGTGCACGACATCAACGATCTTGAACGACGCGGCATCCCGGGAGTCTTTGTGGCCACCGTGGAGTTCGAAGAAGCCGCCATTGAGCAGTCGAAGTCACTCGGCCTCGACGTCGCCCGGGTCCTCACCGAGCACCCGATCCAAGACCGTACCGACGAGGAGATGGCGTCGATTGCCGATGCGGCAATCGACGCACTGATTCAGTCGCTCACTGGCCCTCAGTAGTCGCCGGCCAGACGAAGTTCTCGTTCCACCTCGACCACCAGACCATCCCGAATCAGCCCGGCAACAACGGTTTCAACGCGTACTGGGTCGATAAGCACTGGGTCGATAAGCACTGGGTCGCTTGTGGCGAGAGCCGCGCCGACCCCACTGCACAGCACAGGGCCCTGGCGGAGCGCGTCGACGAGCCGGCCCCGTAGCTGCCGGTCTGAGCCTTCGAAGCGCGACTGTGGCTTACTCACGGCGGCGGAACCGACCGCCGGGTCGGGTCCCTCTCCTCGCCACGAACAGTGCTCCTGCACCGGGCAGTCGCCGCAGCGCGGTGCTCGCTTCGTACAGACGAGGGCGCCGAGCTCCATGATCCCCTGGTTCCACAACCACGGCTCGTCGGCCGGCACGAGCGAGTCGGCCCGGGCCTGCGCCGCGCGCATGGCCATCGACTCGCCGCCCAGGCGAGCCAGCACCCGGCCGATGTTGGTGTCGACCGGACCTGCGGGTGTCTCCCACGCAAAGGCGAGCACGGCCCGAGCGGTGTATGGACCAACCCCAGGAAGAGCCAACAGCGCGTCGAGGTCGGCGGGCACTGCGCCCGCGTAGACATCACGTATGGCCGTCGCACATCGGTGGAGCATGAGGGCGCGCCGGTTGTAGCCGAGCCCGGCCCACTCTCGGAGAAGGTCGGCCGCGGGCGCATCGGCACACGCCGTCGGGTCCGGGAAGCGCCGCAAGAAGATCGGCCAGCGATCAATGACCCGGCTGACCTGCGTCTGCTGCAGCATCGTCTCGCTCACGAGAATTGCCCACGGATCGCGGGTTCGTCGCCACGGAAGATCTCGGAGCTCGGTGCGGGCCCAGCCGAGCAGCACAGTTCTGAGAGACGCGTCGGTAGGTGCTGCGCCGTTATTCGTCATCCGGCCCGAGGGGCGGTGCCACGGTGAGGCCGTCGGCGTCACTCAGCCGACCGCGCACGATCTCATCGGTGCGGGCCGCTGAGGCCGCGAGTGCGTCGGCGATTTCGGGGCGGCCCGGCACGACCGCGTTGGCGACACGGATCACGTAACCATTCGACCGGTCGACCCAGGTCGGGGTGTACGCGATGCCGCTGACGGCGATCGACTCATCGGCGCCCTCAAGCAATGTGACGGTGGCGATCATTCCGTCTTGCGACGCCGTGACACAGCAGTTGACGGACTGGTTCGACAGGAAGTTGCCGAGGCCAAAAACCACCCACTCGTCGTCAACCTTGTCGATTGGCTGCACAACATGGGCGTGGTGACCAATGATCAGGTCGACCTCGTCGCTCGGCAGGATTTCCGACAACCACTGGTCTTGAGCTGACGACGGCGTGTGTTGATATTCGTTGCCCCAGTGCAGGCTCACAACTACGAACTCGGCGCCGGCCGCCCGGGCGAGACCCGCCTCCGCGACGATCGTATCCGGTTCGATCAGATCGACGAGATACGGCTGATCCGATGGCAGAACGAATCCGTTGAGCGAGTACGTGGCCGAGAGGTGAGCAATCGTGATGCCGTTCACCTCGTAGAGCACCGGGGCGAGGTCGTGGTCCTCGTCGAGTGCCATGCCCGCTTGAGGAAAGCCCAGGTCAGCGAATACCTGCACGGTTTCTTCGACCCCGTTGACCCGTCGATCGAAGGCATGATTCGACGCCGTGCTGCAACCGTCGTAGCCGGCGTCTACCGCCGCCTCCACGAGCGCCCGAGGGGCATTGAAGACCGGATAGCCGCTGAGGTTCGAGTCGGTGGCGGAGACCGGCGATTCGACGTGGCAGATCGCGAGATCAGCGGCCGAGAGGATCGGCCGCACCTCGTCGAACATCGGTCGAAAGTCCCACCCGTCGAGCGTGTTGGCATCGGCCGCGCTCACGACCGGACCGTGCGGCAGGAGGTCGCCGGTGAATGCGATCGTCGCGGTCCGAGGCGGAGGGACAGTCGTTGTTGTCGTGGTGGTAGTGGTCGATGTTGTTGTCGTGGTGGTGGTCTCGGTATCGGGGCGGACGTCAACGGCGCTCTCGTCGGACTCACCGCTGCTGGAGTCGAGCGTTGACGCAGCAAACGCACCGCCGGCAACGAACAAGCCCACGAAGATCACTGCGAGGCCGGCCTTGCTCTGGAGCACCTTCACCGGAAAAGCTCAGGCGCGATCGGACAGTCAATTCGGTAGCGAACCTCACTGACGGGTTGCGGGCCCGACGGACCGAGCAGCTTGTCGACGAGCGAGACCGGCACGGACTCGACCTCGTCATCCCACGGGTCTCGATCGTCGGATCGGTCGGCGACCCAGTCGTACATTCGAGTGGGCACGACGCGACCAACGCCGGCGACGAGCCACACCGGAATCTCGAGATGATGCGCAACCGCGGCCGCGCTCAGCGAGCCGGGGCGACAGAGGGCCGCTTCTTCGTGCATCACCTGGGCTTCGATAAGCACAAGATCGGCTTCCGCTGCGGCGGCGCCAACCCCGACGGCGGGCACGTCGACCGCCACATGGTCGCGGGCATCGAGCTGGCGGATCAGGCCGTAGCCCTCCCCCACCGTGTCGGCCACAAGCACTTGCACATCGGGCCGCTGAAGGACCGCCGCACTGGAGATCTCACCGGCACCGATGACCAGAACTGTCGCGTCGGCCGGAAGGGCGTGAGCGACTTCGCGAGCAGTGGTGTCACGTTCGAGCGCTTCGACCGCCTCCCATGCCTCCGTGCCGGGATCGGTGCCGGTGACCATGCGGGCGGCGACCCACAACAAAGGTCCGCTCGTAGGCCGCCGCTCCAGGAGCTGCCGACAGGCGGTCAACAACTCGACCGGATCGTGGGCGAACGACGCGAGAGCGATCGCCGCTTCACGCACTAACGGCGCCGTCGGGACGTCGCCGGCGCGAGCGAGATAACGGAGGCGCTCGATCGGGTGCACGACCGGATCGTACAGAACCCTCCCCGATGTGACCCGTTGGGGTTGCGCTGCGCTAGCTTTCACGTCCGTGGTGACCGCTGCTCTCGACCTTGATCTTCAGCCCCTTGACGGCGACGCACGCCCCCTCGGCGACTGGTTGACGACCTTTCCGCTCGTGCCGGTGGTCCTCGACCCCTTTACGCACGAGAGTGCGTGGCTACTCGACACGTCAAAACGGATTCTTCAACACTTCGCCGACGCTGATTGTCGCATCTGCTGGATCCTCACGTGTTCCGTCGACGATGCCAAGCGTTTCCTCGGCCCATACGCCGAAGAGGTGTTGGCGTTCGCCGACCCGTCGGGGGCCATCGTCGCGAGCCTCGGCCTCGAGCAGGCCCCGGCAATTGTCCTGCTCCGCCAAGACGGCGCCGTCACGGCCTCGGCCGAAGGCTGGAATCCAGACGCTTGGCGCGAAGTCGCCGAAGCCGTCGCCGCGCTCACGAGTTGGAGTCGCCCCACGATTCCCGCAGCCGGTGACCCTGCGCCCTTCTCGGGCACACCGCTCTAGCTTTCGCTTCGTGCCGCGATCCACTCGCGCCACGTTCGGCGGAGAAGCAGCGGAACAACCACCAGAACGATCACGCCATGGATGGTGGTGATTGCCCATCCGGTCGTGGAGTCGGCCACGAGTGTGCGTTGTACAACCGTGAGCGTGGTCACCGCAACGAACACGACACTGACAATCAACAGCCACCGACGGCTCCACTCGACGGGCGAGAACGCATGGGCGATGCGATCGATCGTCTGTCCCACGGCGTCTGGATCACTGTCCCGGATCATGCCGCGAGCGTAGTGAGAAGTACCGTGAGCGCATGACCGAGTTCGCATACTCCGACCAACTCCCTCTCGGACCGGACACAACCGAGTACCGCTTGCTGACCACCGAGGGTGTCTCGACGGTCGAGGTCGACGGCGTGGAGTTCCTCAAGGTCGACCCCGAGGCCATTCGCCTGCTCACCAAGGAAGCAATGCGAGACATCTCGCACTACCTCCGCACGGAGCACCTCGAGCAGCTCACTTCGATCCTCGATGACCCCGAGGCTTCGCCGAACGACGTCTTTGTCGCAACCGAACTACTCCTCAACGCGAACATCGCCGCGGCCGGCGTCCTCCCGATGTGTCAAGACACCGGTACCGCAATCGTGATGGGCAAGAAGGGGGACCAAGTCATCACTCTCGCCGACGACGCCGCGTACATCTCCTACGGCATCTACGACACCTATACCGAAACCAATCTGCGTTATTCGCAGCTCGCGCCGATCTCGATGTTCGAAGAGAAGAACACCGGCAACAATCTTCCGGCCCAGATCGATCTCTTCACTAAGCCTGGTCTCAGTTACGAGTTCTTGTTCATGGCCAAGGGTGGCGGCTCGGCCAATAAGTCGTTCCTCTTCCAGAAGACCAAGGCGCTTCTCAACGAGACCTCCCTTATCGACTTCCTTGACGAGTCGCTTCGCGCCATCGGCACCTCCGCCTGTCCGCCGTATCACCTTGCGCTCGTGGTCGGCGGCACGTCAGCGGAGTTCAATCTCAAGACGGCCAAGCTTGCGTCGGCCCACTATCTCGACTCGCTTCCCACCTCGGGCGACGCAAGTACCGGCCACGGCTATCGCGACCTCGAATGGGAAGCGAAGATCCTCAAGCAGACCCAAGAGTTTGGCATTGGCGCCCAGTTCGGCGGCAAGTACTTCTGCCACGACATTCGCGTTATCCGTCTCCCCCGCCATGGCGCCTCCAACCCTGTCGGCATCGCGGTCTCATGTTCGGCCGACCGCCAAGCTCGCGCCAAGATCACCGCCGAGGGCGTGTTCCTCGAACAGCTGGAAACCGACCCGGCCCGATTCCTGCCAGAGACGGCGGACGATGACCTGTCAACGGAGACCGTGGCGGTCGACCTGAACCAGTCGATGGACGACATCCGTAACCAGCTCACCAAGTACCCGGTGAAGACTCGCTTATCACTCACGGGCACGCTCGTGGTCGGGCGAGACATCGCCCACGCCAAGATCAAAGACATGCTCGATGCCGGCGAGCCGATGCCGCAGTACCTCAAGGATCATGCGATCTACTACGCCGGCCCCGCCAAGACCCCGGTGGGTTACGCGTCAGGCTCGTTCGGGCCCACGACAGCAGGCCGCATGGACTCCTACGTCGAACAGTTCCAAGCCGCGGGCGGATCCATGGTGATGCTGGCCAAGGGCAACCGTTCCCGTCAGGTCACTGAAGCATGCGCCACCCACGGCGGCTTCTACCTTGGCTCAATCGGTGGCCCGGCGGCCCGCCTCGCGAAGGATTCCATCCGCAGCGTGGAGGTGCTCGAGTTCCCCGAACTGGGCATGGAAGCGATCTGGAAGATCGAAGTCGAAGACTTTCCCGCCTTCATCGTCGTCGACGATAAGGGCAACGACTTCTACGCCGAAGTCACCACTCCCGTGAAACTTCGCCGCTAGGCGCAGACCCGTCAGTCGAAGACGACGGTTCGACCGTTCGCCAGCAGGAAGATCCGGTCTTCTGCGAATGCGGTGACTGCACTCGACAGCACTCGTCGTTCGACATCGCGGCCACGGGCGACCATCTGCTCCGGTGTGTGCCGATGGCTCACTGCCTCCACGTCTTGGCAGATAATCGGCCCCTCGTCGAGGTCGGCCGTTACGAAGTGGGCCGTCGCTCCGGTGAGCTTCACGCCCCGCTCCCACGCCTGGTGGTAAGGCCTCGCGCCCTTGAAGCCGGGCAGAAACGAGTGATGGATATTGATGATGCCGGCCGGATAACGGCCGCAGAATTCGTCGCTCAGAACCTGCATGTAGCGAGCCAGCACGACAACGTCGATGCTGTGCTGCTCGACCAGCGCAGCCAACTCCGCCTCGGCGGTCGGTTTCGTCTCCTTTGACACGGGGATATGCACGAACTCAATGCCCTCCCGTTCGACCACTTCACGCAGGTCTCGGTGGTTCGAGACGACCAGGGGAATATCGATCGGCAACTCACCGGTACGCACCCGATATAGCAGGTCGAGCAGACAGTGATCGAACTTGGAGACCATGACGAGCGCTCGGCGCTGCCGATCCTCTGCGCGAATCCGAAGGTCGCCGCCGAGCCCAGTTGCGGTTGGCGCGAGTCGCTCGGCAATCTCGTCGGCGTCTTCGATCGGCGTTTCGAATCGCGTCCGGACGCAGAAGGTGGATGTCGCGGGATCGCTGAACTCTGCGTTTTGTAAGATGTTCGCGTCGAGGCCAACGAGCGCTGTCGCTATGGCCGCGACGATCCCCTTGCGATCCGGACAGGACAACGTCAACACGTGGGTTGGCATACCCCGAAGGCTAAGCGCCCGGATATGAAGTCAGCGCCGCGCTTCGTGAGCCACGAGCGGCCACGGACGCTCACGTTCAACGTGTTGTGCAAGGTCGAACAGCAGGGCATCTTGGTGGTGACGGCCGATCGCCTGGAGTCCAATCGGGAGACCGCCGACGTCACCAACCGGGATCGAGATAGCCGGATTGCCAGAGATGTTGGCAGGGATCGTGAGCGCGCCCATATCGAGCAACTCGGGCGAACCCTTCGTGCCCGCCGCCAAGAGGCGTTGCGGGGTCTTGGACGCGACACCACTCACGATTCGGGCCGCCCGTAATGCTCCGGCAAACGCCTTCTGGATCAACGGGTTACCGCGGGCGTAGTCGATGAATGTCTTCGCATCGCTGCTCATGCCATCTTCGGCGGGGAAGGCCGGGCCCGGATTGCTGGACGTGATGACGAAGTCGACCTCGTCGAACAGCTTCGCCATCGCCGTATTCGCTTCTCGCCGGCCCATCTCGGCCGCGGCGGCCACCCGCATGTTGAGCAGGTTCTCTGAGAGCTGAATGCCCACGCGGATCTCGTCGGTGAGCTCGCTCGCGCAGCCGGGCCAGATGTCTTCAATCTCGCCGTAGAGCGAGCTGATGTTGCCAATCATCCACTCGCCGCCCATGCGAGGAACCTCGATCGGGAGATCGACTCGCACGAGCCCGAGCTCAGCCACGAGCTGCTCGGCGGCCTGTTCGACAACCATCCGTGCGGCGTCATCAACGGCGACACCCCCGAAGGTGGGGTCGATCACGACCGTCCGACCCCGAAGGTCGTAGCTCCCGAGATCTCGTTCCCAGCCTTCGATAGCCGGGAGACTTGTCGGGTCGTGCGGGTCGTGACCGGCGGTCACGTCGTAGTAGCGAGCGGCATCACGCACCGAACGAGCCAGGCAGCCGAGCACCACAGTGTGCGGGTTGAGTGATGTGTGTGGCCCTCGGGGAATACGACCGTAGGTGCCCTTCATACCGAGCAGACCGTTGTAACCCGCAGGAATGCGGATCGACCCGCCACCATCGCCACCACAGGCCAGAGGGATCAAGCCACCAGCGACGGCTGATGCACTGCCACCCGAGGACCCACCGGCGCTCTTGGTCGGGTCCCAGGCATTGCCGGTGACACCGTTGATCTTGGTGACACTCACGTTGAGGCCACCGAACTCGCTGGCCGTCGTCGAGCCGATGGGCACAATCCCGCCCGCCTTGAGTCGGGTAACCATCGTGGTGTCGTAGGCGCCGATCCGGTCCTTGAAGATCAACGACGCCTCGGTGTAGGGCCACCCCTTCACCTGCTCGAGTTCTTTGATCCCGAACGGCACTCCACCGAACGGCAGCGAGACATCGGCGTTCTTCGCGGTTTCGCGGGCCGCCTCCGGATCGAGATGGGCGAACGCGTTGAGACTGCTCCGTTCGATCGCGGCAAGCGAGGCTTCGAGCTCTTCAGCCGGGGATCGCTCCCCTACACGGTACGCGTCTACGAGCGAACAGGCATCGCCTGACCAGGGGGTATCAACCATTCGAGGAACCTACTCGCCGGTAAGAACCAGCGCCCGTCGACCTATCCGGGTCTGGGTTTCCAGTTGCGGTGGTGGTAGCTGCAGCGGGCTTTACCGTCGTGGGCGCATTGGCGGTCGCGGGCTTGGATGGCTTGTCGGAGCTCGCCGGTAAACAGGCGTTGCTTACGGCCGTAATCGAGGATCACGCCGGGTGGTTCGTAGACGAGACGGCGGACGTGGC
>JBLIOE010000030.1:0-52185 GCA_047639555.1 Candidatus Aldehydirespiratoraceae bacterium
GCGGGAGCGGGAGCGGGAGCGGGAGCGGGAGCGGGAGCGGGAGCGGGGACCGGGCCGTTCTTCGCAGCTTGGCCGGGGGCGGACCAGTTGTTGGTGGAGGCAACTGTTGCGGGTGTGACCACGCTGGATCCGACATCGATTGGCTCGGGTGCGGTGGGCTCAGCCGGGGCCGCGTCGCCGTTGGCTCCGCTCTCGAAGACAGCTCGCCACTCGGGGTCGACCGAGCTTGGGTCGGCGGACCATTGGCTACGGATCTCGTCGACGAGCCAAGCGTTCGGGCCGAGTCCAGATGAATTTTCTGTGGTTGCCACAGCGTGAGTCTATGGCCATCTCCATCTTCATCGAGTGGAGGCAAACCAGGCCTTCGTCGCCGGGTATGGTGCCGCCGTGCGGATTGTCACCTGGAACGTCAACTCACTCAACGCTCGCCTGGGACGCGTCGAACGCTGGCTGCAAACTTTTGAGCCCGACGTGCTTTGTCTCCAAGAGACCAAGCTGGCCGACGATGCCTTTCCGGCCCTGGCCTTCGAAGCGCTCGGATATGAGTCGTTTCACCATGGCGAGGGTCGTTGGAACGGTGTCGCGATTCTCAGCAAGGTCGGGATCGAGAATCCGATCGCCGGCTTCGGCGATGGCGACGAGCCTGATCCTGACGCGCGCGTAGCGTGGGCCACCTGTGGCGGCGTCCGCGTCGCTTCCTGCTACATCCCCAATGGTCGCTCGCTCGATCACGAGCACTACCAATACAAACTGCGGTGGCTCGACCGTCTCCGGGCCGATCTCAATGGCCAATGCACGCCGAGCGATGACATCGTGGTGTGCGGCGACTTCAATGTTGCGCCCGATGACCGCGACGTCCACGATCCGTCGAAACTCGTCGATCAGACCCATACGAGCGCCGCCGAACGCGAGAGGATCCAGAACCTCATCGACTGGGGTCTCACCGATGTCTTCCGCGAACACCACGACGAAGGTGGCCTGTTCTCTTGGTGGGATTATCGGGGCGGCAACTTCCACAAGAAGATCGGCATGCGAATCGACCTTCTTCTGACCAGCCGTTCGGTCACCGACACGGTCGACGCGGTGTTGGTCGACCGCAACGAGCGCAAGGGTCCCAAGGATGATCCGCCCAGCGATCACGCCCCAGTCCTGATCGATAGCGCGGCCTGAACCAATGCTCACTCCGCTCGACGAACACCAGCTTCTGATCTTTTGGACGCAGCTCCTCGTCCTTGTTGCCATGGCGCGTATCTGCGGCGAGCTCATGCGTCGCATTAACCTGCCGTCGGTCATCGGCCAGCTCGCCGCTGGCGTCATCTTGGGGCCGTCGATCTTCGGCCGTGTCTGGGAAGACGGCTTCCACTGGTTCTTGCCCGAGGAGGAGATCAGCTCTGGCGCGCTGCTGGCCATCAGCTGGCTGGGTGTCGCCATGCTCCTTGTCACTGCCGGATTCGAAACCGACCTCGCGCTCATACGCAGACTCGGCCGAGCCGCCGCGCTCGTCACCGGATTCAGCCTGCTCGTCCCCCTCGTGGGTGGCCTCGCGGTTGGTTTTCTCTTGCCTGAATCGTTCATTGGGCCGGAGAGCGACCGCACGGTGTTCGCTCTCTTTGTCGCGGCCGCGTTGTCGGTTTCCGCTCTCGCGGTGATCGCGAAGATTCTCTCGGAGCTCGGGCTCATGCGCCGCGACTTCGGCCAGATCACCGTGGCCGCGGGTATGGCGAACGATGTGGTTGGTTGGGTGATGCTCGCGGTCTTCGCGGGCTTTGCCGCATCCGGCTCGGTTTCGGTCGGCGCGGTGCTGCAGACCGTGCTCGGCCTCGCCGCATTCCTTGCGCTGGCGATGACCGTCGGCCAGCGCGTCGTCGACCGGGCCCTGCGTTGGGTCCGTCGTGATGGCCCCAACATTCCGGGCGCGATGACTGTCGCCGTGTTCACGATGCTGATCTATGGCGTCGCCACCCAGGCCCTGGGGATCGAGGCCGTACTCGGCGCTTTCGTCGCTGGTGTTGTGCTGCATCGGTCCCGTTTCCAGCAGCCTGATGTGTTGCACCACATCGAGTCGGTCACCACCACATTCCTCGCTCCGGTCTTCTTTGCCACCGCCGGTTTGCGGGTTGACCTCGGCTTGCTCGTCGACGGCGAGGCGTTCTTCTGGACACTCGTGGTTATCGGCGTGGCGATCGTCGCCAAGTTCGCTGGGGCGTTCGTCGGTGCTCGTCTTGCCGGCCAGTCCAACCGGGCGGCCGCCGCCCTGGGCGCTGGTCTCAATGCCCGGGGCGCGCTCGAGATCGTGATTGCCTCCGTCGGGTTGTCGCTCGGCGTCTTCAACGAGACGGCCTACACGGTGATCGTGATTGTTCCGCTCGTCACCTCGATTTTCGCGGCCGTCAGCCTTCGGATCGCGGTGCGCGATTGGCGGGGGAGCGAAGACGAGCAATTGCGCCTCGGTCGGGAGGAGGCACTCAGCCGAAACCTCGTGGTGAAGTCGTCGCGCATTCTGCTGCCCTCACAGGGTGAGCCGGCATCGATTGCGGCCGCTCAGATCGTGCAGTTCGCGTGGCCCACTGAAGCACCCGCCACGGTGGTGTCGGTATGCCCCGACAACCAGTGGCCCGACATTTCGGTTATCAAAGCGGTGCTCGACGAACGCGAGGTCGATCATCGCCAGATAAAGGGCGACGACATCGCCACGGCGATCGTCGCCGAATCGCTGCTGGGGTATGGCGTCATCGCCGTCGGTGTCGCGGCCCGCCACGAGGGCCAGCTCTACTCGCCGATGGTCGACGAACTCCTGCTCAACGCCACCCTCCCCGTCGTAATCGTTCGACGGGCCCGAGGGCTCGACCGGCCATTGCCGCCCGCGTTCTCGCGGGTGATCGTGCCAGTCACCGGCACCCGTTCGAGTCGAGCTGCGCAGGAGGTGGCGTTTGCCATCTCGTCCAACCTCGGCACCGAGGTGGTCCTCACCCACGTGCTCAACCCCACCACGTCGTTGCCGCGGATCTTTGGTCGCCGGGCCCGCGACGATGATCCCGCAATGGCGGTGGCGGGCCAGCTCATCGACGGTGCAACCTCGCTTGCCTCGGAGTCGGGCCTTGATCCGCGAACGCTCGTGCGAGAGTCCGCCTCGGCGGGCACCGCGCTGGTTGCGGCGGCTCGGTCCGAGACCGCTGATCTTGTGGTCCTCGGCGCGCAGCTTCGCAACGTCGATGGTCGTCCATTCCTCGGTCACACCGTGGAGACGGTCCTCGATGAGTGCGACGCCACGGTGGTGGTGGTCGCCCATCCCCGCACCGGCCGGTCCGACAGCCACTAGCGGTTAGCTGTCGGGCGCGCTGATTTCGAGTAATAGCGGGCCGAAGCGCCGGGCCTTGCCCGGGCCGACACCGACGATCGCTGCGAGCTGGTCGATTGAGGCCGGCCGCTGCTCGGCGATGCTCTGGATCGCGTTGTCGGACAAGACCGCGTAGACATCGACCTTGGCGGCATTGGCGGCCCGGCGACGCCAGTGCTTGAGCGACTCGATCACCGGCGTGATGAAGTCGGTCAGATCGATGTCGGGCTGGGGCTCAGCGACGTTGTCGCGCAGCAATGCGAGATCCGGTGTGGCGGGCGGTATTTCCGCATTGGGGTCGACGAAAGCTTCGAGCCAGGGCGACGGCGGTCGAGCGAGGAGCCGGTCGCCGATCGTGCGATGGCTTGGATACGACACATGGAGCTCGCGCTGGGCTCGTGTCGCGGCGACATAGAGCAAGCGTTGCTCCTCATCGCGAGCGGCGCGGGTGCGAGCGAACGCGATCGGTACGAGACCATCCTCGAGTCCGACGAGATGCACGATTGGCCACTCAAGCCCCTTCGCTGAGTGAAAGGTGGCCAACTCGACGGCGTCGGCGGCGGTGCCGACCCGATCATCGAATCGAAGGGCGGTGACGAAGTCGTCGACGCGGGCCGACGGCTCGAGTACGAGATGATCGCGGGCCAGGTCAAGAAACGCGTCTCGCATGGCGGCCCGCTCGGGCTCGAGGGTGGGTACGTCGGCGATGCGTTCGTCGGCGAGCGTGGCCGACAGGAAGCCGGTCTTGGGCCAGCGGTCGAGCAGGTCGACGATCTCGGGTCGGCGCAGGAGCGCCCCCTCGCCGCGACTCCGCGACGGGATACCGGCGGCGTCGAGAGCAGTCTTGATTGCAGGGAGCTGAGCGTTGGTGCGGGCCAGGACCGCCTGGTGGCGCCAAGGAGCGCGAGGCTTGTGGCGTCCGCGGACGGCGAGGGCCACGGCCGCGGGTTCGCCATCGGGATCCGTGATCGTCACTGTTGGGGCATCGCCCGAGAATCGGTGGGCCGGCTGCGGGGGCTGCTGAAGTACCCGACCGGCGGCCGCGAGCACCTCGGGAGTGGAGCGAAAGTTGGTGCGTAGGTTGACCACCGCGATGCCCGGCAGGTGTTCATCGATGTGGTTGATGAAGTCGGGCTCGGCCCCGTTCCAGCCGTAGATCGCTTGATTTGGATCACCGACAACAACGAGGGTCGACTCCGGGCCGAGCCACGACTGCAAAACCGCGAACTGGAGCGGGTTGACGTCTTGGAACTCGTCGACGAATAGGTGGCGGTGGCGCCAGCGTTGTGCTTCGGCGAATGCGGTCTCGCGCGCCATCGTGGCGTGGCTGAGGGCGAGGACATCGTCGAAGTCGATCAGTCGATTCTTGCGTTTTGCTTCCGTGTAACCCGTGTAGGCCTTGGCCACGAAATCTGCGGAGCGCGGTGGGCGGCGCTTCGCGGCGGCGGCCGCGTCGCCGTAAGCCTCGGGGGTAATCAAACGGGCGCGGGCCCAGCCGATCTCGGCGTCGAGATCGGCGACGACGGCCCGGTCGAGTTTCGGATGATGCTTCGCGAGAAACGACATGCGTCGTTCGAGCAGCGTTGGATGGGCGCGTCCGGTGTGGTCCCAGAAGCGCCGAAGCATGGCGAGCGCCGCGCCGTGAAACGTGGCCGCGGCGACTTCCTCTCGTAGGCCGAGGCGGCGGGTTCGGCTTCGGAGCTCGGCGGCGGCCCGCCGGGTGAACGTGAGCGCCATCACCCGGCGCGGGTCGATCGAACCCTCGGCTGAGTGCCACGCGATCCGTCGGGTCAGCACCCGAGTCTTGCCCGAGCCTGCGCCCGCGATGATGCACAGCGGGTTAGCGGCAGTCGTCACCGCCTGGCGTTGCTCATCGGTGAGGCCCTCGAGAAGGGCGTCGGATTCGGACACGGCCGAACCTTACCTACTGGATCGCTAGTGTCTCCGAGATGGAAGCCGTCAGTGCCGTGCGATTTGAGCGACTCGTGGGCGAGGCACTCGACGCGCTCCCGGAGGAGCTGGGTCGTCTCATGGACAACGTCGTAATCGTGGCCGATGACCGACACCCAACCGAGGATCTTCTCGGGCTCTACGAGGGAATTCCGCTCACTGAACGCGGCGACTATGGCGGCCTTGTTATGCCCGATGTCATCTCGCTATATCGGCTCCCGCTGTGCGAGATCTGCGCCAACGAGGCCGACTTGGTCGAAGAGATCTCCGTCACCGTGGTGCACGAAGTGGCCCATCATTTTGGGATCGATGACGAGTCTCTCCACGCGTGGGGATGGGGATAGGTATTCTCAACACATGCCGTTTCCCCGCCACCTCCTCACCGAGGACGAAGACCTTGTTCTCGACCTCCGCCCGCACTGGTGGTTTCTGGCGCCCGCGGGTGCGCTCCTGGTGTTCGCCGTGCTCTTCGGACTCGCGGCGCTGATAAAGGACTGGTCGAGCTGGGTTTCGGTGCCTATCGGAATCTGGGTCCTCGCATCGCTGGCCTGGTTTGGCATCAGGTATCTCACCTGGACCACAACAAACTTCGTGGTTACCAACGAGCGAGTGATCTCGCGGACGGGCGTGATCTCGAAGCGCGGCATTGAGATCCCGCTCGACCGAATCAACACCGTCTTCTTCAACCAAACAGTATTCGAGCGCATCATCGGCGCCGGCGACCTGGGCATCGAATCCGCCGGAGAGGGTGGACGTCAGACGTTCGAAGACATTCGTCGCCCCAACCTCGTGCAGAACGAGATCTATCGGCAGGTCGAAGGCCTGGAGACCCGCAAGCTTGAGCGCTTAGGGCAAGCTGCCCGTGCCGGCGTGGCGGCGCCCACCGACTCGATCCCCGAGCAGATCGAGAAGTTGGATCAGCTACGTCGTCAAGGAGTCGTCACTGACGAGGAGTTCGCCCGCAAGAAGCGTGAACTCCTCGATCGCATGTGATGGAAATCCAGGATCGGCGTTTTGTTGAGCTGACCGCGACGGAAGTCCACGACATCCTGCGTCTCCGTATCGATGTGTTCGTGGTCGAGCAGGATTGCCCCTATACCGAGATCGATGGTCGCGATGTCGAAGCCGCCACGCGGCATGTGTGGCAGGGCGATGACCGCGGTCCGGCTGTCTATGTGCGGCTGCTCGACGATGGTGCGGCTCGTCGGATCGGTCGAGTGGTCACTCGCCTCGATGCTCGCAAGGGCGGGCTGGCCCGTGTGCTTCTCGACCACGTGATTGCGACGAGCGATGGCCCGTGGGTGCTCGACGCGCAGAGTCACCTCAAGGATTGGTATCGCGCCCATGGCTTCGAGCCCGATGGGCCGGAGTTCATCGAGGACGGCATCCCGCATATCCCGATGCGGCGAGAGCGAGCGAGGTCAGTCGTCGACGATTGATGCGGTTCGGGCTGGATCGATTCGCAGCTGAATTGTCTGGCCGACCGTCGCGGCGTCGCTGAGTCGAAAGTCGAGCGAGCCGAGCTCGGTGGCCACAGTGACATCGTGGTGGTCGCCGCGGAAGCGGCTGCGTTCGACGGTGCCAGCCAGTTCGCCGCTGGGGGTGATAGTTGCGGCATCGCGACGGATGACGCGGCGGCCGGTGGCGGGATCGTCGACGATGTTGGTGTGACCGAGAAAACGAGCCACCGTCTCGGTCTGTGGATCGGCGTAGAGCCGGTCGGGAACATCAGTCCGCAGAATTCGACCGGCCGTCATCACCGCGATGCGGTCGGCGATCGCGAATGCTTCGTCGTGATCGTGGGTGACATGCACCGCCGCGGTGCCCGTAGAGCGAAGGAGTTGCGGGAGCTCCTCGACGAGCCCATCGCGGCGGGCTCGGTCGAGCGCGCCGAAGGGTTCGTCGAGCAGTAGGAGGCGGGGCATTGGGGCCATCGCCCGGGCGAGGGCCACCCGCTGTGCTTCGCCGCCCGAGAGCGTCGCGACATCACGGTGCTCGTATCCCGAGAGGCCGACGAGTTCGAGCATCTCCGTTGTGCGTTGAGCCCGGTCAGGAGCGGCCATCCCACTCATACGCAAGCCGAACTCGATGTTCTGGCCGACATTGCGATGGGGGAACAGGGTCGGATCCTGGAACATCAAACCGATGTCGCGCTCGTGCGGGAGGCGCCGGGCGGCATCGTCGCCCCCGATAAGGAACCGTCCCGCGTCGAGCGGCTGAAGGCCGGCGACCGTTCGAAGCAGCGTGGATTTGCCGCATCCGCTCGGTCCGAGGATCACGACGATTTCTCCCTCGGCGATCTCGAGGCTCACATCGTCGACGGCAACGGTTTCGCCGAAGGTCACTCGGCCCTGATCAAGCGTCCACATCAGAAGCTGCCTTCCGACGTGCCTCGAACAGATTCGATCGCAAACACGGCGACGGCGACAAGCGCCATCAGGGCAACCGCAAGAGCCATTGCTTGTCCGCGTAGGAGTTCTCCCGGAGTCGAAAGAAGTCGGAAGAGCGCTTGCGGCGCGGTGAGAGTGTCGGGTCGTCGGGGAAGGAACGACGTCGCGCCGAATTCGCCAATCGACACTGCAAACGCGAAGGCGGCACCGACGACCATTCCTCGGCTGGCGATTGGTAGGTCGACTTCTCGGCGGACGCGGCGCGGCGATGCGCCGAGCACTGAAGCGGCCTCGCGCAACCGGGGGTCGATGCGTCGTAATACGGGGACCATCGTGCGCACAACGAAGGGCACCCCGACCAGGCTGTGCGCGATCGGCACGATCCACCAGGACGTTCGGAAGTCGAGCGGCGGTTCGTCGAGTGCGATGATCATTCCAAAGCCGATCGTCACCGCGCTCGTGCCGAGCGGGATGGTGAGACCAAGGTCGAAGACCCGGCTCAACCAGTGGCGACCATGCACCACTACGAGTGAGGCGATCGAACCGATGAGCACGGCGAGGGCCATGGCCACGAACGCATAGAGGATTGAGTTTCGGAGCGCGGTAGTGGCCGCGACCGGAAGCTGTGGGACCCGAGTGTTTAGCGCTCGATAGTGGTCCAGGCCGTAGCGGCCGCCCACCGCGAAGGACCGTTCGATGACAACGGCGATTGGCAGACCGAGGAGGACGAGCATCGACCCATAGTTGGCGAATCGAGTTGACCGGCGGAGCGGAGCGGCGGGTCGAGCAATGGCGGTGGTCGCCGGCCGGGAACGCTCAAGTCGGGTTGCCAGCGTTACGAGAGCGAGCACCGCGAGGAGCTGCAGAACCGCCACCGCCGCGGCCGAGGTGAAGTCGGTTCGAGTGACTGCGTAGCGATAGATCTCGGTCTCGACGGTTGCCCGCCGCGGTCCGCCAAGAACGAGCACGACGCCGAACGACGTGAAGGAGAAAAGGAACACGATCGAGCCGGCCGCTGCGAGTACGGGTCGAAGCCGGGGGAGGGTGATTTCCCAGAAGGTGCGGATTCGGCCCGCGCCGAGAACGCGGGCTTGTTCCTCGAGCCGATGGTCGAGTCCCGCCCAAAACGAACCGACGCTGCGCACCACTACGGCGTAGTTGAAGAACACATGGGCGAGCAGGATTGCCCAGACCGTGTGGCGGAGCCGGAAGCTCCCGTCGTCGAGCCCAAAGGTCGTGAAAAGTTCGGCGAACGCGCCGGCCACGAGCACGGTGGGGAGTA
Source organism: Candidatus Aldehydirespiratoraceae bacterium (assembly GCA_047639555.1). Taxonomy (GTDB): domain Bacteria; phylum Actinomycetota; class Acidimicrobiia; order Acidimicrobiales; family Aldehydirespiratoraceae; genus JAJRXC01. The sequence goes on from JBLIOE010000030.1 coordinate 8,960, forward strand.
CGAAAGGAATCGTCACCACCGACCGGATCCATCGTTGCGCTCGGGGCGTGGAACGAGCGACGACGGCCGCGCCGGGTAGAGCAATCACCAGGGTGAGTACGGTTGACGCAACGGCCTGCCACGCGGTGAACCAGATGGCGTCGCGGGTTCGGCCCTGATCGAGGACGTGGCGAATGGGCTCGAGTCCCTCCCCTCCGAGTCCGCGCCAAAGAACCGAGGCGACGGGGTAGACGAAGAAAACCCCGAGGAACGCAGCGGGGACAACCGCTGCCGCGGCGATCAGCCGAGAACGATTTCGACCCAACGGTCGGTCCACTCATCTCGGTTGGCCTCGATCTCGGCGGGATCGAGCATGTGGGGTTCGTCGGCCAGCTGGGCGTGGTCGACGAACTCTTGTGGAAGGGTCGCCTCGTTGGAGACGGGGAAGACAAACATCGAGCCCGGCACGTCGCTCTGGAAGGCGGGTTCGAGCATCCAATCGATGAGCTTCGCCGCCGCTTCGGGGTGGTCGGTGCCCGCGAGGATTCCGGCGAACTCGATCTGGCGGTAGCAGGAGTCAAGAAGCACACCCGTGGGTGCGACGTCCGTGGGCTCGGCCGCAAACATCACCTCTGCGGCTGGGCTACTCGCGTAGGAGACGACCATCGAGCGGTCGCCGCCGCCCGCGGTGAACTCGCCGTAGTACGCCTCTTCCCAGCCCGCGGTGACCGAGATGCCGTTGGCTCGGAGGTCGGTCCAGAACTGTTCCCAGTCTTCGGTGCCTGCGATGGTGGCGAGGAGGAAGGCCAAGCCGGGCGACGAGGACTCGGGACTCTGGACCACGAGTTCGTTCGCAAATGTCGGGTCGGTCAGGTCCTCGAGCGATGTCGGCGCCTCGGCGGGGAGTTCGTCGCTCCAATAGTTGACGCAGACATCGCCAAAGCTGATCGGGGTGACTCGGTGTTGATCGTCGATCTTGAAATTGTCGGGAACGACATCAAGACCCGGGGACTCGTAGGCCTCGAAGATCTTGGCATCGAGCGCTCGCTGTAGGAACGTGTTGTCCACGCCGAACATCACGTCGGCCAGTGGGTTGCCGGCCGAGAGGATCGCTTCCGAGACCATTTGGCCGGTGTCGCCCGAGGACAACAGCTCAACGGTGATGCCAGTCTCCGCGGAGAAGTCTTCGAGGAGCGAGGCGGTGACGACGAACGAATCGTGAGTCACGAGCGTGATGGTGGCCAGCTCTGGCGACGTGTCGGCATCGTCGCTGCAGGCCGCAGCAACAAGCGACAGGCTCAAAATGAGCGCAAATAGGTGGGTGAGTCGAGTCATGGTTCCTCCGCTGGCATTACCCAGATCAGGTTCAGTTGGGTCGCCGACGCACAATGGTCGACCTCTCAGCCCGGCTGCCCCGAGCTCCCCGATTCGGTTGTCGTTGGAGAGTCTATGCGGACAAACTGGCTCTAGCCTGCGAGCTTGTGACCGCGGTTCTTGCGCTGCTCTCAGCCCTCATCATTGGTGGGTCCGACTTCGGCGGCGGGCTGGCGACGAAGCATGACAACGCCTTTCGTGTCACCGCCGGAGCCCAGATCGCGGGCGGCCTGGTGGCCGTTGTCTTCGCGGTCGCGATCGGCTCTGCGTCGGTGGAGCGGGTCGATGTGGTCGCCGGAGTGATCGCGGGGCTGTCCGGATCGTTCTCGTTCATCTGCCTCTACCGGGCGCTCTCGATCGGAGTCATGAGTGTTGTGGCACCGACCACGGCGATCGTCGGTGCGACGATCCCAGCGCTCGTAGGGATTGCCCGCGGTGAAGAAGTCGCGGCGCTCACGGGTATGGGTCTGGTAGTTGCCGTCGCCGCGATTGTTCTGGTGACGCGGGAGGGGTCATCGCACGCGGGCACCGCCAGTCGCTCGGCCCTCGCGCTGGCGGTGGTCGCCGGCGTCGGATTCTCCGTCTTCTTCATTGCTCTCGCGGAGACCAATGACGACGCCGGCATGTGGCCCCTCGTGATCGCTCGTGTGGTCTCGGTTCCGCTGGTGGCCGTCGTGGCGTTTCGGGTGACCGGCAGTGTTCTGCCGAAGGTGAAGATCTCTCGGCGCCTCGCGGTCTTCACCGGCAGCACCGAGATGATCGCGAATGCTTTACTCCTCGCCGCTCTCCGTCGAGACGAGTTGGCTATCGCCGCGGTTTTCGGATCGCTCTATCCGGTCAGCACAGTGCTGCTGGCTTGGATCGTGCTTCATGAGCGGGTGTCGCGCTCGCAGCTTGTCGGTGTGGGTCTTGCCCTCGGCGCCCTCGCTCTCGTCGCCTTCTAGGCGTCGCTACGAGCGGGAAGAACCCGTCGGCCGAAGCGCACGCGAAGTCCGAGCACGAGAATGATCTCGGCACTGAGGACGAGACCGAGGATCGCGACAACGGGGTTGCCGACGTCGGTGCCAATGAGCACGCCGTGGAGCCCCGCGATCACGATAAGTGGAGCGCTCACATAGTGGAGCCGTCGCCACAGGGTGTTCGGAATGTGGCCCCGTGACCAGGACGAGATTTGGACAGCCGCAAGCAGCCAGAGGGAGATCACCCCGAGTGCGACCGCCGTTGTGTCGAGATCGCTGACGAACGGAATGAAGAGCTCGGCGATCGTGTAGTCGACGAAGTCATCAAAGAAGATTGCGGCAACGTGAACGGTCGCGAGGGCCAGTGTGAGCGTGCCGAGATAGCGGTGGAGGTCGAGGAGCCACGCCGGCGATGGGCGACGTTCGAGCACGCGGCTTGTGACGAGGAGGCCCCAGAGTGTCGCGATGGCCAGGAGAACCCACGACAACAATCCGGTGGTGCGGCTGAGATACCAGGTGAATTCGTCGGTCACGCGGTCCAGTCTCGCGGTCCCCAGCGAGCGCGACGCGGTTGGGTGGCCCACCCGAGATCAAGAAGGAAGCGCTCGGGTTGACCCACGGCCTGAATCGATCCGTCGCGCTCGACCAGCCACGCCGTCGCTCCGGCCCGCCCGATGATGTCGAAGGCGGATGCGAGCGGGGCGATCGCGGCCGCCGTTGCCAACATTTCGGCTCCGGCTGTGGTCGCGGCGATCACCACGGCCACGCGGGGCTCGGCCGCTGGGCGTTGCGTAAACGGATCGATCAGGTGATGGCGGCCGTCGACGGTCGCCCGTTTGGTTGGGCCGGACACGGCCACGCCGCCGTCTTTCAATCCGACCAAAAGGGGGCGGTCGTTTGAGCCGTCGGGGGCCTCCACCTCGATGATCGCTCGGGTGGCCGACTTCACGCGAACGTCGCCGCCGACGCTGACGGCTGCGAAACGGCCGGCGTCGCGGTTGGGCGCGCTGTCGAAGAGGATGGTCGCGGCGAGGTCGGCCGCCCATCCCTTCGCGATTCCGCCCAGATCAAGCGCCACATTTTCGGGGAGGTGAAGGAGCCCGGAGTCGGCGTCGACGACAACGTCGCCCGTCTGAACGAGAACGTCGCTCGCGGGTGTCCAGCCCCGATCGATCGAGTGGGCGTAGCCCGCGGCCGCTATGTCTCGGCCCCGGGTGGGGTCGAACCAGCCGTCAGTGAGCTCACGGCCGGCGAGCGCGACCTCGATGATCCGTGCGGTGGAGGGGCGGACGACTGCGGGCCCCGCGGCGCGATTACATCGGGAGAGTTCGCTGTCCGGCCGAAAGCGGCTCCACCGCCGCTCCAGTGTTGCGACGACAGTCTCGACGGCGCGGACCGCGACGATCGAGGCGGTTGTCGTGATGCGAAGCGTGCCGCCCATCGCGGGGCGCTCGCTCGTGCGGACGTCAGCTGACACCGGCGCTCCCAATCCGAGGGGGGCGGGGGACCGGACGATCATCGCCCGCGTCGGCTGCGGCCATCATCGCGGCCGCAGCGATCTCACCGCGATAACGGGCCGTCGCCCCAAAGGCATCGCCGTCGGTGTTGTCGACATTGGTCTCGGCGGCTTCGGCCATCGCCCCGACCGAACCCACGGCGACTGCCGCGGTGAGGCCGGAAGCCGCCCAGCGCCCGAATCGGGCCGGCCGGCGAGGGCGAGGTCGAGAAGTGGACATGTCGCCATTGTGAACATGCGTCCGTGAAGAAACTGTGATGGAGAGGCATGCTTTCGGTATGCCGCGCGCAACGAACGACACCATCGAGCTCGAGTACGAGACGTTTGGGTCTCTCGACGACCCCACCGTCATCTGTCTTCCCGGCCTGGGGAACCAGCTACTGCTCTTTCCCGAGGAGTTCTGCGAGTCGTTTGTCGGACGAGGGTTTCATGTGATTCGTATGGACAATCGTGACGCCGGGTTGTCGAGCCTCACCACCGCCGACAACGAATACACGCTGGCCGACATGGCCAACGATGTCGTCGCCGTTCTCGACCACGCCGGTGTCGATGATGCGGTGGTTCTGGGCGTGTCGCTAGGTGGAATGATTGCTCAAGCCACGGCCATCCATCACCCCACTCGGGTTCGTGCTCTCGTCTCGGTCATGTCCACCACGGGCGAGCCCGGCTACGGCACACCGAGCAAGGAAGCAATGGTGGCACTCGTCGCCGCCCCGGCGACGACCATTGCCGGACAGGTCGAGCAAGATCTACGGGCCCGCCTCATCTGGTCGAATCCCGACTGGTTCGACGAGGACCAGATGCGCATCTACTTCCAGTCGTGTTACGACCGCTCCTGGGTTCCCGGCGGCAGCGGTCGCCAGTTCGAAGCGGTCGTGCGAAGCGGTGATCGCGCCGAGGGACTCGCGGCGCTGACGATGCCCGCGCTTATCGTGCACGGCGAGAACGATGCGCTGATTCACCCGACGGGCGGCGAACGAACCGCGGAGCTGATCCCCGACGCTGAGCTCCTCGTTCTCGACGGCATGTCACACGACTTCGTCTACCAAGCGTGGCCGCCCATCATCGAAGCGGCGATCGTCCTCACGGCTCGGACCTTCGCCTAACGCACGGCGGGCGTGAACTACGCCGCACCCAGCCTTCCCCCGCGGGGCACAACCCAAGAGGTTGCGGTCTGAACAGCAGCGTTGGGCGCGGTCACACTGTCGACATGGCGGTAGTCGGCGCGCCACTCATCAGTGGTGACGGTGTGCTTCACCCACCCGCGCTTGCTGTTGTCGGCCCACTTGATGTGGGCGTTCTCCGCGATGATTCCCGGCAGAACTGCGCTGAGGGCGGTGCTGCCGCTCGACGAAATCGAAGTTCCCACGAACTCTGCGCCCATGGAAGCGGATTCCGGATTGTTGTAGTCCGACAACACGTCGGACACCCCGCTCGCATGAATGTCGCCGGTGAGGACAATGTTGTCGGTGGGGCGCCGCGAGCGCATCGTTTCGAGGACCTGCTCGCGAGCGCTGACGTAACCGTCCCACTGGTCGAGGTTGTACAACTCCGGCGCGCCGGGAATCAGGTCCATCTTGGAGAAGACGACTTGTTGGGCAAGTACCGACCAGTCGGCCCGCGAACGACGAATTCCTCGGGTGAGCCAGCGCTGCTGTCGTCGACCGAGCATTTCTCTCGACTCGTCGGTGCTCGGATCGCAGGCGGCTCCGATTTCGCCGCACTGATCGGCGCGGAACTGGCGCGTGTCGAGCACAAAGAAGTCGGCGAGTTGTCCCCACGGGATGTGGCGGTGAATGCGGAAATTGGCGCCTCGAGGCGCTCGGGCCCGAAACGGCATGTGCTCCCAGTACGCCTTATAAGCGGCGGTTCGTCGAGCCAAGAAGTCGGCGGGGTCGGGGGTAAGACTCCCCACCTCGGGAACGAGTCCGGCGTGATTGTTTTCTACTTCGTGATCGTCGGAAGTAAAGAGCCACGGCGCAACTTCGTGCGCAGCCTGCAGTGATGCATCACCCTTGTACAGCGCATATCGATTTCGGTATTGGTCGAGGGTGACTGATTCGGGAAGGGGGTCGCTGCGAACGCCGTTGCCGGGTGATTCGTAGATGTAGTCGCCGACATGCACGACGAGGTCGGGGTCGGTGCTGACGAGATCGTCGTAGGCGGTGTAGTACCCAGAGCTGTAGCGCTGGCAGGACACGAGTCCGAAGTTGAGCGCCGCTGGTCGGGCGTTGGCGCGAGGGGCGGTGCGGGTGCGGCCGATCGGGGAGATGTGGGTGCCGACGCGAAACCGGTACCAATACTCGCGCTCGGGGCGGAGACCGCGAACGTCGACGTGGACCGAGTGTCCGTGTTTTGCTCGGGCCCGGGCGGTGCCCTTACGCACGACATCTTTCATGGCTGGGTCAGCAGCGAGTTCCCAGCCAACGAAGTAGGTGGCGTCGGGCATGCCGCCGCCGTTGATCGGATCGGGGGCGAGTCTGGTCCAGATCACGACGCCGTTCGCCAATGGGTCACCGGAGGCGATACCCAACGTGAACGGGTTGTCGATGATCTTCGGAGGGACTCGGGCGGCGCTCGCCATGTCGGCCGTGCCCAGCACCAGGGCACCGGCAGTTGCCCCGATGACGAAGGTGCGCCGGTCGAGGCCGCTTCGGTCAAAGCCAGTTTCGGTCATGATGCCTCCGCTTTGTTGTCCTCTTTCAGCTATCACACGGTCCGGATAGGGTCCGCATTGTTCAATGTCGCCGTAAGGGAGAAACAAATGGGACCACTCGCTGGTGTGAAGATCGTCGAGCTTGCGGGGATCGGACCGGGTCCGTTCTGCGCGATGATGCTGTCCGACATGGGCGCTGATGTGATCCGCGTGGATCGGGCGGGCGCAGTGCGCGGCGGTGATCCCGAGGTCCCGCCGGGCGACATCATGAATCGCGGTCGCCGCTCGATCGGTGTCGACCTCAAGTCGCCCGCGGGCGTCGAGACGGTGTTGCGCCTCGTCGAACAGGCCGATGGCCTCATCGAAGGGTTTCGACCGGGTGTCGCCGAGCGCCTCGGTATCGGACCCGATGAGTGTCTTGCCCGCAACCCCGCCCTCGCTTTCGGCCGGATGACGGGCTGGGGGCAAGAAGGCCCGTACGCGTCGGCCGCCGGGCACGACATCAACTACATCGCCCTCGCCGGTGCGCTTGACCCGATTGGTCGCCGCGGCGAAGGCCCCACCCCACCACTCAACCTCGTCGGCGATTTCGGGGGCGGTGGCATGTACCTCGCCTTTGGCATGGTGTGCGCGATTCTCGAGGCCCGCGGTTCAGGTAAGGGGCAGGTGGTCGATGCGGCGATGGTCGATGGAGCGGCGTCACTGATGACGTTCTTCCACGGCTTCCGCGCGATGGGCATCTGGAACGATGAGCGCGGCACGAACATGCTCGACACCGGCGCCCACTACTACGACGTCTACGAGTGCAGCGACGGCCTCTACATCTCGATCGGCTCGATCGAACCGCAGTTCTATGCGCTCCTGCGCGAGACACTCGGGCTCGACGACCCGAAGTGGGATGCCCAGATGAGCCGTTCCGAATGGCCGGGACTCAAGGAAGACCTCACCACTATCTTCAAGGGGAAGAGCCGCGACGAGTGGTGTGCGGTCATGGAACACACCGACATCTGTTTCGCTCCGGTCTTGTCGATGGCTGAAGCCCCCGAGCATCCGCATAATGTCGCCCGCGGCACCTTCACCCATGTGGCCGGTGTCGTGCAGCCGCGGCCGGCGCCTCGTTTCAGTCGTACCGACAGCGAAATCCAGCGACCACCCGCCCACGCGGGTCAGCACACCGATGAGGTGCTGGCCGACTACGGATTTGGAGCCGACGAACTCGCCGTGTTGCGCGAGTCCGGGGCGATCGCCTGACATGGCGACCGCCGTCTTCTTCCACGCCCATCCCGACGACGAGGCCATTGCCACCGGCGGAGTGATGGCGCAGGCGGCCGACAACGGCCATCGCGTGATCCTGGTCTGTGCCACTGATGGAGCGGTCGGTGAACCGGCCGAGGGGTCGGTGCCGGAGGGCTCCACGCTCGCGGCCGTTCGCCTCGCCGAACTGCAGGTGGCGGGCGCCGAGCTCGGCGCCTCTCGAGTGGAGTGGCTTGGATATGGCGACTCCGGCATGGAGGACGAGCCGACCAACGATCATCCCGACTGTTTCTGGCAGGCCGACATCGAAGAGGCTGCTCAGCGGCTGGCGGCGATCTTGAGCGAAGAGTCGGTCGATCTCCTCACGGTTTACGACTCCCACGGGGGTTATGGCCATCCCGATCACATTCAGGTGCACCGGGTTGGCCATCGGGCTGCCGCCATTGCCGGTACGAGCCACCTGTTCGAGTCGACGATGAACCGCGACCGCATGCGGGCGCTGGCCGATTTCGCCTTTGCCGGGGCCGACGACGACCCTGAGTTGGCTCAGCAACGTGACGAAATGCGCGAGACCGATATGGGCTCGCCCGCGGCCGAGATCACCCACGAGGTCGACGTCGCCGAGGTCTTAACGCGGAAACGGCGGGCCATGGCGGCCCACCGTTCCCAAATATCTGACGATTCTTTCTTCATGACGATGCCCGACGAGGCCTTCGCCGCCGCGTTCGGCAATGAGTGCTTTATCGAGATCGGCGCGAGTCGTGCCGGCGAACCCTTCGAACGAGATCTGTTCGCAAAGATCACCCGCTAAGTCGCCGGACTACATGTCCAATGTTTCGGCAACCTCGACGTTGCCGTCGTTGCGGAGAACGGGACAGCCCTTGGCGACCTCACACGCGGCGTCGATGTTGTCGGCATTGATGATCGAGTAGCCAGTGAGACCGTTAGCGGCGCCGTCCGACACTGAACCGTCGGTGGCCACCGTTTTGGCGAATGCAATGGGGTTGCCGCCGTCGACGAGGGCCTCGCCGATCGAGCCGAACCATGCCTGCCACCCAGCCATCATTTCGGCCACCTCTGCTTCGCCTTCGGGCATTCCGCCTTGGGTTCCGGCGTTCTGGTGGTAGGCGAGCACATACTTTGGCATTGGGGGTTCCTCCGGTTGTGGTGTGAAAACACGACGGACTGGCCGGTGCGATCTCGACAGGTTCGCCGAGATTTTCTCCGATTTCTCCCGAACCGTGATTTCGGGGCGAGAATGTCCCTTTCTCGGAGGTAAGAAAATGTCGCAGGTGATCAAGATCAACGCCATCACAGTCCCCGGCGACCTCGGAGACGAGGTTGCCAAACGTTTCGCCGCTCGGGCCGGGGCCGTCGACGGGATGGACGGCTTCGAAGGCTTCGAGCTCCTTCGGCCCACCGATGATCGAGAGACCTGGCTGGTGCTCACCCGCTGGCGAGACGTCGAGTCGTTCGAGGCATGGACCCAGTCGTCACAATTCCGCGATGGTCATCGCGAAGCAATGGCGGCGGGAGCCGACGCGCCGGCACCGTTGCCGATCAGCGCCGAGTTGTGGAGCTACGAAGTCGAGCTCGGCGTCGACGGCGAGTGATTCGCGACCTCCACAATCTCACGAGCTGGGTCTTCATCGTCTCGAACGGGGCCGTCGGCCTGTGGGCGCTCGCTGCGCATCTCTCGCCGCGATATCGGCACAAGGCTGGATGGATCGCGGTGATCGTGGCCGAAGTGGTGGTTCTTGCCCAGGTGATACTCGGCGTGATCCTGCAGGTCAATGAAGACATCGAGGGCGACCGCCATCAGCTCTACGGCTTCTCGGCGTTCGCGAGCGTCGGGATCATCTACGCCTACCGCAATGAGATGCGCGACCGGCCGTATCTCCTCTATGGCCTCGGTAGCCTGTGGCTGATGGGCCTAGGAATCCGGGCCGCATTCCTGTGAGCTTCGCTACACGTTGACGATTGGGCACAGCAGAGTGCGCTGAACCCCAGTGATGCTCTGCACGGCGTGGACAACAACCTGGCCAAGGTCATCCATCGTGGGTGCTTCGGCCCGCGCAATGACGTCGTAGGGCCCCATCGCGACCTCAGCGGTGATCACCGCGTCGATAGCAGCGGCCGATGCGGCAACATCGACCGCGGTGCCGACGTCGGCCTGGATGAGGATGTAGGCGGAAACACTCATGGGCCTAACAGTACGTCCTTCAGGTACCTGAGTGCCCGAGTCGGCCATCACGGCGTGCGGTCGCTATCTTGGTCGACTGGCCCGTCGAGCCTCACATTCATCTTGTGAACGCCGACCGGACCATTGAATCAATCCCTCGGAGGGGACTATGAGCAGCGCCGCGGAAGCAGCAGCACAACTCGAGAGCGCGTTTGGCCTGAAAGGGCCCGAACTGCGTTTTGGCCTGAGCCAAGACGAACTCTTCCACGAGGCGATCGCCAACGATCGCGGTCGTGTCGAGCCCGGCGGTCCCGCCGACGCACAGAAGGCCTTCCCGACGTCGCTCGGCGTCGATGGCCCCCTCGTCTATTTCACCGACCCGGATTGCACTGGTCGCCCCGTGTCCGACACGTTCTGTGTCAACCGCGACAGCGTCACCGACACCGTTTGGTGGAAGAACGGCTTCGCGAAGTTCGAACCTTCGAAGTTCGACGACCTGCTGCCGCGGGTCATCGAACACCTCAATAGCGGCGACAACCCCCTCTACGTCACCGACGTGTTCTGCGGCTGGGATACCACCTTCGCCGAGCCCTACCGGTTCGTCGGTGAGTTCGCGACCCACGCCTACTTCTGCAACATCATGTTCCCGAAAAACGTGCGCGACGACTCGGATCGCGCTGACGCGGGCTGGACTCTCATCAACGTTCCCTCCTTCATTCCCGATCCCGAGCGTGACGGCACCAATAGCGGCCGCGCCGTCATCGTCGATATCGAAAACAAGGTTGGCCTCGTGCTGGGCGCCGCCGACTATTGCGGCGTCAACAAGAAGACGATGTTCACGATTATGAACTACGTCCTTCCGGCCAAGGGCCAGCTGTCGATGCACTGCTCCGCCAATGTCGGCGAGCGCGGCGACACCGCAATCCTGTTCGGCCTCTCGGGTACCGGCAAGACCACACTCTCGGCTGATCCTGACCGTGAACTCATCGGCGACGACGAACATGTCTGGACCGACAAGGGCATCTCGAACTTCGAAGACGGCTGCTATGCCAAGCTCATCGATCTCGACAAGGGCAACGAGCCGGTCATCGCCGCCGCCATGTCGATGAAGGGCACGCTCATCGAGAACGTGCCCGCGCTGCCCGGCAAGGCCATCGAAGCGACCGACCCGCAAGAGTTCGATCTCTCCGACGGCTCGATCACCGAAAACACCCGCTTCGCCTATCCACTCAGCACGAACCCGAATGTTCGTGAAGGCGCCGCCGGCCCGCACCCCGAGACCATCGTGTTGCTCACCGCCGATGCGTTCGGTGTGCTCCCGCCCGTGTCGATCCTCGACACGGCCGAGACGATGTACCACTTCGTGATGGGCTTCACCTCGAAGCTCGCTGGCACCGAAGTCGGCGTAACTGAGCCCGAGCCGTCGTTCTCGGCCTGCTTCGGTGCGGCGTTCATGTCGCAGAAAGCCTCGGTCTACGCCGAGCTCTTGGCCAAGCGGATGGCTGAAAACGAGACTCGCTGCATCCTCCTCAACACCGGGTGGAGCGGTGGCCCGCACGGTAAGGGCGACCGTATGTCGCTTAAGGCCACCCGGGCGCTGCTCAACGCCGCACTGGCCGGCGAGTTCGACGATGCCGAACTCGAGGTCCAGCCGATTCTCGGCGTCAAGATGCCCACCACCTGTTCGGGTGTCGACGACAAAATCCTGAACCCCCGCGACACCTGGGACGACCCCGAGGCCTATGACGCGGCCGCCACCAAGCTTCGCGACATGTTCCGCGCCAACTACGAAAAGCAGGGATACGCCGACCTCGGCATCGCCCCAGCGATGTAGGCGCGGCCTAGGGTGACGCCGATGCGCATCGGGCTTGTCTCCTTCTGGTTCAACCGCGGTCAAGCGACCGTCATGCGCACGATTCGGGCAGCGCTCGAAGAGCTCGGTCACGAAACCTTTGTCCTCGCCCGTCCCACTGAAGAGTCGTTCGAGAAGCCGCTATTTGTTTCCTCGGATGATGTGTGGGCCCAAGAGGGCGTGACCTACGCGAGCGCGAACACTATTCCGCCGGAGGAGTACTCGAACTGGGTAGATGCGAACCGGATCGAGACCGCGATCGTCTTCCAGAATCTTGACACCGTCGGCTTGGGTGCACTCCGCGACAGCGGTGCTCGCGTTGTTGGTACCTACATGTGGGAGGCGTTTGGTCCGGTTGAGGCAGCGGCGGTGGCTCCACTCGTCGACCGCTTCTTTGCGCTGAACTCGCCGACCTTCGCGCGGTATTGCGAATTGGGCCTGGAGAACGTGGTCGAGGTTCCCTTTTGTGCGTTGCCCGAACTTGCGGCGCGGGCTCGCAGCAGCGACATCAGCGGTGGCGTTCGATTCATCTATATGGGCGGTTATCTCCGCGCCCGAAAGACGCTTGGTTCGGTGGTCGAGGCCTTCGTGCGCGGTGCGCCACTCGACGCGCGCCTGACGATCAAGACACAGCGTCCGGTACGAGCCGGTGACTTCGTTGTTGCCGACGATTCCCGTCAATTGAACGGGCGCTACGACTTGAAGACTGGTTCGCCTGATGACATTGGACCGCTCGATCCGAGAATCGACGTCGTGGTCGGGGATGAGAGCGAAGATGACTTCATCGAGTTGCTCCAATCCCACGATGTTGTCGTCGGGGTGAGTCGTTGGGAGGGCTTGGGGCTGCACCTCTTCGAGGCGGAAGCGCTGGGCAAACGTCTCCTACTCAATCGCATGGAGCCTTACATCGACTTCGCGGCCACGAGGGATGATTGTTTCGTCGCCGAGTCGAACATCATCGGGAAACGTAAGGTCGGTCTCGACGTTCACGAACCTGATATCGACTCCATGGCCCAGCTATTCGCGCAACTCGGGACACCGGATCGTCGACCGTTGCGAGCGGACCATGTGGCGGCCCACAATGAACGCTGGGAGAGGTTCGTTCGCGCCGTTGAGCTGGCTGCGACGTAGGGCTGAGATGACGATCGTGAAAGCACAAGACGCATGTTCCGCTCTGTCGATCCGCCAAAGGCGGTGGACACTTGGGTGTGACCCCGTCTCGCTCGACGCTCCTCACGTTGGTTTGGTCGACGCCGTCGCCCAGGTCGGACAATTGGACACATGCCGCGGCTGATCTCATGATGCGCGATCTGATCATTCAGGGAATGCGGCGCACCGGAACGACCGTGCTGTTCGACACGTTCGTTCGTGACCCCCGGTTCGAGACGTATTACGAGCCGCTCAACGCCGTGCCCGAAACCCCGTCGCTCGGCGGTGGCAGCGGCACCCATCAGGTCGACCTCTTCGCCGCCGTGCGTCAAGTGCGCGCCACTTTTGAACGCACGAATCCCGCATTCGATCAAGCCGCGTTTAACCACGGCGGTCCGAGCAACCCAGAGGTCGAGGTCGAGGCCGATCTGCCTCCGCTGATTCGCGACTACCTCGAGGCGTTGCTGAAAAGACCAGGCCCGAAGGTGATGAAGTTCGTCCGAATGGGGGCGAAAGTTCGCCACCTCTCGACGGTCAGCCCAGACGCGGTCTTGGCGTGGCCCGTTCGGGACCCCAGAGAGGTCGTCCGCTCATACTTGTTAGGGAGGTACGGGGAAACGGCCAAGTACTATCCCTCGGCCGATGCCGTCTTCACCGTTGCTTCGGCTCGAAACCCCTGGTCCGTTCATCGCCTGAGCGAGGCGCTTATCGACCGAGACGGACTGACCTTTGCCGCTCCGCTCGCCGACGCTGAGCGAGTTCTGCTCGTTTGGGCGGACTCCGTCCGCACCATGGAGCGAGATGGGCCTCGCTACTTTGGCGAGCGGGCACTGCGGCTCAGGCATGAGGATTTTTGCGCCGCGCCCAACCAGACGCTCGATCGGATCTTCGAACAATTGGGCGACCGACCCGACGTTGGCACCGTTCGGTGGTGTGAGGAAACGGTTCGGCCAGCCGCGAAGTGGGAGCACTCCGCCGACCCGAGGTGGGAACAGCTGCTTGGGCGCGTGGGTGCAGCAGAACTCGCCACCGACCTCGGCTATCTCTAAGAGGGCTTAGAGGTTGGGGGTGCCCATGTCGATTTCGGAGCCGAGGCGGAGGCGGGTGGCGCGACCGGCATCGTCGAGGTCGAACTTGACTCGTTGGCCTTGTCGCAGCATGCGAAAAACGGAGCCTTCGAGGGCGTTGTCGGCGAGGTCGACGTCGTGAAGACCCGCCTCGTTGATCAGGACGCCGTCGCCGGTGCCCGGGTCGTAGCTCTTGATCACACCCTGCATGGCGCCGAGCGTATCGGAGCGGAGGTCACGCGGACGACGCCGGGCCAGTACGATCCGCTCCCGTGCCGATTGATGTTCTTGATGCCGATGGCTTGCGTGCCACCGTTGTTGCGTTCCGCGACGCGCTCCAGGCGCACCGCGAGTCGATAAACAACCTCAACGTCTACCCCGTGCCCGATGGCGACACTGGTACGAACATGTCGCTCACGCTGGTTTCGGTGGTCGACGAACTCGACCAGCTGAGCGCTGACGCCGACCTTGACACCGTGTGCGAGGCCATCTCCCACGGGTCGCTCATGGGCGCCCGTGGAAATAGCGGCGTGATCATGTCGCAGATCCTTCGTGGGTTCAGCGGTGTTGTGCGCGACCGCGGCACGATCGATGGGATCGTGTTCGCCGAAGCGCTCGCCGCCGCCGCAAAGGGCGCGTATGGCGCCGTTGGGAATCCGGTCGAGGGCACGATCCTCACCGTGGTCCGCGAGTCGTCGGAGGCCGCGGTCAATGCCGCCGCTGAAGGTGGCGACCTGGTCACTGTGCTCGATGCGGCCCGGGCCGAAGGCGGTGCATCACTCGAACGCACCCCCACGCTTCTGCAGGTGCTGGCCGACGCGGGCGTGGTCGACGCCGGTGGCGCCGGCCTCTTGCTCTTTATCGACGCGGCGCTCAACGTGGTCGCCGGGCGACCAATGCCTGAGCCGGCGATCGTGGCACCGCCGGCGGAGCCGGTTCGGCCCGAGGGCGACGATCACAAGCCATCGATCGCCGACCTCCGCTACGAGGTCATGTTTCTCCTCGACGCTCCCGATGAGCAGATCGACAACTTCAAAGCGGCGTGGGCCGAGGTGGGCGACTCCATCGTCGTGGTCGGTGGCGACGGCATCTTCAACTGCCACATCCACTGTGATGACATCGGCGCCGCCATCGAGTGCGGCATTGCCGTCGGTCGACCCCACAAGATTCGCGTCACCGATCTTCTCGAAGAACTCGAAGAGCGCGACTGGGTCCAAGCCGAAATGGGTCAGACTGCTGATGGGCCGGCTGGTGATCCGGTCCCCACTGCGGTTGTGGCCGTTGGTGTGGGCCCCGGTGTAGTAGCGATTCTCCGGTCGATGGGCGTCCATGCGGTAGTCGCCGGTGGACAGTCGATGAATCCGTCAACCGCGGAGCTCGTTGCTGCGGTGGAGTCGGTGCCGGCCCCCGAGGTCGTCATCTTGCCCAACAACAAGAACATCATTCCGGTGGCGCAGCAGGTCGATGCGCTGACGAGTCGGACCATTCGCGTCGTGCCCACGAAGAGTGTGGCCGAAGGCCTCGCCTGCCTCATGGCGTACGACCCGCAGGAAAGCGCCGAGACCAACGCCGCGAGCATGACCGCCGCGGCCAGCTTGGTCGTGGCCGGTGAAATCACTCAAGCGGTACGCGAGTCCACCAGCGATGCGGGACCGATCACCACCGGCGACTGGCTCGGCATCTGCCGCGATGGAATCGTGGCCGTGCAACCGACGATGACTAGTGCCTCCACCGCACTCCTCGCCTCGATTCTCGACGACGACCATGAGCTCCTCACGGTGATCGCCGGTGAAGACGCCGACGAGTCCGTCACCGACGAGATCGAGGCATGGCTGGGCGAGCATCATCCCGAGGTCGAAGTTGAGGTTCACCACGGCGGTCAGCCCCTGTACCCGTACTACTTCGGGCTGGAGTAGACGGCCGTGCCTGAGGGCGATCCGCCGCTGACGCTGCGGAACCTGGCCGAGCTGCCGGTCGGCAAACTGCGCGGCGTTGGTGAGAAGAAGGAGAAGGCGCTCGCGTCGGCCGAGATCCACACGGTGCTCGATCTGGTTCAGCACTATCCGCGCCGCCACCTCGACCGAACCCACGAGGCGAAGATCTCCGATCTTGAGAAGGGCGACGAGGCCACCGTCTTCGGCGAGGTCCGCAGCAGCAGTACCCGTCAACTCCAGGGACGACGCACGCTCACTGAGGTGGTGATCGGCGATGGCGGTCATCAACTCACGCTGACGTTCTTCAATCAACGCTGGCGCGAGAAACAGTTGCAGCCCGGTATGACGTTGATGGTGCACGGCAAGTGCGACTTCTTCCGCGGAAACCGGCAGATGACTGGACCGATCGTCGATCTGGTTGGCGACCAGACCGGCCGAATCATCCCGGTCTACCCGCAGTCCGAAAAGTCGGGCTTACTCACTCGCGACCTGCAGGTCTTCATCGATGAGGCGCTGGCCCGTGCCCAAGTTCGAGGCTTCGCCGACCCACTCCCCGCCGCCGTTATCGACCGCTTCAAATTCGTCACCCGCCACGCGGCGATCAATGGTATTCATCATCCCGAGTCGATGAGCGAGAAGGACGAGGCGCGGCGGCGTCTGGTGTTCGACGAGCTACTTCGCGTGCAGCTTGAGCTTGTCCGCCGCAAACGCCGAATCGAACGAGAGACAGCGGGCTTATCGCACTCACTCGATGGCGAACTTGTCGCCCGATTCCACGAACGGTTGCCGTTCCCGCTCACCCGGGCCCAAGACCGAGCCATCGCCGAGATCGGCGTCGACCTCGCCCTCAAACGCCCGATGCATCGCCTCTTACAGGGTGATGTCGGCTCAGGCAAAACCGTCGTCGCCATCACCGCGCTGCTGGCTGCGGTGCAGGGCGGCCACCAGGGTGCCCTGATGGCGCCGACCGAAGTGCTCGCCGAACAGCACCATCTAGGGGTCACGGCGATGCTCGGCGACCTCATGGTTCCCGACCCCACGACGCTGATGGGCGACCGGCCCCTGCGCATCGAGCTGCTGACCAATCGGGTCGGCACGGGTGATCGGCGCAAAATTCTCGCCGACCTCGTCACCGGCAAAGTCGATCTCGTGATCGGTACCCACGCGTTGATCCAGGACAAGGTCGAGTATTCATCGCTCGGTGTCGTGGTGATCGATGAGCAGCATCGTTTCGGTGTGGAGCAACGAGCGGCCCTGCGCGACAAGGGTGACGCCAGCGCCGCACCCGACGTGTTGGTGATGACGGCCACGCCGATTCCCCGAACCGCGGCAATGACCGTCTACGGCGACCTCGATGTCAGCGAGCTCGACGAGCTCCCGCCCGGCCGCACGCCGATCGCCACCGAGTGGGCGCGCAGCGAGATGGAAGCCGCGGCCGTATGGGATGCCGTCCGTGAAGACGTCGAGGCCGGCCGTCAGGCGTATGTCGTCTGTCCGCTGATCGGCGAGTCCGAGGCGCTCGACGTGAGCAGCGCGGTCGAAACCTACGAGCAGCTCACCGGCGGTGAGCTCCACGATCTTCGGGTCGAACTTCTTCACGGGCAGATGCCTTCGTCCGAGAAGGGCGCGGTGATGGGGCGCTTTCGGGCCGGTGAGGTCGACGTGCTTGTGGCTACGACTGTGATCGAAGTGGGCGTCGACGTTCCCAACGCCACGGTGATGGTGATTCTCGATGCCGACCGCTTCGGTATCGCGCAGCTTCATCAGCTTCGAGGCCGGGTTGGTCGTGGTCAGGATGCGAGCCGCTGTTTCCTTGTGGCCGACCCCACCACGAGCGATGGCGAAACCCGAATCGAAGCACTCGTCGAGTCCACCAACGGCTTTGCGCTCGCCGAGATCGATCTCGAGCTGCGCGGCGAAGGCACAATCATGGGCGAGCGTCAGAAGGGTCGCAACGACCTCAAGCTTGCGTCATTGGTTACAGACAAAGAATGGGTGGGCGTGGCGAGAGAGGTGGCGGTGAAGATCATCGACGCCGATCCGGAGCTTGAGCAGCATCCCGACCTCGATGATGAGATCGCCCTTCTCCTCGGCGACGACGAAGCCGAGTTTTTGATGAAGGGCTAGATGTCGTCGAGCGAACGCGGGTTGACGCGTCGCCCGTATGGCCCGATGAGCTCAAGCAGAGAGAATGTGTTGGGGTCGATGTCGGTGTCGCCGCGATGAATCTCAGCCCAACCGTGTCGGGCCACGACCTTCGAGATCACGCCGTCGTCGTTGGATGTCGCGAGCAGCGCGTCGATGACGAGCCGACTCAATGGATTCGGGAAGGGGAGCGGAAATTCGATATTGCTGAAGGCCGAGGCATCGATGTCGCCACGGGCGAGTGCTTGGCGAGTGCCGAAGTCTCGTTTGTGCTCGTGGGTCCAGTCCTCAAGGATGTAGATACCGCCAGGCCGAAGCATCGGGAACAGACACTCGAACGTGGCCTCGCTGGGGCCGAGAATATGCGACGCGTCGTCGACGACGACGTCAAGCGGGCCATCGAGGTGCTGCCCGATATGGCGTCGGAGCGTATCGCCGTCCGCCTGGTCGACGCCGAGATAGGTGTGTACCCGATCCTGGTGCCGTGACCCGCTGAGGAACGCTTCGAGACGGTGAAGTGGTTGTGCGGCAAGTTCGAATCCGATGAGAACTTCGGGCTGAAACGATGAAGCCAGAAATGCTGTGGAGCCGCCATCCCAGAGACCCACTTCGACCATGTTGGCGCCGACAAATTTTTCGGCGACCTGTAGGTACTGGTCGATCATCCAGCGCGGCTTCTTGAGGGTGAATGGACCGTCGTTGCCCCGCTTGCCTTCCATCGGTGAGAGGACGAACTCTTGCCCGTCGATGTGGATAATTTCGTTGTTCATCCGGGCCTTTGCTCGTCGAGGTCATCGTCGGTGAGCTCGATATCCCAGCGATCAAGGCAGTCGCGACAGCGGTACGCCACGATGTCCCCGGCCTCGAATCCTTCATCGGGGGCATAGCTGATGAGGCCACACTGGCCGCCGCAGTCGACGCAAATGATGGATTGTGGGACAGGCACGTGGGGGACCGTAGCTCGGACGGGCCAGACTGTGTCATGCGTGTTGTCGCCGGAACTGCCCGTGGTCGTCGTCTGGCCGTACCAGAGGGTGATCACACCCGTCCGACTGCGGATCGAGTGCGAGAGGCCGTCTTCAATTCCCTCTATTCGCTGGGAGCGATCGAGGACGCCAACGTGATCGACGTATTCGCCGGTTCCGGGGCTCTCGGGATCGAGGCGCTTTCCCGCGGTGCCGCCCACTGCACGTTCGTCGACAACGACCGACGCGCTCTCGTCGTGCTGAACGACAACATCGACACGGTGGGTTTTCGCGACCAGGCGCGTGTTGTGTCCTCCGATGGCGCCAGCGTCTTGGCTCGACACCCCGATGTTGACCTTGTGCTCCTCGACCCTCCCTATGCGTTCGACGAGTGGGACACACTCCTTGCGGTGATCTCCAACGCCGTTGTGATGATCGAATCAGGACGAGAAGTCGAGGTCCCAGCTGGGTGGGAGACCCACCGCGTGCGTAAGTACGGGAGTACCGTGGTGACCCTCGCCTCAGCACCCGATTTGGAGACTTCCGCAACGTGACCCGAGTTCTTTACCCCGGTTCGTTCGACCCCGTGCACAACGGGCACATCGAGATCATCACTACAGCCGCGACGCTGTTCGATTCTGTGGTCGTTGCCGCGATGGTCAACACCACGAAGGACGGCGTCTTTCAGCTAGATGACCGTGAAGAGATGCTCACCGCTGCGGTTGCTCATCTCCCGAATGTTGAAGTGAAGTTGTTCAGCGGACTTGTGGTTGATCTCGCCAAGAAACTCAACGCTGACTTCATCGTGAAGGGCCTCCGAGCGGTCTCAGACTTTGAGAACGAGCTTCAGATGGCGCAGATGAACAACGCCGCATCGGGTATCCACACGCTCTTCATCCCCTCCGCCTCAAAGAGTTCGTTCCTCGCCTCGAAGTTCATTCGTGACTTCGCGAAATGGGGCGGCGACATCTCGGGCATGGTTCCTGATGCGGTGGCCGCTCGGCTCAAGGAGCAGTACGCCGGTGACTGACGTAGGAGAAGGCCTCGACTCTGGAGCGCCGTCGTATCGCGCGCCACAGTCCGAGTCGCTTCTGCGGCAGGCGATCGAGATCGTCGAGCAGGCGCGGCCAATGCCGTTGTCAGCGTCCTCGATGATCAACAAGGAGGAGCTGCTCGCGGTTCTCACCGCAGCAACGCAGGGTCTGCCCGAGGAGCTGCGGTCAGCTCGTTGGCTGCTCAAGGAGCGAGACGACTTCCTCGCCCGCGTACAAGGGGAGGGCGACGAACTCATCGCCCGGGCCCGCACCCGAGCCGAGCAGATGGTGCAACGCACCGAGCTTGTGAAAGCCGCCGAGGAGCGTGCCCGCAAGGTTGTGAGCGAGGCCGAAGGACGAGCGAAGAATCTCCGTCTCGACACCGAAGACTGGTGCGATCAGAAGCTCGGCGGCATGGAAGTCGTGCTTGAACGCACGATGCGCACCGTCGCTTCAGGCCGGGCGCGCCTCCAGGGCGCCGTTGAAGAAGTCGTCGAGGCAGCCGAACCGAAGCCGCTTCTGCCCGAAGACCCGGTCTTCGACCAGGACATCTAGTGCCCGACGGTTCACGACTCACTCCCGCCAGCCAGCTCCTTGTTGACACCCTCGAGTTTCGACGTAGCACCGGATCGCGCCGGCACTTCGTGGTGGACACAAAGCTCGACGATCTCGAGGCCGGCGAGTTCTCCGTTGTCGACGGATTACTTCACGCCGACTTTGTCATCGAGGCCGTCACCCAAGGTGTCTCCGCGGCCGGCACAGTCACCGGTGAATGGACCGGTCCGTGTCGTCGCTGCCTCGAACCCATCGTCGCTCCGATCTCGGCCGACGTGCGGGAGATTTTTGAGCGCAACCCCACTGAGGGCGAGACATGGCCGATCGCCGATGAACGTATCGATCTCGCCCCGGTCATTCGGGAAGCCGCACTGCTGGCGTTCCCGCTGGTTCCGCTCTGCTCCGACGACTGCGTCGGACCCGACCCGGAGCGCTACACCACCACGGTCGAACCCGAAGTAGACCTCGCTGAAGAGGAGCCGCCGGCGGATCCTCGATGGGCTGCGCTCGACGGCCTGACCTTCGACGAGTAGCCCGCCGAGGTTCTGCTCAGTAGTCGATGCCGTCTCGGCAGCATCCTTGATGAGCGAGCCGTCGGGTGCCGCGAGGAACCACACGTCGCATGACGCCTGGCCGTTCGTATCGCCAGGGGCGCCGTCGCCAGCGTCGGAAGTGCTGATTGATGCCAGCGCCGTGGCGATCGCCGGAGCGTCGACCGCGGCGTGTCCGCTAGCGGTGCCACCGATCATTCGGGTTTTCATGGGGTGCTCATTTCTGTGATTGGAGATCGATGAAAGGGGTGACGGTTGGCCGACGGTGGTGAAGAACAGAGCGATGACGTCGCCCAGATGGCAGTAAGGAGGACGACGAGGCTCGCTCCCGCTCCGGGAAGCGCCCAGCCGGGCATCTTCTTCGAATGGAGGACGAGCGTCTTCGTGGCGAAGGCGCCGTAGAACGCGCAGCCGAACCGCGAATGGAACAGCACGCGGCCGTCGGTGGTCTTGAATCCGAGTGCCCAGAGGCATTGGTACGCAACGGGCCGGGTGAGGACGAAGGCCGTCGCGCTCCGAGGTGATTGCATGGGACGGCGATGTGGTGATCATCTCGGGCTCCTCGACACCGGCGAGTCGGTGCGTTCGAAGACCCGTACGTCGACTGTTCTTGCGCGTTCGCGTGTCTTCGAACTTTTCCGCGCGATCATCAACGACGCGTCTGATCTGAACTCCCGTTTCCGGGCGGGTGACGAATCTGTGGTGCGGGAGATCGTCCAGCAGACGTTTGTGAAGGCGTGGCGGGCGGCGTCCACCTTTGAAGAGGAACGAGAACTTGCGCCGTGGCTCTGCACCATTGCTCGGCGTACCGCGATCGATGTGCTGCGTCGAGAGATGAAGCCGACGGCCGGGGATCACGAACCTGAGACCGATGTGGCGGTCACCACTATGTCGTTCGAGCGAACGTGGAAGATCTACGAAGCGCGGCGGGCGCTCGATGACCCCTCGCCCGATGAGCGCGAGATCGTGCGTTTGTCGTATCTGTTCGGGTGGTCTCATCCCGAGATCGCCGCGATCGCGGCGGAGGCTGGATCCATCACATCGATCACGGCCGCGCGCCGTTGGGTACCCGGCTCATCCTCGATGTTGCCGGTCTGCCTCCTGCCGAGCCGGGCGAGTACCACGAGGCGTGGATGCGCACCGGACCAGAGGTTGGTGTGAGTGCTGGCACCTTCCATCTTCGGGGCGACCACGGCCAAATTGAGCTGTGGGCGGGCGTCACGGCCGACAATTATCCGCTTTCGCTATCACCGGGCAGGACAATGCCGACCCGCTGAGCTCTGGCCGCGTGGTGTTCGGTGGTCTCGTCGAACGGTAAAAGGGGCCCGCGCGGGTGGGTGTGAGGCGGGGTGGTCGGTAACATTTACTGTTCGATCTTTAGTGAGCAGGAATCATGGCTGTCCCGAAGAAGAAGACGTCGAAGTCGAAGAGCCGTAGCCGCAAGGCTTCAGCCTGGACCGTTGGCACCTCGGCTCGTAGTGCGTGCCCGCACTGCGCTTCGATCAAGCGCCCGCATCGTGCCTGTGGCAACTGTGGTTGGTACGCAGGCCGCCAGGCCATCGTGGTCGACTGAATCAATGCTGCCGATCGCGGTCGACGCCATGGGCGGCGACAATGCGCCCGGAGAGATTGTCGCTGGCGCTCGTCGCGCCGCGGAAGAATTCGGCATACCTGTCGTGCTGGTCGGCCGATCCGCAGACCTGGGCGACGTTGGCGACCTTGAGGTCATCGAAGCCAGCGAAGTGATCGCCATGGACGCCGAGCCCGGCGCGAGTGTCAGAAAGATGAAGGACTCCTCGCTGGTGCGCTCGGCAGAAGCCGTTCGCGACGGGCAGGCCTCGGCCATGGTCTCCGCTGGCAATACGGGCGCCACGATGGCCTCCGCACTGCTTCGTATGGGCCGTATCAAGGGCATCAGCAGGCCCGCGATCGCCACGCCGATCCCAGTTCCCGGCAGTACCCCCACCACGCTTTTGGATGCCGGCGCCAACGCGGAGTGCAAGCCAGAGTGGCTGGTGGAGTTCGCGCAGATGGGGGCCGTCTACGCCCGCGACCGGTTTGCGATCGAGCGGCCGCGGGTTGGTCTGCTCTCAATTGGTGAGGAAGCGGGCAAGGGAAGCCCTTTCGTGAAGGCGTGTTTTGGCCTCCTCGAGGATCCCGCTTGGGCCGCTGCTAGCGGCGCCGAGTGGATCGGCAATGTCGAGGGTCGCGATGTAATGACCACAGAGGTCGACGTGATCGTCACCGACGGATTCACCGGCAATGTCACCTTGAAGACGCTCGAAGGCGCGATGAAGGCGCTGATCGGCCGCCTTTTGGTGGCGATCGACACCGACGATGAGACCCGAGCCGCCGGCGCGGCGCTTAGTGGGCCGCTCGACAGCATGGTCTCGGAACTTCATCCCGACTCGGTTGGCGGTGCGTTGCTACTCGGCGTGAAGGGTGTGTGCGTAATCTCGCACGGCTCGAGTTCGGGTGATGCGATGGTCAACGCGATCCGTGTTGCCTCCGAGATGGTTGAGGTGGAGATGATCGAGCATCTCACTGCCGCCGCTCAAGTCGAGGCCTAGAGCAACTGATTCCAGTCTCTCGTGAGCTTTTCTAGCACTGGGAGACTGATTTCAGTCTTCACAAGCGCACAAGCGATCGACCCCGCTAGTGTGCCCTCCGGTTCCGACATCCATGGAGGGGTGCAGTGCCCGCTGAAACGCATGTAGAGCAAGGTCCATTCGGTCGTGACGAGGTTCTCACCATCGTCAAGGATCAATTGGCCGACATTCTCGAAGTCGAACCGACTTCGATCAATGAAGGCGATGCCTTTGCCGACGACCTCGACGCCGACTCGCTCGCGCTTATTGAGCTCGTCGAAGGCCTCGAGGAAGAACTCGCTGAACGAGCTTCAGGTTTCCGGATCGACGACGAGGATCTTGAAGATCTTCGTACGGTTCGCGATGCCGTCGACTACGTCATGGCCAAGTTGGGCTGAGGTTCTGACGTCGTCCGCTACAGCCGTTTCGCTCGAGGAGCGCCTTGGCTACCGGTTTGTCGACCCCGAACTGCTCCAGATCGCGCTTTCGCATCGGTCCTGGTGCTCAGAACACCTCGACGAACCCTCCAATGAACGACTTGAATTTCTTGGCGACTCGGTCCTCGGCCTCGTGGTCACGGGCGAGCTCTACAAGCGGTTTCCCGACGAACCAGAAGGTCAGCTCGCCAAGACAAAGGCCACAGTGGTGAGCGCGGCGACGTTGGCCCATGTGGGCACGGCGCTTGGCCTCGGCGAACATCTCCGGCTCGGCAAGGGCGAAGATGCCTCGGGCGGCCGTGAGAAGGGGTCGATCCTGGCCGACGCGGTTGAGGCGGTGATCGGCGCGGTCTATCTTGATGGCGGACTCGATCCCGTCTGCACCCTCATTCTCGATCAACTCTCGTCGAGCATCGCCGACGCGGCCAGCCGGCCCGGCGCCCTCGACTACAAGACTCGTCTCCAGGAACTCGCGGCATCGGATGGCCATCGGCCGCCGGTTTACGCGATCATTGAGAGCGGCCCCGATCATCTGAAGCGGTTCCAGGCAACCGTCATGATCGGCGGCAATGAACGAGGAACCGGCGACGGTTCTTCCAAGAAAGAGGCAGAGCAACGGGCGGCCCGTGCCGCATGGGACGCCCGCTCGCCCAAGGAT
Organism: Candidatus Aldehydirespiratoraceae bacterium; assembly: GCA_047639555.1. Taxonomy (GTDB): domain Bacteria; phylum Actinomycetota; class Acidimicrobiia; order Acidimicrobiales; family Aldehydirespiratoraceae; genus JAJRXC01. The sequence continues at coordinate 33,815 of JBLIOE010000030.1, forward strand.
GGAGCATCCGATGTATGAGCTACCCGAAGTCGAAACCGTGCGCCGCGATCTTGATCGCGACCTCGTCGGCAAGAAGGTAAAAGAAGCCGAAGCCACGAGCATGAAGGTGCTTGGGCGCTATAAGAATCGGAAGGCCTTCACCTCTCAGCTTGAAGGCATGAAGATCATGTCCGTTGAGCGCCGGGGCCTCTACATCGCCATCGTGCTTGACGGCGATTCGACGCTCGTGGTCGACCTTGGTTCCACGGGATCCCTTCGTCGCCACGCCAATAAGGACGCGGTCGAAGACGACACCGAAGTCGTCATTACGTTTACTCAGCACGGTCAGCTGCGCCTTCTCGATAGCGATGACAAGGGCACCGCTTCGATGTTTGTGGTCGACACCGACGCTCTCGCCGATGAGTTGCCCGAGCTCGAGAGCTACGGCCTCGACCCGGTCGAGGAGCCCGTTTCGTGGACCGCATTCGGCCGCACTTTGCTGCAGACCCGAACGAAGCTGAAGACCCTGATCACTGATTTCTCATTCGTGGTCGGCATTGGCGACATCTACGCCGACGAGATTCTCTACCACGCTGGCCTTCGCCACGATCGTCTGAGCGATTCGCTGACGAGTCAGGAAATTCGCCGCCTGCATCGTTCCCTGGTGGGCACGCTCCACGACGCGATCAAGTACCGCGGCACCCACGTCGAGGCCCGCCCGTTCATCGATCCGTTCGGTCAGCCCGGCGAATTTGCCGATCATCTTGAGGTGTGGGGCAAGCAGGGCGATCTGAGTGGCCGTAGCCGGCTCCCGATCCAACGCGTGAAGTTCGCAGGCTCCTGGACCTACTACTGCGACACGCAGGTTTAAGGCAACGCGAACTATTTCCACAACCTTTCCACAGGGTTAGGACTACACAGATGTAATTCGGGTTGCTACCGTCGCGATGTGCATCTCAAGAACCTCACGCTCAAGGGCTTCAAGTCGTTCGCTGATACGGCGTCGATTGACCTTGAACCCGGCGTCACCGTGGTCGTGGGTCCCAACGGATCCGGTAAGTCCAACGTCGTCGACGCAATTGCGTGGGTACTGGGTGCTCAGGCGCCTACCGCCGTGCGCTCCGGGAAGATGGACGACGTCATCTTCGCGGGCACGACGGGCAAGGCTGCCCTCGGCCGAGCGGAAGTGTCGCTCACCATCGACAACCACTCGGGCACGCTTCCGGTGGAATTCAACGAAGTCAAGATCACCCGCACACTGTTCCGTTCAGGCGATTCGGAATACGCGATCAACGGCGTGCCGTGTCGTTTGCTCGACATCACCGAACTCCTCAGCGACGGCGGCGTGGGCCGCCAGCAGCACGTGATCGTGTCGCAGGGCCAGATTGATGCCGTCCTCAACGCTCGTCCGGAGGAGCGTCGGGCGATCATCGAAGAAGCCGCCGGTGTTCTGAAGTACCGCAAGCGCAAGGACCGAGCGGAGCGCCGCCTCACCGCCTCCGACACCGACCTCACCCGCGTGAAGGATCTGATGCGGGAGGTGCGGCGCCAGCTCCGCCCGCTCGAGAAGCAGGCCGAAGCCGCCCGTCGCCACGGCGACCTGATTGCTGAACTCACGGGTCTCCGGATCCACCTCGCGGGCCGCGAAATCGGCGACCTTCGGATCAAGCTGCAGACAGTGGGCGAGCTGCGGAGCACCCGGGGCGAGCGCGAATCCACCACCAAGGCCGAACTCGAGCGCCTCACCGCTGAAGTCACCGCTGATGAGCGGCGCCTGGCCGATCACGGGGGCGATGACCTCGGCGACGCCCTCGTTCGCCTTGAATCAATGCGCGAGCGGGCCCGCGGCCTAAGTGCCCTCTTGGCCGAGCGCCGCCGCGGGGTCGATCGCGAACGAGCGGCCTTCACCGATCGTGGCGTCATTGCCAACCTCGAAGCAGAAGGTGCGAGGTCTCGGGACGACCTCGACCGTGTCGAGGCCGAGCTCGCTGAGCTTGTGCCCGACATCGAACGTCTCGAAGTCACCGAGCGGGAACTCGCCGCCGATCGCGAACAATTCCAAGAGGAATGGGGCGACGGCGTTCCTGTACCCAGCGGCCAGGCCGCAGAGGTACGCGGCGAGCTCGGCGCCCTGCGGGCCTCCACCGAACGCGGGGGCAGCGAGGTCGGCCGTCTGCAGGCCCGCCTCACTGAGCTCGGTGAACGTCGCACGGTTCTCGACCGCGATGCGGCCGAACGGCGCGGCGCACTCGGTGCTCTACACGACGAAGAAGAGCCTCTCGTCGCGGCGATGGAAGCGGCCGAATCCTCGAAGGTCTCCGCCGAAGACGCGCTCGCTGCTCGCCTCGCTGAGCAAGCCGACGCTGATGCCGAACACCATCGTTGGATCGCTCGAGCCGAAGCGCTCACCCTGGCGCTCGACGAGGCTCGGGCCGAAGCGGGCGCCGCTCGACTCGCCGAGGTTGATGGCGTGATGGGCACGCTGCTTGATCTTGTCGCCGTCGATGACGGTTGGGAACGAGCGTTTGAATCGGCGGTCGGTGAGGCGCTGGGCGCGGTGATCGTGCGCGACCCTGACACCGCCCGACGGGCCTTGGACCTCCTGAGTGAAGGCGATTCGACCGGGGCCGTGCTGGCCCTCGGAGGTGCACCGCGGACGAGTGACTCTGGAGGGGACTCCATCCGCGGGCGCGTCCGAGGGACCCAGCCCGGTGTCGATGCATTGCTCGACGCCATCATTGGCCACATCGGCATCATCGATGGCGACTGGCGCGCCGCGGCCGACGCGGTCATGGCCGATCCGGCCCGCACCGTTGTCACCCAAGCTGGCGACCGATTCGGTCCCGATGGCTGGCGTGTGGGAGCGAACGGCTCCGGGGCAACCGGTGCCGCTCTCGTCGAAGCAGACGAGAAGGCCGCCGCCACCAAGCTGGTCTGTGCGCAGGCTGACACCAATGTGCTCGCCGCCCGTGAAGAACTCGCCGCCCGCAAGACAGCGGCGAACGACCTGGCCGGGCGTCTCGATGGCATCGACTCCGGCCTCACCTCGGCCGCCGACGCCGTGCAGCGGATCGAAGCCGATCGTCGTGATGTCGTCACCGAGGCCGACGGCCTCCAGAACCGATTCGACGAACTTGTTGTCCGCGTTGAGCGGGAAACGGCGCGCGTTGAGGAGCTCGAAACAACCCTGCCGACGCTCGAAGCGGTTGAGACAGAGTCGGTCGAAAAGGGCCGTCGTCTCGCAGTAGCCCGCACAGACATCGAAACTCGAGCCGCCACCGTCGGCTCGCTTCGCACCGACATCGGAGTCCGTTCGGCCGGTCTTGAAGAACGCCAGACGTTCTTGACCAAGCGGCTCGGCGAGATCGATGAACGGCTGGAGCGCGATGCGGTCGAACGAGCCGCAGCCGGGGCGCAGCGAGAGCTCCTCGACCGCAAAGTTGCCGTGCTGGAAAATCTGGCCGCCGCGGTCGCGTCTCGATCCGCTGTCGTCGACGGTCGCCTCCACGAGGTGCGCGAGCGTCGCCGCCGCCAGTCCGAGGCTGCGCAGCAGATCACTCGTCGACTCGACGATCTTCGTCGTGGCCGCTCCGAGGCCGAGAAGCAGCTCGAAAACCTGCGGATCCAGTCCGCTCGGGCCGAGGTCGAAGAGGCGGAACTGCGGATCAAGCTTCAAGGTGCCGTCGAGCGCCTACGGGCCGAACATAATCTCGCTCCTGACGTGGCGGTCTCCGCCGAGTGCCCGCCGCTCGATAACGGCGTCGAGGCGACCACCCGAGCCCATCAGCTTGAGTCCGAACTCGAAATCATGGGCCCGGTTAATCCGCTCGCTCTCGAGGAGTATCAATCGCTGCAGGAGCGCCACACCTTCCTGCAGGGCCAACTCGACGACATCCGTGGCACTCGCCGTGAGCTCTCGAAGGTCATCTCGTCGATCGATGAGGAGATCGTCACCGTCTTCGCTTCGGCCTTCGCCGACGTTGCGGTCAACTTCCAGCAACTGTTCGAGACGCTGTTCCCCGGTGGACAGGGCTCCCTTGCCCTCACTACGCCAGAAGATCTGCTCAATACGGGCATCGAGATCAGCGCCCGTCCGTCGGGCAAGAACGTCCGCAAGCTGTCGCTGCTCAGCGGTGGCGAACGCACGCTCACCGCGCTCGCGTTCCTCTTCGCCGTCTTCCGCAGCCGGCCCTCGCCGTTCTACGTGATGGATGAGGTCGAGGCCGCCCTCGACGATGTGAACCTTCATCGTTTCCTGTCGCTGGTCGAGGAGTTCCGGGCCGATGCTCAGATGCTCCTCGTCAGCCATCAGAAGCGCACGATGGAAGCGGCCGATTGCCTTTATGGCGTGTCGATGAAGCCGGGTGGATCGAGTCGGGTCGTCAGTGAGAAGGTCAACAACGATCGCGCCGAGATCGAGGTGTCCTGACCCATGCAGTTTGGCGTCACAATCTTTCCCACTCCTGAAGCGATGGCCCCGGCCGATCTCGGCCGAGCCCTCGAAGAACGCGGCTTCGAGTCTCTGTGGGTCGCGGAGCACACCCACATTCCGGCCAGCCGGAAGAGCCCGTGGCCCGGCGGTCCCGAGCTGCCGCAGATGTACTACGAGACAATGGATCCGTTCGTGGCGCTCACTGCGGCCGCAACCGCGACCACCAACCTGAAGGTCGCCACCGGCATCACGTTGGTCCCGCAGCATCACCCGATCACCTTGGCGAAGCAGGTTGCGTCGCTCGACTACATCTCTGGCGGTCGCTTCCTTCTCGGTGTGGGCGGCGGGTGGAATGCGGAAGAGATGGAGAACCACGGCGGCGAGTTCTCTACCCGCTGGAAGCTGATGCGCGAACGCCTCGAGGCCATGAAGGCCATCTGGGCCGACGACCCCGCCGAATACCACGGCGACATGGTCGACTTCGATCCCATCTGGTCCAAGCCAAAGCCGGTGCAGACGCCCCACCCGCCGATCCATGTCGGTGGAGCGTCGCCGTGGGGACCTCGTCGGGCTGCTCGCTACGGCGACGGTTGGATGCCGATCAATGGCCGCGGCTCGATGCTCGACGAGTTGGGTGTCCTCGCCGAAGAGTGCGCCAAGAACGACCGCGACGTGAGTGAGATCGAACTCTCGCTCTACGCGGCGCCGCCGGACGCCGACGAGGCAAAGCGCCACGAAGACGCAGGTGTTCACCGCTTCGTCTTCGGTCTCCCGCCAATGGGCGAGGAGCACCTGCTCCCGATCCTCGACAACTATGCCAAGGTCATCGAAGCCACGAGCTAGCCACTGATCGGGCTTAGAACGCGGCGGGCGTTGGGTTTTCGATCTCGAGGTAGGTGGCGAGGGACTGGGTGACCATGTTGGCGACCGACATGTTCATCTCCGCAGGCACGAGTCCTTGGTTGGTGATGCGGTCGCCGAGGCCGATGAAGATCGCGCAGAACCGCATGGTGCCGAAGACTTCCCAATAGTGCGGGTTGCGCACCTCGCGGCCAGAGACTCGTTCGTAGATCTTGACCATTTCTTCGCGAGTCGGGAAACCCTCCATGCGGGCATTGCCGGGTTCGTCGAAGGACATCCGGTCGAACATGAGCCACCAGCCGACGTCGGCTTCGGTGGGGGAGAGGGCACACGCTTCCCAGTCAACAACGGCGGCCGGCTCGTAGTCCTGCCAGATCACATTGCCGAGTCGAGAGTCGCCCCACGACAAGCCAATACGATCGTCCTGCGGGTCGTTGGCATAGAGCCACTCGAACGCCGCATCGAGCACCGGGTGAGGGCGCCCGTCGAGTTCGGCGAGACTGGAGGCTCGATAGAGGTCGAGCTGTACCTTCGTGGATGGCTCACCGGTGCCGCTGGTGTCGAGCCAGTCCAGGTCTGCGGTACGCCAATCGATGTTGTGAATCTGCCCCATGGCGTTGAGACCGGACTCGACCATTCGCCCGCGTTCTTCGGGTGTGGCTTCGTCGACGAGGAAACCTTCCTCGGAGTAGCGGGGCTGGTCTGACGGGATTCGACCTTCGGTGAAGCCCATCATGAAGAACGGCTGACCGATTACCGATAGATCCGATTCATAGCCGAGGAGTTCGGGGACGGGTGCGTCGCAGTGGGCGCCAACCGTTTCCATGGCTCGATGTTGGATCTCGACAGAGACGCCGCAGTGAGCGGTCTGGGCCGGGAACAACGCCCCGGAGGTGGGTTCGATCCGGGCAACATACTTCTGCGCTTTAGCAGCGCCATCTTCGGTCCATTCGAGGTCGAGGAAGACGGTCTCGTTCGAGAACCCGGTCGACACCGGAATGTCGATGTTGGTGACCGAGACGGCAGACCGGTTTGGATAACGACCGGAAAACCATGACTCGAACGCGGGACCGTAATGGCTCCGGTCAGTGTGGAACTTCGGGGCGTTGCTGAGTTCTTCGGAGGGTTGGGAGACATCGCTCATCCGTGCAACATACCGTCCGAGGAAACGGTGTCCAGAATCCGTTAGAGGGTCTAACCTCCTGCGATGGCATCCACCCTTCCGGACCGCGCTCAGGTCGTCATCGTTGGCGGCGGCATTGTGGGCGCGAGCATTGCGTATCACCTCACCCGGCGAGGCATTACCGACGTCGTTGTAGTCGAGCAAGGCACGCTCACCTGTGGCACCACCTGGCACGCTGCCGGACTCGTGTCGCAGCTGAAGTCCACCCACTCGATGACGAAGCTGGCCGCGTATTCGGCCCGACTCTTCGAGGAGCTCGAAGACGAGACCGGTCAAGCCACGGGTTATCGCACGCCTGGTTCGATCTCGGTTGCCGACAACGAGGAGCGCTGGGAAGAGATCTTGCGCGGGGCGACGATGGCCGAGGGTGTCGGCGTCGAGACCCAAGAGATTTCGCTCGACGAAGCGGCCGAGCGGTGGCCGTTGCTGCGGACCGAAGACCTCGTCGGCGCGTTGTATATCCCGCGTGACGGGCAGACCTCGCCGGTCGACACCACGATGGCGCTGGCCAAGGGGGCCAAGGCTCGCGGCGCCCAAGTGTTCGAGAATGTTGCCGTCACCGAACTCAAGGCTTCGAATGGCAAGGTCACCGGAGTGGTCACCGAGCAGGGCGAGATCGAAGCCGAGATCGTCGTGCTGGCTACCGGCATTTGGACGCGGCACCTGGCCGCTCAGATCGGCGTCAATGTGCCGCTCCAGGCGTGCGAGCACTTTTACATCGTGACCGAGCCGCTCGACGGGGTCGAGCTCGGCATGCCCACGCTTCGGGACCCGGGGAACTACACGTACTTCAAGGAGGAGACCGGCAAGATCATGGCGGGCTTCTTCGAGCCGCGCGGCAAGGTCTGGCGGATGGACCAAATCCCCCGCGACTTCTCGTTCCAGAGCCTTCCGGAGGACTGGGAACACATCGGTCCGATCTTCGAACGGGCGATCCATCGTGTTCCTGCGCTCGGTGAGTGCGGACTGCAGCTCTTCTTCAACGGGCCGGAAGCCTTCACGCCTGACGGTGTGTACTACATGGGCGAGGCTCCGGAGGTCGACAACTGCTACGTCGCCGCTGGCTTCAACTCGGTTGGAATTCAGTCGGCCGGCGGTGTTGGTTGGGCGCTGGCCGACTGGATCGCTGACAAACACCCGCCCATGGATCTGAACTCGGTCGATATCCGTCGGGCCTTACCCTTCCAGACCGACGAGGAGTATTTGAAGAGCCGCGTCTCCGAGAGCCTCGGTCTGCTCTACGCCATGCACTGGCCGTTCCGGCAATACGAGAGTGCGCGCGGCCAGCGCCACTCGCCGCTGCACGACCGCATCGAAGCGGCCGGCGCAGTATTCGGCGAAACGGCCGGCTGGGAACGACCCAACTGGTACGCCGACGCGGGTCAGGCGAAGGAGTACGAGTACTCCTACGGAAAACAGAACTGGCGGGACAACATGGTGCGCGAGTGCATGGGTGTGCGCGAGCAGGTGGGCCTCTTCGACCAGACCTCCTTCGCAAAGTTCACGGTTGAGGGGCCCGACGCGCTCGAGGTGCTCAACACGATCAGCGTCGCCGATGTTGATGCGCCGATCGGCAAGGCCGTCTACACCCAGTGGTGCAACCACAAGGGCGGCATCGAGGCCGACCTCACCGTCAACCGAATGGCGGAGGACCGGTTCTTCGTCGTAACCGCCGCGGCCGCCGAGAACCGTGATTGGACCTGGCTCCGCCGTGCCGCGGTGGGTAAGCAGGTGACGATGGTCAACGTCACCCATGACCAGGCGATGCTCGGTGTGATGGGCCCGAACTCGCGTGCGCTCCTGTCTGAACTCACGAGCGCCGATCTCTCCAACGACGGGTTCCACTTCGGCACCGGCCAACCCATCGAGATCGCCGGCGCCCAGGTGCTTGCGCTGCGTTTGAGCTATGTCGGCGAGCTCGGCTGGGAGCTCTACGTGCCCAACGCCGACTCGGTCGCCGTTTATGACGCGATCGTCGAAGCGGGGACGAGTCACGGGCTGGTCCACGCGGGCTATCACGCCATGGACTCGCTGCGGCTCGAAGCGGGTATGCGCCACTGGGGCCACGACATCACCGACGAGGACACGCCGATCGAGGCGGGCCTCGGATTCGCGATCGCATGGGACAAGTCCGTTGAATTCAACGGGCGGGGCGCGCTTGAGGCGCAACGGGGCGGGCCGCGCACAAAGCGGCTGATCCAGTTCCGGATCGAAGACCCGGACCTCCTCACCTATCACGACGAACCGCTCTATCGAGATGGCCTGGTTGTCGGCCGCACCTCCTCTTCGATGTGGAGCGCCACTCAGGATCGGTGCTGCGCGATGGGTTACATCGAACACGACGAGGCAATCACCAAAGACTGGCTTGAGGCCGGAACGTGGGAAACTAACATTGCGGGTCGACGTATCCCGGTGAGTGCCGGGATCAGCAGCTGGTACGACCCAAAGAACCTTCGCCCCAAAATGTAGCTCGGCAGCGCGGGCCGCCTACGAGAAGGCGAGCGCCGTAGCGATCACCGCTGCGTAGCCGACGACTCGGGCGGCGTCGATCAACTGGTCGAGTTCGTCCTCGTCGTACCCGCCGTTGGCGCCGACGTGAATAGATCCAACATCGTCGAGAACACTCTCGTCCCGCCACGCCTGCAGGGTCGAAAGGGTGCTGGGGACGGAGGTCTCCCCACAGATCGCGTGCATGATCGATCGTGTCGCGAGGCGACATGCCCGGTCGTTGATGTCGCCCGTCCACCCAGGGAACCCGTCAGCGGAAAGTCCGCGGAGCAGCCGGGTGCTCCCCATCACGGAATCGCCGACGGCATGAAAACGGCCGCCGCAACCCGAGTTATCTGGCCCAGGGGTCGCCGGTTCCCCGCGACGCGCCAAAGCAAGTTGAGGACCTCGGCTCGGGTAACCGGCGCCGAAGGCTCAAATATGGTCCTCGTGGTGCCGGTGGTGGCCCCGACCTCACTCATCCACGCGACGGGTTCCGTGAACCAGTCGTCGGCCGGCACGTCGTGGAAGGCCGACGGCGCGGCGGGTGAGGGTTCGCCGGCCTCGCGGTGCAGAAAGGTCGCCATCTCCGCCGTTGCCAGGGGAGCGCTGAACGTGAGGAGCGCGCTGAGCGAAGCGAGCGCTGCCGCGATTGCGATCGCCGGGCGGGGAGAGGGGCGTCGAGTCATGGTTGCTCGTATGAGGCGGCGAGTGCGTCGCTGATGAGATCGCGCATGGCGGTGCGGCCAGTGAGTGTGAGGTGAATGCCGTGGCCGACGAGGCTCGGATTGCCGGCGACCATTGCTTCCCAGTCGAGCGCTCGACTGTCGAGCGAGGGTGACCGCTGGTCGACGGCGGCACGGATCAACTCATTCTCGGCGACTTGGTTTGACCACGGCGATCGAATTGTCATCAGCCACAATGTGTCGACATGGCCGATCGACGCTGCGATCAGCTGGTCGAGCGAATCCGCATCGAGCGCGCCATTGGTACCGACGTGCAGGATCACGATGGCGCCGAGAGTTCCGTCGGCGATTGCCGTTTGTATGGTGAGCAGCGCGCTGGGAATAGGGGACCGACCACAGACGCGGGCTTGCGGCGTGATCAGCGGTTGGCGACAGCCGCGTGCGCCGACCCCGCCGTCCCACCCCGGGAACGTGTCGTCGGTGAGCACACTTCCCACGCGGATACCGTCGATGACGGAATCGCCGATCACCGTGAAGGTGCGGGAGTAGGGCGCCGGTAGAAATTCGCCCGGCGTCGGTTCGTCACTGAGTCGCCAAAGAAAGGTGATCACCCCGTCCCGCAAGGAGACCGCGTCGGGTGAGAAACGGCGATGGCTGGTGCCGGTGGTTAGTTCGCGGTCCCAGAGCCAGTGAGCGGCATCGGCGAACCAGCTTCGCGCGGGGACGTCGTCGAACGCGTCGGTGGAGCTTGGCGGGCGCGGTGCGAGCTGGTGGACAAATGTGGCCAGCTGAGCTCTTGTGGCAGTGGCGTCTGGTTCGAAGCGGTCGGCGCCGGTTCCCGTCGTTACGCCGCTAGTGGCGGCCCAGCGAACAGGGCCTTCGTAGTAGGCGCCGGCGACGATTTCAGAGAAGCCGTGGGCCGTGTTGATTTCGGGCGCGCCGTTGTCACTCCAGGCAACGTATCGATGCAGCATCGTGACGATTTGGCCGCGCGTGGTTGTCCCGTTGGGATCGAAATCGGTCGCAGTAACGCCCGACGTAATCCCGACTACCTTCGCCCAGTCGACGACGGTCGAATAGAAGCGTCCGTCGTCGACATCGCAGAACGCTCGGGATGGCGGAGTTGTCGCGCTCGCAGGCGTCACGGCAACAACAAGGCTTGCGAGGAGGGTGAGGACTACAAGAGACGCACGGCGCACCTGTGTCTATCGGCGGCGATTACTGGCCAGTCAGGCGTGTGCTGATCCGCTCGCAGGCGTCGATGACGATGGAGGCGATCTCCTCGCGCGGGCGCTCGCCCGGGAAGCGGTAGGTCGGCCCGTAGACGTTGATGGCTCCGACCGCTTCACCGGTGGCGCTCAGGATGGGCGCGCCAACCCCGTTCACGTCGTCGGAGAATTCGGAGAAGGTCCAGGTCACCCCGTCTCGGGCGAGCTCGTCGAGTTTGCGCTGGATGCCTTCAGCCGTGACGACGGTGCTCAATGTGAAGGAGACGAGATCACTTTCGCAGAACGACGCCAGCCGTTCGTGATCCCAGGTCGACATGAGGGAGATCCCGGCCGCAGCAGCGTGGAAGGGGAGTCGCTCGCCCGTCCAGTCCTGCACTTGCACCTGCAGCTCGCTGGGCGTGGTGGTATCGATATAGAGAACCTGGTCGCCATCGTCGACGACGAGGGACACATTCTCTCCGAGCGCATCGGCGAGTTCGGTCAGTTGGGGTCGCGCCATCTCGCGTAGTGAACCAATCGGAGAGGCGCGATGGGTGAGCGTCGCGAGCCCGTTGCCGATTCCGTATTGATTGCCGATGCGCTCGACGATGCCCAGTGATTCGAGGCTGGCGAGAATGCGAGATGTGGTGCTCTTAGGAAGGTCGGCCCGCCGGGCAATCTCGCTGAGACCAGCGCGCTCGGATCCCTCCGCGAGTGCGCCGAGAATGCTGAAGGTTCGCTCGATTGTCTGCATCGTAGGAACTACGATAACTCATAGAATGAAACGTTCCACTGAGTGGGACGAATGGTTCACGAGCAAGCGGGGAGAACATGAGAGAAGAAGCGCGCTGCGTCATCATCGGTGGCGGAGTGATGGGCGCCGGCCTGCTGTATCACCTGGCCCACGAAGGTTGGACCGACACCGTCCTCATCGAGAAGGGTGAACTCACCTCCGGCAGCACCTGGCACGCCGCGGGTCTGGTTCCGAATTTCATCGGCGATCTCAATATGGCCAAGGTGCATCAGGAGGCCATCTCCCTCTACCCCAAGATCGAAGAAGAGACCGGCCTGTCCTCCGGCTGGCATGGCTGTGGTGCGATCCGCTTCGCCGTCACCGATGAAGAAGTTCTCTGGCACAAGCAGGTGCACGCCCAGCTCAACCAGCTCGGGTTGGAGAGCCACATCATCTCCCCGAAAGAGATCCAGGAACTCAATCCGCTCTTCGAGAACATCGATGACGTGCAGAGTGGCTTCTACACACCAAACGATGGATGGGCCGACCCCACAGGCACAACGAACACGATGGCCAAGGGCGCCCGCCAACTCGGCTGCGAAGTGTCACGCCATAATCGCGTCACCGACATGAACCAGCTGCCCGATGGGCGCTGGGAGATCATTAGCGAGAAGGGCAAGATCGTCTGTGAGCACGTCGTCAACGCGGCGGGTTGTTACGCCCCGCAGCTCGGGGCGATGGTGGGGCTTGAGGTGCCGATCGTGTCGGTCATCCATCAATACATCATCACCGAGCCGCTCGACGCGATGAAGGAACTGGGCTTCGAGCCGCCGGTCACCCGTGACCCGATCTCGTCGTCGTACTACCGCCGCGAGATCGATGGCCTCCTCATCGGCCCCTACGAAACCGCTGGTGCCCAGGCGTACGGCGTCGATGGCATCGATTGGGGACTCGACTTTTATCTCACGCCACCGGATGTTGATGCGATTGCCGATTGTCTCACGGTGGCCCTCGAACGGGTTCCGGCGTGGCAAAACGCGGGCATCAAGAAGATCGTTTCCGGGCCGATCACCCACACCCCCGACTCCGGCTACCTGATGGGTCCGGCCCCCGGCCTTCGTAACTATTGGCACTGCAACGGCGCCTCGATCGGCATCACCCAAGGGCCCGGTGCGGGCAAGTATCTCGCCCAGTGGATGGTCCACGGCCAGACCGAGATCAATGTGCGAGGAATGGACCCGCGTCGCTTCGGCGACCACACCGGTGCCCACGGCGAGTTTGCCTTCGAGAAGGCGATCGAGGAATACCACCTCATGTACGCGGCTCGCCCGCCCGGCGAGTTCCACCCCGCGGCCCGCAAGCAGAAGGTCACGCCGATTTACGACCGACTCGATGCCCTCGGAGCCCAGTGGCAAGAGGTCTACGGGTGGGAGCGTCCCCAGTACTTCGGTGAGCCCGAACAACACACGTTCATGCGCTCCAACGCCCACGACATCGTGGCGGAAGAGGTCAAGGGTTTCCGCGAGCGTGTCGGCATTGCCGATCTCACCGCGTTCGCCAAATTCGAAGTCACCGGTTCCGACGCGGCGGCTCTACTTGATCGACTGTCGGCCAACAAGATCCCCGGAAAAACCGGGGGTATGCGACTCGTTCACATGCTCACCGATCTTGGCGGTATCGAATGTGAGATGACGATCACGCGTTTCGCGGACGATCGCTTCTATCTGAACTCCGCGATCATTGGCACCACCCACGACGAGGACTGGCTCAACCACCACATCCTTCCGGGCGAGGACGTGACCGTCGCCGATGTCACCGACCAGCTCGGCCTGCTCGGTGTGACCGGCCCTCGCGCCCGAGATCTGCTGTCGACGCTCACCGACGCCGACCTCACCAACGCGTCGTTCCGCTGGCTCACCGGCCAAGAGATCGATGTCGCTGGTGTGCCGTGTAAGGCGCTTCGGGTGTCCTACGTCGGCGAGCTTGGATGGGAACTGCACTTCCCGCTCGACCGGATGCCCGAGTTGTACGACGCCATCGTTGCCGCGGGCGAACCCCACGGCATCGCCCATTTTGGTGCCTATGCGATGAACGTCGGGCGGGTCGAAAAGGGATACAAGGCCTGGGGGAGTGAACTCACCACCGAGATCACCCCGATCGAGGCTCGTCTTGAGCGCTTCGTTGACTTTGAGGGTGAGTTCATCGGGAAGGACGTCACGGTCGAGCGGCGAGACCAGACAGATCCGCTTTCGATGGTGCTCGTCTATGTAGAAGTCGACGATGGGCCGAGCGACATTCTCGGCAACGAACCGGCCTACGACGCTGACGACAACGTCATCGGTATTGGCACCAGCGGCGCTTTCGGCCACACCGTCGGAAAGAGCCTGGGCTTCGTCTTCGTCTCCCCAGAGTTCGAGGCGCCAGGCACCACATTCGAGCTCGACATGCTCGGCCACCGGCGGACGTGCACTGTGCTCGCCGGTGCCGCACACGATCCCGCCAACGAGACGTTGCGGGCTTAGGGAGGGATGAGAAATGACTGAACCGCCACGTCGTCGTCGCAGCGGGGGCCGCTCTGGTCGTATCGCCGAACGCGCCGCCTTTGTTGAGCTCGACGATCGCCCGGTGCGTCCGGGTCTGTCGGGCGGCAAGTACAAACCGCTCTCCGAAAGTGATATCCAGCAGGTCTACGACACCTCGATCTGGTTGCTTGAGAACGTCGGTATGGGTTCGCCGGTGCCGGAGTTCATTGAGGTCGTCACGGCGGCGGGCGGCCGGATGGAAGGCGATCGCCTCTACTTCCCCCGCCACCTGGTTGAGGGTGCGATCGCGACTGCGAACAAGGAATGGACCTGGCATGGCTTTGACGACGATCAGTCGATCGAAGTCGGCGGCGACAAGGTGCACTTCGGCACTGCTGGAGCGGCTGTGCTTATGCACGACCACGAAACCAACACGTTCCGTCACAGCACCGCACAAGACGTCTACGACTGTGCGCGGCTTGTCGATCGCCTCGACAACATCCACTTCTTCGTTCGCACGGTGGTGGCTCGCGACAAGGTAGACAGCCGCGAGTTGGACATCAACACTGCCTACGCCGCCACGGTGGGCACCGGGAAGCCGGTCGGCACGTCATGGTTCGAGCGCGAGCATGTGTATGAGTCCGTTGAGATGTACGACATGCTCGCGGGCGGCGAGGGGGAGTTCCGCAAGCGTCCGTTCGTGGCCGCCAACAACACCTTCGTGGTCCCGCCCCTTCGCTTCGCGGAAGAGTCAACCAACTGCATGGTTGCTCAGATCGAGGTGGGCATGCCGATCAATCTGTTGTCGGCCGGTCAGGCCGGGGCGACCTCGCCCGCCGCACTCGCTGGGTCGCTCGCCCAGGCGCTGGCGGAGTGCCTCTCTGCTCTTACCGCCGTCAATCTGCTGAGTCCCGGTCATCCGTGTGTCATGGGGCTGTGGCCGTTCGTTTCCGATCTTCGGACCGGCGCCATGAGTGGCGGAAGCGGCGAAGAAGGCGTGCTCAACGCCGCGGCCGCGCAGATGGCGAACTGGCTCGGACTGCCCTCCGGTGTTGCGGCGGGGATGAGCGACTCCAAGATGCCCGACAACCAGGCGGGCTACGAGAAGGGTCTCAATGTTGCCCTCGCCGGGCACGGCGGGGCCAACCTCGTCTACGAATCGGCCGGGATGCTCGGCAGCCTGCTCGCGTGCTCACAGGAAGCCTTGGTGATCGACAACGACATGCTCGGAGCGATCAACCGCACCGTGCGCGGCATCGAAGTGAACGAAGAGACCCTGTCGACCGCAGCCATCGCTGAAGTAATCAACGGCCCCGGACATTTCCTCGGCTCGCAGCAGACCCTTGAGCTGATGCAGAAGGAATACATTTATCCCGAGATCGCTGACCGCGATACCCCCGACAACTGGCTCGAAGCCGGCGGCAAGTCGGCCGCGGAAGTTGCCCACGAACGGGTCAAGCAGATCCTTGCGTGTCACCATCCAACTCACGTGCCGGAAGCCGAAGACCTGCTCGTCCGGGAGCGCTGGGGGATCGAGATCGTGCGCTGACTACCCTCGACTCATGACCTCCTGGACCGAAGCGAACATTCCCGACCAGAGTGGCCGCGTCGCCCTCGTCACTGGGGCCAACAGCGGTCTGGGGTTCGAGACGGCCCGCGCGCTCGCCCAGCATGGTGCTCATGTGGTGATGGCGTGCCGGAACCCGGCCAAGGCTGCGGCCGCCGAAGCTGCGATCAACGCACTCGAGCCGAGCGGCTCGGTCGAGGTGCTGCTCACCGACATGGCGGACCTCGAATCGATTGCGGGGTCGGCCGCGCAGTTCCTTGCCGCTAGCGACCGTCTCGATCTACTGATCAACAACGCCGGGATCATGGCCACTCCGCTGGGCCACACGGCGCAAGGGTTTGAACAACAGTTCGGCGTCAACCATCTCGGCCACTTCGCCCTCACCGCTGCGCTGCTGCCCGCCCTGGCCGCCGCCGGCGAGGGGAGTCGCATCGTCAATGTGAGCAGCAATGCCCACAAGTTCGGCTCGATGAAATTCGACGATCTCATGAGCGAGAAGAAGTATGGCCCATGGCCCGCCTACGGGCAGAGCAAGCTCGCCAACCTGCTCTTCACGAGCGAACTCCAGAAGCGTCTGACCGCGGCTGGTTCGTCGACGATCGCGGTGGCCGCCCACCCCGGCGCATCCAAGACCGAACTCGGCAAAGAGTTGGGCGGTGGGATTCTGTCCACTCTGATGAAGATCACCCGTCCCGTCGCGGATCGCCTGATGTCGCAGTCGGCGGCGATGGGTGCGCTCCCGCAGTTGCGGGCCGCCGTGGGCGACGACGTTGCCGGCAACGACTACTTCGGACCCGACGGGATCGGCGAGATGAAGGGCCACCCGGAGAAGGTCGGCCGGACCGGCAAGGCAAAGTCGACCGACAGCGCCGGCCAACTCTGGGCCGTGTCGCTCGAACTTACGGGTGCGGATTACTCGTCTCTGAGTTAGGGCTGGGGGCCACAACGGCCGCCGGTCGCAGCGCGGCATCGGTGACAGCGAGGACGCCGGCAATACCGCTCGCATGTGGGTCGGGCCCGGTGCTTGCTCGCGCGATAAGTAGCGCAAAGATGATTGTCTCGTAGCCGCGAGCGACGAGGTCGATGTCGATGTCGGACCGGATTTCGCCTTTATGCTGGCCCTCGCGCATCTGTTCACGAAGCGCACCCTCAAAGGTGCGAACAGTCGGTGAGTCGACGAGGCGAGCGAGCACGCCGGGCTCCTGATTCGCGAGGACCCGCGAGATCAAGGGGTGCTCGTCGGCTGTGGCCTGGATGCGCAGGAAGAATCCAGGAAGTGCGTCAGGAAAAGGGAGCGGGATCGGAGCATCGAAGGCGGCCGCGATGACGGCTTCCATATCGGCAAGTACTGCTGCGTCGAAGAGCGCTTCCTTGGACGGGAAGTAGCGATAGACGGCAGCCTGCTTCAGCCCGACATCGCGGGCGATCTGCGAGACCGATGTGTCGCGATAGCCGCGTTCGCTGAAACGGAGAGTGGCTTGAGCGAGGAGTTCGTCGCGGGTTTGTGCCCCGCGCTCACCGATTATGTGTCCCATCGCCATTCACCAAACATAGCCGGAAGGTGAAGTATTTAACAATGAAGTGATAACTATGAGAGATTCATGGTCTAGTAATCGGTGGGGGGACTCGAACGAGCGCACGTAGGGGACAACAACGACTGACGCTGGGGAGGCTCTGGCTGGTTGTCATGCTCGCGGCCGGACTCTTTGCCGCGGCGCTCGCACCGCCGGCATCGGCCCAAGACGAGGCGGAGGCCGCGCCGAAAGAAGTGGTGTTGGAGGAAAAGCCTCCGGCCACCGGCCTTGAGAGGTTCATCGGTGAATGGTGGAACGGCCAGCACTGGGATGTGTTCGCCGCGGGCGATCCCGAGGGTGTCGTCACTCCTCCCGTTGTTGTTGTCGAGCCCACAGACGCCGAGTGCGCAGCGGGGCCGTCACCACGTTCTGCTCTGCGCCGCCTTCGCCTCCGCCGTGTGATGCATCGTTCCCGGTGGGCACCCGAACGACGCCACTTCTCGTTACGAACGACGTGATGACCCTCGAACCGGCCGATGGCAGCGTCGGCCTGACCGGATTCGTGAGCATGGCCTTCCACCTGGAGTTGCCCGCCGACCTCGGTGACATCACGGATCTCGATGTCACCGTCCAGTCCTATGACAACGACGGGAACCTCGCCACCTACAGTCCCTGGCTCTCTCAGATCTACTGCTACGCCGACCAGACAGGGCTCAATACGAGTTCCGTCTACGTGGCGGCGCTCGGGATCTACGTTGTCGATAGCGACGATCCCGCCGAGTCGGCGACGTTCCATGCTGTGCTCAACGGCAACGTTGGTGCGCATGTTGCGACGGCGGCCACCACGATCTTTATCGGCGACGCGCCGATCCCGACGGGCACGTCGGTCGTCGACGCCATTGGTCTCACTGTCACGCAAGACGGTCTGAACGGAGCGAGTGGACCCCTGTGTGACTTCTTCCGCAGCTGGGCTGAAGACGTAATCACCGAAGGATTGGATGGCGGTGAGATCTCGGTTCTTCGCGCCTCGGTCGCGCTCGCCGTCGGGTTGAATTGGGGGCCGACGATCGGCGCAACCGGCGGTCTTCGCGTTGGTCTCAACGTTTTGAATCCGGTCGTTCGGATCCAACGCAACAAATGCATCGGCAATGTCACCTTCGACAATGTCACCTTCGACAATGTCACCTTCGACAATGTCA